>DASXVN010000019.1:0-154470 GCA_036504235.1 Armatimonadota bacterium | reverse complement strand
CCCGATAACTTCCTGCGCCGTCGTCACGCCCTGATGCACCTTGGCCAGCCCGTCGTACCGCAGCGGCTTCATGCCGCTGCGCAGCGCGATCTGCCGCAGCACCGAGGCGTCCTCGCCTTTGGACAGCGCCCGGCGGATCTCGTCGTTCATGATCATCAGCTCGTACAGCGCCACGCGGCCGGTGTACCCGGTATTGCGGCAGTGCGCGCAGCCGCGGCCCCAGTAGAACTTGATCTTGGCCGCGGACTCCGCGGTCAGCCCCAGCGCCGACAGCTCCTGCGGCGTCGGCTGATGCGGCGCCCGGCAGCGGGTGCAGATGCGCCGCACCAGCCGCTGGGCCAGCACCCCGGTCATCGAGGAGCCCACGATGTACGGCGGAATCCCCATGTCGGCCAATCGCGTGGCGGCGCTGGGCGCGTCGTTGGTATGCAGCGTGCTCAGGACCAAATGGCCGGTCATGGCGGCGCGGAAAGTCATCTGCGCGGTCTCCAGGTCGCGGATTTCGCCGACCAGAATCACGTCCGGGTCCTGCCGCAGCGTCTCCCGCAGCACCGCGGAAAAGTCCACCCCGATATGCTGGTTGACCTGCACCTGGTTAAGCCCCTCCACCTCATACTCGATGGGGTCCTCGACCGTCGTGATGTTCTTGGTGTCGTCGTTGATCGTATGCAGCGCCGCGTACAGCGTCGTGCTCTTACCACTGCCGGTAGGCCCCGTAACCAGCACCAGCCCCTGCGGCATCCGCAGCAGCCGTTCGAAATGCTCCATCATGTCCGGCTGAAACCCGAGCTGCGTGAGCGAGACGAACACCCGGCTCTTGTCCAGCAACCGCAGCACGGCTTTCTCGCCCCAGAAGGTCGGCATGGTGGAAACGCGCAGGTCAATCGGCCGGTCGTCCATGATGAACTCAAACCGCCCGCTCTGCGGCTTGCGCGTCTCGGAGATGTCCTCCTCGGCCAGAATCTTGATCCGCGAGAGCACGTACTGCTGCATGTCCTTCGGCAGGTTCGTCTGCGTCTGCAGCACGCCGTCAATGCGGTAGCGGATTTGCAGCCGGTCGTGCCGCGGCTCCATATGGATATCCGAAGCCCCCTGCCGCACCGCCTCGCGCACGATGCTCTCCACGATTCGCACCACCGGTGCCTGGTCGAGCATCCCCAGCAGTTCATTGTCCCCGCCGGAGCCGCCGCCCATGTCCACCACGCTGGCGGACAGGTCGCGCGCCCGCTGGGCCACCGCGGCCCGCGCCCGCGCCTGGGCGTTGTACTGCGTCTCAATCGCCTTGGCCAACTCCGCGCCGTCAATTTGGACCGGCTCCACATGCCGCCCCGTCCGTACCCGCACTGCATCAATGGCCAGCACGTTGGTAGCGTCGGCCATGGCCAAAAGCAACCGGTCGTCGCTCATAGTAATCGGCAGCACCTGATATTCCTCGGCGAGCGACCGGGGGATAGCCCGCACCGCGCCGGGATCCACGTCATAGGAGGCCAGGGAGTTAGCCCCGCCCCCGTGCCCCGCGGGCGCCGGCGATTCCGGCAACCCTACATCCACCACGCTCTGCAGCCCCACCGGCTCCGGCACCGCGGCCTCCACCGCCTGCGCGATCTCATGCGCGCTGATGTACCCCAGCCGCAGCAGCGCCTGCACCAAGGTGCCGCCGGAGGACTCGACGTCCTGCCGCGCCTCGTCCAACTGCGCGTCATTAAGCAACCCGCGCCGCACCAAGTTCTGAGCCAGCGTCTGATCATCAATAGTAGGCATCAACCGGTCACCTCCGCAGATTCATGAGTAGCTGGTCGTCGGCCGGCGGCACTGGCTGCATGCGAAAGGCTAGCCCCGGACACCCCCACCAGGTAGTCGTAGCTCACGTCCTCGCCCGCCGCCGCCATGATCGCTTCCTGCGCGGCATGGACCGAGCTTTCCTTCGCCCCCACGAACCAGCCGGTGACGCCTGCCAGCCGCACTCGGTCGCCCTCGCGATACATGGTAGTCCTCATAGGTACAACCTCCTCCGTACGCCCCGGACTAGGAACCAAAGCCAGCATCCCGCCTAGCAGGATTATCAGTCGCAGGGAAACAGCCATGTGACATTGTTCTACACGGAGTAGCGGAGACCTGCGGCGCGGGGAACTGACCGGTGGCGACGGCTGTCTAATAACATGGGTCAGTGAGAATCATGCGGTCTGGCCCTTGATGTGCTACAATAGCCGTGACGTAGTTCCCCTACGTAGTCGGAACGGAACTGTGGGGGTGACTGGTCTTGACGAGAGGCATGTAGTTCAGGGTTGCGGGTCGAGATTCCCGTCATCTCGTAAAACGCGGGAAAAACACAAACGCCAACAATAACTTGGCACTGGCTGCGTAAGTAGCCCCTCCGCCGCAGTTCGCCGATCGGTTGCGATCCGGGGGTAATCTAGGTCGGATACTCAGCCGCCGTCGCCGGAACGAACGGCTGGGGAGAAAAAAGTTCGGCTAGCGCTCGTCTGCCTGGTACCTGGGCAAGGGCGAGGGCGAAACCTAAACAGGCACTACACCCGTAGACACTCTGGGCGCACCTTTTCGGACGCGGGTTCGATTCCCGCCACCTCCACCAGCCTTCGCTCGCCGAACTTCGTTCGACGAGCTACGGCTGGCAAGCCAGCTTTGATCGGCTCGTCTTTGGGGTTCGCGAGCGAAGGCTGGTGCCCGCCGTAGCGCCCCGAGGCGCGAAGGAGGGCCTGCTAACCACAAACCCAAGCATTTCGTCGTCCTTCAAAGGAATCGCCTTGAAGTACGTCTACCTCCTCCAAAGCATCTCTGATGCTTCTCGCTATTACTCTGGCAGCACCGATGATTTCCCCGAACGCCTCACAGCGCACAACGCGGGCAAGTCGCCCCACACCTCGAAATACATGCCGTGGAAGGCCGTCGTCGTCTGTTGGTTTGCCGACGAGCAACGCGCCGCTGAGTTCGAGCGCTACCTCAAGTCCGGGTCGGGGCGCGCTCGCTGAAGCATTTCCGCTAGCAGGACGCTCGTTGTGCCCCCTCGTACCCCCAGCGAAAACGGACCGAAACACAGCCCGGGAGGAAGCTACAGTGATCGAACCTACTGTCCGAAGCGAGGAACCCGGAGACTACGCAGCGATCAGCGAGATCGTCTACGCCGCCTTTCTCAACCATCCGCTGCACCCACCCGGCGCTCTCCCCACCGAGCACAAGGTCGTCGAGGCTCTTCGGGAGGCCGGGGCGCTGAGCTTGTCTCTCGTGTGTGAAGAGCAGGGAGAGATCGTGGGGCACCTCGCTTTTTCACCCCTCCCGGTAGACGACGAGAACCGGGACTGGTACATGCTGGGGCCCGTGGCGGTCCGCCCGGATCGCCAACGCGCTGGCCTCGGATCGGCCCTGATCCGGGAGGGCCTCCGCCAGATGCAGGCCCAGGGCGCGGCGGGTATCGCGCTGGCGGGCGATCCGAACTACTATTGCCGGTTCGACTTCGTGTCGAGGCCGGAACTCATCCTGGAGGGCGTACCCGCTGAGTATTTTCTGTCTCTTCCCCTGTCCGGCGAGGTTCCGTCCGGCCGGGTGACCATGCATGAGGCTTTCTTCGTGTCCTAGCCCCCCGCTCCATCCATCTGCACCTAACCCCTCCCCTCAGGGAGGCCCTCGGCCTCCCCCTGTCGCATTATCCTCCTGTGGACTCACCGCGCCTGGCTGGGCGCGTTCCACAGGAGGACCTCTTATGGCTCTATCCCTGGAGACCCGCGTTTGCGGGTGTCTCACCGGCGCCTTTTTGGGTGCGCATTTTGCCGAGCAGCGGGCTATGTATCCCGACGACAACGGCTATGGCGATCCGGCGGCGGTCGACGGGATCGTCTTCACCCCCGGCAAAGCCACTAATTACCTGGCGGGGCGCCAGATGTCTGCCAACGTCTTCCCGCTGGCCCGGATTGGCGTGCAGGCTTACCTGCGCCGGGGCGGGCGGATTGCTCCGGAGGATTACGCCGAATTGTTCCGCGAGGACGAGGGCATCGCCGTGCCCGCCTTCGGCTTCGACCTGCTGCACTCCCTCCAGGAGGTCCTGAAGGAGGGCATGAACCCGCGGATTAGTGGCCTGCTGGCCGCGCCCTGCGGGTTCTTCGCCGCGGCCATGCCCGCGGTCGGGCTGTACCACGCCGCCGACCCCGCCTATGCTTACCTGGACGGTGTGGAGATCGCCTCGATTGCGCAGGGCCGAGCCGGGGCGGATTGGTGCGCGTTGTGCGCCGCGGCTATTGCTGCCGCTCTGGCGCCCGAGGCCACCGCCGATTCCGTGGCGGCGGACGTGCTGGCGGTGGCGCAGGCGGAATGTCCCGACCTCTACCTGGGCCTCCGGCAGCAACTGGACACTGCGGCGGAACTCCTCGCCGAGTCGCGCGAGGCCTTCCTGGCCTGGTTCTTCTCCGAGGCCGACAAGCTCGAGAACTGCGACGAGGGCAACTGGATCGCCTACCAGCCCCTGCGGCTGGTGCTGCCCGCGCTGCTCGCGGCGGCGGGGGACGGCGAGTTGCTCCTGGCGCTGGCGATCTCGCCGGACAGCCATTTCTGGGTGGATAACGGGTTCACCCGCGGGCATCCGGTCAACGCGCTGGTGGCCGGGGCGATTCTGGGGGCGCTGGCCGGGCCGGACGCCTTCCCGGCCGCGTGGCAGGCCTACGCCGCCCCGCAGATCGCGGACCTGCTGCCCTTCGCCCAGCTTATTCGCCGGCGGCTGGAGACCGAGCGCGAGATGGTGCAGGTGGTAGACCGCCTCGCCGCCACGCCGGTGGGGGAGAGTACGCTCCTGGAGGACCGCCTCCTGGGCAATCTGCTGGCCGGAGCTATCGGCAATGCCATGGGGTCGCCGGTGGAGTGCATGGCCTATACGGACATCGACGCGGCTCATCCCGGCGGCGTGACCACCGTTCTGGACCCCTCCCGCCTGGAGGGAGAGGACGACAACCAGATGGCCATGCTGCTGGTGGACACCTACCTGGAGCGCGCCGGGGCGCCCGTGATGGCACGGCACTTTGGCAAGACCTGGGACGCGCGGCTGCAGCGCAACCACTTTTTCACCCTGTGCATGGGCCACGCTTACGACCTGATCAAGGCCGGCTGGGACCCCCGCATCATCGGCCACTGGAAGACCGTCACCGGCTCCACGGTCATGTGCATGGAGCCCGTCGGCATCTACCATCTGGCCGACCCTGAGTTCGCCTACCTGGACGCCGTCGCCGTCTCCTATATGTACCAGCGCGGCTTGGACGTGACCGCCGCCGCGATTCTCGCCGCCACCGTCGCCGAGGCCTTCCGGCCCGAGGCCACCGTGGACAGCATCCTCGAGGCCGCGCTGTGCGTTACCCCGCGGACCCCCTGGACCACCTTTGATCGGCGGCGCTTCGCCTCGCCGCACGCCTACCTGAGCGCCTGCCTGGAGGTGGCGGACAAGTACGATGACGTGCTCGCGGCGCGGGCCGAGTTGTACGAAAAGTGCCTGCTTTATCACTGCATTGACCCTATGGAGCTGTGGGGTCTGTCCCTGGCCATGTTCAAGATCGCAAACGGCGACGTCCGGCAGGCGGCCATCGGCGGCACCAATATCGGCCGCGACTCGGACACAATCGCCGGCCGCGCGGCGATGCTCTCCGGTACCCTGCGCGGCGCGGGCAACGTCCCCGTCGAGTGGGCGGCGATGTTCTCGTCCGCCTCCCTGGAGCGCATCCAGCGCACCGCCCGCCAGTTCGCCGCGCTGCTCACCGGCCCGAAACGCGCCCGCCTGCAGACGCGCGGGAGGCTGCTGGAAGGCTAAGCACCCAGTTCATCCGTTACCTGGAGGTTTCCCTCATGACTTCGTCCGCAGGTTGGTTCTTCTGGGCGGTCCTCTCGGCCGTCTTCGCCGCGCTGACTGCCATCTTCGCCAAGATCGGCATCCGCGGGGTGGATTCGGACCTGGCCACGCTCATCCGTACGACCGTGATTATGGTGGTGCTGTCGGTCTTTGTCTGGCTGGCCGGGAAGTGGACCAATCCCCTGGCCCTGCCCGTCCACACCTGGGTATTCCTGGGGCTGTCCGGCCTGGCGACGGGCGCCTCCTGGGTCTGCTACTTCCGGGCGCTGCAGATCGGTGACGCCTCGAAAGTGGCGCCGGTGGACAAGTTCAGCGTAGTGCTCGTGGCGCTATTCGCGGTCGCCTTCCTGGGCGAAAGACCGGCGCTGCGCGATTGGGCCGGCATCGCCCTGGTCGCCGCGGGCGTCCTGACGCTCGCCCTGAAACGGTGATGCGTACAGCCCTGGCACCCCCGGACCCGTGCCGCTGGCCTCAGGAGGAGGGCGTCTTGTGGAGACCGTGAGCATAGCGCTGATCGCCGACGTGCACGCTAACGTGTACGCCTTGAAAGGCTTTCTCGATTTTCTGGCGCGCCATCCTGATATCGAGCAAGTGTGGAATCTGGGTGACTTTCTCCAGATCGGACCGGATCCGGCGGAGGTTGCTGACCTGATTCTCGATGATGCGCGGTTCCTGACTATCCTGGGCAACAACGAACAGTCGCTGTTGCAGCGTGATTTGGCGGGGTTTCCAGACGACGAAATTGCGCACCAGGACTGGACCCTCGCGCAACTGGGCGAGGAACGCCTGGCTCATATTCGGCAACTGCCCGTCACGCGCCGACTCGCGGTCGGAGGTCGGCGGGTTCTGCTCGTGCACGAGAAGACCACTGTCTGCGAAGAACTGAGCGAGACCGATCTCCTCTGCTGCGGACACACGCACTATCCCGCGGAGGAGATCGAGGGGACGGTGCGGATCATGAATCCGGGTTCCCTGGGATTCGGCTGGGGTCCGGGGCGGGCGTCCTTTGGCGTGATCGAGATCGGGGAGTCAGCGCTCGATATGCGCTATCACTCCATCCCGTTCGACGTGGCAATGCTGAGGGATGATTACCGGCAGCGCCAGGTGCCGGGGCGCGAACGAATCTTGTCGGTCTTTTTGCCGGAAGCATAGGCGAGGCCTGCAGCCCTTTGCGGCAGCGGAAGGAGAACGAATGGATCACCTAGTAGTCAGCCCCTGTAGTACCCCCGATCTCCCGCTGGAGGTCGCGCTGGAGCGCTTTGCCGCGCTGGGTTATCGCCAGTTTGAGGCCTTCACCAGTTGGGCGGCGTCGGCGGTTGATCTGGCGGCGGACCCCGCGGCGTACCGCACCCTCGGCGCGCGCTATGGCATGACTTTTCGCTCGATGCATCTGCCTCCGGTGGAGGATGAGGACTTGGCGGGCACCGGGGAGCGGGCCGTCGCGGCGACCCGGTTTGCCGCGGCGCTGGGGGCCACGCGGGTGCTGTTCAAGGCGACCAGCCGCCCCGCCTACATCGCGGCGGCGCCGCGTTACCTCGACGCGATCGCGGGCTTGGGCGTGATTCCGGTGCTGCAGAACCACGCCGGCTCGCCGCTGGCCACCGTCGCGGACTTCCGCGAGGTGCTGGCGGGTATCAGCGATCCGCGCATGCGCACGCTGCTGGAGGTGGGCCAGTTCGTGCGCGCCGGGGAGCGCTGGGAAGACGGTCTCGACCTGCTCAGCACACGGAGCACGATCGGTTTGGTGCACTTCCGGGATATGCGGGGCGGGAAAGAAGTGCCCTTCGGGGAGGGCGACCTGGACCTGCGCGGCCTCTTCCAGCGCCTGCGGACCCTCGGCTATGACGGTGAGTTCGTCGTCGAGATGGAAGTGGCGGGCGCCACTACCGAGGAGACTATGCGCTGGCTGGGCGAGGCGCGGACTTACTCTCTGCAACTATTGGAGGAGGCCGGCTATGAGTGATCCTCGCCTGTGCATCGTGGGCGCGGGGGGCCTGTCCTCGCGGCGCATTTATCCATATGTCGGGGCGGCGGGGGCCCAGTTGGTGGGCGTCTGCGATCTGGACGCCGAGAAGGCCGCGCAGAACGCCCGGCGCTTCGGGGGGACCGCCTATCAGGACCTGGCGACGATGCTCGACGCCGAGCAGCCCGACGGGGTGATCATCTGCATAGATATGAACGCGCACGCGGCGCTGGCGCCGGTGGTCTTGCGGCGCGGGATTCCCGTGTACACGGAGAAGCCTCCCGCGCCCACCGCCGCCGCCGCCCTGGAGATGGCGCGCGTGGCGCAGGAGACCGGCGTGCTGTGCATGACCGCCTTCAAGAAGCGCTACAACACGGCCTACAGTCGCGCCGCGGAGTGGCTGGCGCAGTTCCCGCCCGAGGACGTGTATATGCTTTCCGTGGACTACGCCTCCGCGCAGTACGGGAACGACAGCCAGCGGAACAGCTTCCTGTTCGATTTCGCCATCCATCTGATTGATCTGGTCGGGTTCCTCGGCGGCGAGGTGGCGCGGGTCTTCGCCTTCGCCAAGGGGCCGGACGCCTACGCGGTGAGCCTGCAGTTCGCCGGCGGTGCGGTCGGGTCGCTGGCGCTCAACGATGGCCGCTCCTTCGGCATTCCCACGGAGGAGGTGGAGATTTCCGTGCGCGGCGGCAACTTCATGACCGTGCACAATTCCTCCTGCTGGCGGATCACGGAGGACGGCCGCTGCACCGAATGGCGCGAGCCGCCCACCTTCACCAGCAGCGGCGATAGCGGCAACGACACCGGCCACCTCGCGGAGATCGTGGACTTCCTCGCCGCGATCCGCGAGGGCCGCACCACGCGGTCGAACATCTACGAGAGCTACAAATCCTTGGTGCTCTACGAGGCGATTCTCGCCTCCGCCGAGACCGGGGCCGTGGTGGACCTGCACTACGAGACCCTGCCGCCGGCACGATAGGAGACAATCACGACTATGGGTGAAGTGAAGCTGTTACGCGCCGCCGAGACGCTCGTCGAGGTGACCCCCTGGGGTCGCCTACTGTGGAAGGCCAACGCCCGGCTGGGCAATTCCGAGGCGCTGACCGTGGGGATTTGCGAGATCAACCCCGGCCAGGCCAATCCGCGGCACCAGCACCCCAATTGCACCGAGGTGCTGTATGTGCTGCAGGGAACCATCGCCCACAGTTTCGGCGAGCAGGAGGTGGTGATGAACGTCGGCGACGTCGTCACCGTTCCGCCCGGCCTCGCCCACCACGCCCGCAACCTGGGCGCGGAGACGGCGATCATGTCCATCAGCTATACCAGCGCCGAGCGGCAGACGGTCGGGGAATAGAGGAGCAGAAATGCAAGTCGCACCGCGATGCAACGAGATTCTGGACGCCGCGCTGGCTGAGCAGGGGCCCAGCCGGGCGGATTGCCGGTACCTCCTGGAACTGCCGGCGGACAGCCTGGAGATTGAGGTGACGCGCAGCGTCACCAACGTCGTCGCGCGCCGCCGCTTCCACAACGAGGCGATCCTGCTGGGGCAAATCGGGATCGACGTCTTCCCCTGCCCGGGGAAGTGCGCCTTCTGCGCCTTCGGCGAGGGACACACGAGCTTCGCCGAATCATACCTGTCGCTGGAGGAGATTCTCCAGCGGGCTCACGCCTTCGCGGGGGGCGACGACCTATTCGCGTTGTTCCTGATGGCGATGCACACCTTTGACTTTGACCGCCTGTTGACCGTCGTCGAGGCGGTGCGGTCGGAACTGCCCGCGCACACGCAGATCGTCGTGAATATCGGCGATTTCGACGCGGTCCAGGCTCGGGAACTGAAAGCGGCGGGCGTCAACGGGGCCTATCATGTATTGCGCCTGCGCGAAGGCGACGACACGGCTCTCGACCCCACGCAGCGCCGGCAGACGATCCATAATCTGCGCGATGCCAGCCTCGATTTCTACTACTGCTGCGAGCCGATTGGCCCGGAGCATACGCCGGAGGAGCTTGTCGAGCAGATGTTCGTGGGGATCGACGAGGGCTGCTTCCAGCATGCCGCCATGCGGCGGGTCGCGGTGCCCGGCAGCCCCCTGGCCTCGCGGGGGCAGATCACCGAATTACGCCTGGCGCAGATCACCGCGGTCGTCGCCCTGGCCGCGCTGAACTCCCCGACCATCAAGAACCTCGCGGTGCATGAGCCCAACCTCATCGGGCTGACCTCCGGGGCGAACGTTGTCTATGCCGAGACCGGTATCAACCCGCGCGACACGGCGGCCGACACCTCGGGGAGCCGAGGCCTAGATATGGCTGCGTGCCGGAGGATGCTCTACGAGGCGGGGTTCTCCTCGCTGCTCCGGGGCGACGGCAGCCGCGTCCCGCTGACCCTGGAGCACCTGCAGGGCGGCAGTCAATCAGACAACGGAGGCACCTTATGCGACTAGGCGGACCGGTTTTCGACACTGCCACACCCGAGGGGTGGGTGGCGGCGCATGGCGCGGCGGGCTATCGCGCGGCCTATTGGCCGGGCGTGGCCGAGGACGAGGAAGCGGCGTACGTAGCCGCGGCGCAGGCGGCGGACCTGGTGATCGCCGAGGTGGGAGCGTGGAGCAACCCCCTCAGCCCCGACGACGAGAAGCGACGCGAGGCGGTGGCGCATTGCCAGGCGCAACTGGCGACCGCCGAACGCGTGGGCGCGCGGTGTTGCGTGAATATCGTCGGCTCGCGAGGGGAGAAATGGGACGGCCCCTGCGCGGAGGACCTCACCGAGGAGACCTTTGCCCTCATCGTGGATACGGTGCGCGAGATCCTCGACGCGGTGCAGCCGACCCGCACCTACTACACCCTGGAGACGATGCCGTGGATGTATCCGGACTCGGTGGCGAGCTATCAGCGGCTGCTGGCGGCGATTGCCCGCCCCGCTTTCGCGGTGCATTTTGACCCGGTGAACCTGGTCAACTGCCCGGCGCGCTACTTCCGCAACGGCGCGCTGATCGAGGAGTTCGTCGCGGCGCTGGGCTCGCGGATTCGCAGCAGCCACGCCAAGGACATCTTGCTGGGACAGGAATTGACGGTGCACCTGAGCGAGGTGCGGCCCGGCGAGGGTGGGCTGGACTACCCGGCCTTCCTGCGGGCCCTCGCCTCGCTGGACCCGGACACGCCGGTGATGCTGGAGCATCTGCCCGCGGAGCAGTACCCGGCCGCCGCGCGCCACCTGCGCGCCGTGGCCGACCAGGAGGGCCTCACCCTATGACCGCCGCCACCTACCCGCGCCTCGCCTTCACCGCGCCGGAGCGCGCCGAGTTGGTCATCGCCTCCCGCGCGCCCCTGGGTCCCGAGCAGGTGGCCGGCCCCACGCAGGTGACGCTGATCAGCCCGGGCACGGAACTCGCCTGGGGCTATACCGCCCCGGAGGGCTTCCCCGTATACCCCGGCTATGCCGCGGTCTTTCGCGTGGAGGAAGTGGGCGCGGAAGTCACGGACCTGGCCGCCGGCGATCTCGCGCTGTGCATGGGGAATCACGCCGGCTGGCAGCAGGCGCGGCGCCGGGACGCGGTGCCCCTGCCGGCGGGGCTGGCGCCCGAGGCCGCGGCCTGCGCGCGCCTGATGGGGGTGAGTATGAGCACGCTGACCACCACCGCGGCCCGCCCGCCCGAGCCGGTGGCGATCAGCGGGCTGGGTCCGGTCGGGCATTTCGCCGCGCAGATTTTCCAGGCGGCGGGCTACGAGGTGCTGGCGGTGGACCCGCTCCCGGCTCGCCGGGCAGACGCGCGGGCGGCCGGGATTCGCCAGGTGGCCGAGGCGCTGCCGGAGGAGGGGAACTTCACGCTGGTCGCGGAGTGCTCCGGCCACGAGCAGGCCGTGCTGGACGCCTGCCGCTGCGTGCGGCCGGGCGGCGAGGTCGTCCTGATCGGCGTGCCCTGGGCGCGCCAAACGGACCTCATGGCCTTCGACCTGCTGCACGCGGTCTTCCACCGCTATGTCCACCTGCGCAGCGGGTGGGAGTGGGAGGTGCCGCTGCACCCGGAGCCTTTCCGCCGGAACAGCATCTTCGGACAGCTAGCGGGGGCGCTGCGCTGGCTCGCCGAGGGGCGCCTCAACCTGGAGGGCCTCTACGCCCCGCACGCACCCGCCGCGGCGCAGGAGGTCTACCAGGCGCTGCTCCACCGCCGCAACGAGCGGCTGCTGGCGATGTTTGATTGGCGGTAGACGGGGGCTCCCTTACTCCCCCCACTTGATGACCGCGCCGACCACGTCGCCGGCCTGGCCCGTGTTGATGCGCGTGTATAGCGCCGGGGCCTCCTCGGGGGTGACGCGGTGGGTGATAGTGCACTCCCAGGGCAGCGCGCCCTGCGCCATGTTCTTGAGCACCGCGCGGCGAGCGGGACCCTGACCGTCGTCCATCGGGAAGTACATCGTCAGTGTGCGGGCATGGGCCGCGGTAAAATCGAAGGAAATCGGCGCCAGCCCGTAGTTGCCCTGCATCACGAAGCTGCCGAAGTTCCGGGCCAGCGGGAGCGCCTGGTTGACGCAGGCGGGAATCCCGGTGCACTCGAAGACCACGTCGCCGCCCTCCGGCGCGAGCGCCCGCAGTGCGGCGTCCGCGTCCTCGGTGGTGCTGTTGACGCAGTAATCGGCGCCCAGTTTCCGGGCCATCGCCAGTTGTGGCTCATGCACGTCAATCGCCAGCACCCGGCAGCCGCGCAGGCTGCAGGCCGCGATTACCCCCAGGCCGATCAGCCCCGCCCCGTACACCACGACCAGTTCCCCCAGCCGCGGGTTGGCCATGTCCACGCCCTTGAAGCCCACGGCGGGCATGACGAACAGGCTGCCGACCTCCGGGCTGACCCCCTCCGGCAGCCGGGCGAGGCCGTGGGTCGTGCGCGGGTTGATGCGTATATGGGAGCAGTGCGTGCCGGTGACGCTGGAGACCGCCTCGCCGCTCGCCAGGCGGAAGGGCAGGTTGTCCCGGAAGTAGACCACGTCGCCGACCGAGAAGTCCGCCACCTGCGCGCCGACCTGCTCCACCACGCCGACCCCCTGGTAGCCGGTGCACAGCGGGTAGGGCCCCCAGGAGATCTTGTTGCGGATGAGGGCAAACTCGGTGCCGATGGACACGCCCGAATACAGCGTGCGCACTAGCAGTTCCTCCCCGCTCGGCTCCTCGATTACCACCGGCTCCAGCGTGAACTCTTGCTTCTCCGAACAGATCAAGGCTTTCGCGATCATCAGGTCACCTCGGGTCAGGTTGAATGTGCGACCGGCGCGGCCTGGTCGTCGCTAGCCGGTAAGCAGCCGGAAGCTGCGAATCTGGAAGGGCTGCAACTCGCAGCGGAAGCCGCCGGCGGTCAGGTCCAGCGGCGCGGCGTCCTCCTCTACGTGATTGCACTCGAGCACGCTCGCCACGGGGAAACTCAGCCGCACCGTGACGGCTCCGCGCGCGCCGTGCGGCTCGTAGAGGCGCAGGATTAGGCCACGACCGTCCTCCGCCGGCTTGAGCGCCTCGACTACCGCCGGCAGACCCTCGAGCGTCAGGAAACTGGCGGGGGCGGCAGCCGCGGGAGCGCTCACCGCCCGGGCGGGCACGTTCAGCTCCGCGGCGCGGCGCACCGTTTCGGCCTCCACCCAGCCGCCCGCGTGGGGCAGCAGGGAGTAGGTGAACTCATGCCGACCGCGGTCGGCCTCGGGGTCGGGGAAGGTCGTGCCCCGCAGCAGGGTGAGCCGCAGCACGTTCTCCTGCGCGTCCCAGCCGTAGCGCGAATCGTTGAGCAGGCTCACGCCATATCCGGCCTCGGAGAGGTCCGCCCAGCGGTGCCCGGCGACCTCGAACTTCTGCTGGTCCCAGGAGGTGTTGCGGTGCGTGGGGCGCTCGTAGGCGCCGAATTGCACCTCGTAAGTGGCGTGAGTGCTGCGCACGGCCAGCGGGAAGGCCACCTTGAGCATCGTCTGCCGCTCCTGCCAGTCCACGCGGGTGACGAAATCCAGCCGCTCCAGCCCGGCGTAGATAATCAGGTCCTGCTCCACCGTGCTGTCCCGGTGGCTGCGCCGCACGCGGACCACGCCGCGCACCGGGCCGCTCTCGCGGACCTCAATCGTCGTCACGCCTTCCCAGGAATAGTGGCGTTTGTCGCTGGTCGCGTGGATATTCCAGGCGTCCTCGTTCTCGGGACCGTCCTGGAGCAGTTGCAGGTCGTTGCCCACCGCGTCCGGGGCGAGCACCTCGCGCTCGTGGAGCTTGTCATACAGGCGAGTGAGCCCGCCGTCCGCGCTCAATTCCACCCGGAAACGCGCGTTCTCCAGCAGCGTCGGGGTGACCGTCAACTCCGCGGCGGCCACGGGCGCGGCGGCCGGCGTGAAGCAGGCGTAGCCCAGCGCGGGGACTTCGGCTCCCGCGAACAGCAGCGTCGGTGCGCCCTCCGGCCCGGCGACGACCTGCGCGGGATAGGCGGTCCCGTCGGCGGCGACCACGCTCTGCGGCGCGGAACCGGCGGCGACGGGGGCGCTCATGAGGTCCCGGCGCGGCCAGGACAGCGAGTTGAACAGGCAGAGCGACTCCCCGGCCGACCCGGGAGCCAGCGCGGCCAGGCTGGCGTCCACCTGCTGCTGGGCCTCCTGCTGGACCGCGGCCAACTCGGCCAGCGCCTGGGTGTAGACCATGCCGATGCTGCTGCCGGGGAGGATGTCATGGAACTGGTTGACCAGCACCTGCTCCCAGGCGGCGCGCAGAGCGGCAGCGCCGAAGTCGGCGCGCGCGCCGGTCGCGGCGGCCAGCGAGCCCCAGATCTCGGCCTCGCGCAGGAGCAGTTCGCAGGCGCGGTTGGCGCGCTTCATCTCGGATTGCGTGGTGTAGGTGCCGCGGTGGGTCTCCACGTATAGCTCGCCATCCCACAGCGGCAGGTCGGGCGCGGCGGCTGCCGCGTCATCAAAGAACCGCTCGGCGGTACCCATGCGGACCGCGGGCAGGCCGGGGTAGCGGCCCTCCGCCTGCCGGTACATCTCCAGGTAGCCCTCGGTAACGCCGCCGCCGCCGTCGCCGTGGCCGAAGGGGAACAGCACCTCGGGGTACTCGGTCTTCTGGGCGTAGCGCTGCCAGCCCTCCTGCAGGTGCTCCGGGGACATCGTGCAGTTGTAGCCGCCCAGGTGGCTGACCACGTGGGCCAGCACCTCGCTGCCGTCCAGGCCCCGCCAGCGGAAGAGGTGGTCGGGGAAGTGGTTGGTGGCCTGCCAGTGCAGTTTGTAGGTGTAGAAGTACTCCACGCCGCAACCGGCGAGAATCTCCGGGAGCGAGGAGGGGTAGCCGAACACGTCGGGCAGCCAGCAGATGCGCGTGCGGGTGCCGAATTCCCGGCGGAAGAAGTCCAGCCCGTAGAGCATCTGACGGATGAGCGCCTCGCCGCCGGTGACGTTGCAGTCGGCCTCCACCCACATGGCCCCGGCGGTCTCCCAGCGCCCCTCGGCCACCCAGTGCTTGATCTCCTCATAGAGCGCCGGGTAGTGCTGCTGGGTGTAGCGGTACAGTTGCGGCTGACTGCAGTTGAAGACGAACTCCGGGAAGCGCTCCAGCAGCCGGCAGGCGGTGGAGAAGGTGCGGGAGCACTTGCGGACCGTCTCGCGGATCGGCCAGAGCCAGGCGGTGTCAATGTGGCTATGGCCCACCGCAAAGAGGCTGCCGCTCTCCGGGTCGGGCTGGATCGCGGCCAGTTTCTCGGCCAAAATCTGCCGGGCCCGGGCCACTTCCTCGCGCAGGCGCAGGCGGGGCAGGGTCAGGTCCACGGCCAGCATGGCGGCCTCCACGGCGGCGTCCAGCAGCCCCCGGCGGCGCGGTTCGGAGACCACCTCCGCGGTTTCCGCGGCGAACCGGGCCGCATAGTAGAAGGCCTCAATCTCCCGGTCCACCAGGACGAGCTGGCCGCCGGAGAACTGGCCGGGTTTGCTGAGGGTCTCAGGGTGGCAGTAGATCGCGGGCTGGGACATGAACTCCAGGTTCAGCTCCAGCGCCCCGCCGCGGGGGACGAGCACCCGGTGATGCTGCCAGTCCATCCCGGCATAAGGGGCGTCGTCGAAGCTGAGCAGGCCCTCGAACTCCGCAAAGTCGAAGCTCAGGTAGGTGTCGGCGAGTTCAAACTCCGCCGGGACGGTGACCTCGCCGCGAAGTAAGACCGTCTTACCGGCCGCGAACGACGCGGGGAGACTCACCGGCGCCCAGTCACCGTCGTAGCGATAGTCGCCGGGGGCCAGATAGTCCGCCGTGCGGACCTCCCAGTCTCCGACCGGGACGGTGGCCGTGACGGCCAGGCCCTCGAGAATCTGCAGCTTCTTGTTGATTATGCGACGATCCATAACACATCCCTCTCTAGGGGAAAGATTTGGGCTGGGGTTGAGTTAGGCCAGCGGCCAGCGGCCCTGGGCGCGGCCTCGGGCCAGCAGGCGCTCCAGGTGCTCGGCCTCGTCGGGCATGTACATTGAGCCGATCTCGACCGGCACCGAGCCGCCGGGGCCGTGCGAGTCGGTGCCCATGGTGATGAGCAGCCCGCGCTCTTCGGCCATGCGCGCGTATTTCTTGCACTGCGGCGGGGTGTGGGCGGTGTGGTAGGCCTCCACGCCCTCCACGCGGGCGTCCCCCGCGGCGTCGAGCAGCTCCCGCACCAGCCGGTCATCGCGGACCAGGCCGGGGTGGCTGAGCACGGGCACCCCGCCGGCGCGGCGAATGACGCCGATGCCCTCCGTGGCGCTGAGCCGGTAACGCTCGATGTAGGCCGGCTTGCCGCGGCCCAGGTAGCGGTCAAAGGCCTCCTGCGGCTCGCGGATGTAGTGCTTGTCCTGGAGGACCTGGGCCACGTGCGGCCGCCCCACGCTGCCGCCGGCCGCTTTGGCCAGGACTTCCTCGTAGGTGATCTTCAGGCCAATCTCCTGCAGCCGCGCGACCATCTTCGCGGCGCGGTTCTCCCGCGACTCCTGGATGATGGCGCACTGGGCCAGGAGTTCCTCGTTATGCCAGTCGATGAAGTAGCCGAGCAGGTGCAACTCGCTGGGCCCGCCCGTGGAGGCGCTGATCTCGACGGCCGGGAGGATCAGCAGATCGCTGCCCGCGGCCGCCGCCAGGGCCGGCTCGATCCCCGCGACCGTGTCGTGATCGGCCAGGGCGATGGCGCGCAGGCCCTTGGCCTGGGCCGTGGCCACGACCTCGGCCGGGGTCAGGGTTCCGTCGGAAGCGGTACTGTGGATGTGCAGATCAATCATGGTTGTAGGTTTTGCGGATAACATGGGGCGACAAGCAGTCTCCAAATCGCTGCCCAGGGATGGTCCGAGATCACTGTAGGGGTGGACTTTGGCGGGCGCCGCGCAGCGGCGCGGGCCAATGTCCACCCGCGGATGGCCGCCCCGGGTGGACATTGCGGCGGACCGCAAAGTCCACCCCTACATAATCTTGTGCAAGCCAGAACGCTACCCTACGGGAGACGGCCCGCCAGCCACATCCGCGCCAGCTTCGCGGCGCCGTGCTTGTCCAAGGGTTCGTTGTTGTCGCCGCAGGAGGGCGACTGGACGCAGGCCGGACAGCCGGCGGCGCAGGTACAGTTCTCTATCCGCTCCGCCGTGGCCTGCACCAGGCTCTCGAGATTCTCGTACGCGTTCTCCGTCAGGCCCACGCCGCCGGGGTAGCCGTCGTACAGGCAGATGGTCGCCAGGCCGGTATCCGGATGCACCGCCGAGGAAACACCACCCACGTCGTGCGGATCGCACATCACGAACAGCGGCATCAGGCCGATCAGCGCGTGCTCCAGCGCGTGCAGGCTGCCCAGCAGGTCGTGGCCCGCCGCGGTCAGCACCTGCAGCTCCTCGTCGGCGGTGATCCACAGACCCACCGTCTCGAAATCGCGGGCGGGAAGCTGCAGGGGGAATAGCTCCTCCTCCCGCTCGCCCTTGAGCTTGATCCGGCGATAGCCGGCGATCTGGCTTTTGACCATGACCTCGCCCAAATGCGCCTGTCCCGCGCCGGGCAGGGGCCGCTCCTGGTACTGTTCCTCGATGCGGATTTCGCTGAGGCTCACCGGCCGGGTGTAGTAGTCCACGTCCTCCCGGGTCACTAGCACCTGGCGGCGCTCCAGGTCCAGCGAGCGCACCACGTAGCTGTCCCCCGCGTGCAGGTAGACCGCGCCGGGATGCACCAGCCACAGCGCCGAACTGTCATCCACGGTGCCCAGCAGCCGGTGCGGGGCGTCCAGGATGATGTCAAAACCGTGCCCGGAGCCGCTGCGCAGGCTGACCTCGGCGGCCGGATAGCGGTCGGGGTCGGCCCAGTACCAGCGGCGGCGGTGGTCGAGCAGGCCATGCTCGGTGAGGATGTCCACAATCGGCCGCATCTCGGAGCCGAAGTAGGCCTCATCGCTGGGCTCCAGGGGCAATTCGTAGGCGGCGCAGAGCAGGTGCGCGCCTAGAATGAAACGATTGCCGGGGTGGCAGAGGGCCCGCTCGTGTGCGGCTTTCAGGACGAAATCGGGATACTCCATGAGGTACTGGTCAATGCCGCCGGGCATGGCGATGAGCACCGCCAGCGACTCCTGCTGCGCGCGCCCCGCCCGCCCCGCCTGCTGACGCAGGGAGGCCAGGCTGCCGGGGAAGCCGACCATCAGAACCGCGTCGAGCCCGCCGATATCCACGCCCAACTCCAGCGCCGAGGTGGACACGGCGGCCAGCAGCTCCCCGGCGAAGAGCCGGCGCTCCAGCTCCCGGCGCTCCTCCGGCAGGTACCCGCCCCGGTAGGGGGCCACGCGGGCCTGGAGCGAGGGGGAATCCTTGAGCTGTTCGCGGGTGTAGCGCAGGACCAATTCGGCCTGCATGCGGCTGAGGGTGAAAGCCAGCGTGCGCACCCCCGCGCGGACCAGCCCGGCCAGCAGCCGCGCGGCCTCCTGGTTGGCGCTGCGGCGGCGACCGGTGAGTTCCTCGATGATCGGCGGGTTCCAGAAGGCGGTCAGGCGGCGGCCGCGCGGGGCGGTGTCCTGGTCAATGACGGTGAAGGGCTGCCCCAGCAACTCCTCGCACAGCTCCCCGGGATTGCCGATGGTCGCCGAGCAGCAGATGAACTGGGGGTGGCTGCCATAGAAGTCGCACACCCGGCGCAGGCGGCGCAGCACGTTGGCCATGTGCGAGCCGAACACGCCCCGGTAGACGTGCACCTCGTCAATGACCACATAGCGCAGATTGCGGAAGAACTCGGCCCAAGCGGTGTGGTGAGGGAGCAGGCCGACGTGCAGCATGTCGGGATTGCTGAGCACCACCTGGGTCTGGCGGCGAATCTCGCGGCGCTGGGCCGGGGGCGTGTCCCCGTCGTAGGTGTCGGCCAGGAACACCGACCCCGCGCCGAAGGCCTCCAGCTTGCGCAATTGGTCCTGGGCGAGCGCCTTGGTGGGGAAAAGCAGCAGCGAGCGGGCCTGGCGGTCCTCGTGGAGGGACTGGACGATGGGGAGGACGTAGCCCAGCGTTTTGCCGGCGGCGGTCCCGGCGGCGAGCACCGTGTGGTGGCCGCCGCGCACCGCCTCCAGGGCCTGGGCCTGGTGCCGGTACAGGCGGCTGAGGCCCTGCTGCCGGAGAATACCCAGGACCTCGGGGCCCAGGTCTTCAGGCAGCGCACCATAGGCCGCGCGCCGTCCCGGTTTCACGTCCAGAAAGGCCAACTGCCCCGCATAGCGGCGGTCGGCCTGCAGTCGGTTCAGGAATTCCTCCAGCGAGGGGGGCGCGTTCACTCCGGGGGAGTATCCTCCCGCTCCACCGGCGCGGCGGACGGCTCCACCAAGCCTCGGTAGAAGCTCAGGGGGTCGTCGCCTTCCGCCGGCAGAGGCGGCAAGGTCTCCTCGGCGCCTTCGTCCTCGTCCCGGCGCTTGCGCTTCTCGACCAGGCGGACCAGGCCGATGCTTAGGAGGTACAAGAGGAAGAGCGGGGCGGAGAACAGGGTCATGGTGAGCGGGTCGGTGGTCGGCGTGATGACGGCGGCCAGGATGAGGATGGCCACGATGGCCTGCCGCCAGACCTGGGCCAGCCAGCGGGAAGTGATCAGGCCCACAAACCCCAGGAACATGAGCAGGATCGGCAGCTCGAAAGAGAGGCCGGTCACCACCAGCATCTTCATCATGAAGGGCAGGTAGGAGGTGAGCGTCAACTCCGCCTCCACCCCCAGTTCCTGGTTGAGCTGGAAGAGGTAGGTGAAAAAGAAGGCGGAGATCCAGTAGCAGAAGGCGACGCCCGCGAGGAACAGCGCCGTGGCGCCGGGGATCATGATCAGAATCCAGCGGACCTCCCGGCGCTCCAGGGCGGGGCGGAGGAACTGCCACAGCTCCCAAAGCAGGAAGGGCCCGGCCAGCACCAGCCCGGCGACGGCGGCCACGGTCATGGCCAGCATCAGCCCCCCGACCGGGTCGAAGATGCGGAAAGGGAGGTCGTGAATCTGCGCCCCGGCGGCCCCGGCCTCGGCGGGCCAACGCAGCCAGGCGAGCAGCGGGGCTTTGAAGACCCAGCCCAGCATGCTGCCGACCAGCCAATAGATCAGCATCCGGAAGAGCCGGTAGCGCAGCTCCTCCAGATGCTCCCAAAAGGTCAGTTCATCGTGTCGGCCCAGGGTTTGCTTCATCGTATCCCGTCACCGCGTGCGCGGCCGCCCGGCTAGGACTTGGGCTCGGCCAGGCTGCGGTAGAAGTCGTTCGGGTCTATCGCGACCGGAGGCGCGGAGGCCGCCTCGGAGGTGGCTTCCTCCCGCGCGTCGGCCTTTCGGCGGCGCTTCTCCACGATCCTCATCAAGAGTATGCTCAGGAAGTACAGAATCAGCACCGCGACCTGCATGATGGAGATGGTGAGAATATCCCCGGTCGGCGAGAAGATGGCCACCGCCGCCAGCAGCACGACCACCGCGCCCTTCCATTGCTGGAGTAGCCAGTCCGAAGAGACCAGCCCCACCGCGCCCAGGAACATGAGCACCAGGGGCAGCTCAAAGGACAGGCCGAAGAACAAGAACAGCTTCAGCATGAACCCGATGTAGGCGCCCAGGGCGAACTCGGAAGCCACTCCCAGGGCCTTGTTGAGGCCGAAGAACCACTCAAACAGCCGCGGCCCCAGCATGTAGCAAAAGATGATGCCGACCACGAACAGGCCCACCGCGGAGGGCACGATCCAAAAGACCCAACTGCGCTCCTTGCCGCGCAAGGCCGGGCGGGCGAAGTGCCACAACTCCAGGAAGATGAGGGGAGACGCGACGATCACGCCGAACACGGCCGCGATCTGCATGGCCATGACCAGGCCGCCCACCGGGTCAAAGATGCGGAAGGGCAGGCTCTGCAGGCCGACCTGACGCGCGCCTTCCTCGGCGGGCCAGCGCAGCATCTCCAGCAGGACGCCCTTCACGAACCAGCCGATGATGCTGCCGCCCAGCCAGTACAGGGCGATGCGAAACAGGCCCATCCGCAGGGCCTCGAGGTGATCCCAAAAAGTGAGTTCTTCGGTCGGTGCGCTCATTAGCTAGTGACCAGAGCCAAAACGGCCGGTCTGAAAGCTAGACGCGGCCGCTATACCACTGCTCGAAGTATTCCTTGCTGCGGGAGATGCTCTGCTCCAGCCAATCCTGATGCGCCGCGAACCACTGCACGGTCCGGCGCATCCCCGCTTCCCAGGCGATCTCCGGCTGCCAGCCCAGAGCCGCGATCTTCTCGCCGCGCAGGGCGTAGCGCACATCGTGCCCGGGCCGGTCCTCCACGAACTGGATCAGGCTCTCCGGCTGGTTGAGTTCGTCAAGAATTAGACGGACGGTGCGGAGATTTGTGCCCTCGTTGCCGGCGGGCAGATTGTAGGCCTCGCCGGGCTCGCCGTGGTCCAGCAGGGTCTGCATCGCCCGGCAGTGGTCCTCCACATGCAGCCAGTCGCGTACCTGCAACCCGTCGCCGTACAGGGGCAGCGACTCGCCCCGCAGCGCCCGGTAGACGAAGAAGGGGACCAGTTTCTCCGGGTACTGGTAGGGGCCGTAGTTGTTGCTGGGGCGGCTGATGACTACCGGCAGGCCGTAGGTGATGTGATAGGCATACGCCAGCCGGTCCGCCCCCGCCTTGGCGGCGGAGTAGGGATTGCGCGGGTTGAGCGGCGCCTGCTCGTCAAAGGCCCCCACCGGACAGCAGCCGTAGACCTCGTCGGTGGACACGTGCAGAAAGACGCGCGGCTGGACCTGGCGGGCGATCTCCAGGAGGTTCTGGGTGCCGATGAAGTTGGTCTGCGCGGCGGCGGCCCCACCCAGGATGCTCCGGTCCACATGGGTCTCAGCGGCCAAGTGGACGACCACCTCGGCGTCGCTCATAGCCTCGGTGACCGCTTGCGGATCGCAGATGTCGCCCTCCACGAAGCAGAGCCGGTTGTCGTCCAGCATGTCGCAGAGATTGGCCAGATTGCCGGCGTAGGTGAGCTTGTCGAGGACCGTGAGCTGCAGATCAGCGTGGTGGTCCAGTAGGAAGCGGACGAAATTGCAGCCGATAAACCCGGCGCCGCCGGTAACCAGGACACGCATCAGAAAATCTCCAATCCCGGGCTGATAATGGCTTCCGCGACCGTGGGGGGCCGGGCGTTGGTCACGCGCACCCGCCGCCCTTCCAGCGTCAGGCGTCCCTGGGCGTACCACGCAATCGCTTGGGGGTAGATGCGGTGCTCCTGCACCAGGATGCGGGCGCCCAGGCTGGCGGCGTCGTCCCCGGGCAGGACCGGCACCGCGGCCTGGATGATGACCGGGCCGGTGTCAAACTCGGCGTCGGCAAAGTGCACCGTGCAGCCGGAGAGGCGCACGCCGTAGTCCACGGCGTCGCGCTGGCCATGCGCCCCGGCGAAACTGGGCAGCAGCGCCGGGTGGATGTTCATAATCCGCCCCGCGTACGCCGCCAGCAGGCCCGGGCCGCTCTTGCGCATGTACCCGGCCAGGCAGACCAGGTCCACCTCGTGCTCACGGAGGATCTCCACGTGCCGCCGGTCCGCGGCCTCCCACTCCGGAGAGCCGCTCCGGCGACCCGCCGGCACGGCGAGGGCGGGAACCCCAGCCAACCGGGCGCGTTCCAGACCGTAGGCCTCCGCGTCGTTGCTGAGCACGACTGCCACCTGCGCGTCCAAGCGGCCGCCGGCGCAGGCGTCGAGGATCGCCTGGAGGTTACTGCCGCTGCCGGAGATGAAAATGCCGAGCTTGAGTTTGCTCACCAGGTGCCCCTTCCACCGTCTGTTGACGGCGGAAGGGTTCCTCGTGTGCGGTGGGGGGACCTTCCTGAGAGTGACGGTGCCTATCGGGCCTCACTCCCGCCTTCTCACTTCAGTATCGTGACCGGCCCCAGCCACAGGGTGGTCTTGAGGCTGTCGGCGGAGGCCAGCGCCGAGAGGTCGGCGAGGGAGAAGATGGTGAGCTGACCGGGGTCTAGTTGGCCGTCGGCGTCCGGGGTCGCCGGGTCCAGTTGGAACTCGCTCCAGGGGAGCGCCAGTTCAGTCGCCACGGCGCCCGGCTCCAGCGTTACCTGGTGCATATAGCGGGCCTTGCCTTGCTCTTCCACGCCGACCACGAAAGCCAGCTTGCGGTCGGTGCGGATCGAGAGATGCAGGCCCTTCGCGTCGGCCAGGAGTCCGGCCGGCAGCGGCTTGAAAGCCACCAGGGCCGTGCCGGCGGGGAGGGCGTAGCTCAGGCGGTAGGCGGCGGGGCGGGCCCCGGCTGCCTCCTCGCGGGCGATCTGCCAGTCCTCGCCGCCCAGCACCAGGAAGCGGAAGCTGCCGTCCGCGACCGGCTCGACGCTGGCCGCCGTTGCCGGGGGCGCGGGCGCTGCCAGCAGCCGGACGTCGTCCAGCCACAGCCGCCGGGGACCCGGCGTGAAGCCCGCGACCGGCAGCTTGCCGAGTTGCGTGCCGAGGAACCCGGAAGCGTCAAAAAAGCCGATCGCGTTGATCGTTCCGAGGTCGAGCCGACCGTCCGGGTCGGGATGATCCGCCAGCGGGGTGAAGGCGGTCAGGGGCAGCAGGTGCGAGCGCCACTCGCCGGCCGGGGAGAAGATCGGCGCCAGGTACACGCCGCCGTTGGCCTTCATCAGCCCTACCATTATGTTCACGGAGTACGAGGTCTTCAGCGCCAGACTCACGGCGGTCATCCCGGCCGCGCCCTGGGGGAGTTGGTGAAAGAGACTGCCGTCAATCGGCGGGGCGGCGGCTCCGCCGGCCGGGGGTGGGGCCGGGGGAGGGGCGTTCTGGTAGGTGTACTGCAGCTCCAGAGAACTGGTGCCCTGGTAGACATCGGCCTGCACCGAGGTCAGTCCGATGATGGCGCCGGCGTTGAAGCTGATCCACGCGTCGGTGTCCTGCTCGAAGTCCCAGGACTGCAAGACCGTGCCCGGCGCCTCCGGAGCGGCCCGGCCGGGGAGGGGCATCGACAAACAAGCCAACACAGCAGCCAGCAGGGTCAGCGTACCAAGCCGCATGGTCTGGTCTCCTTGAAGGGACGAGGGGTTTCGCGTTGCACCTGTTGGACACTCGGCAGGGCACCGGAGTTCGGCGGCGCTGCGAAAGACAATCCCCCCTCTCCTGCGGGCGCTCGTCGGCGAGCGCCACGGAGAGGGGGGCAGGGGGGTGAGGCTCCCCTAGAACGTCACCCGCATGGCGCGCGGGGGGCAGGCCGGGACGCACAGTTCGCACGCGATACAGCGGTCGGAGTCGAAATACACGTGCTGGGTGGCCACCTCGCGGTACAGCGCCTGCGTGGGGCAGATCGTCAGGCACGCGCCGCACTCGGTGCACTTCTCGTCCTCGCGCACCACGTCTTTCTCCAGCGGCTGGACGGTCACACCCTGCTCTTCCACCCAGGCCAGCGCCCGCTGCAGGTCTTCCTCGGCACCCTCCAACCCCAGCACCATGACGCCCTCGGCGTTGGGGGTGATGTTGGCGCGCAGGACGTTGAACTCCAGGTTGAAGTCCCGCACCAGCCGGGATACGATCGGCACATCAATCATCTGCTTGGGATAATGAAACACGACTCGGCGAGTCGGCATGTTAGTTTTCTCCTTGTTCCTTATTCTTCCGCGCAACGCGACTTCCCGATTCCGTGGCCGTTCTCCCCCCCTCTCCTGCAAGGAGAGGGGGGCAGGGGGGGTGAGGCCTCCCCTCGTTACTCCACCGGCCGCTCCACCAGCGCCTTGAAGCCCAGGCCGGAGTCGGCGGAGGGCAGCAGCCGCGCCGGCTCGGTGAGCAGGAAGTCGCCCAGTTTGATCTGGTTCTTGAGGTCCTCGGCGATCTCCTGGGCCCGCACGTAGCTCGACAGCGAGCCGGTGGGAATCTTCTTGCCCTGGAACTCGATCTCGCCGGAGCGCAACTCGGCATAAGTGACCTCGCCCAGCGGGCCGCCCTCCATGTTCGGGTAGTTGCGGCTATAGTCCACGATCGGCGCGGTGATGTCCTCGTCCTTGACCGCGGTAAAGCGGGCCATCTCGGCGTCCAGGATGGGAATGGGCACGCCGATGCCGACATTCATCGAGACACCGTAGCCGTACATCGAGACGCCGACCACCCAGCGCGGGCTCATCTGCTTGAGGTCGCCGATGACCGCCAGGGTGCCCGCGCCGCCCTTGGGCACGCCGTTTTCGCGCCGCGCCACGGTCGGGCAGTGCTGGGTGCCGTTCCAGAACACGTAGCCCTCGCCCCCGCCCAGCCAGATGTGGGTGCCGATGCCGATGGTCCGGTAGTAGGGATCGTTCAGCAGCGGGCTAAGCTGTCCGGCCGAGCAGTAGTTGGCGTTGGCCAAGCCCTGCTTGAGCACGCCCATGTACGTATAGATGTCGCGCTCGGCGAAGGCGTTGACCGCGCAGTTGTAGTTCTGGTACGCGTTGCGGAAGTTGCACAGCACCGCGTCGTTGAGGTCGCGCAGGTTGATCCAGGTGTCGACTTCCTTGCGCGGGTAGCAGTCGGTGCCGTAGCCCTCCGCCCGCAGCCGCACGTCTTTGCCGGCCAGCAGGTCGTTGATGACATGGGCCCCGCCGTAGCGGAATTCACCGGGGAAGGGGTCGTTCTCCGGGTCGTGGATCGGCAGTTCGGTCGCGCCCAGGTACAGGTCCACCGCGGCCAGGCCGCCGTAGGCGCTGATCTCGTTGAGCCAGGCGCGGCTGACCTTGATCCGGGGCTTGCTATGCCCGAAGTTCAGGTACGCGCCGCTGGAACACATCGGGCCGAAGGTCCCGGTGGTGACGACATCCACATGCTCGGCGGCCTTCTCGGCGCCATCCTCGGCGACGATGCCGATCATTTCCTCAGCGGTCACCACGACCACTTTGCCGGAGGCAATCTTCTCGTTGATCTCCTGGTAAGTCTTAGGCAAGGGAATCCTCTCCTTTAGCGCCCTCCCGGGCTCGGGGGGCACAACAAGCACAAGTCACAAGGGTGTTGGTAAGGCGAAAGGTAGAGCACAGGGGGAGAGGGCGAAGTTGCAGCTAGCGGAGGGGCTAACCCCTCGTCAGGAAAAAACTCGGTCCCTATCCCGCCTGCCCAGCGAGCCGCTGCGTGTGTCGGGCAGAAGCTGACACACCAGCGGCTAACGCATGCCCATATAGTGGCGGAAAGAGAACCGAGTTGAGGTTAACATGGCTAAGTCACCTGACGAACTAATGATAGTAAAGGTTCGCGGCGGTGTCAAGGTGAGGGGCAACGCAGGGAGGACTTCCTGCGGAGAGTGGCGTATAATCTGATTATGAGCAAAATGGGGACCATCACGGCGCAGACTGCGAAGAACAGCAATCTAGGCAAGGCGCGAACAGCAAAGAAAGATGAGTTTTACACTCAGTATGTCGACATCCAGAGAGAGGTCGAGGCCTACCTTGAGTTCGACCCCGACACCTTCCGCGGCAAGGTCGTCTACTGCAACTGCGATGACCCCTTCGAGAGCAACTTCTTCAAGTACTTCGCCGCCAACTTCAACAAGCTCGGCCTCAAGAAGCTTATCTCCACCAGCTACGATGGCTCCCCCATCGCCGGCCAAGGCACCTTGTTCCCGGAATACAGCGAGGGGAACGGCAAACGCCAGAAGCCCAAGGCGCTCGCCGTTATCCTCGACCATGTGATCGACGAGGACGGTGACGGCGCTGCGAACGTGACCGACGTCGAGCTTTTCCTCAAGCGGAACAAGGCCGCCAGGAAAGCCCTGCAAGCAGACGACAATTACCCCGGTGGCGATTTCCGCAGCCCCGAGTGCATCGCGCTCCTGAAAGAGGCGGACATTGTGGTCACCAACCCGCCCTTCTCCCTCTTCCGCGAGTACGTCGCCCAACTTATGGAGCACAGGAAGAAGTTCCTGATCATCGGGAACACCAATTCGGTCACCTACAAGGACATCTTCCCGCTTATCAAGGACAACAAGATGTGGCTAGGCTGCACGAACTTCAACGTCGGGATGTTCTTTGAGGTGCCCGCTCACTGGGAGCTCTTTCACCACATAAACCAGGAGACGGGCAGAAAGATTGCCCGGGTTTCGTCCTCGTGCTGGTACACGAATCTAGACCATGGCCGTCGCCACCAGCCCTTGCGTCTGATGACCATGGCCGAGAATTTGAAGTTCAGCAAGAATCTGAGGAGCAAGGGCGATTACGACCGGTACGACAACTACGACGCGATCGAGGTGGGCACCTATAAGGAAATCCCCAGCGATTACGACGGAATGATGGGCGTGCCCGTAACCTTCCTCGACAAGTACAACCCCGACCAGTTCGAGATCATAGGGATAACGAAGACCTGGGATGGCGGTGCGTGCAAGACCTATCCAATGCAGACTCAGGTCAGCAAAGATGGGAAAACGTCGATCGTCTCAAAACTGAACGATCAGCCAGCTATGAAAGTTGGCAAGCGTCCGGTCGGTGAAACTCACTACATAGTGGGCCGGGAGTACTTTGTCGCGCTCTATCAGAGACTCCTCATCCGCCACCGCCGCCCTACCCGGCCCGCAGGAGGAACGAACAAGTGAAGACCACGCTGAGAACCGACATCACAGTCGCCCACATCTGCGAAGGGTTTGTGTATAACCAACTGGAGGGCAAGGGTCTCTTCGGGCTGGGCGGAAAGCTCACCATTCAGCCGGAATACCAGCGGAACTACATCTATGCTGATGGCGGCGGCAGGAAGGAGCAGGATGTAATCCACTCTCTGCTCAAGGGTTACCCCCTGGGGCTGATCTACTTCAACACGGTCGGCCCGGACAAGTTCGAGGTTTTGGACGGCCAGCAGCGGATCACCAGTATCGGTCGGTTCGTTACGAACAAGTTCGCGATCATGGATAACGGCAATCCGAAGAACTTCGACAGCCTGCCCGCCGACCAACAAACCAGGATTCGGGACTCGAAATTGCTGATCTACGAGTGCGAGGGCACGGAGAGCGAGATCAAGCAGTGGTTTGAGACTATCAACATCGCCGGTGTGCCCCTCAGCTCCCAAGAGCTCTTGAACGCCATCTACTCCGGGCCATTCGTGACGCTTGCGAAGGCCGAGTTCAGCAATAGCCAGAACGCGAACATCCAGAAGTGGAGTGCGTACGTCAAGGGCAGCGCCAACCGGCAGGAGTTCTTGGAGCGGGCGCTAGACTGGGTGAGCAAGGGCAACATCGGCGGCTACATGAGCCGGCATCGCAACGACGAAAACATCATTGAGTTGAAGACTTACTTCAATAGCGTAATCGAATGGGTTTCAGCCGTGTTTACCGACGTTCTCCCAGAAATGAAGGGATTGGAGTGGGGCAGGCTGTACGAGCTGTACCACGGCAAGTCCTACGATCCCAAGAAGATGAGGGCCGACGTGAATAAACTCGTCGCCGATCCGTATGTGACGAAGCGCGGAGGGATATTCGAGTATCTCTTAGGCGGCTCGAAACAGGAGAGGTTGTTGGTGGTTCGGGTATTCGACGACAAGGTAAAGCAAGTGGCATACGCGAAGCAGACGCAAGCAGCCGAGGCTAAGGGCGTGTCCAATTGTCCGCAGTGCGCGATTGGGCACGACGCAAACAAGAACAGAATCTACAAGTTGAACGAGATGGACGCCGACCACGTTACCGCATGGAGCAAGGGCGGCGACAGCTCGGCGGATAACTGCGAAATGCTCTGCAAAACCCACAATCGGGCCAAAGGTAATCTATAACGCACCCCTGGGCACTCCGGGGACACCATACCTAACCCCTCCTACCTCCCCATCAACCCCACCGTCTCCTGCGCCATCTGGGTCAGCGGGCCGGGATCAATACCACCACTTCGCGTGACAGGGCAGGGCGGCTTGCAGGCTGGCTGGATAGGCCTTCGCGCTGCCATCGCTGAGGGCGAAGTTGCGCATGCCGGCGTGGTAGGTTGGCGCGTTGCTGTAGTCCTCGAACAGCAGCACCTGGCTGGGGTTCACGAGGTCGCTGGTGCGAACGGGGCCCGCGTGGGGGGCTAGAGGCGAGTCGTTGAGCGCCAGATAGCCGTTGAACTCGTAGTTGGTCAGGGGGCCGATATCGGCGGGCTTCTCCGGATGGTCCGGGCAGAAGGGCAGCGCGGCGGAACGCGCATACGGCGCCAACACGCCGACGATCGGTGAGCCGTCCCACTTGTTGGTGCCATCGTAGGCCGGCGCCGCGCCCGGCGCGGCCGGGGCGCGGGGCTTCACGTCATACGGGTAAGTGTCGTCGTAGTCGCCTACGTACATGGCCAGCGCCAGGCCCAGTTGCCGCAGGTTGGAGAGGCACTTGATCTGCTGCGCCTTCCCCCGCGCGGCGGCGAAGACCGGGAACAGCATCGCCGCCAGCACGGCAATGAGGGCGATGACCACCAACAACTCTACCAGCGTGAAGCCCCGTTGTGCCACGCGCGCGCCCCTTACTGCCCCAGCCCGATCTGCTTCATGTAGGTCGCGTTGTCCCAGTACAGGCTCTCCTCAATCATGACGCCGTCGTGCCAATGCCCCACCGTACACATCGGGATCGAGAAGCTCTTGCCGGTCGGCTGGATGAACTTGCCGTCGCCAAGGGGCATCGGCTTGGTGAAGGTGCCGGTCATGACGCCCGTAACGCAAGTGAACACGTCGCCGCCGCCCACCGGGTTCACGTTGATCTGATGATCCGGCCCCATCGCCGAGGTCCAGGTGTCGCCCCGGACGCCGAAGCGGAGGGGATGCTCCTTGATGCACGTGTCGGGGGCGTAGACGAACAGCGCCTTGAGGTCGTCGATGTGCCTCTGGAGGCCGTTGGTGTGGTGGCCGTCCGGCCAGTTCACTATGATATCCTGCGAGTGACTCTCGTGTAGCCGCACCCACTCCTGGTTGGAGAAAACGACGAAATCGAGGGTGTCGAAAGTCGCCAGGTTCTTCGCGACGGCGTCTTGGGCAATCGCGGCCGCCCGGGGTGCCGCCGGCGGCGAATCAGCCGCGTCCAGGGCGTAGATCGCTACGGAAGCGGGCTCGCCGCCGACCCCCATGAGTTTGTTGGTCATGCCGGCCGCCACGGCCACATACTGCTTCCCGCCGAGGGCGTAGGTGATGACGCCGCCCCCGATCGGGCCGCCCGCTTTTTCCTTGAACAGTATACTGCCGGTGGCCGCGTCGAAGGCCAGGAAGTTGCCCTCCAGATCGCCGGTGAAAACCAATCCCCCGGCGGTGGGGGTGACGGCAGCCGCCAGCGGCAGCGGGGCCTTGTACACCCACAGCACCCGCCCGCTATCCGCATCCACGGCCGTCAACTGACCGGCCCGCTCAGACGCCGGATCGTCCACGCCGAAGCCGTTGGCCGAGCCGATGAAGGGGTCACCCACCTTGTGGTTCGCCAGCTCCTTTGGACCACCGAGCTTCACCGTGGTGGCCCAGTCCCTGGTGTTCACGTACAGCGCATTTTGCGCCGGCGAGTAGGCCGGTCCGTTCCAGTTGACCCCGCCCTGAGTGCCCGGAGCAAAGTGCGTTCCCGCCGCGGTTATCGGGGCGTCCGTGTTCATCATTCTGACCAGAGGAACCTGGAACCGCACCGTCTGGAGGTCGCGATCCAGCCCGTACAGGTAGCCGTTCTTACCGCCCACGGCCACCAGCTTGCGCCCCGCGGCCGAGGTGTACAACGCCGGGCTGGCGGCGATGTCCCAGTCATGAACGTCATGGGGTACGAACTGGTGGTAGCCCTTCAGTTCGCCGGTCTTGGCGTCCAGCATGACCACCGAGCAGGTGTAGAGGTTGTCGCCGGGGCGGTAGTCGCCGACGAAGTCCGGGCCGGGATTGCCGGTCGGCACATACAGCGTACCGGTCTCGGTATCCAGGGCGTAGGAGGAGTAGGTCCCGCCGCCCGCCCGCAGCTTGGTCGGGTCCGACGGCCAGGTGGCGGCGGCCGGCCCGCGGGAGGGCACGATGTCAAAGGTCCACACGCGCTTGCCATCCTCGATACGGAAGGCCATCAGGTGACCGATGGTGCCAATGTCGCTCCCCGCATTGGCCAGGTAGATCAGGCCCTGCCACACGACCGGAACGGCCGTAAAGTAGTCGCCTTTAGAGGCGTCCGCCCCCACCACGTCCCAGATGATCCGGCCGGTCTCCGCGTCCATGCACAGCAGGTGGCCATCGGGAGTGCCCCGGTACAGCCGTCCCGCCGAGTAAGCGACGCCGCGGACGGGCGTGCCCAGGCCCATGCTCTTGGGGTGGTACTGGTTCTTCCACAACATCTGACCGTTACGAGCGTTGAGGGCGTACGTCGTGGTAGCGGTGGTCACGTAGAGTATGCCGCGCACCATCACCGGGCCGGCCTGGAAGCTAGTCGTCTCCGGTAGCTGGCAGCCGCCCACCCGGCGCAGCGACTGCACATTGTGGGTGTTGATCTGATCGAGGGGGGAATACCGGTCGGCCGCGTAGCCGCCGTTGAACCCGCGCCATTCCGTGTCGGCGGCTCGCGCCGCCCCCGGTAGCGAGAGTAGCGCTAGCGCCAGCCCCAGAGCCAGCCCGGCGCCAGCCACCGTCAGGGGGGCCCTGCGACCTTCGTACTTACGTCTCGGGCTGTGAAACTCCATACTGTTCACGCTCCCTTTTACATCAGCGATGTGGATATGCTGAGTAGAGCGTGGCCCAGCTCGGGCGGACGAGGGGGTTCCTCCCTCACGGATTCTGGTCTGGAGGGTCCCGCCTCGGGAAGAGACGACAGAACACAGCCGGGTCTACCTCTGCTCCCTCAAACTGACTGTATCCTGCGCCATCTGGTTCAATGATACGCGGTGGTACCCTGCCACGCCGGTCAGCAGCGTATCCTGCAGGGGGGCGATCCACTTCTCCGGCAGGCGCTGCGCCCCGAGCATTATTCCCAGGATGCTGCCCGCCGTGGCTCCGTTGCAGTCGGTGTCGAAGCCGGGCATCACCGCGCGGCAAATGGTGCGCTCGAAGTCCTGCTCGCCCCAGAGCAGAGCAATCGCGACAATCTCGGCGTTGCTGATCGTGTGACACCAGTGGTGCTGGTTGTTCTCGTCCCAGCGCGACTGCAGGTCGGCGACCGCCTCCTCGTAGGCCAGGCCGGAGCGGTACTGCTCGATGGTCTGGAGGATCGCCTTGGTCAGGCGGCACTCGGCGGGAATCTGGCTGAGGCCCGCGCGCAGGACGGTCTCGACGTCGTCACAGATATACGCGGCGGCCAGCATGGCGGCCACCCACATCTCCCCGTAGATCCCGTTCTTCACGTGGCTGATCGAGGCGTCGCGCCAGGCGAACTCCGCGGCCCGCTCCAGGTTGCCGGGGTTCATATAGCCGAAGAAATCCGCGCGAATCTGCGCGCCGATCCACTCGCGGTAGACGTTGCGGTAGCTCGCCGACTCCGGCGGGCCGATCATGTTGACCAGGTTGCGGTAGGCGGCGCGCTCGGCGGTGCAGACGTGGCCGACGGGCAGGTTGTCGAGCCAGAACCGCGCCACCTCCACCGGCGTGAAATTGGGGCCGTGCTGCTTGACCAGGGCCAGGCCGAGCACCGTGTAGTTGGTGTCGTCGTCCTCCACCATGCAGGTGATGCCCTCCTCGCACAGCGTGGCGGCGATCCCGTCAAAGGTGCACTCTTTGGCGATCTCCGCGTCCGCGCAGGCGGCGGAGAAGTAGCGGTCCAGCGGCCAGCGCTTCTGGGTCTGGAGGTACTTCTCGATCATCCAGGCGCGCTTGCCCTCCACCGGTTTGCCCAGCAGACAGCCGCTGCAGCGCCCCTGCCAGCCGCCCAGCGCCTTGTCCAGCAGCGTCGCCTCGTCCAGCGCCCGCGCGGGCAACTCCAGCGCCGCCGGCCGCCGGGTCCGGATGCACGGCAAATCCGAGGGCTCGCGCCAGGGATAGTCCTCCACCAGCGGCAGCGACGCCGTCCGGTCCAGCAGCGCCTCGGCCCGCGCCAGGTCTTCCGGGGTGGTTAGTTCCCCGGCGGTCAGGGCGTCGAACTCGGCCTCCACCGAGGAGAGGTCCAGCCCCTCGTCGCGGCATTGCTCCCGTTCGATAGTCAGGTCGGTGCGGTTCACCAGCAACCAGGGCAGGTTGCTCCAATTGGTACGGTTGGGCATAGGGTAGTCTCCTAGAGGTCAGTTTGGAGCGTCAGCGAAGAGGCATAATCTCCGGGCCTGGAACGGGCCACCCGCGCGCTGCGGGAGGCCAGCGTGAGAACGGCGGTCACGTAGGCAGCGGCAAAGGGCACCAGTATTTGAACCGCCAACATCATCTGAAACTGCGGACCGACATGCCACCGCAGGAAGAGCAGTGGCGCCACGACCAGAGCAGAACCTAAGGAAACGAGGGTTCCGGCCAGAGCAGCGTACAAAACGTCTCGGCCGCGTATGCCGGCTCGTGTCTTGGCTCGGAACAGCAGCAGCAGCAACCATAGGGCAACCATCAGCGCCGCCGAACAGACCACCCCTAGCACGCATCCCGCCGCCGTGAATACCAACCCCATTGCCGCTTCATCAACCAGCCCCTCGGCGATACCCTCGCGGGACAGCTTCGCGCTGGCCTCGCCAGTCACAGCGAGAACGCAGCCCAAAACGCACAGAGCCCGCCACAGCGCCGAGTCCGAACGGAGCAGAGAATGGCTAGCTTGTGCGAATCTGGATTGCGGGGTCCTCATGCTCACTACCCTCTGAATCTTCTCCCTTTCGCCCGCCTCAGCCCTTTCTCTCCCCCGTAAGCGGGAGAGAGATCATCAGAGATGTAGGGTGGCTTCCAGCGCCTCTCGCATCCGGCTCTACCCCGGAATCCAAAACGAGGTCTGCGCGGTGATCGCCTCCGGCGGGCCGTCTAGTTCCAGTTCTACTGTGGTGGCCGGGGTGTCCGGCAGCGGCTTGGGCAAGTCCGTCAGGTATAGGCGGTCGCCCTCCTGGTGGAAAGCCACGGGCGTGCCGTCCACCAGCAGGCGCGCCGCGAGGACCCGGTTCTTCGCCTCGCCCCAGCAGAATGCGCCCTGGGGCTGCTTGAGGAAATGCAGGTACGCCCGGTTGCCCCGCGCGGTTATCGGCCGGGCGGTGTTGTTCCAGGAGAAGGGATGCCGCTCGGAGGCCGTCACGGCCGCGCGGTTGCGCTGCAGCCAGGCGCCGGTCTCGCGCAGGATGCGGACCGATTCCTCGGGCACGGTACCGTCGGCGTGCGGGCCGATGTTGATCAGCAGGTTGCCGCCCTTCTCGGCGCAGGTCAGCAGCATCTCCACGACCTGGCAGGGCTGCTTCCAGTTGCTGTCGCCGGCGTGATACCCCCAGTTGTCGTTGAGCGTCAGGCAGGCCTCCCAGGGCTGGCCGGGCGGCGCGGGGACGATGGCCTGCTCGCTGCACATGACGTCGTAGGGCTTACCCAGACGGTTGTTCACCGCGATGCCCGGCTGCAGCTTGCGCACCATGGTCAGGGTCTCGTCGCCGTCCATGTTCTCGGGAATGCAGCCGTCAAACCACAGGTAGTCAATCTTCCCAAACCCCGTCAGCAGCTCTTCGAGCTGCGCGCGGTAGAAGGCGATGAAGCGCTGCCGCGCAGCCTCGTCCGCCCAGTCGTTCTCCGCCGGCCAGTCCCGGAAGAAGGCGCCGGGGTAGTCCGGGTGCGTCCAGGAGGCCGGGGAGTAGTAGAAGCCGACCTTCAGCCCCGCCGCCCGCAGCGCCTCGACATACGGGGTAAGCAAGTCCCGCTGCGGCCCCAGCTTGACGGCGTTGAAGTCGTTGGCCGCGGTCCCCCACAGCGAGAATCCATCATGATGCCGCGTGGTCAGCACCACATAGCCCATCCCGGCGTCCAGGGCCAGTTGCGCCCAAGCGGCGGGGTCATAGTTCTCCGCCCGCCACGACTTGACGTAGCGCTCGGTGTATTCTTCCGCGGGAATCCGTTCCCGGTTCATAACCCATTCCCCGCGCGCCGCCACCGCATAAGCGCCCCAGTGAATGAACATCCCAAACCGCGACTCCTCAAACCATTGCGGGAAGCTAGCTGAACTCATTAGTTGATTCTCCTTGTCTTGTTTGGTGTGACCCGCGCCTCTACAACCTCAAAAACTGCCGATAGATCTCCTCGCACAGCCGCACGTCGTTCAGGGTGTCCTCGCCGGAGGAGCGGAAGGGCTCGCCGGTGCGTAGTTGGGTGAGGAAGTGGCGGGCCTCCTCGCGGTAAGCCCAGGCGGGGGGCGGGAATTCGCGGGTCTCGCGGGCCGGCTGCTCGTCATGGGCCGCGCGGTAGATTTCCACTGTCGCCGAGGTCTCCTTGTGCATGAGCGCCGGGGCCGCCGTGCGCAGCCAGCCGCCCTCGAAGTAGACCGTGGTGTGCTCCTCCCAGGCGTGGAAGCGCGTGTAGCCGCTCTCCACCACCCCGCGCGCGCCGTTGATATCCAGCACCGTCAGGCCGGTCATCCCGTCGTCATCCAGCAGGACGGACTTGACCTGCGCTTGGCCCGCCTCGTCGCCCAGCAGGAAGCGCAGCAGGTTGAGGTTGTGGGTCCATTGCTGGAGGTAGCTGACGTAGGAGTCGCGGCGCTCCTCGGGCAGCCAGACGGGCCAGTCCTCCGGGAAATCCGCCGGGGGCGCGTGCGCCGGGGACTGGTCAAAGGCTACGTTGGGGTCCTGGGCATAGACCCAGTTGCCGCCGAAACCGTGGTTGCGGGCCAGGAGAATCCGGCCGCACTCGCCGGAGGCCTGCCAGGCCTGCAGGTGCTCGCGGATCATGACATTCCCCGGATCGTAGCGCTTCATGTAGCCGACCATCAGTCGCGCCGCGCTCTCCCGGGCGGCGGCGAGGATGGCCTCGCCCCGCGCCACGGAGACGGCCATGGGCTTTTCCATGAACACGTGCTTGCCGGCGCGCAGCAGGTCGGCGGCGATGCGCCCCTGCAAGGCATAGGGCGCGGACACGGCGACCGCCTCGATATCCGGATCGGCGGCGAGTTCCAGATGGCCGGCGTAGAGCCGGGGGATGCCAAACCGCGCCCCCACGCTCCGGCGCAAATCCTCCCGCACCTCAGCCAACCCCAGCAACTCGCACCCCGGCAAACCGGCGAAGTTAGGAATATGAATAGTCTGAGCAACAAATCCGCAACCAACATAACCAAGGCGCACAGGATCAGCAGACATAGGGAACGCTCCTTAAGCAAGGCGGAGTGAGAAACAAACAGCGGGGGGAACTTCGGGAGGGGAGAGGGAGAATCCTTCTATCGGTAGGGCGAGCGTCTCGCCCGCCGGGTGCGCCGAGAAGAACGGTGGAATTGAGGCAGCCAGGTATGGTGTCCCCTAGCTCTGGGTGAACTGCACCAGTGAGTCGTCCCCCCTGGGCGCCCTGCTCGGCCACAGGTCCTGCTACTTCTCAGGCGACCTCCACAACTCGCTCTTCTTCCGCGTGACCGGATCGATGAGGTACAGCGCCAGCCGGTCTGCCTCTCGGCGAAGAACCGCCACCCGCCTGTCCGGAAGAATTGAGGCATAGCAGTCATCCGCTCCGGGCGAGCCGTAATCGGTTACGGCCCCGTCGCTCACTCGGACGACGACGGCCGCGCTGTACCCGGCCTCGTTCTCACGAAGGCCGGATAGGTACTTGCCGTCAAGGGATGACTGGCCGACTCCTACAGCCTGCTTTCCCTGTATGGTCACGTCCCGGAGGTGCCCGGCGCGCGGAGACACCAGGCTGAAGACGTCGATGGGCTTGGGGTGCGGAGCAACCAGCCGATCAATGACCCATCCGCCGCCGGGCCCGTAATACGGGATAACCCCGGTCACATTGAGGCCGGGGATTGATATCACGCGGGTATCGCTTGTGTCCGCACCCGCAATCATCGACACAGCCACGCCGCGGTCATCACCCACCTCGTCGAAGGAGAAGAGGTCAGGGCCGTCCCAAGCTAGATGCATGATGTTCGGATGCTGGACCTCTCGCCTTGACCAAGTTCCGTCGAGCTCCCGGCGGGCGATTACCGCTGACGGACGCGCCACGAATTCATTCGCCCCCGACGTGCGCACAAAGGAAGTCCGCACCACCGCCACGGCGGGCTGTGAGCAATAACCATCAGCAAGGTAGTGGATGGCTCGATCCTCAAAAACCACCGCTGGAGGGCCGTCAGGGGTCAGGTGCAGCAACCGAGTGGGCGCCGTTTGTCGTACCGTGTCGCCTGGACCATCCGCCCAATGGGCCTCTAGGGCAAACACATCGGGCTTGTCCCCCGCTATCGCTACCCCCACCACCTCGCCCTCCGACCGATAAAGCTCCCGCACCTCTCTGCCGGTGAACAGATAGACCGCCGAAGGACTGTGGTCAGACTGGCTCATGACGAAAGCGAAACTTCCGTCCTTGCCAGGAGCGGAACTCCCCACCTCCGGCACCTGGGCTTTCTCCGTATAGGTCGCGGCTACAGGCGTTTCGCTGCGGCAACCCACGCAAAATAGCGCGAGGGTGCCCAAGGCGAGAAAGCGATTGACTGGTGACATGGTTGCTCCGTTCATTGCGGTTGGTATGAGAGCCGGGCCAGATCCCTCAAGACGCAGAAATAATCTGGGAAGAATTCCGGGCGGCCCGCGTCGCTCTGGCCTGGATCACTTCCGGCTCGGAAGGAAGAATCCTTCCTGCCCGCCTACAGCCCCCCACCTGCCGCCTCTAGGCCTTTCGTGCTGGTTACTTTCCAGCCTCGGTCCGTTTTGCGGAACTCTACCTGGACCTCGTAGGAGCCTTGGTTGGAGGTGGGGAGGCCGCCGGCGTCTACCTGGGGGCGGGCGGTGGTCATCTCTACCGAGACCTGGGCGGTGGCGCGGTCGCCTTGGACCTCCAGGGAGCGGATGAAGGTGGAGATGTGGCTCTCCCCGGCGTAGGCCAGGGCGCCGCGGACTACTGTTTCGAGGCTCTGGCGGTCGTAGGTGCCGTCGGAGTAGTCGTCGGCGACCTGGTCCATGACGGTCTTGGTCTTGTGCTGCTCCACGGCGTGGGCGGCGGTGAGGATCACGTTCTTGATCTGCTGCTGGTCGCTGAGGACGGGGCGAGTGCGCTGATAGAGGAAGTAGCCGCCGCCGGCCAGGAGGACTACGATCACTGCAAACAACCACAAGCGTTTGCGCATTTTTCGTCACCTCTCAAGATACGGAGCTGACCAGCCGTTGTTAGGGGGAGGATACCCTCCCGGCTCTCGCACGAAACCGGGCGCTCGGAAGGTGTCGCCTGGCCCGCCGGGGAAGCTCACCGCACTTAGCCTCAGCCGCGGAGGGAGGAACCGATGCGCCGCACGACCCGTGAAGAACGTCAGGCCCACCGGGAATTGCGGGCGGGGAACGCCGCCCTGGCACGAGGGCGCTGGGCGGAGGCGGTCGAGCACCTCCAGGCCGCTCTGAGCCTGGACTCCTCCTCTTATCTCGCGCAGGTAAACCTGGGGATGGCCTTCTTTCGTCTGGAGGAATACCCGGCGGCGGTGCGGGCCCTGACCCAGGCGACGGTCCTGAATCCGCAGCGGCCGCAGGCGTGGCTGAACCTGGCGGCGGCGGAAGCGGCGCTGGGGAATCTGGAGCGCTCCCGGGAGATTCTGGAGCAACTCGCCGCGCAGCATCCGGCGCACCCGGACCTGCACTACAACCTGGCGGCGGTCCACCTGCGGCGCGGCGACCGGCTGGCGGCGCTGGCGGAACTGGAGACGGAACTGAGTCATCGCCCCCGGCACCGGCTGGCCGGGGAGCTGGTGCGGCAATTGCGCGACAAGCCCGCGAGCTAGCGGGCGTCACCAAGGAGAGGATACCATGGCCGAGGGCGCCCAGGAGATCAGTAATGCGGAAATGGCCAATATGTGCCGCCAGTTTGCGACGCTGCTGACCGCGCAGGTGAACATCCTGGAGATCTTCTCCGCCCTGCGCGAGGGGACCGACAACCAGTTCCTGCGCGAGGCCCTCTACTCGGTCCAGGACGCGGTGGAGATGGGCCGCAGCCTGGCGACGGCCTTCAGCCGCTACCCGGGCGCCTTTTCGCCCTTCTTCATCAGCATGCTGCGGCAGGGGGAGCTGGAGGGCGAGCTGGACAAGGTGATGGAGGAGCTGGCCCAGCATTTCGAGAGCCGCGTGGTGGCCGACGTGGACGCCTACCGCCGCCCCGAGCAGGGCAGCTACGACCTGGAGTCGGTGGCCGCGAACTTCCAGTGGGCCTTCAACTGGCTGGTCGGGCTGATGGCTACCGTATTCCTGGGCGCGGGGCTGGTCTACTACGCCACCGCGGACAGCATCCTGCCCGGCCAGGTGGCGCCCAATATGATTATCTGGGTGGGCGTCGTCCTGCTGCTGGGGATCGTCGTCTTCGCCGCCGGGAGACGGCGGTATCGGCGGCGGAGCTAGGGGGAGGCGCTCGCCCTACATCGGCAACGGCGGCCCACCCCGCCCTCGGCTTCGCCTCGGGCACCCCTCCCATAATGGGAGGGGCTTTTCGGAGGCTCCGCCGCTAAGACTTGGTGTCATCTTCCCGCCCTAAGCCCCTCCCGCACCGGGAGGGGTGCCCGAGGTCTCCCGAGGGCGGGGTGGGCCGGACCGGCGAACGGCGCGGCGGGGGACGTAGCCCCCGCCCTACAACACCTGCCGCTCACCCCTTCCTTGACCCTGCTAGGTGCTCAATGGTACAATGTCCGACTAATTGAAGCACCAGGCGGGAGTCTCGAATGGATTATCGCCCTACCCTTAACCTACTGCAGACCGACTTTCCCATGCGCGCCAACCTCCCCGAGCGGGAGCCGGAATGGGCGCGCGCTTGGGATGAGAACCAGATCTATCACCAGGTGCGCGAGGCCCGCGCCGGCGCGCCTCGTTGGGTGCTGCACGATGGCCCGCCCTATGCCAACGGCAATATCCACCTCGGCCAGGCCCTCAACAAGATCCTCAAGGATATCGCGCTCAAGTATAAGACCCTGCGCGGCTACGACTGCCCCTACGTCCCCGGCTGGGACACCCAGGGGCTGCCTACCGAGCTGGCCGTGCAGCGCGAATACGGCCTGACCCGGCACCAGGTTACGGTGCTGGAGTGGCGCGCCAAGTGCCGCGAGTTGGCCCTGCGCTACGTGGACACCCAGCGCGAGCAGTTCAAGCGGCTGGGCGTGCGCGCGGACTGGGACCACCCCTATCTGACCCTCAGCCCCGAGTATCAGGCGCGGCAGATCGAGGCTTTCGGCAAGATCGCGGCGCGGGGGCTGGTCTACCGGGCCCTGCGGCCGGTGTATTGGTGCTACCGCTGCGAGACCGCGCTGGCCGAGGACGAGGTGGAGTACGAGACCAAGTGCTCGCCCTCCATCTACGTGGCTTTTGAGCTGACCAATGCCGCGGAGTTCTTCCCCACGCTGCCGGCGGGAGCGCGGGCGCGGGTCATCATCTGGACGACTACCCCCTGGACCATCCCCGGCAACGCCGGGATCGCCCTCAACGGCGGCGCCAGCTACGCGCTGGTGCGGGCGGGCGGGGACGAGTACTACCTGATCGCGGAGGCGCTGCTGGGCGCTACCCAGACCGCTACGCAGCTCGGCGAAGTGGAGATCGTCGGTCGCCACAAGGGCGCCGAGTTGAGGGGCCTGGTGGCGCAGCATCCGCTGTACGATCGGCCGGCGCCGATCGTCCTGGGCGAGCACGTGGTGCTGGATCAGGGTACGGGCGCGGTGCATACCGCTCCCGGCCACGGCGTGGAGGACTACCTGGTCGGGCGCGAGCACGGCCTGGAGGTCATCAGCCCGCTGAACGACTACGGCCAGTTCACCTCGGAAGCCGGCGGGGCGCTGGAGGGTCAGGTCTGCGACCAGTCCAACGGCGTGGTGATCGACCTGCTGGACGAGGCCGGGGCGCTGCTGGGCTCCGGCGATATCGAGCACGAGTATCCCCACTGCTGGCGCTGTCACCAGCCAGTGATCTACCGCGCCACCAAGCAGTGGTTCATGGACATTGACCAGCTCCGCGAGCCCGCTTTGGCGGAGATCGCGAAGGCCGAGTGGATGCCCGCCTGGGGCCAGGACCGCATCGCCGGCATGGTGCAGGCGCGGCCCGACTGGTGCATCTCGCGCCAGCGCACTTGGGGCGTGCCGATTCCCGCCTTCCACTGCGTCAATTGCGAGGAGACCCTGGTCAACGAGGAAATCGCCAACCATATCCGCGACCTGGTGGCGGTGCACGAGCGCGGCGCGGATGTCTGGTTTGAGCGCAGCGCCGAGGAACTGCTCCCGCCGGGCACCGTGTGCCCGAAATGCGGCGGCGCCGAGTTCACCAAAGAGGGCGACATCATGTCGGTGTGGTTCGACTCCGGAGTCAGCCACTACGCCGTGCTGCGCGCCCGCGAGGAGGACCTCGCTTACCCCGCCGACTGCTACCTGGAGGGGGACGACCAGTATCAGTGCTGGTTCCAGACCTCCCTGTGGTGCGCCTGTGCCCTGGGCGAGCCCGCGCCTTTCAAGCTGGTGGTGGGCCACGCCTTTTTCGTGGACGAAACCGGTCTGAAGATGTCCAAAAGCAAGGGCAACATCATCAGCCCGCAGGAGCTTATCGACAAATACGGCGCGGATGTCTTGCGCCTGTGGTTCACCTACGCCGACTTCCGGCGCAAAATGTTTTGCTCCGAGGCGATTTTCGAGCAGGTGGCGGACGCTTACCGGCGTATTCGTAATACGATTCGTTTCTTACTGGCGAACCTGCAGGACTTTGATCCGGAGACCGACGCCGTGCCGCGCGCGCAGATGCGCGAGATCGACCGCTGGGCGCTGGGCCAGACCGCGGGTCTAGTGCAGAAGCTCACTCGCGGCTTTGACGAATGGGACCTGCACCTGCTCTATCATCACCTGCATTCTTTCTGCGCCCGGGAACTTAGTGCCTTCTATTTGGACGTTCTCAAGGACACGCTGTACACCAGCCTGCCGGACGCGCCGGAGCGCCGCTCCGCGCAGACGGCGCTGTGGGAGATTCTCCAGGCGCTGATCGTGATGAGTTCGCCGGTGCTGACCTTCACCGCCGACGAGGCCTGGGAGCAGTGCCGGCGGCTGGATGAATCCCTGCCGGTCAGCGTACAAATGGCCCACTGGCCGGAGCCCGTGGCCGAGGCGGATAGTGAACTCATGGCGCGCTGGGACCGTCTCGGCGAGCTACGCGAGCAGGTCATGGTGGGTCTGGAAGAGGCCCGGCAGTCGGGCGCGATCCGCAAGCCGCTGGAGGCGCAGGTCACCCTGCAGGCGTCCGGCGAGGATCTGGAGTTGCTGCGGCGCTACGAGAAGGAACTTCCGGCGCTGTTTATTGTTTCCCAAGTGCAACTAGAGGCCGGGACCGGCGATCTGGCCGTGCGCGCCACCGTCGGCGAGGGTGAGAAGTGCAACCGCTGTTGGGTTAGAGATCCGCAAGTGGGGGTAGACCCCGAGTATTCCGACCTGTGTCCGCGCTGCACGGATCGCGTGCGGCGGCTTTCGCAACTAGGCGGATCGGTGCAACCGTAATAACGCCAGAGTGTGGAGGTTAGAAGCAAGTGACGCTGAAAAAGGACCTGGAAATAGATAAATACCGCAAGAAGCTGCTGGAAATGCGCGTGGACCTCGAGAAGGAAATCCGGCGATCGGAGAGCACTAACGATCAGCGGGATGGCTTTCATGTCAACGTGGCCGACGAGGATTTTGACGAGCAGGGCGGCGACGCCGCCTCCGAGACCGTCGAGCGGAGCCGGATCATGGCCATTGTGGGCAACCTGCGGGACATGATGGACTCCGTCAACGAGGCCCTGGGCAAGATTGACGCCGGGACTTACGGCAAATGCGACGTCTGCGGCAAGGCCATCCCCAAGAAGCGGCTGGATGCGCTCCCCCATGCCACCATGTGCACGGATTGCCGGTCTCGCGTCCTGGGCCGATGACCCCCACCGACCACGACTCGCAGGCGCGCCCGACCGGCGCGGGCGCCGCGGCTCCCGTGCGCTTTCTGTCCTGGGCGCTGGCGCTGACGCTGCTGGACCAGGCCGCTAAGGCCCTGGTCGTGGCGCGTATGGCGATGGGGGAGTCCTTCCCTGTTCTGGGCAGCGTGATGTCCTTCACCCGCCAGTCGAACACGGGCGCGTTCTTCAGCCTGTTCTCCTCCGCGGGCGTCGCGCTGGCCGTGGTCGGCGCGGTCTTGGTGGTCGTGATGATCGCCTGGGGCTGCCGGGAAGGCCGCCGCCACCCGGAGATCATTGTCCCCCTGGGACTTATGCTGGGCGGCGCGCTGGGGAATCTGATTGACCGGGTCGCCCGCGGGCAGGTGGTGGACTTCCTGGACTTCCACTTCTGGCCGGTCTTCAACATCGCCGATATCGCCCTGACCTGCGGGGTGCTGCTGATGGCTTACCGGCTCCTGCTGACTCCCGCCGGCCGAGGCGAAGCTTCGGCAGAGAAAGGCAACTAATGCGCCCGGTACTGGTTGAGTTGGGTCCCTGGGCCCCGTGGGTCATCCCGGTTCTGGCGCTGCTGATCGCCTCGGCCCTGGCCCTGTGGTCGCGCCTGGAGACCCGCCAGGACCCCAGCCGCCAGCCCTCGCGCCTCGATCTGATCGTCGGCGCGGTCTTCTCCGTCGGCCTCGCCCTGGCCCTGTACTTCCTCGTCAACACCCATGGCCCCGTGCCCATCCGCTCCTACGGCTTCATGATGCTCGTCGGCCTGGTCGCCGGCCTCGGCTGGCTGGCCTACGCCGGACGCGCACCCTGGCGGACCCCCGCGGCCCTGGTGGACCTCGCCCTGCTGACCTTGCTGGGCGGCATCATCGGCGCGCGGCTGATGTACGTGGCCCTCGATTGGGACCTGTACCGGGCGCATCCCCTGACCATGCTGCGCCTGTGGGAGGGCGGCCTGTCCTTCCACGGCGGCCTGGCCGGAGGCGTGCTGGGGGCGTACGTCTTTGCGCGGATGCACCACGTTCGCCTGGTCCACGTCATTGACATGTGCGCGCCGGGGATCGCCCTGGCCTACGCTTTCGCGCGCATCGGCTGCTTCCTCAACGGCTGCTGCTTCGGCGGGCCGACCAGCGGCGCCTGGGGGGTCTGCTTCGCCCCGACCAGCGAGGCAGGCGCTTTCAGCCAGGGTCCGCTCTTCCCCGCACAGCTCCTCGCGGCGGCTTTCAGCGCGCTGTCCTTCCTGATTTTGGTCTGGGTCCGGCCGGTCTTCCGCCGCCCCGGACACCTGTTCCTGGTCTATCTGGGCTTGTATGGCATCGAGCGGTTTGTGGCCGACATCTGGCGCTACGGGGCCAGCGGCCGGCCCTTCCCGTTGCTCCCGGCGATCACTGAGGCCCAGGCGCTCAGCATCTTCCTTACCGTGGTCGCCACCATAATTATCGCCGCCACTTGGCCGCGCGGCTCGGCAGAAGCCGAGCCCGCGGTTCGGGAGAAGAAGCCATGAACGAGCTGGAGAAGCTGCGAGATAAGCGCATCGGCGTGCTGTGCGGCGGGGCCAGCGGGGAGCGAGAAGTCTCCCTGCGCAGCGGCGCCGGCGTGCGCGAGGCGCTGGGCCGCGCGGGTTTTGACGCCGTCACCCTGGACCCCGCGCCGGATCTGGGCGGGCAACTCCGGGAGGCCGGCGTCACGGTGGTCTACAACGCCCTGCACGGCGGCTGGGGTGAGGACGGCACCATCCAGGCGGTCCTGGACTACCTCGGCATGCCCTACACCGGCTCGGGCGTGCTGGCCTGCGCCCTGACCATGGACAAGTTGCAGACCAAGCGCCTGCTGCGCGCGGGCCACGTGCCGACCGCCGACTGGGTCCTGGCCCGGGCCGACGAGAGCGTGGAGGCCGACGCCGAGCGCATCGAAGCCGAACTGGGCCTGCCCGTGGTGCTCAAGCCGGTCAGCGAGGGCTCCAGCCTCGGCGTGTCCATCCCCAAAACGTGCGAGGACCTGCTCCGCGATCTGCACGCAGGCGTGACCCGCTATGGCCAGATGCTGGCCGAGCGGTACATCAAAGGCACCGAGCTAACCGTGGGGGTCATCGGCGAGGGCGAGCGGCTGCAGGCGCTCCCGGTGCTGGAGTTGGTCGCCCACAACGAGTTTTACGATTACGAGGCCAAGTACACCAAGGGCCTCACCGACCTGATTGTCCCGGCCCGCATCAGCAAGGCCGCCACCTTCACCGCGCAGGAGTACGCGGTGGCGACGCACCTGGCCACCGACTGCCACGGGGTGAGCCGAGTAGACCTGATGCTGGGGGGCCCCGGCGACCTGTGGGTGATGGAGCTAAACGCCAGCCCCGGGATGACGGAAACCTCCGACCTCCCCGCGGCGGCGGCCGCCGCCGGTATCGGCTATGACGACCTGGTCCTCGAGGTCCTGCGCAGCGCCGTGCCGCGACTTCCCCAAGCCTGAACCCCACCTCCCGGAGGCGATCACGGTGTCGGCTTACTCTGCTCTCGCCGAGAAAATCGACCATCTTGCCCTGACCGACAGCCACGAGCATGTACGCTTGCAGCCGGCTACGCCGGCGGAGGCTGGGCTGTGGGGGGTGTTGGCCTCGGCGTATGTCTACGTCAGTTTTCATCTCGCCGGCGCGCCGTCGGACCACTTTGCTACCCGCCCCGACACGCCTGAACAGGAATGGGGCAAGTTCGCTCCCTACCTGGAGGCGGTGGCGACTACCAGCTACTTCCGGGGCGCCTGGGAGGGTTTGCGGCGAGCGCTGGACGTGCCCGACGCCCCGCTCGACCGGGACCTGTATGTGGAGCTGGACGCCCGCTTGCGCGCGGCACAGGCCCGGCCCGGCTGGGGCAAGCAGCTCCTGCAGGAGACGGCGAAGATTGACCGGGCGCTGCTGGATGCCTTCTGGGACCCCACCTGCTTGGACTGCGACCGCGACCTGTTCTCCCCCGTCCTGCGCGTCAACGGCTTCGTCATGTGCCCCTGGGAGGGCGACCGGGACCACAATGACACCAGCTTCTGGACTTGCCAGGACCTGCTGGGCGTGACCGTCAGCGATTTCGCCGGCTTCCTGGAGCTGTACGACGCTGCGCTGGACCGGCACTGCCGGGGTGGGGCCAAGGCGATCAAGCTGGCGCTGGCCTATGACCGGACTCTGGAGTTCCAGCGGGTGGACCGGGCCGACGCCGCGCAAATCTGGGCGGCGGGGCCGCAAGCCGCCACCCTCGAACAGCGCCTCGCGCTGGGGGACTATCTCACTTATTACGCCGTGGGGCGCGCCGTCGAGCGCGGCCTGGCGGTCCAGATTCATACCGGCATCCTGGAGGGCCTCCGCCCCTACGCACCGCCGCGGACCTCTCCGCTGCTACTCGCGCCGCTGCTCCAGGCGCATCCCCAGGGACGCTTTGACCTCTTCCACGCCGGCTTCCCTTACGCCCGCGAGTTGGCCACGATGGCGATGGGCACGCCCCAGGTCTGGGCGGACCTGTGCTGGGTCCCCCTGATCAGCGACGCGGCGGCGGGGCGGATACTGGACGAGTGGATTGACATGCTGCCCGGCAGCAAGCTGCTCTGGGGCGGGGATTGCGCCAACCCGGTAGCGGCCCTGGGCGCCTCCCTCGCGGGCCGGCAGGTAGTGGCCAAGACCCTGGCCGGCAAGGTAGACGCAGGAACCATGACCCGCCCCCAAGCCGACCGTCTGGCGGAGATGATCCTGAGGGGCAACGGGCGAGAGGTCTTTCGGCTGTAGGGGGGGCTGTCGTAGGGGCGGAGCTTGCTCCGCCCGCGTCAGGGCGGGAAGGTGGGGGCATGACGCCCGTCTTACCTCACCCCCCAGCCCCCTCTCCCGCGGCAGACCTTGGGAGAGGGGGAGAACGGCAACGGCGAACGACCTCCGCAAGAGCCGTTATCTCTCTCCCGCGCTAGCGGGGGAGAGTACCCGGCGCGTCAGCGACGGGGGAGAGGGGGTCCGCGCCCGTTCGCTGCCTGTCAGTTGGCGAGCGGGCGTGTGTTGCTCCGCTGCGCTCCGCAAAACGCGCCCCTACGGGGAAACGGCCGGCGGGGTACCCTTCGACAGGCTCAGGGCCTGCGGCGAGCCCCCGCCCTACAGTACGACAACGGCACACCGGCGAGACGCCGGTGCCACCGCCTGCCCTCCTACGCCCACTCGTCCTCCCCGTTCTCCGGCGACATTGGGCGCAGGGACATCTCCAGGGTTTCCCAGCCCTCGTCCGCGGCGGGGAAGGCGCGGACTCCTACCTCGTAGCGGCGTTGCTCGATCCACAGGCGCATGGTGCCTACCGCCGGTTCCTTGATCCAATAGGGGATGCCGGCCATCATCAGCAGGCGGCGGATTACCGCCTCCGGGTCCGTGGCCTCGATCGGGTCGCGCGGGGCCCAGCGGCCGTGTAGCTTGAACTTGACCCCCAGCGTCTGCTCCAAGGGGGCGATCTGGATCTCAGCGGCGTCCTCGCGCGTGGCCTGCGCCATTAGCTCGCGGGTCAGGCGGATCGCCGGCGGCTCCTCCACCCCCAGGCAGAGGTCCTTGATCGCCGGGCGCACCTCGACGAACCGCTCCGCCTCCAGGCACTCGGCCAGGCCCCGGAGGCTGCGCGGGAGCTGCCCGCCGTGCTCCCCGGCCAGCACTACCGCCCGCATGAAGAGCGTGAATTCTTCCGGCTGGTCGCTCATCGCCTCGGACAGCGTCTCGCCCACCCGCACCCGGGTGCAGAGCGGCAGCATGACCTCGGCGAGGTCGCCGACACTCTGGCCGGCGATCTCCAGCGCCTGGAGCAGCGGCAGGCCCAGGTCCAGGAGCAGCGCCAGTCGCCGGGACCAGGCCGCCCACAGCAGCTTTCTTTCCTGCGCGTCACTCAGTCGCACGGGGGCCTCCTGCCCGCCAAAATCCCTGTATCACTTACTCATTCGCCGCGCCGCGCCGGCGACCTGCGCCCTCCCGCCCCGCAAGGCTCCAACATATTTGAGACGGAATGTCAATTAGGAGGAACCAAAGCAGTTGAGACTCCGTCTCAATGTAGTGGAGGCCGAAAAGCTTATGGACAAGACTACCCAAGTAATCAAGACAATGCGCCGCGCGGGACTGCGCTGCACCGGGCCCCGGTTGCAGGCGGTTCGCGAACTGGCGCGGTTGCCCCGGCACTTCGGGGCGGAAGAGGCCCTGGCGGCGGTGAACGCCGGCGAGTCGCGGCTCTCCGTGTCGCGGGCCACGCTTTACCGGCTGCTGGGGCAGCTCGAGCGTCTCGGCGTGCTGCGCCGGGTGCTCCTCTCTGAGGGGCACAGCCATTACGAATTCGTGGGCGAGCGCCAGGAGCATTCCCATGTGGTCTGCTCCGGCTGCGGCCGGGTGGCCGAGTTACGCTCGGCGGAGCTGGAGCGGGCCGTGAGCCGTCTGTGCGCCGAGCGGGGTTTTTCCACCGAGCATCTGGGCGTGGAGATCAGCGTCGCCCGGTGTGAGCGCTGCGCGGTGGCTGAGACGGTCGCTCCCGCGGCCTCCGGCGACAGCGAGGAAGTTGATCCCCAGTGAAAGCCCCTTCCTGCTGCCCGCCGAGCCAACCGAGTAGCCCCGCCGGGACCGAGGCGGCGCGGGGTACCGCGCTGCTGGCCATCGCCGGCTCGCCGAATGTGGGCAAGAGTGTGCTGTTCAACGCCCTCACCGGGGCGTATGCGACGGTCTCCAACTACCCGGGCACGACGGTGGAGGTCATGCGCGGGCAAGCCCGCATCGGGGGGCGGCAGTGGGAAGTGCTGGACACCCCCGGCATGTACTCGCTCCTGCCCAGTACCGAGGAGGAACGCGTCTCCCAGGCGATTCTCATGCAGCAGCGGGCTGACGTCGTGCTGCACGTGGTCGACGCCAAGAACCTGGAACGGATGCTGCCGCTGACGCTGCAACTACTGGAGGCCGGGCTGCCGGTCATCCTGGTGCTCAACTTGATGGATGAGGCGGAGCGGCGCGGGATCCAGGTCAACCTCAAGCGCCTGGAGCAGGAACTGGGGATTCCGGTCGTGGCCACGGTCTCGACGACCGGTCGCGGTGTCAAGGAACTGCGGGCGGCGATCGCTCACTACCAGCCGCGTCCGCGCACCGAAATGCTCACCTACGGCGAGAAGCTGGAGGAGGGGATCGCCGCCGTCAGCGAGCTCTTGCCCCCAGACCTAGAATTGGACCGCCGGGCGGTCGCGCTGCTGCTGCTGCAGGGGGATGAGGAGACGGCCCAGCGCCTCGGCACCGGAGCGGAGGTGGCGGCGGTGGTCGCGGAGCACACGCGGCGGCACGCCCAGCCCCTGGCCTATCTCGTCGCCACCCGGCGCCAACGCCGGGCCTCGGAACTGGCGACGGCGGCGCTGGAAATTCCCGAGGCGCGCGACCGCACCACCCAGGAGCGGCTCAGCGAGCTGCTCATCAACCCCTGGACGGGAATCCCCATCCTGGCGCTAGTGCTGTACTTCGGGCTGTACAAGTTCGTCGGCGGGCTGGGCGCGGGCCTGGCCGTGGACCTGCTGGAGCACCGACTGTTCATGGCGCACGTCAACCCCTGGATTCAGGGGCTGGTCGACCACAACATCCCCTGGCCGGCCGCGCGCAGCCTGATCGCGGGCGAGTACGGCCTCGTGACCCTGGGGCTGCGCTATGCGGTCGGCATCATTTTGCCCATCGTCACCTTCTTTTTCCTGGCCTTCTCGGTCATGGAGGACAGCGGCTATCTGCCGCGGCTGGCGCTGCTCATTGACCGGGTTTTCAAGCAGATTGGCCTGAGCGGACGCGGCGTCATCCCGATGGTGCTGGGACTGGGCTGCGCCACCATGGCCACGCTGGTGACGCGCACGCTGCCCACGAGGCGCGAGCGGGTGATCGCTACGCTGCTGCTGGCGGTGGCCGTGCCCTGCTCGGCGCAGATGGGCGTCATCATGTCGCTGCTCCACGCTCGCCCGGCGCTGTTTGCGATCTGGGCCGGGGTGGTGGTCCTGGTGTTTCTGTTCATCGGCTTTCTGGCGGCGCGGGTGCTGCCGGGCGAGGCGCCGCACTTTTTCATGGAACTGCCGCCGATGCGGCTGCCCCGGCTCTCCAACGTCTTCATGAAGACCTACACCCGCGTGGAGTGGTATCTCAAGGAGATTCTCCCGATGTTCCTGCTGGCGAGCTTGCTGATCTGGCTGGGGCAGTTGACCGGGGTTTTCGACTGGCTGGTCGGCGTGCTGGCCCATCCCGTGACCTGGATCGGCCTGCCGCCGGAGGCGGGGAAGGTCTTCCTGTTCGGTTTCTTCCGCCGCGACTACGGCGCCGCCGGACTGTATGACCTGGATGCGCAAGGCCTGCTGACCGGGGTGCAACTGGTGGTGGGCTGCATCGCGCTGACCCTGTTTCTGCCTTGCGTGGCGCAATTCCTGATGAACATCAAGGAGCGGGGCGCCAAGATGGGCTTGGCCATCTCGCTGTTCACGCTGGTCTTCTCCTTCGTCGTGGCCGCCGCGATTAACGGGGTGCTGCGAGGTCTGGGGGTGCACCTATGATCTGCGGCATGTGCGGTACGGAGTTCACGGAGGAGCAGGCGGGCGCGGCCTGTAAGGGCTGCTCCCTCGGAGGCTGCGGTATGCTGCGCTGTCCCCGGTGCGGCTATGAGATGCCCAAGGAAGCGGCGCTGATCAAGTGGCTGAAAGGCTGGAGGAAGAAAGAACATGCTAAGCGATAGAGCCCAAGAGATTCTGGAAACCCTGTGGCTGCAGCACGAGGGCGAGGCTCCCGTGCCGCTGTCCGCACTAGAAAAAACCAAGGCCTTCAACGAGCTGTCGCAGCTCGGCTACGTCAGCGTCAGCGACGGTCAGGTGCAACTGACCGAGCGCGGCTTGCGGGAAGCGGCCGGGGCGATTCGGCGGCACCGGCTCTCCGAGCGGCTCATGGCTGACGTGCTCGACATGGGCGAGACGGGCCTGGACGAGGCGAGCTGTCAGGTCGAGCACCTGCTGTACCGGGGCCTGGAGGATCGGGTCTGCCGGCTGCTCGGCCATCCCCGCGTCTGCCCGCACGGCAAGCCCATCCCCCCGGGGCCGTGCTGCAAGGAGGGCGCACCCTCTGAGGAGCGGTTGATCGCGCCGCTGGCGGACATGGAAACCGGCGAGGAGGGGCGCGTCGCCTACCTGCACACCGGCGACGGGACGCGCATGCGGGAACTCATGGCCATTGGCCTGGTCCCCGGCGTCTCGGTCAAGCTGATGCATAAGTCGCCCACCTATGTGCTGGCCTTGGGCGAGTGCGAGTTTGCGGTGGATGAGGGCATGGCGCGTGCGGTCTACGTGCGTCTCAAGTAAGCGTCGCGCCGGCCGGACAGGTCTTCGCCTAGGCGGCAGGGAAACCTAGGGGAAGGTTTCCGGGTCTAAGCAACGAGACCCCGCGGCGTAAGGAAGGGCTATCATGGTGGCTAGCGACGAAGAACTCAACCCGGGAGCGGAGACCGGCCTGTGGCCGGTGTGCGACTTCCATACGCACACGATCCTCAGCGACGGCGTTTTGGCGCCGATTGAGCTGATCCGCCGGGCCGTGGTGGCGGGCTACCAGGGGCTGGGCATCAGCGATCACTCCGGCCTGGGCGGCCTGGAGCGGCGCATCCGGGAGCTGGCCGCCGACTGCCGTCTGGCCCGCGAGCGTTGGGACTTCCCCTGTTTTCCCGGTGTCGAGCTAACCCACGTGCCGGCCTCCGCGGTGGCCGAGTTGGCCGCGCTGGCCCGGCGCTCCGGCGCGGTCTACGTGGTCGTCCACGGCGAGACGCTGGTGGAGCCGACCGAGCCGGGCACCAACCTCTCCGCGGTGAGCTGCCCCAATGTGGACCTGCTGGCCCACCCCGGGCTGCTGACCGAGGAGGAGGCCCGCCTCGCCGCGGAAAACGAGGTTTTCGTCGAGATTAGCGCCAAACCGGGGCACTCCCTGGGCAACGGGCGCGTGGCCGCGATGGCCCGTAAGACCGGCGCGAAGCTCCTGGTGGGCAGCGATCTGCACGAGCCGAGCCAGTTCCTGACGCCGCCCTTTGTGCGCTCGCTGCTGCTGGCAGCGGGGCTAGAGGAGGGCGAACTCGCCGCGGTGACGCGCGACCATACCCAGCAGATGCTGGAGCGCCTGCGGCGTCGCGAGGAGGCGAAAGAAGCATGAGCGCAGGTCGTTTCGCAGCCCTGGCCGGGGCCCTGCTCGTCTGCCTGCTGGCCGGGTGCGCCAATCAGGGCAGTCTGGGCGGGCTGACCCAGCCCACGGCGCTGCTCAGCGCCAGCTTCACCATGGCTGGGCCGATTGACGAGAACGCCTACTACTTCATGGCGCTGGATACCCTGGACAACCACGGGGCCTCCTTCCCGGTGCCGGTAGCGGCCGGGCCCTTCTGGGGCAACGGCTGGGGCACCGGGACCATTACCCACTACGTGCAGTACCACCTGGGCCAGTACAACCTGTACAAGACCCAGATGAACGCGGTGCTGGGCGGGCATACCGGCGGCTGGCAGAGCCTCACCGGCGCGGCCGCCGGCGCGGAGGCCGGCGTCTACACGCTCACCGTGACCTCGGTGGCTCCGGGCTCGCCCCCCGTGGCCACGGTCGCGGTCACCTTCAAGGCCGCCAGCACCGGGCAGAGCACCAACTACAACGCCACGGTATTCGCCAATTCCAGCACCTCCACGACCACGCCGCCGGTGCCGGGGCTGACCTTCACCACCGGCGCTCTGGCGGTGGGGGACACGGCCACGGTCTCGGTGCAGCTTTCGCCGACCGGCATTCTGCTCGCACCGCGGTTGTTCAACTACACGTTGCCCGCGGGGGGCAATACCTTGAGCTTCTCCTTTGATCTGGGCGCGCTGGGGGCCGACCTCACCAACGTGAGCTTCAACTTCATCACCACCACCCAGCTTCTTTTCGACCCGTCCATTACTGATCCGCGCCGGCACTGCTATGATGGCCTGGGGCCGCTGGGCAACGACGCCATCCGCACCTTCGACCCGCGGCAGTTCCCGACCCTCAACAACGCCACGGCCTTCGTACACGAGGGCGCCGGCGACTCCACGCTGCAGGGCACGACCACGCAGGCCCAGCGCAACTCCGTGGATATTGTGGACTGGTCGGTCTACATTCAGCGGCTCCGCTGAATGTAGATCATTCAGCGCCTGCCCTAGGAGGCTTTCGTGCGGTTAGTCGTGCAGCGAGTCAGTGAGGCGCAGGTGACCGTGGAGGGCCGGCGCACCGGCGCTATCGGCCGGGGGCTGTTGGTGCTGGTGGGTTTTGGGCCGACCGACGGGGCGGCGCAGCTCGCCTACTGGGTCCGGCGGCTGCCGGAGCTACGCATCTTTGAGGATGAGCAGGGCAAGCAGAATCTCTCCGTCCTCGAGGTGGAAGGAAAGATTCTCGCGGTGCCGAATTTTACGCTACTTGCCGACACGCGCCAGGGGCGGCGGCCCAGCTTCACGGGCGCGGCCCCGGCGGAGCAGGCCGCGGCGCTGTTCGCGGATTTTGTCGCGGCGCTACGCGAGCGCGGCGTGCCGGTGGAGACCGGCGAGTTTGGCGCGCACATGCACGTGGCGCTGGTCAACGACGGACCGATTACCCTGGTGCTGGAGGTGGAGGCACTGCACTGACGCCGGTCGCGGCGGGGGAGGGGGTGCGGTGGCGGGTCGATGTCAAAGGCCGACGACGAAGCTCGTAAGGATCGAGAACTACAAGTGCAGTTGCATGTCCAGCGGGGCCGCGAGATCGCGGAAGCCGGCCACGGCGAGGCCGCCGAGCGGGAGTACCGCCGCGCCCTGCGCGTGGACCAGAATTGCCCGGACGCCCACCTGGGTCTGGCCGAGAGCTACCAACTGCAGGACCGCACCCGCGAGGCGCTGAGCGCCTACCGGGAGGCGCTGCGGCGCGCGCCCCGGCGGGCGGAGGGCCACTTGGGCCTGGCCGAACTGATGGCCAATATGGGCCAGCCGCAGGCCGCGCGGCGGCATCTGGCCGAGGCGGTTCGGTGTGACACCGGCCGCGCCTATTACCGCTACCGGCTGGGGCAACTTCATCTGCAGAGCGGGGCGTACGAGTCGGCGCGGCGGGAGCTGGAGCGCGCCGTGGCGCTGGCCCCCCGCGACGGGTTCTACCATTTCAAGCTAGCGGAAGTCCATTTCGCGCAGGGCGACCTCCTCGCCGCCACCGCGCATTACGAGTCCGCGGCGCACTGCTCGCGGCTGGACGACCTGTATCACGTGCGTCTGGCGGCCTGCTACGCCCGCCAGCGCCGCCGCTCGCGGGCGGTGACGACCCTGCGTCGCGCGGTGCAGATCAGCCCGCAGAATCCGGTCTATCGTTGCCTGCTGGGCGATCAGTTGACCAAGTTAGGCCGCGAGGCCGAGGCGGACCGCCAGTATGCGCGGGCCGGACGCCTGGGGGCCTACGATCGCGATAGCCTCGACCGGGCCCGCCGGCGTTTCGGCGAGTCCCCCCGGTAGCCGCTGCCGCTGCCCCTAAAATCTGAGAGAATTCCGGCCGCCCGCGGGGGAGGCCCTGAGGTGTGTTTGCCATGCAGATTGCGCAGATTATCGTCGGCCCCCTGGCCACCAACAGCTACTTGGTTTGGGAGGAGGACCGCGCCGAGGCGCTCCTGATCGATCCCGGCGCGGAGCCGGAGACCATCCTAGAAACGATCGCCACGACCCAGGCGCGCGTGGTCGGGATCGTGTGCACGCATGGTCACCCGGACCACACCGGGGCGCTGCGTAGCGTCCTGAGTGCGATCCCGGTCCCCGTCTACATCCACCCGGCCGACAGCCCCATGCTGCGCCGCACTTGGCCGGAGTTCTTCGTCACGGAGACCCCCGTGGGCCCGGGAACCGAGGTGCGCGAGGTCACGGACGAGGAGCAGATCCGCTTCGGCGACCACAGCCTGCGGGTGCTGCACACGCCGGGCCACACGCCGGGCGGGCTCTGCCTGACCGCCGAGGAGGTCGTCTTTTCCGGCGACACGCTGTTCGCCGGCGGCGTAGGCCGCACCGATCTGCCCGGCGGCAATGAGGCGCAGCTCAACGAGAGCCTCCGCCGCCTGCTGTCGGACCTGTCGCCGATCACCCTGGTCTACCCCGGACACGGCGCCTCCACCGTACTCACGCAGGAGATGACGACCAACCCCTGGCTGGTCGAGTTGCTCAAGTAGCGCGCCCGTAGCCCCAGCCGCCTTTCCTGGAATCTCTCCGCAGGAGCTTGCCCATGCCGACGACCCGTCTGGATAACGCCGTGGTACTGACAATGGAGCCCGGCGCTACGCCGGTGCATGCGGGAACGGTGGTGGTCGAGAACGAGCGGATCGTCTACGCCGGCCCCGCCGACTCCGCTCCGGCGACCCCGGACGCCACGGTGGTAGACTGCGCCGGCGGCGTGCTGCTGCCCGGTCTGGTCAACGCCCACACCCACGTCGCCATGACCCTCCTGCGCGGTTATGCCGACGACATGCCGCTCAAGTCCTGGCTGGAGGACAAGATCTGGCCGCTGGAGGCCAAGCTGCTGCCGGAGGACGTCTACTGGGGTACTCTGCTGGGGATCGCCGAGATGCTGCGCGGTGGAGTGACATGCTGCTGCGACATGTACCATTTCTTCCGCGAGTCCACCCGGGCGATGGTAGACGGCGGCATCCGCGGCTGTCCCTCCGGGGTGCTGCTCGGCTTTCAGCCTCATCCCGAGCGGCTGCTCGACGACGCCCGCGCCTTTGTCCTGGAGATCCAGGCGCAGCAGTATCCCCGCCTGCATCCCATGTTCGGACCGCACGCGCCCTACACCTGCACCGACGAAATCCTGCGGGAGGTGCGGCAGGAGGCGCTGAAGTTAGGCGTGCCCATCCACATCCATGTGTCCGAGACGCAGCATGAGGTCGAGGAGAGCCTGGCGCAGTACGGGATGACGCCGGTGGAGCGCCTGGACCGGCTGGGCCTGTTTGAGGCCCGGGTGACCGCGGCGCATTGCGTGCATCTGACCGACCACGACTTCGAGATTCTCGCGGAAAAGCGCGTGGGCGTGGCGCATTGCCCCGGCAGCAATCTCAAGCTGGCCTCCGGTTTTGCCCCGGTCTCGCGGCTGCTCGCGGCGGGCGCGGTGGTCGGCCTGGGCACGGACGGCTGCGCTTCCAACAACAACCTCGACATGTTCCAGGAAATCCTGCTGGCCGGGCTGCTGGACAAAGCGGTGCTCGGCGACCCCACGACCATGCCGGCGGAGACGGTGCTGGCGCTGGCCACCCGCGAGGCCGCCCGGGTGGTGGGGCTGGAGGACCGGATCGGCACGCTGACCCCCGGCAAACTGGCCGACCTGATCCTGGTGGACCTCTCGCGGCCGCACCTGCAGCCGCTGCACAACGTGGTCTCGCATCTGGCCTACGCGGCGCGGGCCGACGACGTGAAGCTGACCATGGTGCACGGCAAGATTCTCTACCGGGACGGCCGGCTCACGCAATTGGACGAGGCCGAGGTCATCGCCCGCGCCAACGAGAGCGCCCGTCGCCTGACCGCCTAGACCCTCAGGAGGGCCAACGTATGTCTCTGACCATTCATCTTTCCGCTCCGCTCCGGCCGTTCGCCGAGGGGCAGGCCACCGTTTCTGCCGCCGGGGACACCGTCGGCGAGGCCCTGGCGGCGCTGGTCGCCGCGTACCCGGACCTCGGCGATCAGCTCTTTGACCCGCAGGGGGCGCTGCTCAGCGAGCCCGCCCTGTACCTGAACGACGACCCGCTCCGCCTCCAGGAGGGCCTGGGTACCCTGGTGGAGGACGGCGATCAGCTCACCCTCATCGCGCCCCTGGCCGCCGGTTTGTCCGGCCCATGACCGAGTCCCGCCCCCGCCCAACTTGCCCGCACCCGGTCTGGATTCACGAGCAATTCGAGCGCATCGCCCCCCACTACGATCAGCTCAACCGCCTGCTGACTCTGGGCCTGGAGAATCGCTGGCGGCAGCGGATGGTCAGCGGAGCACCGGCGCCGCCGAAGGCCCGGGTCCTGGACCTGTGCGCGGGGACCGGCGAGTTGGCGCGGCTGTGGCTGCGGCGCCACCCGGACGTCGAGCGCATGGTGCTGGCGGACTTCTCGGAGGGCATGCTGCGCCGCGCGCCGGCCAAGCTGGCCGGGCAGCCGGCCTCCTGCGTGGTCGCCGATGCGCTGGCGCTGCCCTTCCCGGACGCGACCTTTGACGTGGTGCTGTGCGGCTTCAGCCTGCGCAATCTAGCCGACTGGCGCCAGGGGATTCGCGAGACGTACCGGGTGCTGCAACCCGGCGGCCAGGCGCTGGTGCTGGAGATGTGCCGGGAGCCCTGGCCCGCCCCGGTGGCCTGCTTCATCAAGCACCTGGTGCCGCTGATCGGCCGCCTGGTGAGCGGCGAGGCCGCGGCCTACGCCTGGCTGCCGCGCTCCATCGTCAGCTTCGTCCCCGCGGCGGAGGTTGCCGCCGAGATGCAGCGCGCGGGCTTCACGGACCTCGCGCGCCAGGACATGACCTGGCGGATCGCCACGGCATTGGTGGGGAAGAAGTAGTAGAGAAGCACCCCACAAAGCCGCTCCCAGAGGTCCCCGCGAAAGCCGTCTGCCCGGCGATCTTCTCCCGGCGGAAGATATTCCCTACCCCCGCTTTCCGGGCTGGTTTCCCCCCGGTTACGCCCCGTCGGTTATGTACAAGAATATCCCATGAAACCTGCGCAAAATTAGCCCCATCCGACCCGTTCTTCCTGGTCGCGGCGGGCCTTCGCGAGTTGACCGCAAGGGGTATTTTTGGTATAATGTTGCTGGCAAAAATGGACCGGCAGTTGATGGGGAAATAGCCGCCCTCGGACGTCAGTTTCGCGCCTTCCTCTGTGATCCTCCGCAAGGCTCCTTCCGCACTTTTCTTCGTGCCCTGCGCGTCACCGAGGCGGCGAGAGACGACGGTCCCGAGGCTCCCCACAATCACAGCCGCTCCCAGGAGTTGCGGATAACTTATGGCAGCCAACAACGACGCACCCATCTATGACGCTACTAGTATCAAGGTCCTCAAGGGCCTCGAAGCCGTGCGCAAGCGCCCCGCGATGTACATCGGCTCCACCGGCTCGCGCGGCCTGCACCACATCCTCAGCGAGGTCATTGACAACAGCATCGATGAGTTCTTCGCCGGGGTCTGTGATACCATCGAGGTTGTGCTCAAGCCGGACAACGTGGCCGAGGTCACCGATAACGGCCGCGGCATCCCCGTGGGCATGCACCCCGACGAGAAGCGCTCCGCCCTGGAAGTCGTCATGACCGTGCTGCACGCCGGCGGCAAGTTCGGCGGCGGCGGCTACAAGGTCAGCGGTGGCCTGCACGGCGTCGGCGTCTCCTGTACCAACGCCCTGTCCGCCTGGTGCGAGGTCACGGTCACCCGCGAGGGCAAGGTTTTCACCCAGCGCTACCAGCGCGGCCTGCCCGACGCTCCGGTCAAGGAGATCGGCAAGGCCAAGGGCCATGGCACCCGCACCGCCTTCAAGCCCGATCCGGAGATCTTCGAGGAGGCCCGCTTTGAATTCGCGACGGTCGCCCAGCGCCTGCGCGAGCTGGCCTTCCTGGCCGGCGGCGTCCGCATCCTCCTGCGCGACGAGCGCCCCGAGGAGCCGCTCGAGGAGGAGTTTCATTTTTCCGGCGGCATCCGGGCCTACGTGGAGTACCTCAACGAGGGCAAGGAAGTCGTGCACAAGCCGATCTACCTGCAAAAAGAGGCGGACGATGTCGAGATTCAGCTCGCCCTGCAGTACAACGACTCCATCCACGAGAACATCGTCTCGTATGCCAACGCCATCCATACCACGGAGGGCGGCACCCATCTCTCCGGCTTTAAGACCGCGGTGACGCGCGCCATCAACACCTACGCGCTCAGCAGCGGCATCCGCAAGGAGAAGCAGCGCAACTTCACCGGCAACGAGGTGCGCGAGGGGATGACGGCCGTCATCTCCGTCAAGCTGCTGCACCCGCAGTTCGAGGGTCAGACCAAGACCAAGCTGGGCAACGGCGAGATCGAGGGTCTGGTTTACTCGATGGTCTACGAGACGCTCAGCGAGTTTCTCCAGGAAAACCCCAACGTAGCCCGGCGCATCGTCAAGAACGCCGAGCTGTCGGCCCGCGCCAACGACGCGGCCCGGCGGGCGGCGGAGGCCACTCGCAAGACCGCGCTGACCAGCGCCGGGATGCCCGGCAAGCTGGCCGACTGCTCCAGCCGCAACGCCGCGGACAGTGAGTTGTTCCTGGTTGAGGGCGACTCGGCCGGCGGCAACGCCAAGCAGGCGCGGGACGGTCGCTACCAGGCGATCTTGCCTCTGCGCGGCGTCATCATCAACGTGGAGAAGAACCGCCTCGACCGGATTCTCGACAACTATGAAATCACCGCGATGATCACGGCGCTGGGCACCGGCATCGCCATGTACACCAATGGCAATGGCGAAGCGGAGAACGGCGCCGAGTCCAGCACCCAGTTTGATCTCAGCAAGCTGCGCTACCACCGCATCATCATCATGGCCGACGCGGACGTAGACGGGTCGCATATTCGCACTCTGATCCTGACTTTCTTCTTCCGCTACATGCGGCCGCTCATTGAGGAGGGGCACCTGTACATCGCCCAGCCGCCTCTGTTCCGCGTCAAGTCGGGGCGCGACACCTACTACGCGCTCAACGACAAGGAACTGGAGACGCTGCTGGGAAGCCTGAAGCGGCGCAACACCACCGTCTTCCGGTTCAAGGGTCTGGCCGAGATGGACGCCGGCGACTTGGCCGAGACCACCATGGCCCCGGAGAAGCGCGTCATGCGCCAGGTGATGGTGGAAGAGGCGGAGGAAGCCGACCGCATCATCTCCATTCTGATGGGCGACCAGGTCGAGCCGCGCCGCAACTACATTGCCAACCACGCCCGGAGCGTCGAGAATCTCGACCTGTGGGCCTAGGCCGTTGCCGTACTGTAGGGCGGGGGCTACTGCCTGCCCTGAGCCTGTCGAAGGGTCCCCCGCCGGCCGTGGGCCGTTGCCGTCAGTGGCACCGGCGTCTCGCCGGTGTAGCCGTTGCCTTTGTCGTTGTAGATGCGGCAGCTACGTCTGCCGCCCGCGCCGAAGCGCTCTACGGTGGCCAGCCGAGTGGCTGAGACTATACGAATCCTTGGCGGCCCACGCGGGCGGCGGTGGTAACCGCCGCCCCTACGCGGAAACGGCCGGACTCCGTAGCCCTATGACTGAACCGCAACAGACAACACCGGTGCCGGAGCTTTCCGTCATCATCGCCAGCCGCAATCGCCAGGCGATGCTGGCCGAGTGCCTGGAGTCGCTCCGGGACACCGTGCGGGAGACGCCCTACGAGGTCCTCGTCGTGGACGACGCCTCGACCGACGGGACGCCGGAGATGGTCGAGGAGCGCTTTCCGGAGGTCACGGTGCTGCGCAACGCGGCGCCGGCCTCCTGGACCGTGACCAACAACCAGGGCGTCGCGGCGGCCCGCGGCGAGCTGCTGCTGCTGCTCAACGATGACACTAAGCTGCTGCCGGGGGCGATCGACCGCACCGTCGCCTTCCTGCGGGCGCACCCGGAGGCGGGCGTGGCCACGCCCCGGATCATCAATCCGGACCGCAGCGTGCAGCCGACCGTCCGCCAGTTCCCCGACCTGGCCGCGGCGATTGCCCAGTCGCTGGATATGCACCGCTGGCTGCCCGGCAATAAGCTGACCGGACGCTATTATGCCAGCGATTTCGACTACAGTTGCACGCGGCCGGCCGACTCCGTGGGGACGACCTGCTACCTGCTCCGACGCGAATGCTACGAACAGGTCGGGCCGTTCGACCAGAGCTTCCCGCCGAACTTCTCCGACCTGGAGTTCAACTGGCGGGTGAAGGCGGCGGGCTGGGAGACCTGGGTGCTCGCGGAGGCCGAGGTCATCCACTACGGGGGAGCGACCATGGGGCTGCTCACCCTGCGGCAGTTGCGCGAGTTCCACCGGGGCATGTTCAAGATGTACCGCAAGCACTATGCGCCGAGTCAGCGATTTTGGGTCAACGGCCTGGTCTACCTGGGCATCGCGGGGCGGTTCCTGGCCAAGAGCGGGCTGAGGCTGACCGGCTTGGATCGCCTGTTGCATCGCCTCCCCCAGCCGCACCGGCGGCGGGACCTAAGCGCCTAGCGCGAGCAGCGCGCGGGCGCGGACGCACCAGACGCAGCACACTAGACGGGAGACAAGTATGGATACGCAATCGCCCAACAATATCGGGCACATCGAGCCCATTTCGCTCCAGGAGGAGATGGCCACCTCGTACATGCAGTTCGCCATGAGCACCATCATGGCGCGGGCCTTGCCCGATGTACGCGACGGCCTCAAGCCTTCCCAGCGCCGCATTCTCGTGGCCATGAACGAGGAGGGCCTCACCCCGGATCGCGCTCATGCCAAGTCCATGGCCATCGTCGGCGAGACGATGAAGACCTACCATCCGCACGGTGACGCCTCCATCTATGACGCCCTGGTGCGCATGGGGCAGGATTTCAACGCCCGCTACCAGATGGTGGACCCGCAGGGCAACTTCGGGTCGGTGGATGGCGATCCCGCCGGCGCCGCCCGCTACACCGAGGCGCGTCTGTCCGAGTACGCCATGACCATGCTGGAAGACCTCGACCGCGACACGGTTGACTTCCAGCCCACCTATGACGAGAAGAACATGGAGCCGGTCGTCCTGCCCGGGGCCTTCCCCAACCTGATCTGCAACGGCTCCTCCGGCATCGCCGTCGGCTACGCCACCAACATCCCGCCCCACAACCTCGGCGAGGTGCTGAACGCTGCCGTGGCGCTGCTCGACGACCCGGAGTTGACGCCGGAGGCCATGCTGCGCTTCATTCCCGGCCCGGACTTCCCGACCGCCGGGATCATCTTGGGCTCCAAGGGGATCCGCAACTACTTCCTCACCGGGCGCGGCTCCATCATCATGCAGGCCCGGGCGGTCATCGAGCCGCTGGAGCGCGGCCGCAACGCGATCCTCGTCTCCCAGCTTCCCTACCAGATCTCCAAGTCGGCGCTGCTCAAGCAGATCGCCAGTCTGGTGGACAAGTCCAAGCTGGAGGGCATTTCCGACCTGCGCGACGAGTCGGACCGCAACGGGATGCGCGTCGTCATCGAGCTCAAACGTGACGCCAACCCGCAGGTCACGCTCAATCAACTGTATAAGCACACCCTGATGCGGACCAGCTTCGGCGCCAACATGCTGGCCCTGGTCCCCGGTCCCGGCGGGGTCATCGTCCCGCGTATGTGCAACATCAAGGACCTTATCACCGAGTTCCTCCGGCACCGGCGCATTGTGGTCACCCGCCGTACCGAGTTCCTGCTCAAGCAGGCGCAGGACCGGTTGCACATCGTCGAGGGGCTGCTGCGCGCCCTGGACATCATTGATGAGATCATCGCCCTGATCCGCGCCAGCCAGAACCGCGTCGAGGCCCGCGACGGCCTGATGCGTGAGTTCAGCTTCTCGGAGATCCAGGCTGAGCACATCCTCAACATGCAGCTCGCCCGGCTCACCCGGCTCTCCCGCGACGAGCTAGTCAAGGAGCAGAACCAACTGCTCACCGACATCGCCGAGTACGAGCTCATCCTGGGCGACGAGAACCACAAGACCCAGGTCATCAAGGACGAGCTGGCCGCCCTGCGCAAGCACCTGGGCGACGACCGCCGCACCCTCATCATCAACGAGGAAGTCGGCGACATCAGCACCGAGGACCTCATCGCCCGCGAGGCCATGACCGTCACCATCACCCGCGACGGCTACATCAAGCGCATGCCGATGGACACCTATCGCGTGCAGCGCCGCGGCGGCAAGGGCATCCTCGCGCTCAACACCAAGGAAGAGGACGATGTCCAGGACCTGTTCGTGGCCAACACCCACGACCTGATCATCTGCCTCACCGACAAGGGCCACGCCTACCAGCTCAAGGCCTGGCAGGTGCCGATGGCCAGCCGCATCGCCCGGGGCACGCCCATCGTCAACCTGGTCCCGGTCGAGCAGGACGAGCAGATCACCGCCCAGATTCCGGTGCGCAACTTCGCCCAGGGCGGCTACCTGGTCATGGTCACCGAACAGGGCATGATCAAGAAGACCGCGCTCAGCCAATACGACACCGCCCTGCGGGCCAAGGGCCTCATCGCCATTAGCCTGCACAAGGGCGACCGGCTCAACTGGGTGGCCTGGACCGATGGCAACAAGGACATCATCATGTGCACCCGCGAGGGCAAGTCGGCCCGCTTCAGCGAGAGCCAGGTCCGCCCCATGGGCCGCAACGCCGCCGGCGTGACGGCCCTGCGCTTGCGCCCCGGTGACGCGATCATCGGCATGGCCGTGGTCAACCCCGAGGACGAGCGCGACCTGCTGGTGGTCAGCGAGAACGGCCTGGGTAAGCGCACCGCGCTCCGCGAGTACCCCCGCAAGGGCCGGCCCACTCAGGGCGTCCTCACGCTCAACGTCACCGAGAAGACGGGCCAACTGGCCGGCGTGCTGGTGGTGGAGCCGGACGACGAGATCATGTGCCTGACTTCCAGCGGCGTGCTCATCCGCGTCCCGGTAGAGGGCATCCGCGAAACCGGCCGCAATGCCCAGGGCGTCTGGGTAGTCCGCCCCACCGAGGGCCAGAACGTAGTGGCGCTCGCGAAGATAGTGAAGCCCAGACCCGAGGACATCCCCACCGCCTCCGCCCCCGACCTGGAGGGCGACGAGGACTTCGACGAAGCCCTGAACGAGGCCCTCGGCGAGGACCTGGGGGAAGACGTGGAGGAGGAACTCGAAGAGGAGCTAGAGGAGGACGCCGAGGAGTAGGCGGGTCGGCGACTGGGAGTATCCACTGCCCCGCCTCCCTCGAGGAAGGCGGGGCAGCTTCGTCTCTGTTCGACAGACCGCCGCGTGGGGTATAATGTAGGTGACGCACGAGACGGGCGAGAGGAAGGCATGATATGCGACAGTTGGCAATTGTGGTGGAGCAAGACGAGGAAGGTTTCTTTGTAGCCCATGCCCCGGCGCTCAAGGGCTGCTGGTCTCAGGGCACTACCGAGGAAGAAGCCTTAGTCAACATTCGGGAGGCCATCGAGGGGTGGCTGGAGGCCGAGGAGGAGCGAGCTTCGTCCGAGTTGCAGCCGGGGCAGCGCCTGCTCGAGGTTTCGCTGACGTGAGGCTCCCTCGTGGCCTGTCCGGGCGCGAGGTGGTGAAAGCTCTCGAGAGCGACGGTTGGCGGCAGGTGCGCTCGCGCGGGAGCCATGCCTTGCTGCAGAAGCCGGGCAACGACTACACGTTGTCTGTTCCCCTGCACGATCAAGTGGCCCCGGGCCTGCTGCGCGGCCTCCTCCGCGACGCCGGGCTCACCGTCGAGCAGTTCCTGGGTTTGCTCCCTTAGCGCCCACCCCACCCCCCTTACCGCACAAAAACGAGGGTCAGAAAACTTCCTTGACAAGCCTTGGCCTTCGTGTCTATAGTACAATCCCGTACAGGGAGGGTAGGCAAAACTTGTACATAGCTGCTCGGTTTTCCCCTTGATTCTCGGCTTTTCGAGCCGCCCTCTACCCACCTGCCGGGGCTTTTCTCAACCTTTCCCAAGAGGTGGACCATGTCCTCCAGCCCCAGCCCAGACCGCGATACTGTGGAACTGTCCCCGAACGCTCTTACCGTACTTGAGCGCCGCTACCTCAAGCGCGACGCCTCCGGCCAGCCCACCGAAACGCCGACCGATATGTTCCGGCGCGTGGCGAACAATATTGCCTCCGCGGAGGCCAACTACGGCGCGTCCCCCGAGCGTCTCGCCGAGATCGAGGACGCCTTCTATCAGGCGATCACCCGCCTGGAGTTCCTCCCCAACAGCCCCACGCTGATGAACGCTGGGCGGCAGTTCCAGCAGCTTTCCGCCTGCTTTGTGCTTCCGGTTAACGACTCCATGGACGAGATCTTCGAGGCGGTCAAGAACACCGCGCTCATCCACAAGAGCGGCGGCGGCACCGGCTTTTCCTTCTCCCGCCTGCGTCCCAAGCATGATCTGGTCAGCTCCACGACCGGTGTCTCCTCCGGCCCCGTCTCCTTCATGCGCGTCTTCGACGCTGCCACCGAGGCCATCAAGCAGGGCGGCACCCGCCGCGGCGCCAACATGGGCATTCTGCGGGTGGACCACCCCGATATCCTCAGTTTCATCGACTGCAAGCAGGATCTGACGGTGCTCAACAACTTCAACATCTCGGTGGCCCTGACCGAGAAGTTCATGCAGGCCGTGCAGGAAGGCACCTGCTATGACCTGATCAACCCCCGCGATGGGGCGGTGGTGGATTCGCTGGTCGCCAGTGAGGTGATGGATCGCATCGTGGAGGCCGCCTGGTCCACCGGCGAGCCGGGGGTCGTCTTCCTCGACCGGATCAACGCCGCCAACCCCACCCCGCAACTGGGCGACATGGAAGCCACTAACCCCTGCGGCGAGCAGCCCCTGCTGCCGTATGAGTCCTGCAACCTGGGTTCCATCAACCTCTCCCGCATGGTGAAGGGCGAGATTCTCACCGGGACGGTGGACTGGGACAAGTTGGCCGCCACCGTGCATCTCGCGGTCCGCTTCCTCGACGACGTTATCGAGATGAACAAGTACCCGCTCCCGGAGATCGCGGAGATGACCTGCAGCAACCGCAAGATTGGCCTGGGCGTCATGGGCTTTGCGGACCTGCTGATTCACCTGGGCATCCCCTACAACTCCCGCATGGCCGAGCAAGTGGCCGAGGAGGTCATGTGCTTCATCCGCGAGGAGGGGCGCAAGACCTCGGCGGAACTGGCCGCCGAGCGCGGCTCCTTCCCCAACTGGGAGGGCAGCATCTACGGCCCGCAGGGGCTGAACTTGCCCCAGCGCAACGCCACCGTGACCACCATCGCGCCGACCGGCACCATCAGCATGATCGCCGCCGCCTCCAGTGGCGTGGAGCCGCTGTTCGCCGTGGCTTTCTCCAAGCACGTGTTGGGCGGCGAGAGCCTGGCCGAGGTCAACCCACTGTTCGAGAAGGTCATGCGTGATCGCGGCCTGCTCACCCCGGAGTTGCTGCAGAAGGTCGTGGCCCACGGCACCGTGCAGGACCTCAGCGAGGTCCCCGCGGACGTCCGCGAGGCTTTTGTGACCGCGCACGACATTACCCCGGAGTGGCACGTACGCCTGCAGGCCGCCTTCCAGAAGTGCACCGACAACGCGGTGTCCAAGACGGTGAACTTCCCCACGGAGGCCACTCGCGAGGACGTCGCCGAGGTCTACCGGCTCGCCTACGAACTGGGCTGCAAGGGCGTGACTATCTACCGAGATGCCTCGCGCCAGGAGCAAGTCCTGCGCACCGGGGGCGAGCAGCAGGCGGAGGCGCCGGCGGTGTTCAGCGCGGAGCCCCGGTCGCGTCCGACCTCCGTCCACGGTACCACCGTGGAGATGAAGACGGGCTGCGGCAAGCTGTACGTGACGATTAACTCCGACGAGCACGGGCCTTTTGAGGTCTTCGGCAACATGGGCAAGGCGGGCGGCTGCGTGGCCTCGCAGACCGAGGCGCTGGCCCGGTTGATGTCGCTGGCCTTCCGCACCGGCGTGCGGCCGGACCACATCATTAAGCAGATGAAGGGCATCAGTTGTCACATGCCGGCCTGGGAGAAGGGCGGCGGCAAGATCCTCTCCTGCGCGGACGCCTTCGCCAAAGCGGTGGAGCGGATCGTCTTTCCGGAAGCTGAACAGTTGGCGATGGACTTCAACGGCAAGAGCTTTGGCCACCTGGGCGCCTGCCCGGAGTGCGGCGGGACGCTGCACGCCGAGAGCGGCTGCGTGAGCTGCCACGACTGCGGCTACAGCCAGTGCGACTAGGCGCGCCGGGAGACCGGTGAGAATCCCGGCGGAAAGCGAACTTTCGGCGGGTCGTGGGCATCAGTCCCTATTATAGGGACAGGGCTATGGACAAACCGCTGACGGTGGGACAACTATTCCTCCGAGAGACCAGTCACTCGCGGGCGCAATCCTTGCCCATGCCGACGCACCGTGGGGGGCCGGCGCTCCACCAGCGCCACGCTCGCGCGGTGGCGCGCGTCGAGTTGCCGCCGCCGGAGCTTGCCGGCGGGGCGCGGCTGTGGGGGACGATCGCCGCCCGCCGCTCGGCCCGGGGCTTCTCGCGCGAGCCCGTAACACTGGCGGAGCTGTCCCAGGTGCTGTGGGCGGTGCAGGGGGTGACGGGGACGGAAGGCGGGGTGGAGTTACGCGCGACGGCCTCCGCCGGCGCTCTGTACCCCAACGACACCTATCTGTTTCTGCTCAATGTAGCGGACTGTCCCGCCGGACTCGGCCATTATGACGTGCCGGGCCACGCGCTGGATATCCTCGAGAAGGGCGACTTCTCGAACGTGTTGGCCACGGCCTGTCTGGGCCAGGGCGCGTGCCGGGAGGCGGGCGTGGTGCTGTGCTGGGTCGCGGTCATCAGCCGCGCCACCTGGAAATACGCGGACCGCGCCTACCGTTACGCCTTCCTCGACGCCGGACATCTCGGGGCTCAGGCGCAGTTGGCGGCCACCGCGCTAGACCTGGGCAGCCTCAATATCGCCGCCTTCTATGATGAAGACGTGAACCTGCTGCTGGGGTTGGAGGGCGACGAGGAATTCGCCGTATATCTGACCGCCATCGGTCACCAGTGAGAGCGAGAGATTCTGGCCCTATGCCCCTGTATCCTGAGGCGCGACTCGGCAAGCATTTTCGACACCTCCCCGACCGCTCCCCACGAACTCACCTCTCGCGACGGCGCTTTTGGACGCTCCTCGGGCTGCTGATAGTGGTTTCGGGACTGTCCGTCTGGAAGCTGTGGCCACGGACCGATCCCCAGCGACTCGTGGATGACTCGCAGACTGCCTACGCCTCCTGGGACCATCTTCAGATCGAGGGCGAGATCTCCACTGAGGTCCCCGGCGGGTACGGAGACACCGCCTCCGCGGAGGCGTCCTTCCCCAAGCGCTCCTTCAAGCTGTACTATCAGCGGCCGGCGCTGCTCGCGGTTCGTTTCGATCAGGACACGGGGCCAACCACGATCATCGACGGCAAGCGTGTCTACGTGGCGCTGCCCCGCTCCCCGGTGGTCTTGCGGGCTCCCGCTCCGGCCTCGGTGGCCGAGGCGCTGGCGTCGCCGGGCGTCAGGATGGCGCTGGGCAACGAGAGCCTCGCCTACGTCGCCGCCTTCGTGAGCGGCGCGCGCGTGGCGCCGTCGGGCACCGAGGTCCGCAGCGGCCTCGATCACCGCAACCAATGGCTGGTCTCCCTGGATCAGCCGAACGACACGCAGGCTGTGACCCTGCGCCCGACGGAGGGACCGGCCGAAGTCATGTGGTACAACCGCCACGACCATCTCTTGCGGCGCATGGCTATCGATGGCGGTCTGATTCGCGTGACCATCACCCTCAACAAGAATAACCCCGACGACGAGATTCCGGCGCAGGTCTTCCGCTATCGTCCCGGTCCCGGAGTACGCATCGTTGACGTGCCCCTGAGCAAGCTGGCCGAGACCCTCCGCCGCGAACTGAAACCGACCGCCCCCGCCCCCGGGCCCCGCCCTTCCGCGGAGGAGCGGCCTCCGTCCGTTTCCTCCTTCGGTGAACCCTCGACCCTGCCCCTGTCGTCAGTACCCTAAGCTGCGCAATGCTGGCACATCTGGGGAGAGTCACCGATGGTCCGATCGCTGCTTTCGGACGAGGAACGAGCGGCGCTGCCCCCCGATGGGGGCGCCCGTTTTAACCGGCTCATTTTCGAGAAAAGTCCGTACCTGCTGCTCCATGCTGAGAACCCGGTGGACTGGTATCCCTGGGGGCAAGAGGCTCTGGACCGCGCGCGTCGCGAGGACAAGTGCATCTTCCTGTCCCTGGGCTACGCGGCCTGTCACTGGTGCCACGTGATGGAGCGCGAGAGCTTTGCCCGGCCCGAGGTGGCGGAGCTGCTCAACGAGAACTACGTGGCCATCAAGGTAGACCGCGAGGAGCGTCCCGACCTCGACGAAATCTACATGCACGCCACCCACCTGCTCACCGGCGCAGGCGGCTGGCCCAATAACCTCTGGCTTACTCCTGACCAAAAGCCGTGGTTTGCGGGGACTTACTTCCCGCGCGAGGACCACCCGGGCGGCCAGCCCGGCTTCAAGTCCCACCTGCGCGTCCTCGGAGACATGTGGCGGACCCATCGCCGCGACGTGGAGAAACAGTCCGAGCAGTTGACCCAGGCGCTGCAGCGAGCGGCTCGGCCTCCCGGTCCTGATGAGCCCGTGCCCCCTTCCCGCCACCTGATCGAGCGCGCCCTCCAGGAGCTGGAGGAAGACTTCGACCGCCGGCACGGCGGCTTCGGCAAGGCCCCCAAGTTTCCGCCCCACAATAGCTTGCGCCTGCTCCTCTATGAGGCCGCGCAGCGGCCCCCGCTCCCCTCACAGCGCGAGATGATCACCGCCACCCTGGACGCCATGGCGGCGGGCGGGTTGCGCGACCACGTGGGGGGCGGCTTCCACCGCTACTGCCTGGGCGCCCACTGGATCGTGCCCCACTTCGAGAAGATGCTGTATGACAACGCCCTGCTCCTGGAGGCCTACCTCGGCGGGCTGCACCTGACCGGCGAGCAGGAGTACCGCCGGGTCGCCGCGGAGACGGCGGAGTGGGCGCTGCGCGAGATGCAGGCCCCTGGCGGCGGCTTTTGCTCCGCCCTGGACGCCGAGAGCGAGGGCCAGGAAGGCAAGTACTATCTCTGGCGTCAGACGGAGGTGGAGGAAGCCCTGGGGCCGGCGCGAGCGCCGTTGTTCGTGCGCGTCTTTCATCTCAAGCCGGAGGGCAACTTCCGTGACGAGGCCACCGGCGAGCGGACCGGCGAGAACGTGCTCTATCGAGAGCGCCCCTGGAGTGCGGTGGCGAGTCAGGTGGGGCAGACCGAGGAGGCCTTGCGGCCGGAGATGGACGAGTGCCTCCGGCTGCTGGCCGCGGTGCGGGCGGCGCGAGTGCGACCGGCCCGGGACGACAAGGTCCTGGCGTCCGGCAACGGGCTCATGATCGGCGCCCTCGCCCAGGCCGGAGTCGCGCTCTCCGAACCGCGCTATACGCAGGCCGCCGCGCAGGCCGCCGACTTTGCCCTCAGCCACATGCAGCGCGCTGGCCGGTTGCTGCACGTGGCCTACGGTGACGAGGCGGCGGTCCCCGCCTACCTCGACGACTACGCCTGTCTGGCGGACGGCCTGTGGGAGCTGCACCGGGCCACCGGCGAGCCGCGCTGGCTGCATGAGGCTCAGCGGCTGGCCGAGGTAATGCTCGACCACTTCCGCGACGTGAGTTGCCAGGGGATGTACTTCACCGCCGACGACCAGGAGCCGCTCCTGGTGCGCATGATGCGTCCCTACGACGAGGCGACCCCGGCCGGCAACGCGGTGGCGATCCGCCTCCTGGTCCGCCTGGGCCAGACCCTCCAGGAGCCGCGCTACCTCCAGGCCGCCGAGGAAGCCCTGGACTGCTTCTCCGGCGCGCTGCACGACTTCCCCCTCTCCAGCCAGGGCCTAATCCTGGCCGCCAGCACGTGGCTGGACGGCAGCGGCGGCTAACCGCCTTCCACTATCCGCACCTCATAGTCCTGCCCTTCCCAGCGGCTCTCCGCTGTCCAGAGGAAGGTGAACCGCAGGGCGCCGGTCTGGGCCGGGGTGGTGACCAGGTCCATGAAGGAGGCGCCGATGCTTAGCGTCGTCGCCTCCGTGTCGGTGGTGGTCTGCCACTCGTCGGCGCTCCAGCGCAGGACGAAGGGCGCGCCCGCTTGCACCCGTAGGGTCATGCCGGGGCGCATCGTCTGGGCGTGTCGGCGCGGCTTCCAGACCTCCAGGTCCTGTCGTCCGCGGCCGTTCTGGTAGCGCTCCGCCACGGGCGGAATCAGGTCAAAGGTCTGCCCGTCGGCGACCGACCGCAAGAGCTTGATGTACTCGGCGTGCGCCCACATTAGGGGCATGGCCGAGCCGGTGGGATGGCCCAGGCGCATTCGACCGCTGGGCAGGTCCGCCTCGTCCCAGACCTGCTCCGGCAGCATCCCCACGCCGGAGGCCAAGGCCTCCAGCGCCGCGATCAGCGGTCGCGGGTCCCGGCCCGCCGCCCGTTCATAGTGCGCCCGCTCCCCGGTCAGCAGCGGCCAGGCCCGCCCCTGGCCCCACCCCAGGAAGGCCTTCCCGTCCGCCCGCTGCCCGTAGCCGTCATGGTTGTAGCGCCTCCAGCAAGGCCCCAGCGGCGTGTCCACCTTGAGCACCGCATCCACCACCCGCAGCGAGTCCTCGATCAGCGGGTCCCCGGCGCGGCGCACGCCGTAGCGCACCAGCTCCAGGAACCCGGCGTCCACCACGTCGCGCGCGGGGAACAGGTGCGGGGCGTCCGGGGGCAGGTTGGGAATGTCCAGCACGCCGGCGTTGGGGTCCTCGCTGGCTCGGGGGTCGTTGAAGGGGACCGGGTGAATCCGCAGGTAGTGGCGCGGCACGTCGGGCAGCAGACTCCCGGCCGTGGTCACCGTCCACTGCTCCAGGTGCGCCTCCAGGAAGTCCGCGTGCTCCTCGAAGAACTGCGCCACCTCCGGCTCGCCGCGGTCGCGCGCGAAGTCGGCGGCGCAGATCAGCGCGGCGATGGTCACCGCCAGCGTCGCCGGCGAGTAGCCACTGGACTCCTCCCAGCGGTCCTGCTGGGTCACCGGTCCCTGGCGAATCAGGTAGGTAGCCGCCGCCCGGACCAGCGGGTAAGGGTCCAGTTCCTGGAGGGCCTGGTGCTGCCAGAGCCGCCAGGCGAGCAGGATGGGGAAGGCCACCTCGTCGAGCTGGATGCCGCGCCAGTTGGGCCGGCCGTCCAGCCAGAAGTTCTGCGGGAAGCCGCCGTCCGGGCGCTGCGAGCAAGCCAGGTAGACCAGCGCCCGCCGGGGCGTGACCAGGTCGTCGCAGGCCAGCAGCGCGGTGGCCATCTGCACCATATCGCGGGTCCACACCAGGTGGTAGCCGCCCAGGTCCTCGTCGCCCTTGGCCTCGCCCCAGGGGATGGAGGCCGAGGCGATGAAGGCCCCGGCGAAGGTCTTGTCCTCGTGGGCCAGGAGCAGCTTGTGGCTGATCCGGTAGAGCCGCCCGCCGTCGCCGGAGGCCTCGTCCAGCGGCCGGATGCGGCAGCAGACCCGGTGCCACTGCTCCTGGAAGCGCTCGCGACTGCTCTCCGCCGGGACGGTCAGCGACTGCACCAGCGTGGTGATGGCGGCGTGCTGCCCGTCGCCGAAGGCCAGGCCGACGGTGAAGCGCCCGTCCTCGGGCACCCGGATTTCTCCCATCATCGCCACGTTTCCGCCCTCGGCCCGGTCGAATTCCCAGTCCATGCGGTAGTTGTCGTGCAGGTCCTGCCAGCCGTCGCTGGTCCCGGCGAAACCGCAGGAGCCGCGCCGGAGGCCGGTATCCGCGCCGACCGCCAGATAGGTGTTCTCCTTCCCCGCGACCAGCAGATCGTGGCCGGCCGCCTGCACCCGGTGGGCGGAGTTATCCGCGCCGCCGCCGCCCAGATGCGGGGCGACCAGCAGGTAGACGTGCAGCCGCTCGCGCCACTGGGCGTCGGCCTCCAGGTGTACCCGCAGCAGTACACAGGACACGTGCGGGTCGGCGAAGACCTCCTTGATCAGCCGGTAGCGCCCCTCCGGGTCCTCGCTGATCGTCCAGTAGCCCAGGCAGGTCGGGTCCAGCGTGTCGGTGCGACTGCGCAGCGAGCGGCGCTCCTCGTGCAGGAAGGTTTCCCCGTCGGTGATCAGCAGTTGCGCGTCCCGCACCTGCGGGCAATCAATCGTCGGGTAGTAGATCTCGTTGAGGATGCCGTGCGAGAGCGTGAACCAGACGCGGCTGGAGGCCGAGTAGGCGGTGCCCACGCCTTCTTTGGAGCTGGAGGTCCAACGGGGGGCCAGCCCGGGCCGACCGAAAGCCTCTCCATCGGTGCCGATTGACTTAGCGCACATCTCAGCGCTCCTGTGCGTCTCAAGGATGGCAATTCGAAGCACCTGCCGCGCGGCGAGGTGCACCGTTAACCTGCTGACCCCGGAGTCCGGCTCGGAGTTCGCCGGGGGCGGCCTCAGGAGGAATCGTTATGCGTTTGCGAATAGGATTAGCGCTGGTAGCGCTGGCCCTGGCGGCAAGTGTCGTCGGCGCCGCGGAGGTCAAGCCCGGCGTCATCCACGCCACCGGGCAGGCCACGGTTTACGTCATGCCCGACAAGGGCCAGTTGCAGTTCGCGGTCTCGGCCGAGGACAAATCGCTCCCCACGGCGCGCCAGCAGGCGGCCGCGACCATGGAGACGGTCCTGACCTCGATTCGCGCGCTGAAGCTGGAAGGCCTCACGCTCGCCACCAAGTCGGTGCAGGTCAACCCGCTCTACGAGGCGCCCAAGGCCGGCCAGCAGCCCGTCTACGGCGACGACTACGCCCGCAAGATCGTCTCCTATCGCGTAGTCAACACCGTGGCGGTCACCCTGAAGGGCGACGTCGAGCCCCTGCGCAAGAATCTGGCCGCGGTCATTGATACGGTGCTCACTTCGGGCGCGGCCACGCTTAGTGGCCCCTACCTGTCGAAGGAAGACACCAGCGCCACGCAACTGGAGGCCCTGGAGAAGGCGACGCGCAACGCGATGGCCAATGCCCAGGCGCTGGCCAAGGGTCTAGGCCTGCCGATTGCTCGCTACACCCTCGCGAGCATGAACCCGCCCAGCGCGCCGCAGCCGATGTTCGCCGAACGCGCGATGATGATGGCGCCCGGGGGCGGCGGCACGCCCACGGCGATCGAGATCGAGGCGATTCCGCTGGAGGCCACGGTCTACGTAGACGCGGAGTTCTAGCCGACTGAAGGAGGCGCGATGCGGTGCGCTATCTGCCTGGCGTGATGATTCTGGTAGTTCTGCTCGGCCTCGCCGCGCTGGTCCCGGCGCGCGCGGAGATTCCGGTGGTGAGCGTGACCGCCTCCGGCGCGGTCGGGGATGGCCACACGGACGACACCGCGGCGATCGGCAAGGCGCTGGCCCAGCTCTCGGGCGCGACCGATGAGGACCTCACCGGCGTGCTCTACTTCCCGCCGGGCAGCTACGCGGTCAGCGCCCCGCTCAGCTTCCGCAGCGGCACGCGCGTCTTTGGCCCCGCGGCGACCGTGGTGAATGTCTCCGGCTACCGGGGGCCGCTGGTCAAGTTCACCGGGTCGGTGCACGACCTGTACTTCCACCTGAACGTGGCCAGCGCGGAGGGCGAGGCGCTGGTCCAGGAGGACGGCGCGCTGCGCGACTCGTACTTCGAGAACTGCCGGTTCAGCGCCGGGACGGGGAGCGCTTTCCGCGCGGTCAACGTCCGCGACTGCACCTTCCTGGCCGTGGACTTCGCCGGCGGCGCGGGCGGGAGCGCCTGGCGCGTGTCGGGCAAGCTGAGCCACGCCTCCCTACTGGGCTGCCGCCTGCTGGCCCCAGGGCCCGCGCCGGTGGTCTACCTCGACCTGCCCGACTCGGGGCAGTCGGTCTTCCTGAGCTGCCTGCTCCAGACCGGCGGCGGAGCGGCCGTGCGCGTGGTGGCCGGCCGCGATCTGGTCTTCCGCAGCGTCTACGTGATCAACCAGGCTGCCGCCTCGACCACGCCGCTGTGGGACCTGCAGAAGGCGCGTAGCTGCGCGCTGCAGGTCGTCAATGCGCCGGCGGGAGCGGGTACCACTCCGGCGGTAGCGGTGAATGGCTACCGTAGCATTGTGGAGCACCTGGCGGACTGGGGCTCCCCCGCGCCGCAGGGGCGACCGGCGCTGTGGAGCGATGATCCGCGTCTGGCGGCTGAAAATATTGCGCAAACGGCGGCGGCCGGCGGCGGCTTTCAGTACGTTGCTCAGCCCACCAGCGCGCTGTTTGCCTTCCTCAATCTGCCCGGCGCGCAGACCAAATTGAATGCCTGGTTGCAGGGGCAGCAGGTCCAGTATCCCCTGGACGCCACCGTCGCCGGGGACCTGACCATGGCGCACGCCTACGATTTCTGGCTGACCTCGCCGCCGCCCTTGGGGGTGCCGCTGGAGAAAGTGGTCGCGCTCGGAGGCTTTGCGGACCTGCGCAAGTTCGGGGCGAAACCGGGGGAGGACTGCTCGGCGGCGCTGCAAGCGGCGATCCAGTCCGCGGCAAACACCGGCGGGGCGGTGTATATCCCCGAGGGCACCTGGACCCTGGCGCACCCGGTCACCTGGAGCGGCAATCTCAGCCTGTGGGGCGAGGGGCCGGACCGCAGCCTCTTGTCCGGCAGCGCTGATTTTGCCGGAACGCTGCTCGCTCCGGTCCCCGGAGCCGCCCAGGCGCCGCCTGCCGAGCTGAGCCTCCACGGGCTGGCGCTTAACGGCGGCGACTACGCCGTGAGCATCCCGGACGCCGTGCCTTGGGGCCGGACGGTCGCGGTGCAGGCGCAGTTCACCGACCAGCGCCAGTGCGGCTGGCAGCAGAGCTCCGCCGGTCTGGGGAGTGTCTTCAGCGACTGCCACTGGGAGGGCGCGCCGCAGGGCCTGGCGCTGACCGAGACCGGCCCCGCCGCGGCGGAGCAGGCCCTGTTTCTGCGCTGCGATTTCTCGGGCCTGCAGAAGCTCGGCGCGGCGGCGGGCGGGGCGCAGGTGCAGCAGGCGCCGGCGCACCTGACCTGGCGCGAGTGCAGCTTCCGCAACTGCGGCGGGACGGGCCTGCAACTAGGCGGCGGCGCCGCCCCCGCGCGCGAGATCGTGGTGGACGACTGCGCCTTTGAGAACTGCGCGACCACCGACGCGGCTCCCTACCTGGACGCGCTGCTCTCTAACTCCCTGATCGTGGAGACGCACGCCCAGCGCACCGGCGGCGTGCCGCCGCCCGCGCTCTTCGCCGTGGCCGGGACCAACAACAGCGTGCAGTGGTGCCGGCTGACCGACGAGAGCGAGACCAAGGCGCCGGGGTTGCTCGTGGGTGGCACGGCGACGCTGCTGCGGGCGATCTGGTCCAACGACGCGCTGCTCATGCTGCCGGGGAGCGGGGAGCTGCTGGCGCAGGGCTGCCAGTGGTTCGGCAACACGGGGCGGGACGTCTCGATGCCCTTGTCGTCGTTCAGCGGCGGGGCGTGGCAGAGCCTGACCGTGCCGACCCCCGTGCCCCCGGCGCCGCCGGAGCCCGCTCCCGACGCGGAAACGGGGACGGGGTAGCGTGACCGTCCCCGCGGAGGCCCCGCGATGACCAGCGTTCAATCCCTCGGAGGTTTGTTCCTGTGGCTCGTGGTTTGCTACGGGGCCGCGTGGCTGGGGGCGCGCTCCACCATACCCAGTATTCCGGGCTGGTACGCGGGTCTGCGCCAGCCGAGCTTCAGCCCTCCGAACTGGGTCTTCGGGCCGGTGTGGACCGTGCTCTACACCCTGATGGCCGTGGCGGCCTGGCTGGTCTGGCAACGTTCCGGGGAGGGGCACGTGACGCCGGCGCTGGCGCTGTTCGGGCTGCAGCTCGCGCTCAACGTGGTCTGGTCGCTGCTCTTTTTTGGCCGGCATGAGATCGGTCTGGCGCTCGCGGACCTCGCGGCCCTCTGGACGGCAGTCCTGATGACGATCCTGCTCTTCTGGCCCTTCAGCCCCTTGGCCGGGGCGCTGCTGCTGCCCTATCTGGCGTGGGTTTCTTTCGCCGGCGTGCTCAACTACGCCCTCTGGCGGCTCAATCCCTAGGCGGGCGGCAGTTCGCCGCAGATCTGGCGCGCCAGGGCCGCCGTTCGTCGCCCCAGCTTCTCGCCCTCCTGCGCCGCCTTCTCGTCCGGAGCGCCGACGGCTACCGCGCCAAAGTGCGGCCCGTGCGCGTCTCCCTGGATGACCATCCCATGCACCAGCATGGCCTGGAGGAGCGCGAGCACCGTGGTCTCCACCCCGCCGCCGAAGACGCCGCAGGTGGCAAAGGCGGCCCCCACCTTGCCGGCGAGCCGCCCGTGGAACCCGATCGTGTCGTCCAGCAGGCGCTTGACCTCCGCCGCCATGGTCCCGTAGTAGACCGGCGACCCCAGGATGATCGCGTCAAACTCCAGCAGGTCCTCCGGCTTCAGCTCGGCGACGGGGCGGCTGTGCACCTCCGCGCCCGCCACCGCGGCGGCGCCCTGCGCGATATGATCGGCCAACTGGGCCGTGTTCCCGGTGCGGCTATAGTAGGCTACGAGAATGCTCGCCATGATCGGCCTCCGGCAGTTGCGGGCGTAGGTAAGTGCGGGTATTGACCGCCTCGCCGGGGGTGAGGTTCAGGGCAGGTTGGCGAGCAGCTCATGGGCGCGGGCGGTGATCGTCGCCACTACGGCTTGGACTCCCGCCTCGCCGTCCTCGGCGGTAGCCAGCGCAGGATGGTGCGCCCCCGTGCCCACGCCGATGAGCGGCGCATTGGGATCGGCGGGCAGCCGGCTCAGGTCCACGCACTCGGGCCGCAGGGCCATGAGCAGCGCGGTCTCCCAGCGCCCGGCGTGATCGCCCGCCCAGGGGATCTGGTCGCGGACCAGCTCATAGCCGCAGCACCCCCAGGCCTGCGCGTGGCCCCGCTCGGACACGTTGAACCACTCCGCCGCCGCCAGCGCGTGGTGGCGGAGCGGGTAGTGACCGGCGATCAGGGTGACGACGCGGAAGCCCAGGCTGCGCAGTTGCCGGCAGAGGTGCACCAGCAGTTCGATATAGGCGCGATCGGTCTCGTGCGGGCTGCGGCCCATGTAACCGGGATCGAGATTCTCCGGCGGCAGCCCCATCTTCTCGTCGATCTGCACGCGGTCGGCGGCGTTGGCGTCCATCAGGTAGGCCTCCCGCGGCTCGCCCCACCACAGCGGCGGGAAGGCCAGCCCCCCCCGCGCCTCGGCGCAGCGCACCGCCAGCACCTCAGCCTTCAGCGCGTCATTGCCCACCGCCAGATGCTCGCCATGCCACTCGATCCCCCCCAGCGGCACATACGCCAGCGGGCAAGCCTCCCGCGCGGCCACGATCTGCTGCGGCAACAACTCGTGATAGCGGACGTTGGACATGGGGTCTCCTTATTCTGTCGGCGCGTCGGAATTCGCCAACGGCAACCGTGCAGCGGCCCGGGGCAGCCACACCCGCATGACCGCGTCGCCGCGATTACCCCAGGCATAGTAGGGGATGGCGGTGATTTCCAGGTCGTGCCCGGGCACCGTGGTCACCGACCCCGCGCGCCGGTACAGCGGGCCGGGATCGCCCGCCGTGCAGGGAGCGCAGGGTCCCTGGCCGGGTCCGCGCAGCAGGGCCACGCCGCGCAGAACGTCCGGCTGCCACTCGGCGCGAAAGCCCCCGTCGGGCGCGCCCGCCACCGGGGCCACCGCCAGGTCCGGCACCAGCGCCGTCGGATTGTCGTGGTTCTCCACGCAGTACACCAGCGGCCCGCGCTGCAGGGCCACCCGGTGGTAGTTCTCGGTCACCCGCGGGTGGCTCTCGATAAGCTCCACCGTTAGCGGCAGCTCCAGCCGCACGGTCTCGCCGGGCTTCCACACGCGCCGGATTTCCAGGTAGCATCCGGTCTCGGTCGTCTCCGCCACGCGCTGGCCGTCCACGGTCACCCGCGCGCTCTCCGCCCAGCCGGGCAGGCGCAGGAACAGGGTGAACTCCAGCGGCGCGGGCGGCGTAACCACGATCTCCACCGTGCCCTCCCAGGGGTACCGCGTCCGCATCTCCAGCCGCACCGCCTGATGATCGCGCGCGTGCACCAGCGCCTCGCAGGCGTCATACAGATGCACCCACACGCCCTCCTCGCTGGTCGAGAAGATGTACCCAGGCAGGGCCGCCAGGGTCCGCTGCACGTTCGGCGGGCAGCAGTTGCACTGGTGCCACGGCCAGCGCTCGTAGCCGCCGTCGGAGGCCAGGGGGTTCATGTAGTAGTAGTGGTCGCCGGTCAGCGCGACGCCGCTGAGGAATCCGTTGTACAGGATGGTCTCCATCAGGTCGGCCCACTGGCAGTCACCGGTGAGCAGCAACATCCGCCACGCCCACATCTGATGCGAGATCGCCGCGCAGGTCTCGGCATAGGCGCGGGCGTTGGGCAGCTCATACGGCTCGCCGAAGGCTTCCCCCTCGTGGCGCGCGCCCACGCCGCCGGTGAGGTAGATTTTGCCGCCCAGCAGATCCTGCCCCAGGTGCAGCAGATTGGCCAGCATCGCCTCGTCGCCGGTCTCGGCCACCCAGTCCGCGCCGCCGCAGCAAATGTACGCCGAGCGCACCGCGTGCCCCACCAGCGCGGGCCGCTGGGCGATAGGGGGGAGGTCCTCCAGGGACTGCGGCCGGCTCAGGAAGAACCCCGCCAGGTCCAGGTAGCGCTGCTCGCCGGTGGCCCGGTACAGCTCCGCCAGCGCCAGCTCGATCTCTGGATGCCCATCGGTCGTCTCGATCTTCCCCGGGCCAAACGTCGTGCACAGGTAGTCCGCATACCGGATCGCCGCCCCGAGCAGCGCGTCCTCGCCGGTCCCGCGCCAGTAGGCAATCCCTGCCTGGATCAGGTGCCCCGCGCAGTACAGCTCATGCGACCACCGCAGCCGGCTGAAGCGCTCATAGTCGGCCTCGCCGCCCACCGCGCTGCGGGCGTAGAGATAGCCGTCCTCGCCCTGCGCCGCGACGATCTCGTCAATCACCGCGTTGGCCGTGCTCTGCAGCGAAGGCGAGTGGTGCGATTGAAGCGCCAGGCCCACCGCCTCCAGCCACTTGTACAGGTCGGATTCGCTGGCGTACCCGGCTTCCTGGTACTCCCCCGGCTTGCGCCCGGAGAGTCGCCGGAAGTTGTCCACCACCCCATGCTCTTCCATCTGCGCCAGGAAACTAGGCAGGCTGTGGCGCAGATTGGACTCCAGCCGCGGCTGCCAGAACCCCGCCGCCATCTTCACCGCCCGCAGCGGCACCGACCGCAACCGCACATGCGGGCTATGCCGCGTATCCACCACTCCCGCCTCCCGGGGCTCCGTCGTGCCTGCTTGCATCAGTGGTTCCTCCCTGTGATCCGTAGGTCGTTGCCGTCTCGTCGGTGTGCCGCTAACCTTCCCGTAGGGGCGGAGCTTGCTCCGCCCGGCCGTTGTCGTCGCCGTTGTCGTCGCCGTTGTCGTCGCCGTTGTTGTTCCCCCCTCTCCCGCGAGGGAGAGGGGCCGGGGGTGAGGAGCCGTTGGCCTTTGCCGTTGTAGGGGCGGAACTTGCCCCGTCTGCGGGCTTAGCGCTAGCCGCGGGCGGAGACTCGGCACCGTTGCCGTTCCCCCCTCTCCTGCCAGGAGAGGGGGGCAGGGGGGGTGAGGCCTCCCCCCGCTACCCCCTCGGCTTCTTCTTCGTCATCAGCGGCCGCTTCTGCCCGGCGAGATACCCCGCCCCGGCGCCGGCCAGCATGCCCAGTACCGCGAGGCCCCGACGAGCGGCCCGAACCCGAGGCCCAGCCCGTAGTTGGCCGCCCCCACCACGATCCCCAGAACGGTTCCGGCGATCACGCGCACAGCTCTCATGCGGATCAGTCCTCTGCCGCCAGCTTGACGCAAGTCAAGCCCACTAGCGGGCCATTTCCCCTCCGGCAACCGCTGCTCCTTCAGCAAGTCGCGGGCCACAGCTCCGCCGCCGCCAGCGTAGTCGCGCTAGCCACCGCCGGCAGCCAGGCCGCCTCACAAGCCTCGATCACAAACGCCTGCGCCAGGAAGAACGCCCCGTCAGGAGGCAGCGCCGCCTGCGCCAGGTCCCAGCCAGGGGAAAGGGCAGAGGCGAAGTCGGAGAGGTCGAGTTGTTGGAGTGCGGATGTTAAGTCCATGCTTTGCCTCACAGCTTCTCCGAGATCAGGGGCCGTGCCCAGTAATCCTTGTCCAAGTCACTTCCCCCCTGCATACTGCGGCGGAACGCGGAGTGGAAGGCCGTCGCCGACGGCACCCATCGTCCGAACAGCAGCCCGTCGCCTTTGCCGAAGTGCCTTGTCCGAGCGATCTCCTCGATGGGGACTCCCCAAGTGTCAGCCGCAGTGTGGTGGTCAACCGTTGACTGCATGCGCAAAAGCGCGACATTCTCGCACTCCGCAAGCAACCCCGGAGCCACCTTGGGTGGACGCTGCGTTGCGAGGATCAGAAACAACCCGTACTTTCGACCCTCGGCCGCGATGCGCCGAACACGTTCGGAAACGCGCTCGGCGAGGGCGTCCGCCGGTCGGTCCGGAGCGAAATGGTGAGCCTCATCGAGAACTACGAACGTTGGAACCCGGGTGTCCGGCGATCGCTTGACCGCATCCTTCCATTCGACCTGGGTTCGCTCCCAAAGCGCATCAAGCACTTGAAGTGCTATGACCAGGCGGGCTCTCTCCTCGGTGATCGAAGGCATGTCGACCACTGCAAGCCGCCATCGGCCAGATTGGACCCTTGCTCTGACGCTAGGGTCACCCTCCTTCTGCGCCCAGACCTCTTTCCAGTCTTCCACCATTCTCAACGCTGCCCACAGACGGTCAGCAGCGTCGCCGTCCACAGCCAAAGGATCATGCTCGGGCGCGCCGCGGCGTCGTCGGGCCACGGCTTCACGCACAAGCTGTGGGGTGTAGAAGTGCCCAGGTCCATCATCTTCGACGTATGCCTGGAAGAACTCATCGTCAAGTGACGCCAGTAGTGCGTACGCTGCAGCTTCTGCGACCGGGTCTATCCCTACAAGCGCCGCTTGGTCGATTGGCAATAGAGTCTCCCAGTGGATGCGACAGCGACCATTGCCGCCGAGTCGTGTAACCGGCATGACGGCCTTCCAGTCGCTGATGAACGCACTCCTCGTTTGATGATCGTCCCTCATTAGGCGCGGCCAGGAGGTGCTCTTAGATGTCTGCCAAGGTTCGCTGCTAGATGCGTGTACCCTGAGGAAGTCGCTATTCGGATCGAGCACGAGAACGCGGGACTTGGTCTTTAGTAGTATCTCCTCTATCAGCCGTCCCAGGAGGAACGACTTGCCCGACCCGGACTGTGCCAGTATGGCAGTGTGGTAAGCGATGTCTGGGGTTGGGATATCAATCACCTTGGGATTGTCCGGTGTGCGCAGGTGCCATCCGAGCTGAATTGCAGGGTTAGTCATGTGTTCTCCTCCGTCATAGATACTTGTTCGACCGGGCGCAATGCGCCACGGTCCTACCCCCACAGCCTCCGGTCCAGGCTCCGATATTGTACCGCCTCGGCCAGATGCGGTACGGCTATCTCTTCCGAGGCGTTCAGGTCCGCGATGGTCCGCGCCAGCTTGATTATGCGGTCGTGGGCGCGGGCGGAGAGGGCGAATTGGTCTATAGCCGTGCGCAGCAGGGCCTCCGCCTCCTCGCCCAGCGGGCACAGGTCGCGGACCGCGCGGGAGTTCATCTGCGCGTTGCAGAAGAAGGGCTTGCCCTCCAGGCGCACCCGCTGGCGGGCTCGGGCGGCCATGACCCGCTCGCGGACCGCCGCCGAGGTCTCGCCGGCCTCGCGGCCCCGCAGTTCGTCCGGCGTCAGGCGCGGGACCTCGATGTGGATGTCAATCCGGTCCAGCAGGGGGCCGCTGATCTGGTTGCGATAGCGCGCCACTGCGCCGGGGTGGCAGGAGCAGGGCTTGACCTGGTCGCCGTAGTAGCCGCAGGGGCAGGGGTTCATCGCCGCCACGAGCTGGAAGCGCGCCGGGAAGGTCAGCGTGAGCTGCGCCCGGGCGATGGTCACATTCCCGTCCTCCAGCGGCTGCCGCATCACCTCCAGGACGGTGCGCGCGAACTCCGGCAGCTCGTCGAGGAATAGGACGCCGTGGTGCGCGAGACTCACCTCGCCGGGCTGGGGGATGCTCCCCCCGCCGACCAGCCCGGCGGTGCTCACCGTGTGGTGGGGGTGGCGGAAGGGCCGGGTGGTGATCAGCGCCGTGTCGCGCCCCACCAGACCGGAGACGCTGTACAGCTTGGTGACCTCCAGCGCCTCGCCGCGCGACATGGGCGGCAGAATGGTGGGCAGCCGCCGGGCCAGCATGGTCTTGCCCGAGCCGGGCGGGCCGACCATGATCAGGTTGTGCCCGCCGGCCGCCGCGATCTCCATGGCTCGCTTGACATGCTCCTGGCCGCGCACGTCCGAGAAGCAGACGCTATAGGCGGGCGCGTCCAGGGCCAAGTCCGCCTCGTCCACCTGCACCGGCTCGCGCAGCATCCCCTGCTCCAGCAGCGAGACGCAGTCATACAGCGTATCGCAGGCGTAGACGTCCAGGTCATCCACCACCGCGGCCTCGCGCCCGTTGTCCGGGGGGACCACCAGCGACGCGCAGCCCCACTCCTTGGCCCCCAGCGCCGTGGGCAGCGCCCCGGAGACCCGCCGCAGGTGGCCGTCCAGCGACAGCTCGCCGACCAGCACTACCTGGTCGAGGTTGTCAATGCTGACCTGCCCCGTCGCCACCAAAATACCCAGGGCGATGGGCAGATCGAAGGAGGGCCCGCGCTTGGGAATATCCGCGGGCGCTAAGTTGACCGTGACCCGCTCAATGGGAAATTCAAAGCCGGAGTTGCGGATCGCCGCCTCCACGCGGTCGCGGCTCTCGCGGACCGCCGCGTCGGGGAGCCCGACAATGGTGAAGGCCCGCATCCCCCGGGTGATGTCCACCTCAATCTGTAAGGCAACCGCCTCGATACCCAGCAACGTAGCGCTGTTGATTCTGGCCAGCATGAAACTCCAGGCCTCCTACCCGACGGGAATCCGGAGCGCCGGGCCTCCGGCCTGCCTGCGCAGCAGCGACTATTTGTCCACGCGTGGCGCCCAGACCTGCCCGGCGTGACAGGACAGTGCCGGACGGTCACGGCAAAGTGGCTGGCCCGCGAGATCCTCTACAGGCCTGGCAAGGGCACCATCAAACGTTACTCTCGCCCAGGTCGTGCTATCAGATAGTGATATTTATTACATTTATAATATCCATCGCCGCGTTTGACATCCTCCCCCGGGCATGGTACAAATACATCTGGCTCACTCCAAATCTAGTCCAGGAGGCGGTTTAATGCGACGCAGAGGTTTCACTTTGATCGAGTTGCTGGTCGTGATTGCTATTATCGCGATTTTGGCAGCCATTCTGTTCCCGGTTTTTGCCCGGGCTCGCGCCAAGGCGCAGCAGTCCAACTGCTTGGCCAACGTCAAGCAGCTCGCCCTCGGTGAGCTCATGTACGCCAGTGACAACGACGATCGGTTCCCCTGGGCCTGGTACACGGGCGGACTGGGCCTCAACTGGGGCGGCGAGATCTACCCCTATGTAAAGAACACGCAGATTTTCGCCTGTCCCGCCAGCAACACCACCCCTTCCTATAATCCCACCCCGACTCCCGGGTGGGGCATAGCCCCCATTGTCTATGGCGATTACATGCAGAACCCCTGTCTGGGTGCGTCGGGCGCTTCGGCGCAGCCCTGCTTCACCGGCTGGGTCAACGCCGCGCCGCTCAAGCAGGCGTCGCTCAACCATCCGTCCGAGATGATCATGGTCTACGGCTTGCGCATAGCCAGTCCTTTCTATGCCGTCAACCCGGACCAGGCCTACGCCCTCGGCAACTTCAAGGGCGGCGACCCCACGCTTTCGGCTAGCTGGAACGGCAATAACATGGCCCTCGTGGAGGCCTCGCACAACAACGGCGGCAACGCCGGCTTCGCGGACGGCCACGCCAAGTGGTTGGGTACCGCCGTGCTGTACAGCAGCACCGCCACGACCCTGTGGAACAACCTGCCGTAACCCAGCCGCACCGACCAGCACCTTCAAGCCGCCCTCATCTCGGGGGCGGCTTTTTTTTGTGGCCTCAGTCCGGCTGGGGGGCGAGCCATGTGCCGTTTCCGATGTAGGGGCGCGTTTCGCCCCGTCCGCGGGGCAACACACGCCCGTTCGCTGCCTGCCAGTTGGCGTGCGGGCGTGTGTTGTCGAGCACGCCGACGCGCTCAACAAAACGCGCCCGTACAACGACGGGAGCGGTCAAACTACTCGCCCACCCGCACCACGCGTCCGTCCTGCCGGACCAGGTACGTCGCCCCCTCCGGCGGCGCGGCTAGCGTCACCGTCACCCTCGGCCAGGGGCTCAAGGTCACCTCACCCGCCTGGTTGTCGAGGGTGAAGGCGCGCACCAGGCACTCATGCCGGCGCTGCAGGCCCGACCAGATCACGCCCCGCTGCGGCGGCGGTGCGGTCGCCTCCGTCATCGGTCGCCCCTCGTCCAGGAACCGGCGCTGGGCCAGCACCTGGTCGTACACCGCCCGGGTGTCCTCCAGCGTCTGGAAGCCGTCCTCCATCGAGACCCCGGAGTTGGGGAAGCCCAGCGGGTAGAGGTAGAACCCGTCGGTCCCCCGCAGCAGCAAGTGCCAGATCAGCTCGCGGTACCGGCGGTGGCTCAGCCCCGGCCCGAAGCGCGCGGCGCCGCTCTGCAGCGGGTCGAAGGGATCGTGCCGGGCCAGGAAGGGCACGCACAGTTGCCCCGCCTGCCGGTTGGCGTTGGCGCTGCTGATCGTGTTGAGCAGCAGCCGGAAGTATATCGGGTCGGCCTGCTCCGCGGTCACCGCCGCCGCCTCGGGGAAGAACTGGTGCAGGTACCAGGGGGAGGCATAGGCGCGGGGCATCGCCGCGCTGAACCGCCCCAGGTCCCGCGGCGGCAGGGACTCGCCCCCGTTGGCCAGGTACGGCGTCGCGCGGCTGGAGGCCCACTCGTCATAGTTGCCGACCAGCGCCCCCGGGAAGACCTGCCGCACCGGGTCCACCATCGCCCGGCTGAGCGCCTCAGAGCGCAGGCGGTACACATACTCAATGAACCGTTGATCGTCCTCCAGCACCCCCGCCGGATACAGCGCGCGGCACGCCGCGGAGCGCTGCTGGGCCTCGTACACGCCCGCCCAGGGGTAGGGGAGCCCCTCATAGTCGAACCACACGCCCGCCACCTTGATCCCCGCGTCGCGGAAGCGCTCCAGCAGGCCGCGCACGCCGGCGGCGGCGGCTGTCGGGTCGGCCTGCGGCAGGCACGGCCACCAGCGCAGCTTGCCCGCGCGGTTGGCGTCCGGGGCCAGGGAGCGCAGCCCGCCACTCGGATACAGCGCCCGGCTCCCCCCGGGGAGGTTGGCGAAGATCACAAACACCGGCTGCCCCGCCTCCTGCAGCGTCTGCGCCATGGCCAGAGCCCCGGCGGGTGTCCCGTCCCAGCCGATCTCCACGGTGGGGAGAAAGCCTCGCGCGGTCAGCGTCTCAATGTCTCGCCGCAAGCGGCCGTCGGCGCGCATGGCCACCAGCGTGTCGTCGCGGGGCAGCGGGAAATTCCACAGAAACAGCGGCAGGCGGCCGCCCAGCGGGTGGGTCAGCGGCTGCACCACCTGGGCCAGCGACTCCACTGACCAGGTCAACTCGGGCGGCGACTCCGCGCCGCCGAAAGCGGCCAGGCTCAGCAACAGGCCAACCACAAGCAGGCGAGGGTAGCGCATAGCGCCAGTGTAGCGCGAGCGACGCGCCGCGGCAACCGGGCAGGCCTCCGCCCGGCCTTTGGCGAATCCTTCTCCGCACCGTCGTTGTTGAGGTAGCTATCCCAGGTCAAGGAGAACGCCCATGCGCCACCTGCGTCTGGTCCTGTGTTTGGCAATGCTGTCCCTGCTCGCCGGGAGTGCCGTGTACGCGGCGCCCGTCCCGGCCGCCGCCAGGCCTCAGCCCGCGATTCTGCTCCTGAACGACTCCGGCGACCTGCCCTACTGGGCGGTGCCTACCAAGCTGCATCAGGACTACGGCTTCTCCATCGGCGTCTGCGGCTTCCAGGCGCTGACCTGGGACGTCCTCAAGCAGTACAACGCCGTGATCGTCTTTGACATGTCCCGCCTGCTGGAGTCTACCCGCGACGTCAACGCGGTGGAGATCAGCCCGGAGGGTTTCCAGCGGATCAGCGACCTGCTCTACCGCTTCGCCCAGGAGGGCGGCGGTCTGTACCTCTACGGCGTCTCCTTCACCCACATGGGCCAGGGCTGGGCCGGCTGGACACTGAACAAGTTCCTCCAGCCGCTGGGCGCGCAGGCCCTCTTTGAGTCGCTCCGCGATGAGCCGCGCGAGCAACTCCAGCCTGAGGGGCAGAAGGTGCTCTACGCCCGCGCGGACCAGATCGTGGCGCACCCGGCGACCGCCGGCGTGAAGAACTGGTGGTACCCAGTGGGCCCCTTCTCCTACGGCCCCTGGACGCGCGCCCTGGTCCTGGACAAGAACTGGACGCCGCTGATCCGCACCTCGCCCGGCTTCAAGTCCACCCCCGTGGATGATCGCAGTTGGGGCGGTATGCCGCTGGCCGCCGCCACCTCCGGCGTGACCGAGCCCACCGCCGTAGTCTACGCCGCTCGCAGCTACGGTAGTGGCCGCGTCATTTTCAACGGCAGCGAGTCCACCATCTCCTTCTTCGGCTACGGTTATTCGCCCTACGCCGATCGCGCCTGGGGTCGGGTGGGGATGGAAGCCGGCCTGAACGGGATCAAGAGCGACGGCTGGCCGCTGCTGGTCTCCTCGCTCAAGTGGCTGGTGGAGCCCAGCGTCAAGGCGGGCAACCTCGGCGGCTACGTAGAGCCGCCCCCGCCGCCCTTCAAGCCCGACGTGGCCGCGCCGATCAAGTGGGAAGTGCCCGCGCCCATCGGCGGCGTGGCCCCCTACAAGCCGGGCGTCATCGGCGCGATGCCTGCCGTCGGCGGCGGCAGCGGCACCGTCGCCGAGTACGTCACCGCGGCCCAGGCTAAGGGCCTCTCCTGGCTCGTCTGCGTCGGGGATTTCGCCAAAATGGACAAGCCCGCATGGGACCTGCTAGTGGCTGACTGCAAAGCCGCCTGCACCGCGGAGTTCGTGGTCGTCCCGGCGCTGCTGACCCACGACGACCAGAACAACAGCTTCCTGCAGTGCAGCGCGGCCTCCTGGCCCCTGCCCGAGCGCCTCTCGAAGAAGGACCCCAAGCGCGTGCAGGACCACCTCGGCTACTGGATGAATGACGGCAATTTCCCCTGCCGCATCGTCTTCAACTTCAGCGCGGGCCAGTACCCCGCCTGGCTGCACAGCGGCTACGACACCTTCGCCGTGCGCACCTATCAGGACGGCAAGCTGATTGACGAGGCGGTGGATGGCTTCCTGCAGAACCAGGAGCAGGGTGACCGCAGCCGGATCGTCTCCATCAACCTGCTCAGCAGCCCCGCGCAACTCGCCAACGTCACCGAGTTGACCTACATCATGGCCGGCAACGCTCAGCAAATGCAGGACACCTTCTGCAAGCCCCAGTTCAGCGGCGACGGGATCAGCTACGTCTCCTCCGGTCCGCAGATCGTCAACTCGTACATTTCCAACGTCTCGCGCGGGACCTTCGGCCAGTACTACGTGCCCGGCACCGAGCGCTGGCGAGCCTCGCTGAAGATCACCTCGCCGGTGCCGCTCAAGTCGATCACCTTCTATGACAGCACCCGGGTCTTCCGCCGCTACGCCCTCACCGGAACCAACGCGGAGGTCAACGTCGAGGGCCTGCACGATATGCGGCACGTTCTCTGCGCCGTGATTGAGGACGAGCAGGGCCGCAAGGCCATGACCGGCAGCAGCGAGATTCAGGACCAGCTCATGGCCCAGTACTTCTGCAGCGACCGCTGCAACATCATGAGCGGCCAGTCCTCGATTCGCCAGCCCGACGGCCACGTCCTGACCGTCCCCGCTTCCAGCATGCTCTACAAGGCGGGGCGTCTTTACTATGGCGCGGTGGCCCTGGCGGAAGGTCTGCCGGGCATGGATGGCTCCGGCGGCGCCACCGAATTCAGCGTCAACCCGAATATGTACATGGAAGCCGACAACGCGGAGCAGACCGAGAGCCGCCTGCCGCTGCACCGCATCATGCGTCCCTGGGAAGCGGCCGACGGTCTGGTCTTTGACACGCCGATTCTCAAGCGCAGCGCCGCTACCGGCTGGGTGGACATCTTCGGCCACAATCCCTACGTTGATCTGGCCGAGCCGAAGATCGCCGCGGACCTCACGCAGTGGCACTTCTACAAGGCGCCGCTCTACCCGGCCACCGTGATGGCCGAACTCTCGGAGACGGTGCTCGACCCGGCCGGGGTCCAGCTCAAGACCGGTTGGAACGGCTTCTCCCAGCAGTGGACCGGGTCCTGGAGCGGCACGCTGTTCCAGTACATGATCCTGCGCGTGGACGGCACCCACGAGCAGGGCCCCTCCGCCGATGAGAAGGTCCAGGGCTGGCGCGGCACCCTGAACCCCGGCGACGCGATCATCTTCCCGACCGCCAGCGAGGGAATGTACGTGTTGGAGGGCCGGGTGGACGCGGTCATCGAGTCCGTGCCCTCCAAGAAGTGGTTCCGCCTCTACCTGGGCCGCTTCGACACCCCCAAGCTCGCGGCGGGCGACAAGACCACGGCGCGGGTGCTCAATGTCAAATTCCGGGGCGCGCCCAGCGACGATCCGATCGGCGAGTTCAGCAAGTTCCGCGACCTGTACGGTATCGCCGGCCAGCCGCCCGCCTATAGCGTGACCTCCACGCAGGGCAAGCCGCTCTCCGGCCGCTACCTGCTGCAACTCCAGGCCGACAAAGGCGGCTGGGCCGGCACCCTCGGCCAAGCGGCCCTGCCCCAGCGCCTGCCGGTGGCCGTGACCGGCGTCAATCCCCAGTGGACCGTGGCCAAGCTCGACCTGACCGCCCGCGAGTGGTTCCCGCTGGGCGTCTGGAAGGACACGACCTACACGACCGTAGACTTGAAAACGGGTCCGCAGAAGCTGTACGTGGGGAACGTGGTGACCTGCAACCAGCCGGAGATGTGGCTGACGCTGCTGCCGGCGAACGCCGACGGCAAGACCTACGTGGAGGCGCACAACCCGACCGCCGGGGAACTCACGGTGCAGGTGACGGTCCCGGTGGCCAGCTTCCTGGCCGCGCAGCAGACCGTAAGCGCCACCGTCCCCGCCGGCGCCAGCGTGCGCCTGGAACTGAAGCCCTAAGCGGAGGAGGGGTCGCGCGCTGTAGGGCGGGGGCTACGTCCCCCGCCGGCCGTTGCCTCTGTCGTTTCCCGCCGTTGTAGTTCTCCCCCTCTCCTGCCAGGAGAGGGGGGCAGGGGGGGGTGAGGCTCACCTAGATCCCCGCCAAAATCTCAATCCCAATCACCCGGTGGCGATCGTCGGTCATGACCTCCACCAGGTCTAGGCGCAGGGGATCGTGGCGATAGGGTGAGCGCGCGTGCCACTGCTCGCCGAAGCGGCGCAGCCGCCGGCGCTTGTCGGCGCTCAACGTCTGGCGTGGCGGCATCCCGCCCTGTTTGTAGCTGCGCACCTCCGCCACCACCAGGGTCGAGCCGTGGCGCGCGAAGATATCAATCTCTCCGTGGGCCCAGAAGACGTTGCACTCGAGGATGCGGTAGCCGCGCCGGCGGAGTTCGCGCCGGGCCGCACGCTCCATGCGCCGCCCCAGTTCCGTAGTGCTGAGCGGCGCCGGGGCAGCCGGTCGAAAGTGGGAGAGTAGCTCGCGCAGAGTCAGAGCAGGATTCCTCCGAAGTAGCCGCCCTTAGGTCAGCGGGGTGTTCCAGGCTGCGTCCAGGCCCGAGCGGTTCACGCTCTTGGCGTGCCCGTCGGCATAGACCATATTCCACCGCCGGTGGCTGTCGGCCTGCCCCCCGTGCCACGCCCCCCAGCCGTCCTGGAAGACATTCACCGAGCTGCCGTCGGAGAGCATGGAGAGCCCGATCCCCCGGAAGGTGCATTCCGTGCGGTAAACGTAGCTGCTGCCGAAAGCCTCATAGGCCGTCGGTCGCCCGTTCAGCGGATAGTGGAAGTCCTCCAGCTCGTCAAATCCCGAGTCGGCCGGACAGCTCCAGATCTGCCGGTTTTTGCAGTACGGTTCCAGGACCTCGCTCACCAGCGGCAGGTACGCGATCCAGGCCTGATACTGCGGGTTCTCCGCCCAGATCTGCGGGCAGTAGCGGTCCGCGAAGTCCACCGCCCAGGGGAAGCGATCATCGTAGTCGCTCGCGTACATCTGCAGCGCGGTGCCGATCTGCTTGAGGTGCGCCAGGCACTGGGTGGAGATCGCCTTGTTCCGCGCCGAGGCGAAGACGGGGAAGAGCAGCCCCGCCAGGATGGCGATAATCGCGATGACCACCAACAGCTCGATTAGGGTGAAGGCGCTGCGCGTCATGGTCCCTCTGCGGTCGAGGCTACCCCTCGGGGCGGGCGGGGAAACCCGCCTCCTCGGCTAGTCATCCGACTCCAGGAACTCGTTGTCCTCCAGGTCCAGGCTCATCTGCGCGGCCCGCCCCACCGGGGCGAAGCTGCGCCGGTGCAGCGGGCAGGGCCCGTAAATCTCCAGCGCGCGGTAATGATAGGCGGTTCCGTAGCCCTTATTGTCCTCCCAACCGTAGAAGGGGAAGAGCCGCGCCAGCCGTCGCATCAGGCGGTCGCGGTAGACCTTGGCCATGACCGAGGCCAGGGAGATGGAGGGGCACAGCGCATCGCCCTTGACGATCGCTTTGCAGGGCAGACCAAACTGGGGAGGCAGATGCCCGTCCATCAGCAGAAAATCGGGGCGGGGGGAGAGGGCGTCCACGGCCCGGCGCATCGCCAGGCGCGCCGCGTGGAAGATGTTGACTTGGTCAATCTCCTCCACGTAGGCCAGGCCCACGGCGCATGCCAACCCGCGCCGCAAGGCTCGCTCGTAGAGGTCCTCGCGCTCGGCGGGGCGGAGTTGCTTGGAGTCGCGCAGGCCTTGGAGGTGCAGTTCGGGGGGGAGGATCGCCGCGGCGGCGACCACGGGACCGGCCAGACAACCGCAGCCTACTTCATCCACGCCGGCGACCAGGCGGTAGCCAGCCTCAGCCAGGGACTTGCGCTCCTCGGTCCACGACCAGCGCACCCGGCGGCCCTGTTTTCCACTCGCACCCACGGACGGCACCCCCTGGGCGCAACTTAGCGCAAGAGTCGGACCCGCGGCACCGGCCAGAAGATGCAGAAGGCCTTGCCCAGCACGTTCTCGCGCGGCAGCGGTCCCCATTTGTGGCTGTCGTTGGACAAGTTCCGGTTGTCCCCCATGACAAACAGGTAGCCCGGGGGCACGGTGTACTCCTCGCCGGGCGGGAACTTGAACTGGTTGGGGTCGCGGTAGTACTCCTCGAGGTTGGGCGGGAACTGGTACATCATGAACTCGGCGATGTACGGCTCGTCCACCGGCTCCCCGTTGCGGTAGAGCCGGGCGTTGCGGACCGCCAGGCGGTCGCCGGGCAGGCCGATGACGCGCTTGATGAAGTCCTTCTGATCGGGATCGGCGTTGCGGGGGGAGACGAAGACGACGATGTCACCGCGTTGCGGCTCGCGCAGGAAGTAGATGAACTTGTTGACCAGGATGCGGTCGTTGATCTCCAGCGAGGGGATCATGGAGCCGGAGGGGATGAAAAAGGCTTGTACGACAAAGGGGCGTAGAATCAGAAACACGAGGAGCACCGCGACCAACAGCGAGTCCACGATCTCCAGGATTCCACCGCGCTGCTGGCGCAACTGCTGCACCCGGGGGACCACTGCGCGAACCAGCAGTAGCCCCCAGACGAGTGCCACAATGCTCCAGGTATTGTCGAAAGCCAGAAACTTCAAGTCTACTCAGCGCTTTCTTCTGCTTCAACTGGCGGCTCAACGGCGGCAGCGGCCTCGGCAGCGGCGGCCTCGGCAGCGGCGGCTTCGGCAGCGGCGGCTTCGGCAGCGGCCTGAGCGGCAGCGGCGGCCTCTGCCGCAGCGACGACTGCGGCCTCCTCGGCAGCCCGGGCGGCCACGGACTTGACCGACCAGCGCGAGCGCTCCTTAACGCGAGCGGCCTTGCCTACGCGGTTGCGCAGGTAGTACAGCTTGGCGCGGCGCACATCGCCCTTGCGGGTGGTCTCAAACTTCTCCAGGTTCGGCGCGTGCAGCGGGAAAACGCGCTCGACCCCGATGCCGTAGGTGACGCGGCGCACCATGATGGACTCGGTGACGCCCTGGCCGGCGCGGCCAATCACGACGCCCTCGAAGACCTGTACGCGCGTGCGGCGCTCCTTGCCCTCGCCCTCGGTAATGCGCTGGTGGACCTTTACGGTGTCGCCCACCTCGATCAGGGGCAGGTCGCTGCGCATCTGCTCGGCTTCTAGTTGCTCAATGATCCGGTTCATCAGTGTCCTCCTCAGGCTCGCCCCGGAGGGCCGGCGGGCTACTGCCCGGGCTCCTCTTCCTCGGCGATTTCATCCAAAAGCTCTTCGTCTTCTCGGGTCAACGCCGCCTTTTTCAGCAGGTCCGGGCGACGCTGCAGCGTCCGGCGCAACGACTCCTTGCGGCGCCAGCGCCTGATCATCTCATGGTGCCCGCTGAGCAGCACCTCCGGCACCGGCAGCCCCGCAAACTCCGCCGGGCGTGTGTAGTGCGGATACTCCAGCAAGTCCTCGGCGAACGAGTCCTTGCTCGGCGCCTGCTCATCGCCGAGCACTCCCGGTAGCAAGCGGGTCACCGCGTCAATAATCACCAGCGCGGCGGGCTCTCCGCCGGTCAGGACGAAATCCCCCAGGGAGATCTCCTGGTCCACCAGCGTCTGCCGGACGCGCTCATCAAAACCTTCGTAATGCCCGCACAGCAGCATGATCCGGGGGCGCTCCGCCAGTTCTCGTGCCAGCGGCTGGTCGAACGTCTGCCCCTGCGGGCTGAGCAACACCACATGGGCCGGGCCCTCGGCGAGCAGCGCCTCGTGCGCGGCGAACAGCGGTGCGGGCTTGAGCACCATGCCCCCGCCCCCGCCAAAGGGGTAGTCGTCCACTACCTGATGGCGGTCGGTCGTGTAATCGCGCAGGTTGTGCAGACGAATGTCCACCAGCCCCGCGGCGCGCGCGCGACCCAGAATGCTGCACTCCAGGGGCGTGGAGAAATACTCCGGGAATATCGTCACCACGTCGAAACGCATCAGTTCCCGCCCCTGCTATTCCTTTTTGAGCAGGCCGTCCATCCAGCGGATCACCAGCCGCCCGCCTTCCAGGTCCACCTGCCGAATCACCGCATCCACCACCGGAATCAGCGCCAGCGGTGTCTCGTAGACGTCATTGGCGCCGGTGCGGATGATCTCCGTGACCGGCCCCAGTTCGCGCCCCTCCTCGGTCACTACCTGCAGACCGAGGATCTGAAATTCGTAATAGCGCCCCTCCGGCAGCGGCAGCAAGTCCGCTTCCCGGATGAGGAGCGCCGTGCCGCGCATCGCCTGGGCCACGTCGCGGTCGGTCACACCCTCCAGGGTCAGCAGCACCTGCCCCTTGCCCGCATGCGTCCGGGCCGAGACGATCTTCGTCATGCGCCCTTCGCCGCGCTCGGGGGAGAGGTACACTTCCTTGAGCTGGGCGAAACGGTCGGGATTGTCGGTCTCGGGCATGACGCGCACTTCGCCGCGCACCCCGTGGGCGCCCACGATCACGCCGATCATCACCTCATAAGGCTGCGCGGGAGTTGGCTGCACCTAGGCTCCGGACAAGTCAGTAATGATGGAGGACCGCGCCGGCTGCTGGACCTCGGGCGGCAGATCGTCCAGGTTGACCGGGGCGCTCTGGCGGATCTCCACGACCAGGTCGTCCTTGGTGACGATTTCTACGCCACCGAGCAACTCGCTCAGGTTGTCGCCCTCGGCGACCTCCACCCAGCTTTCCAGGGTGCCGCGGACGATCTCGTCGTTGTCCTGCAGGCTGATCATCTGCTGGCGCCGCTCTTCCAGGGCCACCTTGAGGTCCTCGTGCTTCTGCTTTTCGGCCTCAATCTGCTTGCGCACCTGGATGGCCTGCTGCAGGTTGGTGCGCTGCAGCTCGGTCAGGTACGGCTTGGTTGAGAAGTCTATCTGCTGGATGCGCTGGTCGACTTCCTCGACCGCATGGTCCAGCTCATTCATGATCTCCTGGCGCAGGCCCGGCGTGACGATCGCGCGCAGGATAACGTTTCGCTTAACGATAACACCCATGACAAAGCCTCCCCGGCTTCAGGTTAGTACCTTAGCAACAGCGGCGTGGCCGTCCCTAGGAGACGATATCCACGGTGGATTTCTCGCCGCGCTTGCGGCCGGCGGCCTCCACGACGCTGCGCAGGGCGTTGGCCGTGCGGCCGCGCCGCCCGATGACCTTGCCCAGCTCGCCCGAGGCGACGTAGACCTGATAAACCTTGGTCACGCCGACCGTCTTGGGCTCAATTTCGATCTGGTCAGGCTGGTCTACCAGCAGACTAACCAGGTAGCGCACTAGTTCTTCCATGCTTGAGGCTCCTTATTCGGCAGTCGGCTCGGCCTCGGCCACGGGGGCCTCAGCCTCGGCCACGACTTCGGCCTCGGGGGCAACTTCCGCGACCTCAGCCACAACTTCGGCCACGGGAGCCGGCGCGGCGACCACGGCCTCCGCCACCGCGGCCGCCGGCTTCATGGACGGCATGATGCCTTCCTTGCGGAACAGGGACTTGACCGTATCGGTAGGCTGCGCGCCGACCATCAACCAATGCATCGCGCGCTCAGCCTTGATGACGGCGGTCGCCGGATCGGTCAGCGGATTGTAGTAGCCGATCTCCTCGATGGCGCGTCCGTCCCGGGTGCCCCGCTCGTCCATCACGACAATGCGGTAACTCGGCTGCTTCTTGGCTCCGCACCGCTTCAATCTGATCTTAGTAGCCAAACTGTCCTACCCCTTTCGGGCCGGCTGCCGCCGGCTTTCGGTCGTATACGAAAAACTTGCAGAGGCGTTGCGCTCTGCCTAGCGGCCCGGGCGCAGGCGCATCCCGCCGATATTCATCGGCTTGCCCTTGCCCATGGATTCCATGAGTTGCGCCAGTTGGCGGAACTCCTTGAGCACTATGTTGACGTCCTGCACCGCCAGGCCGGAGCCTGCCGCGACGCGGCGCTTGCGGCTGGCGTTGAGCAGTTCCGGGTCGCGTCGCTCGTGCGCGGTCATCGAGTTGATGACGGCCTCCACGCGGTCCAGTTCCTTCTCATCCACCGCCATGTCGCCCATGCCGGCCATGTTGCCCATGCCCGGGATCATCTTCATCAGTTGATCCAGGGGGCCCATCCCGCGCACCTTCTTGAGGTGGTCGCGGAAGTCTTCCAGGTTGAACTTGTTGGAGAACAGCTTCTCCTGCAGCTTGGCGGCTTCGTCGGCAGTGATCGCCTGCTGGGCCTTCTCCACCAGGGTGAGCACGTCGCCCATCCCCAGGATGCGCTGGGCCATCCGGTCGGGATAGAAGACGTCCAGCCCGTCGGGCCGTTCACTGACGCCCACGAACTTGATTGGTAGCCCGGTGACCGCGCGCGCCGAGAGCGCCGCGCCGCCGCGGGCGTCGCTGTCCAGCTTGGTCAGGATCAGCCCGTCCAGATGCAGGCGCGAGCCGAACTCCTTGGCCACGTTGACCGCATCTTGACCGGTCATCGAGTCAATGACCAGCAGGGTCTCGGTCTGCGCGAAAGCGCCCTCGATCTCCTGCACCTCGTTCATCATCGCTTCGTCGAGGTGCAGGCGGCCGGCGGTGTCAATGATCGCTATATCTTGGCCCTTGGAACGGGCCGCAAGGACGGCGGCTTTGGCGATATCGACCGGGTTGTGCTGGTCTCCCATCGCGAAGACGGGTACCCCGATCTGCGCCCCAATCTGCTGCAGCTGATCAATAGCGGCGGGCCGGTAAACGTCGGTCGCCACCAGCAGCGGCCGGTGTCCCTCGCGCAGCAGGCGCGCCGCCAGCTTCCCGGCGGTCGTCGTCTTACCACTGCCCTGCAGGCCGGCCAGCACGATCACGGTGGGCGGGTCGGAGGCCATTTTGATCTTGGCGGCCTCTTCGCCGAGCAGCTCCACCAGTTGCTCGTGCACAATCTTGACGATCTGCTGGGCCGGATTCAGCCCGCGCAGGATATCTTCGCCCAGCGACTTCTGCTGGACCTTATTAACAAAGTCCTTGACGACGTCATAGGCGACGTCGGCTTCCAGCAGGGCCACGCGGATTTCCTTGAGGCCCTCGCGGACCTCTTTCGGCCCCAGCTTGCCCTTGGAACTCAGGCGCTTGAAGGCTTGCTGCAGTTTGTCAGTCAGGGCATCAAACATCGTATATAAGGGCGATTCTGATCGCCACGGTCACGCCAAAACGGGCGCAGCAAGCAAAATGCCGGCGTCAACGCCAGCCCGTGCTGCGTCACCCCACGCCGGCCGCAAATGCGCTATTACAGCGGATGCATAGTATAAATCATGCCCCGTCGCTTGTCAATGACACGAAAGGCGAAAAGGACAGCTCCGCGGCAGCCATCGCGCGCACCTGGGCCACGTCCTCGGCGATGGCCGCGCGTAGCTCCGCCTCCCCGGCAAAGCGCTGCTGCGGACGGATTCGGCGCACGAAGGCGAAGCTCAGCCGCTGCCCCAGCAGGTCCACCTCGCGGTCCGGCAGATGCACCTCCACCCGCCGCACGTCAGTGTCATTCTCAAAGGTGGGAGAGGGGCCAATCACGATCGCGGCGCGCCAGCTTTCCCCGCTGCCTTCCACCCCTGCCCAGCCCGCGTAGACGCCGGGTCCGGGCACGAGCTTAGGCATCGGCACGGCCACATTGGCGGTCGGGAAGCCCAGCGTGCGCCCCCGCCCGTCGCCGGTAACCACCTCGCCGGAGCCGGAATACAGCCGCCCCAGCAGGTCGTTGGCCTCCTCGATCTGCCCGTCCCAGAGCAACTCGCGGATGCGCGTGGAGGAGAGCGGGTTGCGGTCGGTGCTCAGCAGCGGCAGCACGCGCACCTCAAAGCCCAGGTCACAGCCTAGGTGCATGAGCGTGCGGATGTTGCCGCTGCCGCCGCGCCCGAAGCTGTGGGTCTCGCTCGCCACCACCGCCGCGGCGCAGAGCCGCTGGGCGAGGATGTCGCGGGCGAAGTCCTCGGGCTCGGTGCTCTGCAGCGCTTTGTCGAAGTTGGCCACGACCAGGTTGTCCACCCCGGCCGCCTCGATCAGCGCCCGGCGCTCCTCCGGCAGGGTCAGGCGCACGTCCTTGCGCCCCAGCCGGCCGAAGGCCTCCACCGGCGTAGGCTCAAAAGTCAGCACGGTGGTCTCAGCGTCCAGCTCCCGCGCCGCCGCTTCCGTGACCTGCAGAAGCTGCAGGTGGCCGCGATGCACGCCGTCAAAGGCCCCCAGGGCCAGCGCCTGACGCCGGTCGAAACAGGCCGCGTTTTCGAGTCCTACTACGTATCTCATGACGGTCATTCAGTGACGAGAATGGTCAGCGAACGCAGCCGCGGCCCCTCGTCCTCCGCGCGCCACTCGCCCACTCCGATCAGTTGTTGCCGGCTGTCGAGCAACTGCAACGCCTCGCCCGCCGGCGCCGACAGCCGGTCCTCAGTGAGCGGGAGGACCACGCCGTGCTGCAGCAGATCGACTTCCCGTTCGTCCAGCGCCAGCGCGGGCAGATGGCCCAGCGCCTGGCCGGGCGAGATCAGCAGTTCCGCCCAGTCGTCCGCCGCCCCCTGCTCGATTTCCTCCAGCGTGTGCGCCTGCTCCAGGCGGAAGTTGCCCACCCGGGTCCGCGCCAAAAAGGACAGGTGCCCCACGGTCCCCAGCGCCGCCGCCAGCGCCTCCGCCAGGCTGCGCACGTAGGTCCCGCTGCCGCAGTCCAACTGCAGCCGCGCCACCGGCTCGGGGCCGGGAAGAAACTCCAGCAGCTCCCAGCGGTCCACGCGCATGGCCCGCGCCGCAGGCTCCTCGATAGGTCCCCGCCGCGCCCGCCGGTGCAGCGGCTTGCCGGCCGATTTGATCGCCGAAAGCCGCGGCGGCGCCAGCGACAATTCCCCGGTCAGGGCCGGCAGGGCCGCCCGCAGGCTGGCCTCGCTGACCCCGGTCGTGGGCTGGCGCTCCAGCAATTCGCCCTCAATATCCGCGCTGTCGGTGGCGATCCCAAAAGTGATCTCCGCCCAGTAACTTTTGTCGCAGCCGACCAGGTACTGCGCCAGCCGCGTCGCCCGCCCCACGCAGACCAGCAGCAGCCCCGCCGCCGCCGGGTCCAGGGTCCCGGTATGCCCGGTCTTGGCCCCGCCCGCCAACCGCCGCACGAACCCCACCACATCATGGGAGGTCATCCCCGGCGGCTTCACGACCGCCAAGATGCCTTCCATCAGTGGCCCGCTTCCAGCAAGATTTCCAGCCGCGCCAGCGCCTTCTCGACGACGACATACTCTTCGCCGACCAGCTCGCAGCCCGCGGCCACGGCGTGCCCGCCGCCCCCGAACTCGCGCGCCACCCGGCCCACGTCGGCCCCCTGGGAGCGGAAGCTCAGGCGCCAGATGGCCTCCGGCCCCTGCTTGAACAAAACGAAAATCTCGCCGCGCTCCGCCTCCTTCAGCAGGTCCACAATGCCCTCGGTGTCCTCCGACCGGGCCTCGGTCGCGGCGAAATCCTCGTGCCGGAGCGTCGCGTAGACCAGCCGCCCTCCCGCACGCGCGGCCAGCGACGCCAGCGCCCGCCCGCGCAGATGCAGCGCCGGCAGCGAGAGTTGCGCTGCCGATTGCAGGTGGATGCGATAGGGGTCAGCGCCGGCGCTGACCAGCCGGGCGGCCAGTTCCAGCGTCGGCGCGTCGGTGTTCTGGTAGGTGAAATAGCCGGTGTCGCCGCCCAGCCCCGCGTACAGGCAGGTGGCGATTTCGGGGGTGATCTCGGCTCCCAGCGCCTCCAGCACCTGGTAGACCAGGAAGGCGGCCGCCGGGGCCTCGTCGTCGCTGAAGCCGGCAGTGGCGGGGCTCTCGGTCGCCGCGTGGTGGTCAATGACCGCCAGTTGCGCGGCCTCCAAGATCAGCGACTGGAGCGCCCCGGTGCGCGAGGGCTCCGCCGCATCCACGATTACCACCAGGGGAGAGGGCGCGGGGCTAGCGGTGATCTGCTCCCAGCCGGGCAAAAAGCGCAAGCGCTGCGGCACGGGGTCGGCGTTGGCCACCTGCACGGTCTGGCCCCGTTGCCGTAGGCCGGCCGCCAGCGCCAGGGCCGAGCCCAAGGCGTCGGCATCGGGATTCTCGTGCGTGGCGATCAGGACCTGGGGAGCGCGGAGCAGCAGTTCGATGAGGGCCGGCAAGTCACCCACGGGCATAGCTTATTCCCCTTGGTCGAGATCGTAGAGCGGGGCTTCGTCTTCAGGGGCGTCGGGTAGGGGAGGCTCTTGCGCGATCTTCCCGAGCAGCGTCTCAATGCGCTGGGCATTCGCGGCGGTCCGGTCGGCCACAAACCGCAGGCGGGGAGTCTGCCGCAGGATTACGTTGTGCGCGATAAGCGACTGGATGCGCTTGCGGTTGCGCATCAGCGCCGCCAACGCCGCCCATATTTGCTCGTCATCATCGGCCATGACGCTGGCGTAGACCTTGGCGTTGCGCAGGTCGGGGGAAACGACGACCCCGGTGATGCTGACCAGCCGCAGTTCCGGGTCCTGCAGTTCGAGCAGCAGGATGCGGCTGATCTCTTCCTGCAAGAGGGAGTTGATTCGGACTTGCCGTTGCGTCGGCATGGGACCAGCTTCCTTCAGGGCCGCGGGCCGGTTAGAGAATCTCCCGCTCGGCCGCCGACACTTCGATGCGCGGTTCGGCCTGCCACAGACCGAGGACTCCGTCGAGGACTTGCTCGCAATGCGCGGCGCTATTAGCCACGCAGGCCGCCGCTAGTTGCGCCTGATGATGGTTGTCCTGCCGCCCCACCTCAGCCACGGACACCGAGAACTGGTTGGCCGCGCGCACCAGCAGGCTCTGCAGAATCTGGCGCTTGTCCTTGAGCGTCTGCGCCTCGGGTAGCCTCAGGTCCACCGTCAAGAGACCGACGAAGGTCGCCATAATCAGAGCGGTCCGTCGCTAGGGCACGTACGGCTTGCGCGCTACCTCGATGGAGGCGTAGGCCTCCACGATGTCGTTCTCCGCCCAGCCGCGCCAGTCGCTCACCAGCAGGCCGCACTCATTAGGCGCATCCACGCGGAGCAACTCGTTCTTGACGTGGCGCAAAGAGGTGAGTTTGCCGTTGTAGACAACCTCCTTGCCGCGCTTGACCTCAATACGGGCCCCGCGTTGCATCCGGCCGTCGGTGATGCGCGAGCCGGCAATGACGCCGAACCGCGAGATCTTGAAGAGCTGCAGGACCATGGCCCGGCCGATGAACTGCTCCTCAAAGATCGGCTCCAGCATCCCCTCGGCGGCCTTTTGGATGTCGTCGAGGATCTGGTAAATAACGTTGTAGGTGCGGATTTCCACCCGGTCGTCGGCGGCCACGCGCAGGACATGCTCGTCCGCGGTGACGTTGAAGCCGATGATAACCGCCTGGGAGGCGACCGCCAGCATCACGTCGGACTCGGTGATCTCGCCGATGCCGCTGGAGACCACGTCAATCTCGACTTCCTCCAGCGCATTGGAAAGCTGTTCCAGGGAACTTTCGAGCGCCTGGACGGTGCCCGAAACGTCGCCCTTGATCACCAGGTTGAGCGCCTTGACCTCGCCCTTGTGCAGGCCGCGATACAGCTCCTGCAACTGGACTTCGGCGGTGCCGCGCAGGTCGGACTGCCGGGCAGTAGCCGCAAATTCCTCAGCCATCTGGCGCGCTTCCTTGGGAGTGGCGGCGGTATGCACGATCTCGCCGGCCTCGGGGACCTCCGACAGGCCCACGATGCTGACCGGTCGCCCCGCCTCCATCTGCTTGACCGAGCGCCCGCGCCAGTCGCGCAGTCGCCGGACGCGCCCGAAGGCGCCGCCGGCCGACACGACGTCCCCAATCTTGATGGTGCCACTGCGCACCAGCACGGTGGCCAGGGCGCCCTGGGTCGGGTCCAGTTGCGACTCGATGACTACGCCGGTGAAGGGAGCGGTGGGGTCCACCCACAACTCCTCGACCTCCGCGACCAGTTGGATCGAGTCCAGCAGGTCCTCCAGACCGTCGCCGGTCAGAGCGGAAATCTCCACCATGATCTCTTTGCCGCCCCACTCTTCGGGGACGATCTGGTGCTCCAGAAGCTGCTGCTTGGTGCGCGTGGGATCGGCGTCGGGCAGGTCCACCTTATTGATGGCCACGATGATGGGCACATTGGCTGCCCGGGCGTGGTCAATGGCTTCCACCGTCTGGGGCATGACGCCGTCGCTGGCCGCCACGATCAGCACCGCGATGTCGGTGACCTGGGCGCCGCGCGCTCGCATGGCGGTGAAGGCCTTGTGGCCGGGGGTGTCAATGAAGACGATGCGCTTGCCGTCGCGCTCGATCTCGGAGGCGCCGATATGTTGGGTAATACCGCCATGCTCGCCGGCGGCTACCGAGGTCTTGCGCAGGGTATCCAAAAGGGTCGTCTTGCCGTGATCCACGTGGCCGAGGATGGTAACGATCGGCGGGGCGTCCACCGCATTAGCGGGGCGCTCGCCGTGCTGGCGCCGCGCTTCCTTGCCCAGCACCACCGGGCCGACCTGCGCCTTGGCGGTTTCGGCCAACTGCAGGCTCTGGATATGGCGCTCCAACTCGGCGATGCCGACGACCGGTTCGGGGATGTGGCGGCCGCGATGCTCCTCCACGACCTCCTCTTCCTCTTCTTCTTCCTCCGGCTCGGGGGCTTCCGCCGTCTTGGCCGCCGGCGGCGGGGCTTCCGCGGCCGCTTTGGCCTCGGCTTCCTCGCGCGCCTTGGTGGCCTGCTCAGCCAGAAGCTCCACGACAGCTTGCGCCGTGGTCTCGTCAATGGCGGCGGCAGCGTTAACGTTGCTCACGCCCAACTGCTCCAGCGCGGCAATCAAGGCCTCGCTACGCAGATTTAGTTTCTTGGCCAACATGAAGACTCTAACCGTCGGCAAAATTAGCACCTCCGGGTGCTTTCCCGGTCTCTACTCGTTCCACAGATCTATCTATTTATTTGTCCACGGGGATGGAGCCGGCTTCCAACTCCGCCAGCGTACCCTCGCCGCCCTGCAGCAGGTCCCGCACCATGCGGGCTTGCTCGGAGGTGATGGTGCTGGCGTGGCTGGTGACGCCGACGTTCTCCTCCTGGAGGATTTCCACCAGGTCACGACTTTCGACGCCCAACTCGCGCGCTAGTTCATAGACGCGAATCTTCTCGGGCGGGGCGGCCACCGGAGCGGCCACGGTCGGCATCGGCGCTAGCCCCGCTTCTACCTGGGCGGCCCACTGCGCTTCGCTCCGAATATCAATCTTCCAGCCGGTAAGCTGCGCCGCCAGGCGGACGTTCTGGCCGCGGCGGCCGATGGCCAGCGAGAGCTGGTCGTCGGGAGCGATAACGGTGGCCGCGTGGGCGTCCTCCTGGAGGATGACGTCCTTAACGCGGGCCGGGGACAGGGCGCTCTTGAGGTACTGCTGCACCTCGTCGTTGTGGCGCACAATGTCAATCTTCTCGCCGCGGAGTTCGTCCACAATGGCCTGCACGCGCGCCCCGCGGTGCCCGACGCAGGCGCCCACCGGGTCCACCTGCGGGTCGTTGGAGCACACGGCGACCTTGGAACGGGCGCCCGGCTCGCGGGCGACCGACTTGATCTCCACGACACCCTCGTAGACCTCCGGTACTTCCAGCTCAAACAGCCGGGTGACCAGCGAAGGATGGGTGCGGCTGACGTGAATCTGTGGGCCCTTGGTCGTGCGCTTGACTTCCAGCACGTAGACCTTCAGGCGCTGGCCGAAGCGGTACGACTCGCCCGGAATCTGCTCGTAGGAAGGCAGGACGGCTTCCACGCGCCCCAGTGCAATATACACATTGCGGCCGTCGCGGCGCTGAATCTCGCCGGTAACCGCCTCGCCCAGCCGCGCCGAGTACTCGTCAAAGACCATCTCGCGTTCGGCCTCGCGGATGCGTTGCATGACGACCTGCTTGGCCGTCTGCGCGGCGATCCGGCCGAACTCCGCGGTATCAATCTCGTGCTCCTCGAACTCCAGCAGCTCCGGCGCTACCTCGATCTCCTCGCCGTCCTCGCCCAGGACGGGCAGCGCGCGGCGGGCGAACATTCGCACCCGGCGCCCCGCGGGGTCAATCTCGATGCGCACGTCTTCCTGCGTACCGAAATGCTTGCGGTACGCCGAAGACATCGCCGCCTCCACGGTCTGCAACAGGGAGGACATGGAGATGTCTTTTTCTTTCTGCAGTTGTTCCAGGGCCTCGATGAACTCTCCGTCCATACTCCCAATCACTCCTGAAGGGGGATGAGTGGCGACCTTAGTTGTCGCCCTCCTCCTCCCACTCGAAATGCAAATTGGCAGCCGCGATCTGCGCCAGCGGCAGGTCCAGCGGGCCGCTGTCCGTCTCGAGCTGTACTGCGTCCTCGGTAACTGCGGTCAAGCGCCCTCGCGCTCGCCGCAGGCGGCCCTCCGGCGGCGCATAGCGCACCAGCAAGGTCTGCCCCACATGCTGCGCGAAGTCTTCATCCCGCCCCAGAGGCCTATCCAGCCCTGGCGACGACACGATCAGATGGTAGGGACTACTGATCGGGTCGAGCGCGTCGAGCATCACGGACAGGTGCTCGGCCAGGGTCGCGCAGTCATCGGCGGAAATCCCGCCGGGTTTGTCTGCATAGATGGTAAGGTTCTGGTTGCCGGCCGGCCCGCCGAAGGTCATCTGCACCAGTTCGTAGCCCAGGCTCTGCACGTTCGCCTCGACTTCGTCCCACAGGCGCTCGACCACCGGATGCCGTCTCATGTTGCCCCTTCTTTTTGCCTCGGAGGCGCTCAGCCGACCAACGCCTACGAACAAACTGGGAGTGGACACTGTGTCCACTCCCAGGATAAACCATCCCGGACTTCTATGCGCTAAGTATATAGCAATCCGCCCCCCAGCGCAAGCCCGGCGTTAGTTTTCGGAGCCGGGCGCCGTTAGTGGCACCGGCGTCTCGCCGGTGGGGCTGCCGAGGGGGCTACGCCGAAGGCCCTGAGCCTGTCGAAGGGTCCCCCGCCGGCCGTTAGCCGTTTCCCGGAGGGGCCGCACGAGCGAAGCGAGGCCGGCCCTGCCGTTCGTCGTTAGCCTTAAGCCCTTATCTCTCTCCTGCTTGCGGGGAGAGGGGGTCCGCGCCTAGCGCCAACGACCTCCCCCTCTCGGCACCGCGCCAACGACGCGCGGCGCCACTCTCCCCCGCTATCGCGGGAGAGAGCTAGGGGCAACGTCTCCTCCCCGCCGTTGCCTTTCCCCCCTCTCCTGCCAGGAGAGGGGCCGGGGGTGAGGCCGGCTTACCGCAAGAGTAATACTCCCTCCTCAAAAACCCAAGCAGGAACCTCTCCCTCGGCGAAGAACCTGTAATGAGTACTGACGGCTGCCCCGGCAGCTTTCCTGCTGGGGTCGTGCCACGGGAAAACGACGGAGGTGCAGGCCATGGGCGCGGAACAGGGTCCGGCGGATCGCGAGCAGGCTGTCGCCCGTTTTGAGCAAGCGCAACACGAGTTGGCGCGGGGCCACCAGCAACGCGCCGAGGAAATGGCCAAAGAAGCCCTCGAGTTTGACGCCGGCTTCAATCCGGTCCGGCTGTGGCTGGCCGCGCACTACGTTGCCCAAGACGACGCGCACCACGCCTCGCGGGTCCTCCAGGACGCCATCTTCACCGACCGCGGCGACCAGGAGGCCTGGGCCCGGCTGCGCGAGGTAGACGCAGCCACGGCTAGTCGTCTGGAGCGCCTGGGCGAGATTGCTCCCGACCCCTTTGTCACCGTCCACCGCAACTCGGCGCTGGACGACGATCTCGACTCCATCGAGGGCCTCGCCCCCGTCAATCACGACGCGGACTGGCTCTACGAGGAAGTTCCGCCCGACGACCTCTTCGAGACCGACGACGATGAGGAGTGTTCCTTCGAGGAAGAAGAGGCCGGTGAGGTGGATACGCGCGGCCCCGCCCCCTGGGAATACGACCAGGATCGCGCTTACCTGGCTCGCTGGCAGCAGGAGGCGATCGTGCAGACGATGGTCGCTACGCTCCAGGAGGCCTGGACCCGGGAAGACGCCTTGCTGCCGGTGCTCGAGATGTGCGCTCATCTGGAGGCGCACCGGCATCCCGAGATCGTTGAGTGGGCCCACCGCTGCGCCCACCTGCTCGGCTTGGCCGACGCGGAGTTGATGGTCTTCGCCGAGCCCTGTCTGACCCCGGTCCCCATCGCCGATAACCCGCCCCGCCTCGCCATCCCCACCGGTCTGATTCGTAGCCTGCATGGCCCTCAAGTGGGCTTCCACCTCGGTCGCGATTTGGAGTACATTCGTAGCGGCTACCTGGCCGAGTGGCTAATCGCCGACCTGGTCGCCGACCGCCGCACGCGCCTGGCCGGAGACGTCGCCTCGACCCTGCGCGAGCTCATCCACCAGATGATGGTCGCGCTCGAGATGGATATCCACCGCGACCAACGCCAGACCCTGGCCAAGCTGGCCCACGCCTGGCAGCAGCGGGCCACACTGTCGGCCGACCGGGCGGGCTACCTGTGCTGCGGTGACCTGGACGCCGCCTGCACCGCCATCGCCAAGGCCTGCACCCCCTCCTTCGACAAGGCCGCGGCCGTTACCCTCAGCGGCTTCCTGGAGCAGTTCCAGGGCCGGGACGCGGCGGCCCTGGCGGCCATTCCTCCCCAGGAGACCCCGGATCGCAGTGTTGACTACGGCGCCTATCGCATCAAGATGCTCCGGTGGTGGAGCACGACGCCCGAGGCGGCCGGCCTCCTGGAGGCCTTTACCGTGGCTTGACCGATTTGTTATTAATATGCGAAGGGTCTCAAGCACTTCCCTTGGGAGCCGAAATTCTATATAATACGGCGCTCGTCGCCGTCCTAGACCGCGCGGCGCTTCCCTAGGCGCTGGTGCCAGGTCAACGTTCTTCAAGACCATGCCCAACGCCTGGAGAAATATGGCTCAGCCGGCACCACTCCTCCCACCGCCAACTGTCAGCCCCTCGCGCCAGCGCCGCTCTCAGGGCGTCCTCCACGGCCTGTTCATGATGATGGGCAGCTCGTACTTTGACCTGCTCACCAGCCTGATCCAGACCGTCATCGTCATGCGCCTCATCGGCCCGACCGGTCGGGGCCTGATGACCATCTCCGACCTGTTCACCAAGTGGCTGGCCAATACCCATTTGGGCGCCATGCACGGGCTCAGCCGGCGCTTGCCGGTGGCTCTGGCCCGGCACGAAGAGCAGCGCGCCCAGGACCTGGAAGACGTGGGGATGTCCTTCGTGCTGGCCACCAGCATCCTGTCCGCGCTGGGCATGCTCGGCACCGCCGTGTTCTGCCTCTCCTGGGGGACCGTGACGCGGGAGGTGATCGCCTGCGGCGCGGGGATCTTCCTATGCAGCCAGACCGTTACCGTCTACCGGGTGGTCTTGCGGGCCTGGGGCACCTTCTCCGTCCTGGCCCTCTCCTCCATGGTCATGAACGTAGCGCAACTCGTGCTCGTCGTCGCTGGCGCCTGGGCCTATGGCGTGGTGGGCGCCATGGTCGGCCTGCTGGCGGCGAATCTTCTCCAGCTCGGGTACTTGCACTGGGCCGGGCGCTTGCGGATTCGAGTGCGCTACAACTGGCCGCTGATCTTCGCCCTGATTAGCTCCGGGCTGCCCCTGGTCGCCATTACCTACGCCGATATCCTCCTACGCACCGTGGATCGAGCCATGGTCGGCAAGCTGATGGGGGCCCACGCGCTGGGGCTGTACTGGCCGGCCTCCCAGTTGGCCATGTATCTGTTCCGCATCCCCGAGTCGGTCGGCTTTGTGCTGATGCCGCGTATCTGGGAGAAATACGGCGTGGAGGACGACGCCGCCGCGCTCCGGCAGCACGTCCTGGCCCCCACCATGGCGGCAGCCACGGTCATGCCTGTCCTCTCCGGACTGCTCTTCATCATGATCCCCCAGGTACTCCGGGCGCTAGTGCCGCTGTACGTGGAAGGGACCTACGCGGCGCAGGTGCTGGCCATGGGCGGGGCTTTCCTGGCGTTGCCCATCGCGGCGTGCGGGCTGCTGGTCGCCATGCGCCGGGAGTGGTTGGTCACCCTGACCAAGCTGGCGGGCGCCGCCGTGATCGCGGGGGGCGCGTGGTGGACCCTTCGCCATAGCGGCGATCTCGCGCATGTCGCCATGTACGCGGTCAGCGGTTTCGCGCTGGCCAGCCTCCTGGCCCTGGTGGCCGCCTTGGGCAACTACTACCGCAGCCGCTGGCGACTGGCCCTGGAGATCATCATCTGCCACGTGCCTTTCGTCTGGTCCATCCTGGCCATTCGCGGGGCGGGCCTGCTCAGCGACCTTCTTCCCGTATCGCTCCATGAACATAGCTGGCGCATCATGACCATGCGCATGGTCATCTTTTTGGTGCTATGTCTTCCCGTCCTGTGGTACGGGGACCGGCGCACGGGCGTGCTCCGGCGCACTCGCGCTCTGGTCATGGGCAAGCTGGCCGCTCGCGTGCGTCCCGCGGAGCCGCCGGAGATGCGGGAGTAGGGAAGAGGGTCGTCACCGGGCGCGGGCGTGAGAGGTATAAAAGTTATACCAGTATAGATTTCATAAACTTCAAACCTATTCGGGGGCCATCTACTGGCCCAAGGCGTGGAGGAAAGACTCGGCCGCGCATTGCAGGCTATCGCGCACCGGCTCCCACCAGCCCAGCGCCAGCAGCGCGACCGCCAGGGCGGCCCCGAGCACCAGCTCGCCGCGCCACGAGGCCTGCGCCGGGGCTGCCGCCCGCCCCTCCAGCACCGCTTCCAGAGCCGTCCGCCGCTCCTGCACGTGGGCAAGTAGGTCGCGATCGAGTTCCGCCAGGGGACTGATCTCCGCCAGGACCTCCGCGAGTTCCCCGGCCGTGACCAGTGACTCCTGCATGGCCTCGGGCGAGACCACCTGCGCGGCGTACGCGTCGCAGGCCGCCTCGCGATCTCGCCGCCACCGCGCTCGCTCCAGCCAGGCGCCCGGCGACAGGGCCGACAGCAGCGCCAGCGCATTGACCAGAGGCCCCAGCACAGGGTCGCGGCGTTGGGCATGATGGACCTCATGGGCCAGCACCGCCGCGGCCTGCGCGCCGGGGAAGAGCCGTTCTATCGCCGGATGCACGATGACCTCCCCCCGCCAGCCCCGCGCCGAGGCCAGGCCACTGGTAGAGTCCTCCCACACCCGCGCCGAGGCCAGCCACGAAGGAGCCGTGGCGGTATCCCGCAGCTGCGCTTGCCGGTGCAGCCGCCGCTGCTCGCGCCAGCCCCGCACTAGCCCCACCCCGGCGACGGCCAGCGCCGCCAGGACCAGCGCTAGCGCCAGGCCGGCGAACAAGCGGGCTTGCCAGGGGGCATCCGGCCCGGCCAGCAGCAGGCGCAGGCAGGCGTGGGGACGCAGTCGCTCAGCGTGGGGAGAAAACAGGGGGTGGTGGAGCTGCAGATTCAGGCTCCGGCCGGTCGCCAGCAGGGCCAGCGCCACAGGGAGCGCGAGGCCGATCAGGCTGCGCCGCGCCCGGGCCTCCGCCGCGGCCAGCGCCGGAGACCGGGTCGTCGCGCGCACCAGAGGGTACAGCAGTAAATTGAGCGCCGAGGCGTAGATCACCAGCAGCGCCGCGGCCGCGGCGCCCAGGATCATTAGCGCCCCTGGCGCTCAGCCCGCTTGCGCTCCACCATCGCGGCCAGAGCGTCAAGCTGGTCGGGCGACTGCGCTTCCAGGGCCTCCACGAAGTAGGCGATTGCCGGTTCCGCAAAGTTGCCGGCCAGCCCGCCCAGCACCTGCCGGGTGACGCTGTCGGTCAACTCGCCGCGGCTGACGCGGGCGGTGTAGAGATAGGCCTTGCCGTGCGTCTCGCGCTGTAGCAGGCCCTTGGTGAAGAGCCGGCCCAGGGTGGTCATAATGGTGGTGTAGGCGGCTTCCTTGCCGCGCGCGGCCAGCTCGTCCCGGACCTCCTGAACGCTCTGCGCCCGCGGCGCCTCCCAGATCACTTGCATGACCTGAGCCTCCAGCGCCCCCAGCATCTTCTCCAGCCCCTGCTGCTCGGGCCGGAACACCTGCACATGCGGATCCTGTTCGGTCGACATAGCCAATTTGCCCCCTGGGCGAGAGTCCGCCGCTGACCGTCAAAATGCGCTTATCAGCGCCTCGGAATATCCACTACGTACAATAGTAGATTACCCGTATATTGTCAAGAGCAAACCAGGAGGGGAAAAGGTTCCCGAAGGCGGCGGTTGTCTTTTCGGTCGGTGGCACCGGCGTCTCGCCGGTGTGCCGTTGGCCGGCCCACCCCGCCCTCGGGGGACCTCGGGCACCCGCCTTCGCTGAAGCTACGGCGGGCAGGCCCCCTCCCCTTAGGGGAGGGGCTACGGCAACGGCCGGGCCGGCCTCGCTACGCTCGTGCGGCCCCTCCAGGGGAATGGTAGCGGATAGGAACGAGGCCCCCTTGGCAGCCCCACCGGCGAGACGCCGGTGCCACTGACGGCTATGGCAACGGCAACGGCCGGCGGGGGAGGTAGCCCCCGCCCTACATCAAGGCGCCGCCCCTTCGTTGCCAGCCGACCGGCACTGGGGTATGATAGCTGTCAACCCCATGCAAATCGCTCTCCGTGATGTAACCCTATATCAAGCCGGTTTCAGCAGCCTGCGGCAAGGCCTCCAGGACCTGGGTCTGACCGCGGTGGAGCTGGCCGTGACGCGCCGGTTGACGCTGCCCGCGCCGGAGGACTCGCTGGGGCCGGGACTGCCCGCGACCACCCCGGAGCAGCAGGCCGAGATCAGTCGGGTCTACCGGGCCGCGGGGCTGACCCCCTGCGCCCTGTTCTTGGCCAACAACTTCAACGCCCTGGACCCCGCTGCCGAGATCGCCTGGGGCCTGGCTACGGTGCGTCTCGCGGAGAGCCTCGGCGTGCCGGTCGTGCGCCTGGACGGGGCCATGTCCGGCCCCGATCATCTCACCCGGCGGCGGCGGCTGGCGCTCTATGGCGGGGCGGTAACCAGTCTGCTGGAGGCCACGGCCGGCTCGTCGGTGGCCCTGGCTATCGAGAACCACGGTCGGCAGGGCAACGATCTGCCCTGGCTGGAGTCGCTCCTGGCTGATCTGGACCCGGCGCGGGTGGGGCTGACCCTGGACCCGGCCAATCTCTACTGGGCCGGCTACCCGCTGGCCGAGGTCTATGAGGCCACCGAGCGCCTGGCCCCGCGGGTGCGGCACGTGCACGTCAAGAACCTCTGCTACCCGGAGGCGGTGCGCGAGACGCGCCGGCCGCTGGGCTGGGAGTACGGCTGCTGCGTCTGTCCGACGCCGGAGGGGGACCTGGATTACGGTCGGCTGGTGGCGATCCTCGCGGCGGCCGGCTACGCGGGCGCCCTGGCCCTGGAGGAGGAGTCCCTCGGCAAGTACCCGCCCGCCGAGCGCCCCGCCCTGCTCGCCCGGGACGTGACCTACCTGCAACAAGCCGGCGGCACGGTCTGAGGGGAACCGGAGGGTGCGGGGGAGGCGTCCAAGAGGGTGGATTTGTTGCCCGGCCTCACCCCCTGCCCCCTCTCCTGGCAGGAGAGGGGAAACAGCAATGGTGGGTCCGCCCGGTCCCCGGCTTGACCGTCGGCCCGGCGCCACAGTACAATTAGACAGAAGAGGTCTGGTCCGTCAGCACAACCATGCGCCGCCCCGGAATTCCGCGCTTTTTTCTCTATGCCAACGCCCTGTTGCTCGTGGGCGTCTTCTCTGCCATGGGTTTTGTCACCGGCTCCATCGGCCGGTTGCACACCCTCATGCCGGAGCAATTGCGGCTGCGTGGCTACCAGCCCCCCCTGATCACCGAGATCTACTCCACGGAACGCAATCCGGGGGGCCGCGATACCCACACCTTGCTGGCGCGCGTCTTCAAGGAGAACCGCGAGTACACTCCCCTCAGCGACATGCCCCAGCGCCTCACGCAGGCGGTCGTGGACGTCGAGGACCGGCGCTTTTTTGAGCATATCGGGATCAGTCCCCGGGATATCATGCGCGCCGCCCTGATTGACGTTACCGGCCACCACATGGCGCAGGGCGCCAGCACCATCACCCAGCAGTTGGTCCGCAACGTCTGGCTCTCGCAGGCCCGCACCTGGGATCGCAAGCTCAAGGAAGTCCTGCTGGCCCTGGAGCTGGAACGCAACTTCTCCAAGACGGAAATCCTGGAGATGTACCTCAACGAGGTGTACTTCGGCCGGGGCGCCTATGGCGTCAAGACGGCCGCTATGACCTATTTCCGCAAACAGCCGCAGGACCTGGACCTCGCCCAGTGCGCCTTGCTGGCCGGTCTGGCCCAGCGGCCTGCCGGCTATGATCCCTTCACCCACGGCGATATCGCCAAGGCCCGGCGCCGCGAGGTGCTCCAGGCCATGGTTACGGCCGGCGACCTGTCGGTGCACGACTCCAAGCTGGCGATGGAGGAGCCGGTGGTGGCCCGGGACGCCGGGGAACTGGCGACCGGGGTGACCGTCCTGCGCGCGCCCTACTTCTCGCATCTGGTCATCCAGCAACTGGTCCAGATGTACGATGTGGACACGGTTTACCGCGGCGGGCTGCGGGTCTACACCTCCCTGGACATGCGCCTGCAGGAGTCCGGGCAGAAGATTATGGACGAATGGGTCGCCCAAAAGCGGGCCGACGGGGCCATTCGCAGCGGTCTCAACGGCCAGGGCGCCCTGGCTTGCGTGGACGTGCATGACGGCCGCGTGCTGACCATGATCGGCGGGATCGGCCCCTACGAGAAGCTGCAGTACAACCGCGCCTATCCGGGTCCGCCCGGGTGGGGACGGCAGCCGGGTTCCTCCATGAAGCCTTACGTCTGGTGCGCCGCGCTCGAGGCCGGGTACTCGCCCAGTTCCCAGTTCAGCGGCGACCCGATTTCCCTGCCGAGTGGCACCGGCAAACCCTGGACGCCCAAGAACTACAGCGCGCGGCAGGGCGGGTCCTACAGCCTGCGGGAGGCGCTGGCCCAGTCGGTCAACCTGGTCTCGGTGCGGGTGCTCAAGACCGTGGGGGTGGACCGGGTCCGTGAGTTGGCCGGGAAGATCATGGATATCTCGCCGGACCGGCTGAGTCCGTACCTGGCGCTGGCCCTGGGCGTCTCCAACCTCTCGCCGCTGGAGCAGGCCTCGGGCTACGCTACTTTTGCCTCGGGGGGCATCCGCAATCCGCGCACCTTCATTCTCCAGGTGGACGACTACTGGGGGCGGACGGTGTACGCGGCCCGGCCCGATCCCAAGCAGGTCATCGAGCAGCCGGTCGCCGTCAGCATGATTAGCATGCTGGGCTCCGTCGTCCGGAGCGGCACCGGCCAGCGCGCCCAGTCGGTGGGCTACCCCTGCGGCGGCAAGACCGGGACTACCCAGGACGGCCGCGATGCCTGGTGGGTCGGCTTCACTCCCGACCTCTCGGCGGCGGTCTGGGTGGGCAACGACGACTACTCGCCGATGAATGACGCCAGCGGTGGCGGCTTCTGCGCGCCGGTGTGGGCGCGTTTTGTGCATGACGCGATGCAGACTCTGGGGTATGACGGCAAGTTCCCGGAGGGCTCGGGGGTAGTGGCCACACGCCGGGCGCCGCGCGAAACTAAGAGCAACGCCCAGGCGCAGACGGTCACCCTCTGCTCCGAGACCAATCAGCGGGCGACCAGTCATTGCCCCAGCACCTACGAGAAGACTTTCAGCTCGGCCGACCAGATTCCCCGCACCTGCACGGTGCATGGGGGGAGTACCCCGCGCAGCGCCAGTCCGGGGGCTAGCGCCGGAGCCTCCGCCGGGGGGTCTGCCGGCGGGCGCACGGTGACGGTCAGCATCTGCACCGCCAGCGGCCGCCTGGCCGGGCCATATTGTCCCAGCACCGAGGAGAAAACCTTCCCGGCCGGCAAAGCGCCGCGGGGACGGTGCACCGTGCACGGCCCCGGCCACTAAGCGCGGGCGCGCCGGGCCTCGCCCTGCCCTCACCCTCCGGAGACCCCTTACCCTTATGGAAATCGCGGGTACGGAAAACCGAATTAGGCTGCTCATGCTCCTGGCCGCGTTTGCGCTCCTGACGCTGGTCGTGCGCCTGTGGACGCTGCAGTTCACGCAGTGGAACCACTACGCGCGGGAGGCCGCCGGCAACCGGACCAAGATCGTCTGGGAGTCCGCCCCGCGCGGGCTGATTAAGGACCGCCACGGGCTGCTGCTGGCGGAAAACCACCCCCAGTGGGACGTGGAGATAGTCCCCGCGGAGTACCCCAAGAAGGACCAGGTCGCCGCCGAGCGCATCGTGCGGACGCTCACGCAGATTCTGGAAGTCCCCATGCCGGAGGTGCGGGCCGCCCTGAAGGATGCCCTCAGCCGGCAGGCGCTCGACTCGGGGGTCCTGACCGGCGTGGGGGAGGACGTGCCCTTCAAGGTCGTCGCCCAGATTGAGGCCCGCAAGCTAGAGTTGCCGGGCGTGCAGATCGGCATTGAGGTGCGCCGGAATTACCCGCGCGGCCGCCTGGCGGCCCACGTGCTGGGCTATGCGCGGGCCATCACCGCCTCGCAATACGAGGACAACAAGGACCTGGTCTACCCGGGGATGGACCCGCAGCATGCGCCGCCCCTGAGCACCCCGGACGACATCTACGCCGCCGACTCGCTGGTGGGCCAGGCCGGCGTGGAGAAGCTGCTGGAGACGACGACGCAGCCTGACTACCCGGGCGTCATCCCCCTGCTCCAGGGGCGCCGGGGCTATCGGCTTTACGAAGTTAAGGCCGGCGGCGCGCCCACCGGCATCATCGCGGAGCGCCCGCCCGTGCCCGGCGCCTCGGTCTGCCTGACGCTCGATGCGCAACTGCAGAAGGTGGCCGAAGACGCCCTGGATGAGACCCTCCAGACCGTCGGCACGGCCGGCGCCGTAGTGCTGATGGACGCGCAGACCGGCGAGGTGCTGGTCATGGCCAGCCGTCCGACCTACGACGCCAATCAATGGGTCAAAGGCTTCACCCCGCAGCAGTGGCAGGCGCTCACCAGCAATCCGAGCAAGCCGCTGATCAACCATGCCACCGCCATGCTCTATCCGCCCGGCTCGATTTTCAAGATGATCAGCGCCGCCGCCGCCCTGTCCACCACCAACCTCAGCCTCAACGACAGCTACACCTGCTCCGGCGGCATCTACGAGGGCGCGGACCACGCGCGTTTCGGCTGCTGGACCACCCATGGGATCGTGGATTTTCTCAAGGGCATCGCCGAGTCTTGCGATGTTTACTTCTACAATCTAGTGCTCAGCAAGGGGCTCAGCAGCGACACGCTGGCCGACTTCGCCCGCCGTTTCGGCCTGGGGAGCCGCACCGGGATTGGCCTCAGCGATGAGGTGGCCGGTACCGTGCCCGACCGGGACTGGAAGCTGCAGAAATACCAGACGCGCTGGACCACCGGCGAGACGCTGCACTATGTTATCGGCCAGGGCTATCTGTCGGTCACGCCGCTGCAGATGGCCGTGGTCACCGCCGCGGTGGCCAACGGCGGCTGGCTGCTCACGCCGCGCCTGATTAACAGCATCACCTGGCCGGCCTGGACCGGCTACGGTCTGCAGACCTTCACCCAGCCGGAGGGGCACAAGGTGGACGTGGCCCCCAAGGTGCTGGAGGAGGTCCGCCAGGGCATGCGCCTGGCGGTGACCAGTGAACACGGCACGGCCGGCGCCATGCGAAACCTGGGCGTCTCGGTGGGCGGCAAGACCGGTTCCGCCGAGACCGACCCCTCGCGCCCGGCCCACGCTTGGTTCACCTGCTTCGCGCCGTACGAGAATCCCAAGTACGTGGCGGTCGTCTTCGTGGCGGAGGGCAAACACGGCGCCTCCGCGGCCGCGCCCATCGCCTGCAAGGTCATGGCGGCAGCGCTAGGCATCAAGCCCACCGGCCCCGCCGGCACCGGGCCCGCGGGGGCGGACTAAAGCGTGATCACAGCCGTCGTTGCCTTTTGCAGGGCGGGGGCTAGGTGACGAGCCGTAGCCGTGGTAGGGGCGGAAGTTCGGCGTCTGCGCCGAATCTCCGCCCGCGACTACCACGAACCTGTGCGAAGTGCGCGGGCTGAGATTAGGCGGACGCAGCGTCCGCGCGGCAGACCGGGCAACTTCCGCCCCTACAGGGAAACGGCCCGCCCGGCCCAGTACCTTCGAGCCGGATCTAGCCGGATTCTATCCATGGACAAAATCGTCCTTGACAATAACTACATCAGGTAGTAGATTGCGGGCTATCCCTTCGGATATCCGTGCTTCGCGAACTCGGCTAAGGTAGGACCGTGCAAAGGAACCTTGTGGGGGCTAATGTGTTGGTAAATAAGGAAAAAGCTGCGGTACCAACTGCCGCCGCCGTGGCCCCTGAAGTTAGCGAGGAAGTGCTCCTGGTGGAGCGCGCTCGGGAAGGGGACACGGAAGCCTTCGGGCGATTGGTAGACATGTACCACCGCCGTGTTTACGGCATCGTTTACCGCATGTGCGGCGCCGATGACGCCGATGACCTGACGCAGGAGATCTTTCTCAAGGCCCTCTCTGCCTTGCGCTCTTTTCAATTTCAGGGTAACGCCAGCTTCCGGACCTGGCTGTATCGCATCGCGGTGAACGCCTCAATCAACGAGCTGCGCCGCCGCAAGCGCCGCCGGGCCGTGGAAGGCCCCTCGCTGGACGCGCCGGTCAGCACCGAGGACGGCTCCGTGGAGCGCGATCTGGCCGACGAGAACGACCTGCTGCCTGCTCAGGAAGTCGAGCGCAACGAGACGCAGCGGGCGGTCCGCGAGATTCTGGCCGGGATGCGACCGCAGCATCGGCTGGTCCTGACCCTGGTGGATCTGGAGGGCATGGAGTATCGCGAGGCGGCCCAGACGCTACGTTGTCCGCTGGGCACGCTCAAGTCCCGGGTAGCCCGGGCCCGCGATGCCTTTGCCAAGGAATACGAGAAATATCAGCAGAATCTGCTGCTCCAGGCGGAGCAGCGCCGGCTGCGGCACCTGCCGTAGAGGTGGGTCGGGTGGGGTTTTCCGGAGCGTGGCTCCGGGATGAGGAGAATGAACAAGTTGTCTGCGATCAACTGCAAACAGACCGAGCGATGGCTGCGGCGGCGGGTGGCGGGAGAGCTACCGGCGTCGGCGGAAACCCGCTTGGCCGAGCATCTGCATGCCTGCTCTGCCTGTGCCGCCTCGGCCCGGCGTCTCGAAACGGCGCTGGCGGCGCTGCATGCGCAGACGGCCCCTGAGCCGCCCCGCGATCTGGCCCGTCGCATCAAGATGGCCGCGCTGCCCGTGAGGCCGGTAGCGGCCTCGCAGCGATGGTACTCCGCCCCGGCTCTGGCCGCGGCCGGACTCGCCCTCGCCGTGGTGGCCCTCGCCCTGAGCGTTCATCTGCCGCCGACCACGCCGCCCGCCTCCGGGGTGGCGGTCGCGCCGGCGAACTCCCCGGTTGCCGCAGCGCCGCCCGCGGTTCGCGGGGTTTCCCGGGCCGCCGCGCCGCGGCTGGCCGCACTCCCGACTCCCTCCGCCACGCCCGCGCCGCTGCGCGCCGTTCGCGGGAAGATCGTGCCCGCCCCCGGGGCCGGTTTCTCCGTTCCGGCGCCCGCCCCGCTGGTGAACGTAGCGCGGCCCCGTCCGGCGGCAGCCCACGCGGAGCCCTCGGTTACGGCGGCCGTCATGACGCAAGCGGACAGCGCCACGCCCGTCCGACTGGCCTCCGCGCCGCTGGCGAGGCCCCGGGTGGCCGCGGTCAAAGCGGACGACGAGCCCCGCGCCGCGCGGCGAACCTCCGGCAACTTCGCCGATGAGGCAATCGGCGGCATGATCGCCGGCGCGGTGCTGTCTTCCTACCTGGAGGGCGCGCCTAACGGCGTGCATGTCCAGCCGGTCTCGGCCTCCGGGGGCGCCTTCCGATGACCGCTCGCCTGCCCCTGCTGAGCCTGCTGAGCCTACTGCTGGCGGCGACGGGCGTTCTGGCCCAGACCCCGGGACCGGCGTGCGCGCCGGCCGCGACCGTAACGGAGGACAAGGCCCCGGCTGGCCCGGCGGCCGCCGTTCAGGACCAGGCTCAGGGCCTGGTGGGGATGTTCTTGGCCGGCAGCAGCGACGTGTCCGACCGGCTGGCGAAGCTGGTCGAGACGCAATATCCGCAGCTCTCGCAGGAGCTGATCCAGTTCCTGCTCACCGAGCAGCCCGACCTGCTGACCACCGTGATGCCGGCGCTGAACCCCCTGATCCGCACCGAGTACCCGGACGTTCCGCGCACCATCATGCAGGCGATCGGCAAGGACGAGAAGCTCAAGCTGCGGGTGAGCCAACTGGTCAACGAGCAATACCCCGGCTTCGTGGAGGACCTCGCCAAGCTGCCGCCCGGTCCCGAGCGCCGCGCCCAGGCGGCCGACCTGGTGACGCAGAAGTATCCGGACCTGTACGGGGCGGTGCTGGAGGTTATTCAGCGCGAGTTCCCCGACACGCTCAAGGAAGTCCAATTGCGTCTGGCGGAGCGGTACCCGCGACTGCTGGGGGATATCGCCAAGCTGGTGGCTCGCACCTTCCCGCGGCTGACCGCCAAGGCCCTCAACTTCGTGGTGCACCACTACCCGCAACTGCTGCCGCAGCTCATTTCCATCCTCTATAGCAGTCCGGCGGCGGAGATCGCCCCGGCCGCTCCGGCCGCGACGCCTCCCGCCGCGGAGGCCGCGCCGGCCGCGGCGCCCGCGCCGAATCCGGCTCCGGCGCCGGTCGCGACGCCGCCCGCCAACCCCTAGTCGGTCGGCGCGAGCAGGAGACTGCGGCCGCCGGCGCGAATATTACCCCATAAAGCAAAACGGCCCCCGCTTGGGGGCCGTTGCCGTTATTCTCGAAGGGTGGGGGCGCCGGCTTAGTCAGTGCTGGCGGCAGGGCACTTGCCGTGGGCGCAACCGCCACCGGCGGCCGCCGCGCAGGCGGGAGCCGGCTTGGTGGAGCCGCTCCGGCCGTAGTCGTTCACATGCCAGCCCTTGCCCTTGAACATGATGGCGGGCGCCGTGAAGACACGCGACACCTGTCCACCGCAGCCCTTAGCCACACAGGTCTTGGGGGCCGGATCGTTCAGGCCATGCTCAACCTCAAAGCGATGGCCGCATTTCTCACACTTGTAATCGTACATCGGCATAGCGGGACTCCTCCAGAGAGGAAAAGACTAGTGTTACCTTGCGTTGCGCCTAGAGGCGCTTGAGTGTATTGTACACTTAGTATACCCCCTTGTCAATCTTCCAAAGCTAGTTAGCACTCGCTAGTGGAGAGTGCTAAAAGAGGTGCGAGATGGCTCTAACTACTGCCACGATCATGGCCGCCCTGGAGGAAGTCGCCCCGGTCGCCTGGGCGGAGGACTGGGATGCGGTCGGCTTGCAGGTCGGTCGCCCCGATCAGCCGGTGAACGCCTTGCTGGTGGCGCTGGAGTTGACGCCCGCGGTGCTCGCACGGGCCCGCGCCGAGCGGGCCGAGCTGATCCTCGTGCATCACCCCTTACTGTTTGACCCCCTGACCGCGGTCCGCACCGACCAGCCGGCCGGTCGGCTGCTGGCCGAGTTGCTCCGCTGCGACTACGGGCTCCTGGTCGCGCACACCAACCTGGATGCCGCGCCGCGCGTGAGTCCCGGCGCGGTGCTGGCGGCGGTCCTGGGCTTGCGGGGGGTGCGCCCGCTGCTGCCCTTGCCCGGCGAGACAGTCGCGGCCGGGGAGACGGGAGGCGGCCGGGTCGGTGACTTGCCCGCGCCGCAAAGTCTGGCGGAGTTGGCCGCGACCGTGAGGGACCTCCTGGCGGCCCCAGACGTGCGGTGGGCGGGGGACGGGATGGTGCAGCGCGTGGCGGTGCTCCCCGGCTCCGGCAAGAGCGGGGCGGAGGCGGCGCGGGCCGCCGGCGCACAGGTGCTGATCACCGGAGAGATTGGCTATCACCCGGCCGCGGAGGCGCGGGCCGCCGGTCTGGCGTTGATTACCGCAGGTCATGCGGAGAGCGAGAGCCCCTGTCTGGCCGCGCTGGCCGCGGAGTTGCAGCGGCGGCTGGCCGACCAGGTGCGGGTCGTGGTCGCGCCGGCGCCGCTGTCGCCGTGGTCCGGGGCCTAGGCGGTGTCGCCCAGGCAGGCGCGCACGGCCGCGGCGGCGAATCTAGCGACTGGGACCGCCCCTGCGGGTGGCCCGGGTTGTCGCTACGGGAGAGATAATATGGCGCTCAAAGAGGATCTGGTTCGGCTCTATCAGTTGCAGTGCGCGGACTCGGAACTGGCCCGCCAGGAGCAGGAACTGGCGGCCCTGGACAACGGGGCGAAGGCAGTCAGGCGCGCCCACGAGGCCGAGGCGGCGCTGAAGGCGGCCGAGCAGGCGGTGCATGAGGCGCAGGGCAAGCTCAAGGACCGCGAACTGGCGGTGGAGAGCACCGAGGCCGATCGCGCGGCGAAATCAAAGCGGGCCTATGGCGGGACGGTTTCCGACTCCAAGGAGCTGGCCGCCCTGGAGCGCAAGGTGGACGAGCTGGCCCGCCGCAAGGCTAAGCTGGAAGAGGAAGTGCTGGCCCTCTACGAGACCGTGGAGCAGGCGCGTAAGGCGCGGGCCGAGGCCCAGCAGCGCGCGGAGGAGTACGTGAAGCGGGCCAAGCGCGCGCGCGCCTACTTCCACCACCGCACCAAGGAATTGCAGGAGCAGACCGAGGCGCTGCGCCAACAGCGCCCGGCGCTGGCCGCCCAGGTGCCGCCAGCGCTGCTCAAGGAGTACGAAGACCTCCGCACCCACCACGAGGGGGTAGCGGTCGCCGCCATTGTGGAGTCTGCCTGTGCGTTCTGCCGCACCCGCACCCCCAACGAGGGCCTCTACGAGGCGACCAAGGGGCTGCGGATGGTCCACTGCGAGGCCTGCGGCCGCATCCTGGTACCGCGGGACTAACGCGAGGCGCTCACCGCTCGCGCTGAACTAGTCTGGGAGTGTTACGCTATGTACGAAAAGCCTACCGACAAACCAACCCCGCCGCCGACTCCACCCGCGGTGCGGCTGGAGCGCCGTCTCCATACCCGCGAGGATGGCCGCTACCTGCTCTACTACACCTTCGCCCCCCGGGAGGAGCGGTCATGTCGGAGCTAAGATGGAACGCCCACCTGGGCGAGTGGACGATGACCTCCAGCGTACGCATGGAGCGCACCTATCATCCGCCCGCCGACTTTTGCCCGCTGTGTCCGACCAAGCCGGGCGCCTTCGAGACCGAGGTGCCGGAGCCGGACTATGATATCGTGGTCTTCGAGAACCGCTTCCCCTCGCTGTTTGACCCCGCGCCGGAGCCGGTCGTGCCGGGCACGGAACTCAGCCCCGTGGAGCGCTCCCAGGGGCGCTGCGAGGTGGTCGTCTACACCCCGGAGCACTCCGGGAGCTTTGGCCAGTTGCCGCTGGAGCGCATCTACCGCCTGGCCCTGGTCTGGCAGGACCGCTACCGGGAGCTGGGGGCGCTGGAATTCGTGGACTACGTGCTCATCTTCGAGAACCGGGGGCGCGAGGTCGGCGTGACGCTCGATCATCCGCACGGGCAGCTCTACGCCTTCCCCTTCATTCCCACGATACCGGAGCGCGAGTTGGCCCTGGCCGGGGAGCATCACGCCCGCACCGGGCGGTGCCTGACTTGCGACCTGCTGGCTGAGGAGCAGGCGGACGGCCGGCGGATCGTCTTCGAGAACGAGCACTGCGTGGCCTATATTCCCTTCGCCGCGCGGTATCCCTATGAGTTGATGGTGCTGCCCCGGGTCTGCACGCCTAGCCTCGCGGAGATGACCGAGCCGCAACTGTGGTCGCTTGCCGAGGCGCTCAAGGCGGTGACGCTGGGCTATGACGCGCTTTTCGGCGAGCCGCTGCCCTACATGATGATCTTCCATCAGGCGCCCACCGACGGTGGCGTCTGGCCGGGGGCCCACCTGCACGTCGAGTTCCACCCTCTGCAGCGCAGCGCCGGCAAGCTCAAGTACCGCGCCTCGGTGGAATCCGGTGGGGGCAACTTCATCAACGACAGTCTGCCGGAAGACAAAGCGCCGGAAATGCGTGAGGCGATTGCCCGCGGCGCGGCCTGAGGTCGCCGGCTGTCTCGGCCCTTTCCCGGAGGGGCCGAATACGAGGAAGTTTGCGTAGCAAACTCCGCAAGTATCCGGCCCACCGTCTACCGCTAAGGCCTGGGCCGGATACTTCCGCGCGCCCCGCTCGGAAGCGGGGCGTGCTCGTATGCGGCCCCTCCGGGAGGGACCTACGGGCGCAGGAGGTCTCCCGCCCCGTTCCGCGCAATATACCCGCACACACCAGACCCTTCGGGAGGAACGATTATGGCTAAAGCTAAGCGACTGAGAGTAGGCGTTATCGGCGCCGGGATCGGCGAGTACCATCTGGCCGGGTATGAGAGCCACCCCCAGGCCGAAGTCGTTGCCCTGTGCGACCTGGACGAGACCAAGCTGGCGGCCTCTGCTGCCGCGCACGGCATCCCGCATACCTTCACCGACTATAAGGAGATGCTGGGCCTCGCCGAGTTGGACGCGGTCAGCGTCTGCGTGCCGAATTTTCTGCACGCGCCGCTAGTACTCGCGGCGCTCGCGGCGGGCAAGCACGTCTTGTGCGAGAAGCCGCTCAGCGTGGACGCCAAGACCGGCCGGAAGATGGTGGACGCCGCTAAGGCCGCCAAGAAGCTCTTCATGATCCAGTTCAACAACCGCTACCGGCCCGAGGCGACGGCGCTGAAGAGCGCGGTGGATTCCGGCGCGCTGGGCGAGGTCTACTTCGCCCGCTGCGGCTGGATTCGGCGCAACGGCATCCCCGGCTGGGGCGGCTGGTTCACGCAGAAGGAATACGCCGGAGGCGGGCCGCTAATTGACCTCGCCGTGCACATGTTCGACCTGACGTGGTGGCTGATGGGCCGGCCGCAGCCGGTATCATGCCTGGGCGCCACCTACAGCAAGTTCGGCCCGAAAATGGAGGCGCTCGGTCCCTGGGGCGCGCCGAACGTGAAGGGCAAGTTTGACGTGGAGGACATGGGCGTGGGCATGGTGCGCTTCGCCAACGGCGCCACGGTGCACCTGGAGGCCTCCTGGGCCAGCCGCATCGAGCGCGAGTGGTGCTACTCCACGCTGTGCGGCGACGTGGCGGGTGCGACGCTGGAGCGGCAGTGGGATCGGGATGGCGACGATAGCACCGCCGTAGACAAGTTCAAGATCTTCAAGCAGGCTCACGGCGCGCCGGTGGACGAGGACGTCAAGGTCGCCCCGGACCCGGCGATGGGCCGGCTCAGCGCGGTGCGGCACTTCGTGGACAGCGTCCTGAACAACACGCCGCTGATCTCCCCGGCCAGCGATGGGCTGGTCATGATGAAGATACTGGATGCGCTCTACAAGTCCGCGCAGACCGGGAAGGCCGTTAATATCAGCTAGGGAGGCCGGGGGGTCGGCCGTTTCCCCGTAGGGGCGGAGCTTGCTCCGCCCGCGCAAACCGCGTAGGTCAGTGGCTCACGCGGGCGGAGCAAGCTCCGCCCCTACAACGGCAGGAAACGACGAACGACAACGGCCGGCGGGGTACGAGCCCCCGCCCTACAGACGGCAACGGCACACCGGCGAGACGCCGGTGTCACCGATGGCATTAGCCCTCCTCAAACCCTCACCTCAAGGAGCCACACTCATGCCCAAGCCCCTGATCCGCAAGCTGGGAACGTTGGACTGCGACATCATCGAGACCACCCCGGTTGTCTGGCAGGGGCGGCTGTTGCGGTTTGAGTATGTCCAGGCCATGCACTGGAATAACCACACCGGGCGCTCCTTCTACCACTTCGTGGATATGGAGACCGGCGCGGAGGCCGCGCCGCCCTTCGCCTGGGGCATGAACTACGGCTCGGCGCATGTCGAGGGCGACACCATGTACGTGATCGGCTCCCGGCCCCGGCCCGACGACTCTAAGATGGACGTCTTCTGGTCGCGCGACTTGGTCAACTGGGAGACGCAGCCGGCCCTGGACCTGCCCGGCTGGGGGTTCTACAACCAGTCCTTCTGCAAGGGGCCGGACCGCTACATCATGGCCTTTGAGGTCGGCGAGCCGGCGGAACTGGTGGGGCAGCGCTTCACCTGCTTCTTCGCGGAGTCCGACGACCTGAAGACCTGGCGCCTGCTCCCGCCGGAGGACCATGTCTACGCCCGGGACCGCTATACGGCCTGCCCGGTGATCCGCTGGCTGGAGCCCTACTACTACATGATCTACCTGGAGCTGTTCCACAATCCGCCCGACGCGCCGATCGAGACCTGGCGGATTGAGGAATGCACGCTGGAGCCGTATATGGTGCGCACGCGCGATTTCGTGAACTGGGAGAGCAGCCCGCACAACCCGGTGCTGAGCATCAGCCCCGAGGACAAGTGGCTGGCCAACCCCAACTTCACCGAGGAGCAAAAGGCGCACATCGCCGGCGCGGTCAACCGCAACAACTCCGACGTGGACCTGTGCGAGTACCGGGGGCAGACGATCATCCTGTACTCCTGGGGCGCGCAGAGCGGCACGGAGTTCCTCGCCGAGGCGATCTACGACGGGCCGCTGGACCAGTTCTTTCACGCTTTCTACGACGAAGCCTAGATCCTGCGAGGTTACCCCGATGGCCGATCGTGGCGACTACAATCTGGACTTGCAGGAATGGTTGAGCTACCTCTACGAGCACCGCCCGCACCGGCTGGAGTTTGGGCCCGAGCGAGTGGCCGACTTTCCCGCCTGGCGCCAGGAGGTACTGGAGACGCTGGCGGAGCAGATGGGCGGCTGGCCCGGGTCGGAGTTTGAGGTCCCGCTGGACCCGGTGGTCACGGATACCTACCAGGACGACGGCTTTCAGCGCCAGCGCGTGCTGATCCGCACTATGCCGCATCTGGCGATCCCCTGCTGGCTGCTCCTGCCCGACGACCTGCGTCCCGGGGAGCGGCGGGCCGCGGTGCTGGCCCTGCACGGGCACGGCTACGGCAAGGACAATGTGGTGGGCCTGGACAACGGCGACGAGAAGCAGGCTGCCTGCATCCGGGGCTTCAACTACACGTACGCCCGGGAGTTCGCCCAGCGCGGATACGTGGTGCTGGCCCCGGACCATCGCGCCTTCGGTGAGCGCAGCGGCCAGGCCAATTTCGGGGGGCGCGACCGCTGCAACGTCTTTTTGATTAAGACGCTGCTGTTTGACCTGAACATGCTGCTACTCAATGTCTGGGACTGCCGCCGCTGCCTGGATTACCTGCAGTCGCGGCCCGACGTCGCGCCGGACCGGCTGGGCTGTGCGGGGCTCTCCTATGGCGGCACCGCCACCCTGTTCACCACTGCTTGGGACGAACGAATCGCCGCGGCGGTCGTCTCCTGCTACATGATCACGCTCAAGGTACTGGGCCTCGACTTGGCCAACTACTGCGGCAACCAAATCCCCACCGGCCTCTTCAGTATGGGGTGCGAGGTGCCCGATATAGGTATAACCATCGCGCCCCGGCCGGTGCTGTACGAGACCGGGACGCTGGACATGGGCTTCCCCATTGCGGCTACCCGCGAGGCGATTGGCCGGGTGGGGGAGGCGTACCGGCTGCTGGGCGTGCCGGAGCGGTTCGCCGTCGACGAGTTCGAGGGTGACCATCAGTGGAGCGGCCGACTGGCGTATGATTGGTTTGAGCGCTGGCTGGGCGGACCGCGCGGATAGGAGCCTTGGCTGTGACTTCCCGGGAGAGACTGGCTGCCGCACTTAATCATCAGCCGCCGGATCGGGTGCCGGTGGACCTGGGGGGCACCCCGGTCACCGGGATTGCCGCCGGCGTGCTCTCGCCCCTGCGCGTGGCGCTAGGGCTGGATCAGCCCGGCGACCGGGTCAAGATCGTCGAGCCCTATCAGATCCTGGGCGAGGTCACTGACGACCTGCGCGAGGCGCTGGGGATCGACACGGTGGGCCTGGACGGGCCGCGCAACATGTTCGGCTACGAGAACGCCGACTGGAAACCGTGGGAGCTGCCCGACGGCACGCCGGTGCTGGTGCCGGGCAAGTTCAACACCGTCCCCGAGCGCAACGGCGACCTGCTGATGTACCCGCAGGGCGACAAATCCGCGCCGGCGAGCGGGCGGCTCCCGGCGGGTGGTTACTACTTCGACGCGATTATTCGCCAGCGCCCGATCAAAGAGGACGAGCTCGATCCTCGCGACAATGTGGAGGAATACACGCACATCGAGGACGAGGGGGCGGCGTGGTTTGGCGAGCAGGCCGAGCGGCTGGCCGCGGGTCCTTACGGTGTGGTCTTCAATCCGGGGGGCATGGGCATCGGGGACATCGCGCTGGTGCCGGCGCCGGGGCTTAAGCGCCCGCGCGGCCTCCGCGACGTGGAGGAGTGGTACGTCTCGCTCGTGTCCCGGCGCTCGTATATCCTGGAGGTCTTCGAGCGCCAGTGTGAGATCGCCCTGCAGAACCTGGCGCATCTGGCCCGCGAGGTGGGGGACCGGGTGCAGGTGCTGTTCGTCACGGGCACCGACTTCGGCACCCAGCGCGGCCCCTTCCTCTCCGTGGCGACCTACCGGGACCTCTACCAGCCCTTCCACCGGATCCTCAACGACTGGGTCCACCACAACACCGCCTGGAAGACCTTCATGCATACCTGCGGGGGCGTGGAGCCGCTGCTGGAGGAGTTCATCGCCGCGGGCTTTGACATCCTCAATCCGGTGCAGTGCTCGGCGGAGGGGATGGAGCCCGGGCACCTCAAGCGCACCTACGGGGAGCGGCTGGTGTTCTGGGGGGGAGCGGTGGATACGCAAAAGACGCTGCCCTTCGGCACGCCCGCGGAGGTCAAGCGGGAAGTGCTGGGGCGGCTGGAGGTCTTCGCGCCGGGGGGCGGCTACGTGTTCAACGCCATCCACAACCTGCAGCCACGCACCCCGGTGGAGAATGTCCTGGCCATGTTCGAGGCGTACCGGGAGTTCCACGGGCTAGCCTCCCGGTAGGTCGGGCGTCTCGCCCGACCCGGGGTCCCGCCTCCGCTGCCCTCCGCCGCTACTCGGTCGCGCCCCAGAGTTTGACGCGGGCCGGGGCGGTCGCGTCGAGCACCGCTTTGCCCTCGTCACTCTGGAAGAACTCGATGACCTGCTCGATGCGGTCGCGGAGATTGGGCTGCGATTCTACGAAGCGACTCAGTTTGAACTGCTGCTCCATCACGCCCGAGTCGAGTTCCTGCGACTTCTCGCGGGTGATGTATTCGTCGATCTGCGCCGCGGTCACCGAGGACTGGGGATCGGCGGCGGCGGCGACCTTCACGATGGTCGCGTTGACCAGCGCCGGGTTGCCCACCACGACCAGGGCGGCGCGGTCGGCGGTGTAGTCAATGATGTCCAGCCACTCGCCCATCAGCGCGCCCCAGATGTACAGGGGGAGTAGCAGAATCCACAGGGCGGGGGGGCTGTTGCGGACGTAGGAGAGCGACCGCTCCAGGCGGATGTGGCCGTACTTGAGGTGCGCCAGTTCGCGCGCGACCATGACCATCAGTTCCGGCCGGGAGAGCATCTCGACCAGGGCGCGGGTGACGATGATCGTGCCCTTGCCGCCCGCCATGCTATAGATGTAGGGCGCGTCGTCCTCCACCACGCAGAGTACCGGCAACTTGGGGATTTCCAGGACGGCCGCGGCGTCGGTGAGGATCTTGTAGACCTCAGAGTGGTGCGTGCCGGTGGCCCGGCACTGGGGGCCGATCTCTTTGAGCTGCTTGACCCGCGGGCGGTTGGAGAGGAAATTCACTACGCCGATGGACGCCAGGGGCCACAGGGCGAGGTAGATCCACTGCCAGGCGTGGGTGAAGTAGATGCCCCCGCCACCGACCAGGACGCAGGCCCAGGTGACCAGCACGACGGCCAGCCAGTATTGGCGGATTTCGCCGGAGAAGCGGAGTTCGGCATCCGGGAATTTGGCGGCGGGCTCGGCTTTGGTCTTTTTGCGGCGTTTGACGGTACGAGCCATCACTCGCCCTCCCCTGTTAGTCGTATGACGCGCACTTGCCGGACGTACTGTCCCTCTTCTTCCTCCACCACGAACCGCAGACCTCCAAAGGAGATTGACTCTCCCTCGCGGGGAATCCTCCCCAGCAGCCAAGCGAGCAAGCCGGAGACCGTATCCGCCTCCGCGGCCGGCAACTCCACCTCCAGTGCCTCGCCGACTGCCTCCAGCCGGGCCTTGCCCTCCACCAGCAGCTCGCCCGGCGCGACTAGCTCGATTTCTTCCTCGGCGGTGTCGTGTTCATCGCGGATTTCGCCGACCAGTTCCTCGACGATGTCCTCGATGGTCAGGAGGCCAGCGGTGCCGCCGGACTGGTCCACCACGATCGCCAGGTGGTTGGCGCTCTCCCGCATCTCACGCAGCATCTCATTAACTCGCTTGGTCTCGGGCGTGCGCACCGCCGGGCGCGCCACCTGGCGGGCGGTGAAATCGTGCTCCCCGCGCGCCAGCCAGGCGATGAGGTCATTGACGTGCAGCAGGCCCACAATGTTGTCCAGGTCGCCCTCATAGACGGGCAGCCGGGAAAAGCCGCTGGCGATGGCCGTCTCCATGATCGCCTCGGGAGTGGCCTCGGCGCGGACGCCCTCGATATCCACGCGGGGCGTCATGATCTCGTGCACGGTGGTGGTGGTCAGCTCCATGACCTCATCGAGCATGCGCCCCACCTCCGGCTCCACCTGCCCGCTGGCCTCGCTGAGGTCGGCGGCCACCTGGATGTCCGCCGCGGTCACCAGGGAGCCGGGGCGGCGCAACTCGCAGCCGTCGGCGCCGACCAGCCCGAGACAGACGCGCAGCAGCGGGCGGGCCACCGGCGCCAGGAGCCGCTCCAGCCGGTTGAAGCTGCCCGCGTAGCGAAAGGCGAGGCGGTCCGCTTCCATCCGCCCGTAGAGGCGCGCCACCAGCTCGGCTACCAGCAGGGCGGCAAGGGCGACGGCCAGGGTGGGCAGCGCCGGGAGCGCCTCGGGGGCCAGCCGGCTCGCCAGGGTCAACAGGGCCGAGACCAGCAGCAGAGCCGCCTGGGCGGCGAGCAGGAGGGCACCGGGGAAGCCGGCGTCGTCCAGCAGCCGGCTCAGCACCAGCGCGGCCAACTCGCCGGCGGCGGCGCGACGGCGCGCGGTCGCCTCGCTGGCGGCCAGTAGGGCGGCCTGCAGCAGCACCACCCAGGTGCGCCAGGCGGCCACCGCGGCGGCGACGAGGATCAGCGCCAGCGCCTCGGCGGTCATGGCCGATCCGCCTCCGTTCCGCGGCCGCGACTAGTCATCATCAGCGGCTGCCTCCCCGGGGAGAGGGTGCTGGAGCAGGCGGACGCGCTCCACGCGGTTGCCGCGGACGCGCTCGGCCACCAACTCCAGGTTGCGCCAGGTGAAGTGCTCGCCCTCACTGGGGATGCGCCCCGCCAGGTCCAGCAAGAAGCCGGCCAGAGTGTCATAGTGCTCGTCCGGCAGGTCCTGGTGCAGCAGGTTCTCCAGCGGGTGCAGGGAGACCAGGCCGTCGCAGACCAGTTCGCTGTCGCAGACCCGCACGATCTCGGGCTCCTCGGCGGTGTCGTATTCGTCCCGGATCTCGCCCACGATCTGCTCGACCAGATCCTCCACGGTGACCAGGCCGGCGGTCCCGCCGTACTCGTCGCGGACAATCGCGATCGTCTGGCGCGATTGCTGGAGCTGGCGCAGCAGGTCGGCGGCGGGCAGCATCTCCGGCACATAGAAAGCGGGGCGGGTGGCCACGCGCACCGGGTCGTCCAGATCGCCGCTGCGCAGATAGGGGAGAATGTCCTTGAGATAGAGCACCCCGAGGATGTCGTCATCGTCCTCGCCGTAGACCGGCAGGCGGCGGTGCTGGTGCTCCAGGGCCAGGGTCAGCGCCACGCGGAGCGCGCAGTCGCCGCAGACCGAGATGATATCCGGGCGGGGGGTCATGACCTGGGCCGCGGTCTGGTCGGCGAAACTCAGCACGCCGTAGAGCATGCGGCGCTGCGGCTCGGGCAGGGTGTCGTGCTCCTCGCTTTCGGCGAGCATGGCCTTGAGTTCGTCCTCGGTGAGCGGGGCGCGCAGGTGCGAGGCGCGTACGCCGAAGCCGAGCAGAAACAGGCGGGCGAGGGTCAGCAGGGCGAAGGTCACGGGGGAGGCGACGATGGTCAGGACGAACAGCGGCAGGGCGCACCAGCGGGAAACGCGCTCGGGACTGCGGGCGGCGAGATAGTAGGCGGGCACCATGCACAGGGGAATGAGAACCAGGGCCAGCAGCAGCCAGGAACCGAGCGCACCCCACTCCGGTCCCCAGGCGGGAGCCGCCAGCAGCAGCGCCCAGCGCTGGGCGAGGAACAAGGCTACGAGGCTACCGGCCGCGCCGGTGGACAGGGTCAGCCAGCGATGACGGTGCAGCCAGGCGACGGTGCGGCCCGCCAGTCGGCGCTCGTCCTCCCAGTACCGCCAGACGGACGGTTTGAGAGCCACAAAAGCGGTCTCGCAGCTAACCAGAAAACCCGTTATGACCAGCAGGGCCGCCAGCCCGGCGACCAGCAGACTAGGGTCGGACTCCACTCCGATTCCTCCAGGCCGGTAAAGCGTGTGGCCTCAGCACGATTATAACATAGCAGACGCAGGCGCGCCAACGGGGCCTCACCCCCCCGGCCCCCTCTCCGTGGCGCTCGCCGACGAGCGCCCGCAGGAGAGGGGGGAAGGGCAATGGCAAACCATGTGGACGCCAACGGGGTAATCCCCCTCCCTTTAGGGAGGGGGTTAGGGGGTAGGGCCGTTAGCGGTACAGGAGCAGCGTTCGTGGCCGCCTCGGCGGGGGACGTAGCCCCCGCCCTACAGAACGGCAGAGGCCATCGCCTCCCTCGCGGGGAATTGCCCTAACGCCTCCCGGCACACCTGGGAGGCAAGAAGAGGTGCTTCACCCATGCCCAAAACTACTCCGGTCACGCGCGCCGTGATCACGGCCGCGGGGCGCGGCACGCGACAGTACCCGGCTACGCAGACGCTCCAGAAAGAGATGATCCCGCTGGTGGACCGCGACGGGGTCTGCAAGCCGGCGCTGCAGATCATCGTCGAGGAAGCCGTCGCCGCCGGGATTGAGCGGATTTGCCTGGTCGTGCAGCCGGGCGCCGAGATCCTGCTCCAGCAGCATTTTCGGGGCCTGACCGCCGAGGAACGGGCGGCCTACGCGAATAAGCCGGAGGTGCTGGCGCAGGCCGAGAAGCTGGCGGCGCTCGGCGAGCGGATTTCCTACGCGGTCCAGCCGACGCCGGAGGGTTACGGCCACGCGGTGTACTGCGCCCGGGAGTTCATCGGCAACCAGCCCTTTCTCCTCATGCTCGGCGACCACGTATATACCAGCGCCGAATCGCGGCCCTGCGCGCGGCAGCTTTTGGACGCTTTCGAGCGCACCGGCGCGCCGCTCTCGGGCGTGGCGCTGACCCCGGAAGCGGAGTTGCACAACTTCGGCACCGTGACCGGCACGCCGCTGGCCGGCGCGGAGGGCGTCTGGGAGACGACCGCGATCTACGAGAAGCCGACGCCGGAGTATGCGCGGGTGCACCTGGCCACGTCGGGCGTGCCGGCGGGGCAGTACCTGTGTTTCTTCGGGATGCACGTGTTCACGCCGGATATCTTTGACTGCCTGGCGGAGCTGATCACCGGCGACCAGCGCGAGCGCGGGGAGTTCCAGATGACCTCCGCGCAGGAGTTGCTGCGCCGGCGGCGCCGCTACCTGGCGGTGGAGGTGCACGGCCGCCGCCACGACTTGGGCGTGCCGGAGGGCCTGGTGGAGACCCAGGTGGCGCTGGCCTTGCGCTCCCCGTACGGGGAGGTAGTCCGGCAGGCTTGCCGGGAGGAGGAGCTGTAAATGCGAGTATTGATCTTCGGCGCCGGGGGCGTCGGACTGGGATTCATGGGGGATTTGCTCAGCCGCGCCGACGCGCAGTTGGTCTTTGCGGACGTCAACTCGGCGCTGGTCGAGTCGCTGGCCGCGCGCGGCGAGTACACGATCAGCAAGGCCGACCTGCAGAGCATCAGCCCGCTCACCGTGGGGCGCGTGGAGGCGATTGACACCGGCGGCCAGGCGGGCCTCGACGCGCTGGCGGGGGAGCTGATCCGCTGCGATTTCGCCATTACCTCGCTGGGGGCGCGGGTGCTGCCGCTGGTGGGGCGGACCGTGGCGGAGCTGCTGCGCGACCTGCCGCCTCGGGAGCTGGCTTTCAACTTCCTGTGCTGCGAGAACCACCGGGATGCCGCGGCGCTGCTTCACGACGCGATGGCCGAGGTGCTGGGGGCGGAGCAGGCCGCGGGGCGCTGCGGCTTCGTCAACACCGTCGTCGGGCGTATGTGCCAGAACCTGACCCGCGCCGAGCGCGACCTGCCGCCGCTCACGCCGGACCTGGAGACCGTCATCCTGGTCGAGGACTACGACCCCTTCCCGGTGGACGCCGGGGCCCTGCGCGGACAAGTGCCGGACATGCCGCACCTGGAGCCCGTGCCCACCGGCCAGTTCCAGGCCTACGAGCACCGCAAGCTCTACGGCCACAACGGGACCCACGCGCTGCTGGCGGTGCTGGGGAAGTTGCGCGGCTATGAGCTGTTTGCCCAGACGGGCGCGGACCCGGCGCTGGACCGGGCCGGCCGGCGCGCGCTGTGGGAGGAGATGGGCGCGGCGCTGGTGCAGGCGCATCCGCAGTACTTCACGGCGGAGACGATGGACGCTTTCGCCGCCAACCTGTACGCGCGGCTGGTCAACCCGGTGTTCGGCGACCAGATCGAGCGCGGGGCGCGGGACACCCTGCGCATGATTCGCCCGGAGGATGGCCGCCTCTCCGGCGCGGCGCTGTTCGTCGCGGGCCAGGGGCGGGAGCCGCGAGCGCTGTGTCTGGGCGTCGCGGCGGCGCTGCGGGACAATGATTTGGGGCTGGAAGGCCTCGCCGAGGCCCTGGCCGAAGCGCCGCCGGAGGCCGCGGCGGTAGTGCGCGACCTGGTGGCTGCCGCGGAGGAGGCCCTGGCCGCGGAGAGCGCCGGGGACCGCGAGGCGCTGGGGGAGTTCTTGCGCTAGTCTTGCCGGCCCACCCCGCCCTCGGCAGACCTCGGGCACCCCTCCCGGTGCGGGAGGGGCTTGGGGGCAGGGGAGCCGTTTCCGAAGCCCCTCCCTCTTAGGGAGGGGTGGCGGCGGTCCGCCGCTGCCGGGGTGGGCCGCCGTTTCCGAATCTATAACCAAGGAGAACCAACATGCCAAATTCGTCACTGTGGGAGCCCAATTTCGACCGTGTGCTGAAGGTGCTGCGCCGGGACGGGGAGCCGGATCGGGTGCCGTTCCTCGAGCTGATCATTGACATGGGGCTGGCGCAGGAGATCATGGGCCAGCCCCTCCCGCCGCCGAACACCGATGAGCACCGGCGCTTCCAGATCGAGTTCATGACCAAGATGGGCTATGACTACGTGGGCGGCGGGCACAACTTCGGCTTCCCCAAGGGTGAGCATCTCGCGCGGCTTACCGCCGACACCTCCCCGGAGCGCAACCGGGGCCAGCGCGGCTGGCGTAACGAGAATGAGGGGATCATCGCCACCTGGGAGGACTTCGAGAGCTACCCCTGGCCCGACCCCGCGCAGGCCGACTTCGAGGACCTGGAGAAGATCGGGGCGATGGTCCCCGACGGGATGAAGGTGACCACCATGCTCCCCGGCGGTGTCCTGGAGAACACCGTGGACCTGTTCGGCTACGAGCCGCTCTGCTTTGCCCTGGTGGAGCAGCCGGACCTGGTGCAGGCCGTGGCGGACCGCGTGGGGGCGCTGGAGTTGGGGCTGGTCGAGCGCATTTGCTCCTACGACCAGATCGGCGCGCTGTGGATCAACGATGACCTGGGCTTCAAGACCCAGACCATGATCTCCCCGGCGGACCTGCGCAAGTACATCTTCCCCTGGCATAAGAAGATGACCGCGGTCGCCCATGCGGCGGGCAAGCCGGTCATGCTCCACGCCTGCGGCAACCTCAAGGGAGTCATGGAGGACATCATCGAGGACGTGCACATTGACGGCAAGCACTCCTACGAGGACGTCATCCAGCCGGTGGCGGAGTTCAAGCAGAAATACGAGGGCCGCATCGCGGCGCTGGGCGGGATCGACGTAGACCGCCTGGTGCGCGACTCCGAGGCGGACCTGCGCGCCTACGTCCGCCGCACGATAGAGGCCTGCGCCCCCGGCGGCGGCTACGCCCTGGGCTCCGGCAACAGCATCGCCAACTACGTCCCGGTAAACAGCTACCTGGCCATGCTGGATGAGGGGCGCAAGGTGGGGGTGTACGGAGGGTAGGGGAGGTGGGAAACCCCCCAGGGCGGATACGGAGGAGTAGGAGAATACGCTCAAACAGCGAATAGAGTATGGTGTTTACCAAGCGATAGCAGGATCGGGAGGCGGGGCACAAATGAGACGCAACGATAGCAGGACCCAACTCAGGATGGCTTTCCTCACCATTTGTCTGCTGTGCGGGGCAAGCATCGTCCTGGCCCAGGACATGAAGCCGGAGGAAGTGTACCAGAAGACCATTCCGTCGGTGGCTACTCTGACAGTGGAGAAAGCCGACGGGAGCAGGGCGGTAGGGAACGCCTTCGCGGCCCTAAAGGACGGCCTTGCGGTTACTGCTTGGCACGTTGTGAAGAACGCGAGGCACGTTACCGCCAAGTTCTCTGATGGGCAGGAGTTCGAAGTCTCTGGTCTGGTTGACAAGGACGAGAAGCGCGACATCGCGATAGTGAAGATCAAGGTATTCGGCCGTCCCGTATTGGCCCTTGTCGCCGCAGACCCTCCGGTTGGGGGCAACGCCTACATTATCGGAGCGCCGGAGGGACTTGAGTTCTCAATCAGTGAGGGTTTGGTCAGTCAGATACAGAGCATCGATGGCGTGAAGTATCTGCAATTCACGTGCGCCGCTTCACACGGGAGCAGCGGCGGACCTCTGGTCAATGCACAGGGTGGGGTCCTCGGGGTCGTTTCCTGGCAGTTGCGCGACGGACAGAATCTCAATTTCGCAATCCCAATATCCTACGTCCTTGGCCTCGACACGACACTCCCTACGCAGCCATGGGCGGAAGTGAAAAATGACTTGGCATATGCCGACCCTCTCCCCGTCCTCCCCGTAAGGCAATTCAGCAAAGACTTCAAGGTCCCATCCAAGCCACCTTTTGATATTGCCCCCCTCGACGGTTTCGTCGCTCTGAGCGTGGCTTCCGACTCATTCACGGTATACGAAAAGGGCAAGGTCTTGCCGCGCGTTAGCGAGGAAGGCGACTTGGCACCGGGGCGGTACTTCGTCTCCCATCTGGGCGTCCTTCAGTTCGATGCCGCGCAGAAGGGCAAGGCGCTCACTCTCAGATATGAGTACCAACCTCACCGCATCGCAGTTGTCGCGGACAATCTCGCCGGGCCGATAGCGGCCAAGAAGCTCCAGTCCTGGGGAGACGAGCCGATCTTTGGACCAAAGGTCGAGGCCGTTGCCAAAGAGGTTACTCGCGGAGGAATGAAACTGTCCGACCTGACCGCGGAGCTTGGATGCTCCCGCCTGATGATCGTGGGATCGACATACGAGTCAGAAGGCACCTCATACCCTCGTGGGTGGAATATCGCCACCCGGCTCACGATTCGGTTTGAGGATTTGGTCACAGGCCAGAGGGTGATAGATGCCAGCGGGGACAAGACAAACTGGTGTGGGTTTCTGGGCAGCCCCTGGCGCACCAAAGAAGGTCATGTGAGGGACTTGCTGACCGCCCTGATCGGCCTGTGACGGAGACTCTCCAACCATGCTAAGAGAACCCCACAGCAGGTGGGGGGATTGTGTATTGACAAATCGTCAACGTTTGGCATATCATGAAGGGGTTCCCGCTGGAGCGCTATGAAGATCACTCGACTCGGTGCGACGACACACGTTCGCGAAAAGCTGCTGGAAAAGCATGGCGTGGAGTGGCACGAGGTCGAGGAGGTCCTGGCGCAGGGCTTGCACCCCCGCCGCGGAAAGAATGCGCCAGCTGAGAAGCGGTACAGCCTAACCGGCCGCACGACCGCGGGCCGAATGCTCCGGGTGATCTTCGCCCTGGAGGACGATGGCGAGGCCCGCGTGGTTACGGCCTTTGACGAGGATAAACAGCCCCGAAAGAAATGAGAATGACCATGGCCAAGACTGCCAAAATGCCCAAGACCATTCCGGCTTTCCAGACTGAGGACGAGGAAATCGAGTTCTGGGATACCCACAATCCGGATGACTACTTCGAGGAAACGCCGCTGGACGATATCATCGTGGCCATCAAGCCGGAGCCGAAGAAAGCGGTCACGCTGCGCCTAGACCCTGTTCTGCTCGCCCGCCTCAAAGAGGTGGCGGCGCAGCACCACATGGGCTATCAGACCTTGGCGCGCGAGCTTCTCCGACATGCGCTGAGCGTCCCACCGGTCGCGGCGAGGGCTGCGGCGCAGGCCAAGCCGGCCAGCGTCAAGAAGCCCAAGAGCGCCTGAGTCTTTACGGTGGGCAGTAGCGTGCGCCCCCCCTCGGAGGAACCATGACCAACTCACCCGCCTCGCCGCTATCGCCTTTGCCCACCCTCTTCCTCGGCCACGGGACGCCTCTGAATGCTGTGGAGGACAATGTTTGGAGTCGCGGGTGGCGGGGGGTGGGGGAGGCGCTGGCGGGGGTGCGGAGCGTTTTGTGCGTTTCGGCGCATTGGTTTGCTGAGGGGAGCTTCGTTACCGGCAACGCTTGGCCCGAGACTATTCATGACTTCTCGGGGTTTCCCGAGGAGCTGTATCGCGTGCGGTATCCGGCGCCGGGGAGTCCCGAATTGGCGGGGCGCGTGCGGGAGTTGTTGGGGGCGGAGCGGGTGGCGGCTAGCGAGGAGTGGGGGCTGGATCACGGGGCGTGGTCGGTGCTGCGGCACCTGCGGCCCGCGGCGGACCTGCCGGTGGTCCAGCTTAGCGTTGACTACCGCCTGCCGCCCGCCGAGCACCTGGCCCTCGGGCGGGCGCTGGCTCCGCTGCGGGCGGAGGGCGTCCTGGTGCTGGGCAGCGGCAACCTCGTCCACAACCTGCGCCACGCCCTGACGCACTACGACGACCCCGAGACCCCGGCCTGGGCCACGCAGTTCGACGCCGAGGCCGCGCGCGCCCTGGAGCAGCACGACAGCGCCTACCTGATCCGCGCGGTGGAGACCGCCACCGGCCGCCAGGCGCACCCCACGCTCGACCACTACCTGCCGCTGCTCTACCCCCTCGGCGCCGCGGACGAGACCGCCGAAGTGCGCTTCCCGCTGGTGGGTTTCGACCTGAACTCCCTGTCCATGCGCGCGGTGCAGTGGGGCTGAGGGGTTTTCCTTACTCCCCCTTCACTAGACCGTACCCCGGATTGAGCGTGCCCTCGATGCTCAGGTTCGGCACGGGCAGCGGGGCGCCGTTTACGGAGGCGTAGCGGTAGGCCGACTGGTATGGCGAGTAACACGCCGAGAGCGTGAGGCCCTCGCGCTGGTAGGTGGTGGTGCGGACGTCCGAGTAGTAGTAGTCCTCCACGCGCCCGGCCGCCAGCCACTGGCGGAAGGCCGCGAAGCTCGCGAACTGGCTGGCCGGCTGCACCTCGAAGACGAACCCCGCGCAGGTCTCCATGATCTCCTGATAGCTGAAGGCCTGCGGCCCCCAGCCCTCGAAGGACGACATCAGGATCGCCAGGTGGTCGCTGTAGGTGTGGACCTGCAGGTGCGCCCGGCGCGACTGGCCCCGGTCGGTGAGCCGCAGGGGGATGATCCCCAGGTACACGCTGCCCTCGTTGATCGCAATCGGGGGGAGTTCGTCGGAGATGACGTTCAGGGTGGTGGCGCGCTGTTCGCCGAGCCAGATCTCCTCGGGCCGGTTGAACCACAGCGGGCGGAACAGGCCGGTGCGCAGGCGCTGGAAGCGCCCGGAGTACGGCTGCGGGTTGTAGAAGACCAGCGCCGTGCCCTCATGCTGGACGGTGCGAATCTCGCCCTCGTCGCGGAAGCAGGAACTCTCCTCGGGGCACTCTCGGTACGGCGAGTGCTCGTCGTAGAACATCCGGGCATAGTAGATCGCCGCCTGCTCCGGCCGGACCTGCTCGCCTTTGTTCAGGGTGGCGACAAAACCGTGCGACTGGGTGTTGTCCAGCCAGGCGTACTGGGAGGTGCCCAGGGTGTAGTCCTCGCCGAAGTAGGTGGTGATCAGGCTGCGCCGGGGTCCGGCGTGATGCACCGCGGGCGCGCCCTCCGGCCGGTCGGCCTCGTCCTTCCAGTTCAGCGGCCAGGCCCCGGACTCGGTCGTCCCCCGCACATAGGCCCCGGCGGGCTGGGCGAAGATGGCCGCCTCGATCTCCTCGGTCAGGTGGTAGGTGGCGCTGGCGAACCAGACCGGATGCACCTGATAGAAGGGCATGCTCAGGCTCAGCGAGCGGTCGATCAGCGCGCTGTCGCGGCCCTTCGTGTAGACCTCCTCGATCAGGTTGAAGTCGAAGCGCTCCGGGAAGAGGTAGGACAGCAGGCTCAGGGTGCCGCTGAGCAGGCCGGAGTAGTCGTTGACATACCCGCGGCTGTAGGGGCCGGCGGGTAGGCCGCAGCGGCTGTCGAAGTGCACCGCCAGGTCCTGCCAGTAGAAATGCTCCAGGCGCAGGGCCAGGTCGCGCGCTTCCTCGCTTTGGGCCTGCTCGACGATACAGGACAGCGGGTTGAGCGACACCGGGGTGTAGTTGGGGGAGTTGTACTCGCAGGGGAAGCCGGTGCGCTCGAACAGCTCCACCGCCTGGCGGAGCTTGAACAGGCCGCGCTCCACGTACTGGGGCAGGTCCAGCCGCTCCCCGCCGACGATCAGCGCGTGCATCGCCTTGTAGGGGTGGTTGTCGTTGTAGCCGTAGATCTTGAGGTCCTCCGTGCACATATAGGGCACGTTGAGCGTGATATACCGCTCCAGGGCGCCGCGCGCCTCGGGGGTCAGCCGCGGCTCATGGTGGAAGAGCACGTCCAGCGCCGCGCCGGGGGTGAAGTGGCAGACGGCCGGGTTGAAGTTGGCGGCGACAATCCGGTTGGCCTTCGCCACGCAGTGCTCCTCCCCGGCCAGATAGGACAGGCAGTGCCAGAGGATAGCGCGGTAGCCGCCGTGCGCGTCGGGGTTGGGAGGCCAGCAGAAGATCCCGTGGTCGTCCCAGTACTCGTCAATAGTCCGCTGATGCGCCGCGAATAGCTCCGCCCGCCGCTGCTGCTGAAGGGCCACGTAGTCTTTCATGGGTTGCCTCTGATTCTGGATTGCGTTGCTCGTGCTCCGGGGAGGGGGTTCGTCGGGGACTAGCCGGCGCCCTCCACGGTCGCTATCTCGTCCGGCGTGAGGCCGTAGAGTTCGTAGACCAGGGCGTCAATCTCGCGGTCGGTGGCATCTATCCGGCGCTGGAGCAGGTCTTTGTCCGCCGGGGTCCGCGCCCCCGGGAGCCGCTTATGCAGGTCCAGCATCTGCTCGACCAACGTCACCATCCGGTCATGCCGCGCCACATCGGCGGGGTCCGAGAAGTCAATGGTGCGGATGGGGAGACGGCGAGTCTCTTTCAGCACGATCTTGGGGAAGTCGTCGCGCTGAGCAATGTTCGAGCAATGAACGAAGTGCCAGGACAACAATCGGCTATTCAGCACGCCGAGGAGATAGCCCAAGTCGGGCCCGCCGGGTGCCGGCAGAATGCTCTGCATGGATTTGTTGGTGACGAAGCCGTCGCCTACCTTGACGGCCTGAAGTCGGAACTGCCGGCTTATCATCTCTCGCATGAGTATGCGGGGCCCCTCGAAGTACCGGGCGGGTTTTGGCTCAGCAAGCGTATCGTCGAATCGAATGTACCTGTCCTCATCTCTGCTCAGCGTGTAGCGCCGGACAGTTCCGTTGAACGCAGGGCGAGAAGCGTCGCAGGTAGGGGTTGGCGTGAGGTGGAATGGCGTCACGCCTCGTTGGATGTCAGCCACTGACGAAAATGGTGCCCCGGCCCTTTCGACCCTCCGCATTAGCGCCGTTGTGTCAGAGTCAGCGTAAGTCAGGAATAAGTCCGCGTCGTCTTCGAACCATTGGGTGATCTCGGCCTCTCCCCCCTCACCGAAGTCTGCTGTCGAGGTGATAGTGTGCTTCTTTGGGAAGGTTACCAGCCGCGCAGCGCACGGACTCGTCCTTGGCCAAGTCAGGACCTCGTCGCGCTTCCGGAGCGCGAAAACCGTCGTATCTATCCAGGCGTTGAAGACGTCATAGGGAAGGTTCACGAACAGGACAGGATCCGTCGCCGAGGCAATGAACCGACGTAGGGCTGAGAATGCCGCCCCACTATACCATCCTGTGGAGACGATCATCGAGATAAAGCCCCCAACTCGACAAAGCCGCACCGCTTGCTCCATGAATAGGGCGTAGGTGTCGAGTGCTTGGCTCGCGGCACTGAATCTCAAGCGAAGTGCTTGGCTCTCGTCCTGGGTCAAGTCCGCCCCATACGGCGGGTTCCCGATCACGCAGTCAAACCCGCCGGCCTTCATGATCGAGGGGAAGCCCGCCTCCCAGTCGAAGGGGTTGACCCGCTGGTGCTCCTCGTCGTCAATCGCTATCCGTCCCGCGAAGTAGTCGCTGCCGATCAGGCTGTTGCCGCACTTGATGTTCGCGTCTATGTTGGGCAGGAGGCGGTCGTGGCTGAGGAGCCGGGCCTGCTCGGTCTGGCCCGCTACGCCCTCCAGGCATTTGAGCAGCAGGTTGAGCTTGGTGACCTCCACCGCCTGGCGGTCAATATCCACGCCGTAGAGGCCATTGAGCAGAATCCGCTTGCGCTCGGCGATGGTTAGCCGCCAGTCGTCATCTCCGGCGTGAACCAGCACCGCGTGCTTCCCGCGGGCATGAGCGGCGGGGTCGTGATGGAGGTAGTAGTCCAGGTGCCAGCCCAGCAGGCGCTCGTAGGCCCCCAGCAGGAAGGACCCCGAGCCGCAGGCCGGGTCCAGAATCCGCAACTGGGCTGCCGCTTCGGGAGTGCCCGCCGCAGCCAGCGCCTCGCCCACCGTGTGCTCTACGATGTAGTCCACGATATAGGCGGGGGTGTAGTAGACGCCGCCCGCCTTCTTGACCTCGGGCTTCTCGTCCACCTTGGCCTGATGGCCGGCGGTGAGCCGGATGACCTTGCCGAGGAACTGCTCATAAACCGCCCCGAGGATGTGGGCGTCGAGGACCGAGAACTCGTAGGGACACGCAGGGGGATACAGCCCGGTGAGGATGGGCCGGAGAACGCCGTCGGAGACCACCAGGCGCAGCGAGAGAGCGTCCTTGCGGAAGTCGAAGAGCCCGGCATTGTACTTGGCGTCGGACTCCGCGAAGAGGTCAATCAGCGCCGGGTAGACCTCCGCCTTGGCCTTGGCGATGGTCTGGAGGCGACCGTAGTTCTCGACGCCCCGGTCCTCCGCGATGCGCAGGAAGAGTATGCGATCAATGGTGGCCTGCACGGCAAAGTTGAGTTCGGCGACCGTCAAGCTGGGGTTACGCTTCGCCATGTCTACCGCCAGCAAGCGCCGCCATTCCTCGATCTCGGCCAGGAAGGCGTCGTCCACCTCGGCGGTGCCCCGATGCTTGCGGGCGTCGTGCGCCCAGCGGTCGAACCCGCCCTTGAGGATGCCCTCCTTGGAGAACAGAGACCAGAGCAGGTCCAGATTGTCGAGGTACTGGTCGTACTTGAAGAAGAGCACGCGGGCGACCGCAGCCGCATCGGTGGCCTTGGGGCGGGGCCGGCAGTCGTAGACAGCGAACTCCTCGAAGTCGGTGAGGATGGACAGGGGCAGTTTGGCGCTCCACCCATAGCGGCGCAGTTGCAGCGCGGCGCCCTGGTCGTCCTTTATGGATAGGGACGGTTTTTTGGCCTCGACGAAGAACTTCCGGTGGTCACCGATGCGGAAGGAGTAGTCGGGCGCCTGCATGGCGTGGCCGACCTTGAGGGAGCTTTCGCGCTCCACTTCCTTGTAGTTCTCGGCGAAGCCCTGCTTGTTAGCGATATCCCAGCCGAGAGCGGCGAAGAACTGGTCAATGAACTCAGTCCGCGTGTCGGCCTCGTTATAGGAGGCGCTGCGGTAGTGGTCGGCGTGGTCGTGGAATCTCGCCACCAGCCGCGCTACCGCCGCGCGCGCCTCAGGCGGGGCGGTCAACTGGGGCGGTTCAGAAACCGGAGAGGACTTGCTCATACGCGATTATGCGCCTTGCGGGGCGGGTAATCCTTCCGAGGGTCAGAATCACGGCGCCTGCCCCGCCGGCGCGCCCGCGCCGGTTAGCGGCGTGGTCACTTGCTCGAACTTGTTGCCTCTTAGGACTAGCTCCGGTACCCCTTGGTCTACTACTATCCCCTGGTCGGACTGGCGGATCGTGTTGTTCTCTACCAGGATGCCGCGCCAGGAGGGGTTTACGTTGATATTCGCGTTGTTCTCCAGGACGTTGTCCCGGATTACTGCGCCGCGGTTCATGGGGCCGGCGTTGGGGGGGGTGCTGCCTAGGAGGGCGATATGCGAGTCGGTGGCCGGGTCGTTGTTCATGGGGCCCAGCCAGCCGTTGCCCTCGGTGATGCGGTTGCCCAGGAAGCGCTGGAACCAGGAGGGTTGCCAGCCGTAATAGTTCATCCCCATCGCGTGGTAGCCGCCGGCCCGGGCGCAGGTGTTCTCGGCGGTGATGTGCTCTATCGAAATGCCGTAGTACTGCACCGCGATGGTGGCGTCGGCGAAATCATTGCCGATCAGCAGGTAGTGCTGCTGGAGCATGGTGATGCTGACCAGGGTGGCGGGGTCGGGGTCCACCAGGAAGGGCCGGTCCAGGGTGACGGTGCGCCCGGTAATGGTCTTGACCCGCCGGTACTGGCCCGCGCCCATGCCGTCAATCAGGAACACGCCCGCCCCGCGCCAGTCCTGGCCCCCCGTCTCGGGGTCCGCGGCGAGCTGGATCACGTTGTCCCGCACCCCCGCCAGCAGCCCCAGGTAGCAGCCGCCCCCGGCGTCGGAGGTCATGGCCTCGCGATCCCAGCCGTACATGTCGTGCAGGCGGTTGTGGGCGAAGTAGACGTTGCCGGAGAAGCGCGAGCCGTCCAGGCAGTTGAGCCCGCCGCCGGTGGCCATCAGGTCGGAGCCGACCACCTCGTTGCGCTCGAAGATCAACCCGTTGGAGCCGGAGATGCAGTACCAGCCCCAGCGCCCGTTGCCGAAGCGGTTGCCGGCCACGTAGCCGTTGCGCATGCGGCTGAAGAACAGCGCCTGGCCGGAGGAGACGATATCGCAGTCCACCACGCGGACGTTGTCGCCGCCCAGCTTGATCCCCACGGGCAGACCGGAGCCGAAGCGCTTGTCCACCTCGGCGCGTTCCAGGTGGCTGCGGTACTGGTTGAGGCGCAGGCGCACGCGCAGGAGTTGCACGTTCCCGGCGCCGGGCTTATCGCCATAGTCGGCCACCACGCCGTCCCGGAAGTTGGTGGCGTAGAGGGTCAGGTCCTCCAGCGCGAAAGAGTTGGTGCCCTTGACCAGCACCGGGAGCGCGTCGGGCCGGTCCGGCCAGGTGATCGTGGTCAGCTCGCGCCCCGCGCCCTGGAGGCGGACCTGCGGGGCCAAGGTCAGGGTCTCCTTGACGACAAAGCGCCCGCGCGGGACTCGGACGGTGCCCCCTTGCGCGGCGGCGGCGTCCAGGGCCTTCTGGAAGGCGGCAGTCTGGTCCGCCTTGTCGTTGGGTTTGGCGCCGTAGTCGAGGACGTTGAAGACGCGCTCCGGCCAGGGCGGCTGCCGGGGGGCCACGGTGATCGCGCCCGCCGGGGCCCAGCCCGCCGGTCCGCCCAGGCCATTGTGCACCCAGACACCGTAGACGCCCGGCTTGAGGTCCGCGGGCGCCACGCCGGCCAGCGCGTAGGGCGTGCGGGCCGCGAGGTCCGGCCCGGGGGCCGGGGCCAGGGGGAGGAACTCGTCCGCCGGGCCGCGCAGCGCCATCTTCGCCTGGCCGCCGAAATCCAGACAGGCCCCGAACACGCGCACCAGGTCGCCGGGGGCGACGCTGGAGCCGTATTCGCTCTGCATCCAGAAGACCTGCGGCGCGTTGACCTTGACTACGGTATCGCCGCCCTTGACCCGGCACAGGTACATCGCCAGGGGCCCGGTCGCGGGGAGCACCACGTGGACCGCCTGCTCGCCGACGGCCAGGGGCTTGAGGTCTTGCCAGGCGTCGGCCAGGGGCGGCTTGAACTCCGCCGGTTGGCCCGCGTCGCCCCCGGGGAGGGGCGCGAGTTGCACCACGGTCTCGGGGGTGAGGCGCGCGCCGGTGAGCAGCAGGGTCTCGCCGGGCCGCACCGGGTCGGCGGCCCAGAACAGCGCCGGGCCCGCGCCCAGCGCGCCGCCCCCGCCGAGTAGAGCCAGAGCCAGGACGGGCAGCAGCCAGCGGCGGCCCGCGCCACAACGTCGTTTGGTCATCCGCAAAAACCTCCGTTAGTGAGGGTGCTTTCCCTGCGCCGGCCGGGCTTTCCTGCGCCGCCTTCGGCAGGAGAGCCCCCCGGGGCGGCGAAATATTCAACAAACCCGCTATCGTTCGCACCCGGGAACACCTCAACACTAGGAGCGTGCCTGCCATGATTGACGCCGGTCTCACCGGTTCCTACTTGCGAGACCTGCACTGGACCGCGACCAGCGCGGCGGAGAACGAGCGGGCGATCCAGCGCCGCTTTGTGGAGGTCAAGGAGCGCTCCTTCTTCCGCCAGATCGTCACCGGCGAGTTGGCGACCGTGGAGGTGGGGCTGAGGCCGGAGGGCGACCACCTGCTGGTCTGGTACCAGGTGCTGGCCCTGGACGGGCCCTGGCCGGGGGGCGAGTGTCAGCTCAACTCGCTGCAACTGGTCTTTGACCCCGGGACGCTGGGGGGGCAGCTGGAGGTGGAGATGCTGCCCGGTGAGTTGCACGGTTTCGGCGCCTGGCGACGGCACTGGGGGCTGGGCTTTCCGCCGGGGATGCTCTGCCGGCGCTTCCCGCTGCGGGAGGGGGAGTATGAGGTGAGCCTCCGCCTGCGCGGCCTCTGCCGGGGGAAGGCGGTCCCGGAGGAGGTGCTCCCGGTCGGCGGCGTGACCGTGCCGCCGGGGTACCTGTGGACCGGCTACGGGGCAGCCAACGATTTGCTGGTGCGCTGGGCCGAGGTGGACACCTACGCGGCGCACCCGGCGCCACCGGCCGCGCCGCAGGGCAACGTCCCGGCCTGGATGGAGCCCATGTTCCGGGAGCTGGACGCGGCCGCCGAGCATATCCAGCAGTGGCATTTTTGCCCCAATACCACCGAGAACTGGTACTTTCGACGCACCCCCGCGGAAGGCTACCTCTGGAACGAGCGCTACCTCGGGTTCTACCTGAACGCCTTTGTCCCAGCCTATCTGCTGACCGGCAAGCCGTTGTACTTCCAGATGGCCGAGTACCTGTACAACACCATTCTAAACAACATCGTGCCGGCCTTCTGGGGCGGGCCGGCGCTGTCCCAGTCGGGAGCCGACACCGGGCATAACCTGCTGCACCAGGGGATTCTGGCCCGGGCGGTGCTGCGGCTGGCGCGGGCGCTGCAGAACCCGGAGTTGGCCCGGCCCCTGTACGAGATTTTCGCCGCCTGGCCCCGGGACCGGAACACCGAAGAGCACCGCTTCATCAATGTGGTCTTCCCGGACAAGACCGAGCAGCGCCAGCCCTTTGTCTACAACCAGGTGATGTCCTCCGTGGCGGCCATCTGGGCGCTGGGGGATATGTTCGGCGACCGGAATCTCACCGGCACCGCCGAGACGATGTGGTACAAGTACATGGCGCCGGGCTTCCGCGAGCCGGGCTACTGGTTCTACACCGAGGACGCGCAGGTGGTGACCCAGCACTACGATCTGGTGATGAAGTCCGACGCCTCCCTGTGGATGGAGTACCCCCGCTGGGCGCAAGACGAGGACTTCGCCGAGATCATGCGTCGGTCGGTGGACTTCAGCCTGGCCATGTACGCGGCCCCGGTGGGGGACATGCTCTCCTGGCAGCCCTTCTACTCGGGCAAGTTCGAGTCGTCCCTGGCGCTGGGCAAAGCGGGCATGGCGCTGGAGATCATGCAGCGGATGTACGCGGGGGCGGGCCTCACCCGCTACGGGGAGCCGGCCAGCAAGACCGCGCGCTTCATCGAGACAATGTACCGCACGGCCCGGGACACGGAAGGCATGTGGAAGTCCTCCTGGTACGCCTGCCACGTCCTGGCACCCCTGTGCGAAGCCGCGCTAGTGGGGATGCTGAAGTAGGCGCGTCGTCTCAGGTGACCAGGTTCTGCGGCGAGCCGGCGAAGTAGGCGTGGATATTGGCGACGGTGATCTCCAGGATGCGCCCGAGCGCCTCCTCGGAGTAGAAGGCCAAGTGAGGAGTGAGCACCACGTTCTCCCGCCGCAGGAGGGCCTGACTGGTGATGACCGTCTGCAACTGCTCGCGGGTGGCCTCGGTGCGCAGGAGCAAGTCCTCCTCAGTGAGGAACTCCTCGCCCTCGAACACGTCCAGCCCCGCCCCGGCCAGACGACCGCTATCGAGGGCCGCCAGCAGCGCGGCGGTGTCCACCAACTCGCCGCGGGCGGTGTTGATGAGCAGCGCGCCGGGGCGCATCCGGGACAGGCTGTCGGCGTTGATCAGGTGCCGGGTGGTGGGCAGGAGCGGCACGTGCAGGCTGACCACATCGGAGGAGGCCAGCAGGGTGTCGAGGTCGGTGTAGGTGAAGTCCAGCACCTCGGCGAGGATCGGGACGGGGCGGGCGTCAAAGGCCAGGCAGTTCATGCCCAGCGCCCGGCCAATGCGCAGGACGTGCAGGCCGATGGCGCCGGCGCCGACCACTCCCAGGGTCTTGCCGTGCAGGTCAAAGCCGAGCAGTCCCTTGAGCGCGAAGTTGCCCTGGCGGGTGCGCTCGTAGGCCTTGAAGATCTTGCGCGAGAGGGCCAACATGAGGCCGAAAGTGTGCTCAGCCACGGTGGTCTCGCCGTAGCGGGGGACGTTGCAGACGCCGATGCCGCGCGCCCGACAGGCGTTCAGGTCTATGTGGTCATAGCCGGTGGAGCGAGTAGCGACGAGCTTGAGATCGGGGAAGCGCGCCAGTTGCGCGGCGGTGAGGTCGGAGCCGATGAAGACTGAGATGCACTCCACCCCGGCGAAATCGGTCTCGGTGAGCTGGACCGACTGCGGATAGCAGGTCAACTCCCAGCCGGGCAGGTCCGGGCCGGTGGCGCACAGGCGGTCGGATTCGTCCTGCTCGGTATCGAAGAAAGCGGCGTGGCGCGTAGTAGTCATGGGGGTTCACCTCATTGTCGCCTAGGGCTCCAGGTTGGTCCGCAGAAGCTGGTAGGTCAGGTGGGTCTCGCCCTGGGCCGGGACGTCCACGAGGAAGCTGACGTGGGCGGCGTCTACGGGCGTGGCGGCGGCCGAGGGGTCGCGGACCTCGCCGGGGCCGGCCAGCTTGTCGGTGAGGATCAGGGAGGCGGTCTGGACCCCGCGGTTGGCCACGATGATCTCGTAGTTCTCCTCCAGATCGTACATGACCAGCCGACCGCCGAGGTCTACGCGCTGGTTGACCTGGCGCGAGCTGATTAGCCGCCGCTGCACGGTCAGCTCCGGGGCGGGACCCAGCGACAACTCCACTGGGGCGTGGCGCGGCGTGTAGGGCAGGTCGGCGAGCAGCGGCGGTGCGGCGTCGGCGCGGGTGATTTCGACCTTGCCGGGCGGCAGCACCAGGGCGCGGAAGTCACCGGCCTCGGCGGGGAAACCGCGGGGTACGCGCACCAGGGAGACCGGCGCGGCGCCGTAGCGGTCCTGGTCGTAGACGGTGAGCACCTGGCAGGTGCGCAGGGGGTAGGTGGCCAGGGGGAAGCGGGAGTCCGCTCCGGCGGCCAGGGTCAGGGGCAAGGGGGCGGGCCCCAGTCCGTACAGGCCCACGTTGGTCCAGTCCTGCGCGCCCGGGTTGACCAGGCGCACCCAGGATTGCCACTCGGTGTCGGCGCCGGCCAGGCGCAGGGCGTAGGACATGGTCCACTGCAGGCCGGGGGCGGGAAAGGTCAGCAGCAGGCTCTCCGTGCCCTCCGCCTCGGCCTCCAGCTCCCAGCGCACCCAGCCGGGGGTGGCGGCGGGACGCTCGGCGGCCCGGACCTCCACGTGGCCGCTGAGCGAGCGCAGGCGCACCTCGTCGGGGGGGGGGCCGCCGGTCGGCAGGGGGAAGACGACCTCATTAGCCCCCGCCGCGAGGTGGACCGTCACTTTCTGGCGAACCTGCACTCGTCCGCCGGGCAAGGCCAGTAGCGAGGTCGAGGTCACCGGGGCCAGTTGCGTCAGGTAGGCCGCCCGGAGCGGCAGACAGCCCACCAAGCAGAGAGCAGCGAGAGCGAGGCGGTATAGCAAGGATCTGCCTCCCGAACGACATGATGGAATCTAGCGGAGGGGTTCCTCTCGCGCCCGGCGAGAACCTGCCCCGCGCTGGACAGAAAGGTCAGCCCGTCTTGCCCACGATTCTTCCCGCGCAATTTGGCATGGTCGGAGCCCGCCGGGCGCATGTGGAGCGCCTGCGCGGCTACGGCTTGGGCCGCGTCGAGGTGGTCCTGTTCCCGCCGGAGGAGGAAGCCTGGCTGCGCGACTTTCTGACTGGCCTGGAGCACGGCTTCAGCTTCCACGCGCCGCTCTTCCGCCAGGAGACGTATGAAGAATATCCGCTGAAAATGGCGGTGCTGGACCCGGTGCCGGAGCGGCGGGCCCGGGCGCTGGCGATGATGCGGCGCGAGTTGGACACGGCCGCCGCCTGGGGCGCGCAGCACCTGGTCGTGCACCTGCAGCGCAACCTGCTGATGGACCAGGAGGAGGCGCCCGCCGGCTGGGGCGAGCGGGAGGGCGTGGCTCTGGGGGTGGACAGCGTCGGGGAGCTGCTGGCGTACTCGCGGCAGGTGGGCGTGCCGGTGCACCTGGAGAACATGATGGGCTCGCCGCTACTGCACTCGCCGGAGGCGTGGGGGGCGCTAGCCGCGCAGGTGCCGGAGGCGCGCTTCTGCGTGGACGTCGGCCATGCGGCGCTGGATGCGCGGTACTTCGGCTTCCCCGAAGCGGAGCTGGCGGCGGCGCTGGGGAGCCAGGTGGCCTCGCTGCATGTCTACGATAACCAGTTGCCGGCGATCTTCAGCTACGCCGGGCTGCGGGAGTCGGGGCTGCTCAAGAAGTACCCGGTGCATGCCGAGCATCTGGGGGAGCCGGGGTGGATTGACACGCTCGGCTGCCTGCGGGCGGCGCTGGCGGCGAATCGTGACGCGCTGGTGACCTTTGAGGTATACTACGACCTCGACACGGACCGGGCCCACACCGCGGAGGGCCTGGCCTGGCTGCAGGAGTTGCTGGGCCGCGGTCGGTGACGCCGCGGGGAGGTTGCGCCCGGCCCGGAGAGGAATTGACGCGGCGAGGGCTGTGCGCGCGCAGGTAGTTTTACTCGAAATGGTGATTCTTCATGCAGATTACGGCGCGCGCTCCGGTGCGTATTGATTTCGCCGGCGCGTGGACGGATGTCTCTTATTTCGCCGATGTCTTTGGCGGAGCGACGCTCAACGCCGCCATTTCCATATATGTGACCGGCCAGTTGCTGGCCAACGAGGACGCGGAGGGCGGCCTGACCGCGGCCAGCCGCGCGGCCGGCACGCACCCGGCGCTGGCCGTAAGCTACGAGAGCGCCATTCCCGCCGGCAGCGGCCTCGGGACCTCGGCCACGCTCAATGTGGTCTGGCTGTCCCTGGCGCGCCGCGAGCCGATTACCGATCGGGCCAACCGTCTGCGCATCGCCGAGCTGGCCTACGACATTGAGAAAGCCCTGGGCATCATCGGCGGCAAGCAGGACCAGTTTGCCTCAGCGGTGGGCGGGGTCAACCTGTTTGAGTTCGGCTCCGAGGGCGTGAGTTGCTCTCCCGTCGAGCTGTCGCCGACGGAAATCAGCGAACTGGAGTCGCAGCTTGTCTTGTGCTATACCGGCAAGACGCGGCTCTCCTCGCAGATTCACAAGAGCGTTTGGGGCAAGTTCGTCGCCGGCGAGCAACGGACCATTGCGGCGCTGTTCAACCTCCGCCGGTCGGCCTACGAGGCCAAGGCGGCGCTGGAGGACCACGATCTGGCCATGTTCGCCCGCAAGGTAAGCGCCCAGCGGACCTTCATGCGGGACCTGGATGCCTCCACCACCAACGCGCAGATTGAGGCGCTGTTCGACTCGGTGGAGCCGTACATCCTGGGTGGCAAGCCCTGCGGGGCGGGCGGCGGCGGCTGCGTTTTCTTCCTGGCCAAGGACGACGAGGCCAAGCAGCGCGTCAAGGACACGCTGTCCGGGCAAGGCCTGGAGGGGCTGGACGTGAGCTTCGATTTCGACGGGCTGGTCCTGGAGATGGCGCCGTAAAACCGGGCGGCGAGAACTCGCGCGGCGAAATCTCGTCCAAGTAGGGGAAGACAGTGCCAGCGGCCCAGCCGGGCCGCGCTTGTGAAGGGTGTGATTCTAGTGGCAGATTTCTACACCGAAAAGGTGTTGGAGCATTTCCGCAATCCGCGCAACTCCGGGGAGATCGAGGACGCTGACGCCATCGGCGACGTGGGCAACCCCGTTTGTGGCGATTTGATGCGCATTTCGATGAAGATCAACGACGAAACCGAGGTCATCGAGGACATCAAGTTCCGGACCTTCGGCTGCGGGGCGGCGATCGCGACCAGCTCCATCATCACCGAAATGGTGAAGGGCAAGACCATCGGCGAGGCGCTCCAGATCAGCAATAAGGACGTCATCGCGGCGCTGGGCGGCCTGCCCGCGGTCAAGATTCACTGCTCGGTCTTGGCCGAAGAAGGCATTGTGAAGGCCCTCAAGCAGTATTTTGACAACCATCCGGAGAAGACTCCCCCCGCGTACCTGGAAGAGAAAGCCAAGCTCCTGGCGGCGGTGGAGGTACACGAGCACTAGGGGGACAGGCCTAACGGCAGGCTCAACGGCACGGCACAGAGGCAGGATGCTACAGAGTTCGAAGGGATGGGTCCAGTGGGTAGCAAGCGCGGAAGAGTGTCCGCCGACCTTTTCCAGGGTTTCGCGGCCTGCGTATTGGGTGCAATAGTCATGGTTCACATGAGTGAGCTATGGTTTGGTCATCTATTGTACGTCATGGGTGATCCCCCTGTGGGAAACCCGGCCTATCATCCTATTGCCTCGGCTTTCTGGCACCTGGAATACCAAGCCCCCGCGCTGGTCGTGGGCTTGATTGCCGGTTTCGGGAGACCGTGGCCCTGGTGGCGGGGAGGCATCCGTTTTCTCGTTGGACCGGTGCTCAGTTCGGCGTTTATGCTCGATACTAAATACTACGGCACCTATATACCATTGGTCTTCGCCTGCTTCTTGCTCGCGCTGATTCTCTCCATGATTTACGAATGGTTGTCACACCGAAAGGGCTATGCCCGCGAAGCTGTTGGAAGACAAAGCCAAGCCACGGAAGACAACTAAGCTTCTTCTGGAGTCCAACAGTTGACAATAACGGTCGAGTACCCTTACCCACCGTTTCCGTCAGCTTTCGACTGTAAACTGCAAACTGAGAGGTGTTTCTGTCCATGACTGCGACGGAGAAAAAGGTTTTTGACGATATTCTGAAGGCGCTGGAGACGCGCAAGAGCGTCTTTATCGTGGGCTGCGGGGACTGCGCTACCGTGGTGCAGACCGGCGGCGAGTTTGAGGCCACCGAGATGACCGAGGCGCTGACCGCGGCGGGCAAGACCGTCACCGGTCACGTCATCCCGGATGCCGCCTGCAAGATTCTCGACATGAAGCGCCTCCTGCGGCAGAACCAGGAGGCCGTGGACGCGGCCGACGCCATCCTCGTGCTGGCCTGCGGCGCGGGCGTCCAGGCGGTATCCGAGGTCTCCACCAAGCCGGTCGTCCCCGGTCTGGACACCATCGGCCAGGTGGACCAATTCCGCCTGGGGCAGTACTACGAATGGTGCTCCTCCTGCGGCGAGTGCGTGCTGGCCGAGTACGGCGGCATCTGCCCGATCACCCGCTGCCCCAAGGGCCAGGTCCACGGCCCCTGCGGCGGCGCCAACGAGGGCAAATGCGAGGTCAATCCGGAGAACCCCTGCGTCTGGTCGCTCATCTACGAGCGCGCCGAGAAGCTGGGCGAGGAGCCGGTAGCCATCGGCGCCGCCTACCACGAGCCCCGCGACTATCGCAAGGCCGGTCGCCCCCGGCAGAAGGTTTTCGAGCCGCGCCGAGGCGGGTAACGTCGGCCCACCCCGCCCTCGGCAGACCTCGGGCACCCCTCCCGAACCGGGAGGGGCTTTGGGGGAGGGCTAGCGAAGATTGATGACGAATCCGAAAAGCCCCTCCCATTCTGGGAGGGGTACGCGGCTGTCTGCAGCGGGGGGGGGTAGGCCGGCTGCCGCACAGTTTCGCCCCCTATGTCTGATTGTCTGGAGGTCCCCTCATGCCCTGGCAGAAGCTAGTCGACCACCTCTACTGCTACCCCGACACCTGCAACGTCTACGCCTTGGTCCATGAGGGCCGGGCGCTGATTATTGACGGCGGCTCCGGCGAGGCGCTGGACCACCTCGGCGAGATCGGCGTGGAGGGCGTGGACTGGGTGCTGTACACGCACCATCACCGCGAGCAGTGCCAGGGGCACGCACGCTATACGGCGGCCGGCGCGAAGACCGCGGTGCCGGCGGCGGAGGCCTATTTGTTCAGCGATCCGGTGTCCTTCTGGGATGAGCTGGACGCCAACTCGGTCTACAGCGCCGTCTTCGTGCGGCCGCCGCGCGAGGCCGTCGCGGTGGATCGCGAACTGCAGGACCTGGAGACGCTGGCCTGGGGGCCGTATGAGGTCGGCACGTACAACACCCCCGGCAACAGCAAGGGCGCCGTGACCTACCGGGCGCAGGTGGACGGACAGTGGTTCATTTTCCCCGGCGACCTGCTGCTGGAAGGCGGGACGCTGCATACCTTCTACGATAACGAGTGGGACTACGGCCACGGGATCGGGCCGCAGACGCAGGCCAACTCGGTGACGATTCTGGGTTCGCTGCTGCCGGGGACCGTCTGCCCCTCCCACGGGCCGGTCATGAGCGACCCCCAGCGGCAGATTCGGAGCTTCCACCGGCGCTGGTCGCGGTTTATCAAGGACACCTACAGCCGCGACTGGGACTGGAATGACGGAATCGCCGGCACGCCCGGCTGGTTCAGCCGGCCGACGCACCTCGCGGGCGTGCGCAAGTTCAACGATCACTTGTACAAGTTCGGTCCGTATGGAACCAACGGGTACCTGCTGATCGGCAAGACCGGACGCGGGCTGATGATTGACTGCGGCGGGATGGACGACGAGTGGCTGGACGGGACGCTGCGGCGGATGCAGACGGACATGGGCCTCAAGTCGGTCGAGGTGCTTATCCCCACGCACGTGCATGGCGACCACTACATGAACTACGGGATCCTGGCGGAGAAGTGGGGCACGCAGGTCTGGTGCTACGAGAACTTCGCGGACCAGTTGGAGCACCCCCTCCGCCATCAGCCGTGCTGCCTGATCCTGTACTACCGGCTGCCGGTGGAGGCCATCCCGGTCGCGCGGCAGCTCCACGACGGTGAGAAGCTGGAGTGGGACGGCTTCCCGCTGAAGTTCCATCACCTGCCCGGACAGACCGATTTCACGGTGGGGATTGAGCTGAAACTGGACGGCAAGCGCATCCTGTTCAACGGGGACAACCAGTTCTACACGGGGCGACGCGGCGGCAACGGTCACGAGGCCGTGGTGGCCCGCAACGGCAGTCAGGTGGACCTGCAGTACCTCGCCGGCGCGAAAATCCAGGCGAAGATCAAGCCGGATTGGATCCTCACCGGGCACTCCTCGGAGATCGAGAAGCCGGAGGGGCAGATCAAATCCTACCTGGAGTGGGCCAAGCGGCTGCCGGAGGCGATGCGGCAGTTCTCTTTCTTCGACCCGTACGCCCTCTACCTGGACCCGTACTGGTGCGTCTTTGAGCCTTGGATTCAGCGGGTCGCGCCGGGCGAGAAGGGCAAGGTGGAGATTGTGGTGCGCAACCTGTACCCCGAGGCGCGGGAGTTCTGGGTGGCCCCGAAGCTACCGGAGGGCTGGTCGGCCCAGCCGGCGCTGAGCCGGGCGACCCTGGAGCCGGGCGAGAGCAAACGGATCCGCGTGAAGTTCCAGGTCCCGACCGACGCGCCCAGCCGGACGCACATAATCAGCGCCGACCTGACGGCGGGAGACTATCGCTGGGGCGAGTTCTTCGACGGCCGGATAGACGTAGTGGGGAAAGGCGAAGAGCCGCCGCATTGGTATGACCGGGTAAAGTAGGGGCAACGGCCCTACCCCCTAACCCCCTCCCTAAAGGGAGGGGGAAAACGGAAAGGGCTCTTGCCGTTTGTAGGGCGGGGGCTCGTACCCCGCCGGACTAACGTTCGCCTAGCGACGGCGGG
>DASXVN010000018.1:0-26222 GCA_036504235.1 Armatimonadota bacterium | reverse complement strand
CCCCTCCCGGTGCGGGAGGGGCTTTAGGGCCTTGACGGCAGGGCTTGGTCAAGGGAATCCCCAGCCCCTCCCATTTTGGGAGGGGTGCCCGAGGCCCCCGAGGGCGGGGTGGGCCCGGCCGTCCGCCGGGGAAGGTTCCCTCCCCACCTTCGCCGAACCCTTCCGCCGCCAGTCTGGAACCGGGCGCGCCCAAATGAAGCATGCCAACCACGCAGGGAGGACAACCCATGACCAACCTCAAGCTAGCCCTCGCCGACGAAGATTTCAAGCACGTCTGGGGCGCGGAGCCCTTCACCCTCGCCGTTACCGACTGGCGGCTCAAGTGAAGGCGCGTTGGGCGGACGGTAGGTCAGGCGTCTCGCCCGACCCGGCCCGAGGAAATGGGAGGAGATAGGTATGGAGCCGACGGAACTCCCGGAATTGTGCATCTCTTCTTCAAATCAGGGCGATTGGACGCTTCGCTGGGCGATGCTGATGGAACGACTTGTCGCCTGCTATACGCGTATGATGGGTGTGAGCGCGAGCCTGGCTATATTGCTCACTATGCGAGACCTGTTCGCGGCACTGCCTTCGGAAAATTGGCAGATGCTGATATCGCTGCTCTTGAGGATGCTCCCAGCGTTTGCCCTGTGGGCCTGTCTGTGGGTTCTCCCGAGATGGGTGGAGGGCGCTGCTCTCCCCTGGTATCCGTGGGTTATGGAGCGATTCCACCCCGCGCCACGGAATCCCCTGGGCGAATGGGTCCCCAGTTATCCTTTTGGCAGGCGCGCAGCCACCAGGATCATGTGGTCAACGGATAGCTCCATTTTGGCAAAGGGTGTCGCCCCCGCCTGCGCCAGACGGGCGCTTAGTTTCTGTCTCGCCCAAATGATCTGGGCGCTGGTGCTCATAGCCGTTCCATACCTGGGGATGATTTCCAGTTTTGCGCGGGTCGAGCCGCCGGTGGACGTCAACCAGGCGGGCGCGGTCATGTGGTTTGCCGGGTGGATGGAGCTACTGGTCGTGGCCTCGCTGGTATACTGGGCCGTATGGACCCTGATAATCCGGCCCTGGGCCGAGAAAAAGACAGGACGCTCGGTAGCGGAGGCACTCGCGGAACAAGGCTACCGGCGGACATGGTGGTGCGGCTGGCGCCCACCGCCGGGTCGGGCTCGCCCGACAGAATCACGCAGGGAGGAAAACCCATGACCAACCTCAAGCTAGCCCTCGCCGACGAGGATTTCAAGCACGTCTGGGGCGCCTATCCCCGGGAGCGCGCGGCGGAGGCCCTCGCCCACACCTCCCTGGACTTGGTCTGTGGCCGCCGCGACCGCGCCAGTTTCCAGGTGATGCTGCAAGCCGCGGAGGCCTTCACCCTCGCCGTGACCGACAACCCTGCCTTCTCCTGGCAGGGCGATATCCCCGGCCTGCGGCTGGCGGTGCGCTGGACCGACGACGGCCCCGCCCTCCAGTCGGAGATGAACCTGATCGGTCTCGTCGAGGACGATGACCGGTTGTGGCGGGCGGATACCCTGCTGGCCGACGAGGCCGCGGAGGTCGCCGCTGGATTTGTCCAGCCGGTCTGGGTGGAGATCGCCATTCCCGCAGACGCGGCCCCCGGCCTCCGGCGCGGGCGGGTGGAGGTCTGGGAGCACCGGCTCTTCTCCGCCGAGGAGCTGGTCGGCGCGCTCGAGTTCTCAGTGGAGATCAAGGCCGTGACCCTCCCCGAGCCGCGCGCGTACCGCCTCTGGCTCGACCTCTGGCAGCATCTCTCCAACCTCGCCCGCAAGCACGAGGTCAAGCTGTGGAGTGACGAGCATTTCGCGGTGCTGGAGCCTTACACCGCCGCCCTCGCCGCGCTCGGCCAGAAGGCCATCACCTGCGTGGTCTCCGAGATTCCCTGGTCCGGCCAGGGCTGCTGCCAGGTGACCAACTACCCCTCCAACTACTACGAATACAGCCTCGTCTCGGTCGCTCGCGACGCCGCCGGGGCGTGGCGCTACGACTTCTCCGTCCTGGACCGCTATATCGAGCTGTGCTTCGCCCACGGGATTGACGGGGAGATCGAGGTCCTGGGCCTGTGCAACATCTGGCGCTTCGAGGAGTACGGCTTCGGCGGGGTCGCCGCCGATTGCCCCGAGGCCCTGCGGGTGCGTTACCGCGACGAGACGACCGGCTCCTACCGCTATATGGACACCTGCGCGGACCTGACCGCCTACGTGCAGTCGCTGGAGGCGCACTTCGCCGCGCGCGGCTGGCTGGAGCGCGTCCGCGTCACCGCCGACGAGCCTGCCGACCCCGAGCGCTACGCCGCGGTGCTGGACTGGCTGGGCGAGATCGCCCCCGGCCTGCGCCTCAAGAGCGCCTTCAACCACGCGGCTTTCCTGGTCGAGTTCGCCGACCGGGTGGAGGACTTCGTTCCCCTGCTCAACTGCTTGGTGGAGGAGTACGAGGTAGTGCGCCGGCGGCTGGAGAGCGGCCGCGGCCGGCTCAGCTACTACGTCTGCTGCGCGCCGGATTACCCGAACAACTGGCTGGCCTCCCCGCTGGTGGAGAGCCGCCTGCTGATGTGGCTGGTGCTGTGGAGCGGCGTGCACGGCTTCCTGCGCTGGGACTTCACCGCCTGGCCGGAGCGCCCCCGCGAGCAGGCCTGGTGGCGCTGGAAGACGGGGGACACCCACTTCGTCCTCCCCGGCAACAACGGCCGCCCCCTGCTGACCCTGCGCTACAAGGCCCTGCAGCGGGGTATCCAGGACTACGAGCTAGCCCGCCAGCTCCAAGACCGCCACCCGCAAGCCGAGGCGATCCTAACGGAAATCCGCACCCAGCTCCTGCGCCTCCCCGACTGGCGAGACCTCTACGCCACGGGCCAGCCCCCGGCAGACCTATACAGCCAGTCCCACGAGGACTACGATAAGGCGCGGCGAAGGTTGCTGGAGGAACTGGCCGCGCTGCCGGGCTGAAAAACACCGGGAGTTAAGTACGGTGTCCTCGGAATTCCGTTCGCTATCCGGGGGCGGCGGCCTCCCCGAATCCTGGCCGAGCCTTGATGGCGTCCATGCGATCCCCGACTCCCAGCATCGTCTTCCACACGCCCAATGCGTGTTCTTTCTTGGTCTTGATGCTCCCCAGGCTGCGTTTCTCCTGGGCGAGAGCAACCGTGACGGTGGTATCGTGCCTGTCCTGGGCTTGTGCTATTGTCGAGCGGCGAGCTGATAGGGCCATTGCCGACGACATTCTTCGCCAAATCAGCACCAGAGCAGGTAGAATCAGCCACAGCCCAAGACCCAGCCCCATGAAGAGGTCACTCTTGCCAACTGCTTTGACAGCCATTCCAATGATGATCATCACGATGCCTATGCCGCACCCAAGACCCGCTGAAGCCCCGAGGTCGCTTCCGGTGATCGTCCCTGTGGTGTACTTCCCTTCGGCGTTTCTGGTCTCTTGTTCCAGGGTCAGTCGCGCTTGCGCGATCGCTTCTTCGGCTTGGCGATGCGCATTTGCTTCCATATCTCCAAATTCGCTGTTAACATCATGATACCAATTATAAGCGGTCTCCAGCGCCGTGTTCACCTCGCTCGCGACCGAGGAATTGAGTGTCCAGCACCGGTCCCTGACGCTCACGGCCGACAGGAAGTCCATATTCTCAACGTCCGGTTCGGTCGCGAGCGCGTACTGCCTCGCCTCCGATGCTGATGTGCTTTCCAGCGGAATGAGCACCCACATATCCGCACCGGCGACCTCGAACTCCGCGCGGGCCCGAGCCGCTTCGTCGGTTAACGCCATCAGAATCTCCAGTGATTCCTTGGCCTTTTCGCGTGCGTCAACTACGAGCTTCCCGGTTAGTTCTGTGAGAGCTTGTCCCATCGTCATAGCTCCTTGAAATCTGGCTCGGCTGTTACGCTGATGATGCTGAGAGGTTGGAGCCAAACCGCTTCCTCAAGCAGTTGAACAGCCTGACGCTCGCGCCGGCTGATCGCTGCGTAACGGGCGGCGTCGTATAGCGTCAGGTGGTCACGGCTCAGACCAACACCCTCCTCTATGGCCTCCCAAGCGCCTTCATGATTCCCTTGGAGGTAGCGCATGTACGCGAAATGGCGAATGCCCTCCACTGTGTAGGCATTCGGTTCGGGCACGCTTAGGCGAACGGATCGCGAGAAGGCCTCCTCCGCCTGAGGCACAGCGCGATGGTGCTTCCAGAGCAGCCACCCCACTTCGAACCAGGCCACGTAGTCGTGCCGCCCTACGGGGTCCTCCACGATCTGCTGGAAAATGGCGAGGGCATCATCATACCATTCGTCGCGCCTGGTCCCCAGCGACGTTCTGCCGTTCTGCAGATCGAGTTCTGCCCGGCGGCGCAACTCCAGCACTGCCGTCTCCCGTGGATTCTGGAGCATCCCAGCGATGTCTTGGAGTACCATTTGCTGGGCCAATAGCTGTTGTGACAAGGTCGTCAAGTGATGATCAAGCATGGAGTGCAATGAGTGCAGCGACCCCTGCACCTCGCTGACCTGATCGCGGAGCCCTTGGGTTTCTGCCGTCAATCCAGCGAGCTCATCGCAAATCGCTTCCTGCCCGTACGCGATGCCTTGCAGGTCTGAGTGGAGTTCCGCTCCTATCCTGGCCTGCTCAGCCAGCGATTCCGCTTGGAGTTGAACCATCTGCTCACTGCTTTCGGCAATCTTCTCCATATGGTAGTGATTGTCGATGTTGCGCTGACGGATTTCCGCCGGGGTGTTCATGTCCAAGACATATCTGCTCAGGGGCGCGCTCATGCTCTGCCTCTTCTTCCCGTTGCGGATGGCACTGCAACTAGGAGGGAATGAATATGTGCTGTTGCGCTTGGCGACTAACACCACTGAACTGCACCTGCATATGTTGAATGGCGGTCCAGGCATGCAGCCAAACCGACGGAATTTATATTCTTCACCCATAGCACAATCACCTTTGTCGCGACTGGCGTGCTCCTAACGAAGCTGCAATTCAGTGCAATTCAGAGGACACCATACTTGGGTTCCGTGGATGGTTCCGGGGACACCATACCTAACTCCGGGGTATTTTGTAGTCTCCGGCCCTCACTTCCGCTCCCCGGAATTACCCCCCGAAATTCCCGCTCGGCCAATAAACCGGGATTCACCCTTCGCCCCCCGACGTCTATCCCCCTAGGCAAGGTCAGCGTAAGCTGACCTTGTCTTGTCGTGTCGCGGGTGTGAGCCGTACCCCGCCTGCCAATCTGGCGGACCACTCTGGAATCCACTTGGTCAACTGATCGCCCGCGAGTCCGCGTGGCGACCACATCCACAGGTTAGGAGATGGCGTTTTGGCATTCAAGAATTTGGCGGTTGCCGGCGCAGTTGAGACAGAAGCAGAGAATCGCGGTACAAACACCGTATTTACCCAGGCTCTGAGCAAGGTCCCCGAGGTCACCCTGGCCTTCTGGGTCGTGAAGATTCTGGCCACCACGCTAGGTGAAACTGGCGGTGACTCCCTCTCGATGTCGATGAAACTGGGGTATCTGACGGCGACGGCCATCTTTGCCGGCGTGTTCATCTTGGCGGTCACCGCTCAGATCTTCGCGAAGAAGTTCCATCCGGTCGTCTACTGGGTCACCATCATCGCCACGACGACGGTCGGCACGACCCTGGCCGACTTCGCCGATCGCTCCCTCGGCATCGGCTACGCGGGCGGCACCCTTATCCTGCTGGCTCTGCTGCTGGGATCGCTCGCGGTGTGGCACCGGTCGCTCGGGTCCATATCGGTGCGCAGCGTCTGCACTCCCAAAGCCGAGATGTTTTACTGGGTAACGATCATGTTCTCCCAGACCCTGGGCACCGCCCTCGGCGATTGGACCGCCGGCAGCGCCGGGCTGGGCTATCGTGGTGGCGCCGTTATCTTCACGGTTCTGCTCTTGCTCGTGGCCGCCGCCTACTACCGGACGAAGATATCCGTCACCGCGCTCTTCTGGGCGGCCTTCATCCTCACCCGGCCGCTGGGCGCGGTGGTGGGCGATTTCCTCGACAAGCCCCTCAGTTCCGGCGGGCTAGCGCTCAGCCGCTATGCGGCCTCGGCGGTCCTGCTGGTGCTGATGTCGGTGTGCCTCTGGTGCTTCCGCCAGAAACCCGCCGGCGAGTGCCACTGACCCCCAGACCAGTCCGGCCGGTTGCCTGGTGCTAGTCGGTGTTCCGCGAGTCGCCCCGCCTGTCCCCGGGTGGGGCGACTCCAGCAGGTCCTCGCCCCTCCCCAGCGAACTATCCCCTTATAGCCTGGCACTTCCCAACGCTGGCCCTTCCGGAGGTACCACCATGCGCCCTGTGACGCTCTGCCTCGGATTGCTCTCGCTCACCGCTGCCCTGCTCGCCGGCTGCGGCGGCGGCTCTTCCCGCCCCGCGCCGGTCTCGCCCGCCGGCCCCGTGCCCGCCCCCAAGATCGTCTTCAGCAGCGACCGCGCCGGCGCGCTGAACCTCTACAGCCGGTACCTCGACGGCACCGGCCTGGTCCGCCTGACCACCGGCCCCAACAACGAACTCGGCGCCGCCTGGTCGCCGAACCGCACCAAGCTCGCCTTCATGCGCTGGCAGGTGTCTCGCTGGACGATCTGGGTGATGAACGCCGACGGGACCGGCAAGACCCAACTGACCTCCGGCCACATGGACACCGATCCGGCCTGGTCCCCCGACGGTCTGCGGATTGCCTTCAGCCGCGACGACGGCGCGTCCAGCGGCATCTACAACATAATCGCCACCACCGGCCTGGGCCTGAACCGGCTGACCTCCGGCGCCAATGACTCCCACCCCTCCTGGGGCCCGGGCAACAAGATCGTCTACCAGCGCCGGGTCTCGCAGACCAGTCATCTGGAGGTCTACGACGTCTCGGCCCACACCCGGACGATCATCCCCCACAGCGCCGACCTGACCGCACCGTCTCTCTCGCCGGACGGCCTCACCGTGGCCTGCGTAGGCCTGCCCGCCGGCGGCTCCGCCAGCCGCATTTTCACCCTGAAGCTCGACGGCAGCGCCAAGAACCGGATCACCAGCAGCGGTCAAGGCGACGAGGACCCTTCCTGGTCGCCGGACGGAAGCCAGCTAGTCTTCGCCCGCGCCTTCGCCCCGCAGTGGGAGCTATACACAGTAGTAGTAGCCACCAAGGTCTGTACTCGCCGCACCACCAATCCCGCCAGCGACCGCGATCCCGGCTGGGGCTGGCCGAACTGAGAAAACGCGGGGAGTTAAGCATGGTGTCCCCGGAATTCAGGAGTTCACGGACACGGCGGGTTGCCGTTGCTGCGGCCGCCGTTGCGGTCGTAGTCGCTAGTGCCTGGTGGTTTTGGTCCCAGCGGCCCCAGCCTGGCGAGGAGTTTTGGGAGGGACAGCGAGCCTTCTCCCTGCCAGCGACGGGTCTGATTGTGTCAAGTCCCTGGCCCTCGGACGTCGCAATTCGCGTTGAGGTGACGATCACAACCGCGGACGGAAAGGGCCACGTGGTCACGGCGACCGCTCGCCCGAGCGGCACGTGGGTGCAGTCGTTCACCGTGTCGGGGGACTGCGCGCTACAGGTGAAAGCGTTCCTGCCGGGGGCGATCAACAAGACAAAGCCCGGCCGTCCCAGCGTCTTTACGGGCACCTACGCAATACACGCCAGCCAAGGAGGACCCCAACTGATCAAGGTGTTCATCGTGGGTCCCCGTGGCGGTGTCCGGGTGCAGACTATAGGCCCGCCCCTGAGGCGGTACTTTCGGTGGGTGCGCCCCGTGGTGACCCTGGGCTACCCCTTCTATGGCGTCACTGTGATTAACGACCTGCAGCCGCCGGAGACTGTCCCCCGCGTTCGCCTGGAGTACCGGCAGCACAGCTACGAGTTGAGTAATCTGGGGCCGGGCGACGCCGTTCACCTCGCCCTGGACACGCGCGGGGAGTATGACGGTCTTCCCACGATCCGGCTCCATACCACCTGGGCCGACGGGAGTTCGAGTGATAGCGAGGCCGGGCCGCACGGCATTGGTTGGCCGGTGTACCCCTTCGTGGAGGCGCGGCTGGACAAACCGCCCGATGAGGACAGGACGCGATGAGTTGGGAGTTCCCGAGGGTCGCGGTCGCTAAAGTACCGAAGAAGATGGTGCGAATGTCTTTCCAGGCTTGGAGACAAAAGAATCGGGCTTGGCGCCTAGTCGCGCTTATTGGATTGCCGCTGGCCGCCTGTGAATTCGGGGGACACCATACCTAACTCGGCGCATTTTTCGTCTGCGAATTATGTCGGCTTAACTAAGGAGCGAACCTCATGGACCTGTACTTCCTGCGTCATGCGGACGCGGAATCTCAGCAGCCGGGACAGGATGACTCGGACCGGGAGCTTACGGCCAAGGGGTTGGAGCAGGCTCGGGGGGCGGCGGGGTGGCTGCGTAGCCTGGGGGTGGAGGTGGAGGCGGTGATCTGCAGCCCTCGGGTGCGGGCGCAGCAGACCGCCGCGCCGGTGGGGGAGGCCCTGGGCCGGGCGGTACAGCTTGATGACCGGCTGGACGGGGGCGGGCTGGACGCGGCGGCCTTGCGGGGGCTGCTGGCGGACGCGCGGATTGGCGACAGCGCGGTGCTGGTCGGGCATGAGCCGGATTTCAGCGAGATCCTCGAGGCACTCACCGGGGGGCAGGTGGAGATGAAGAAGGCCGCCGTGGCCCTGGTGCGCGTGGAGGGCTTTCGCGCGCGCGGTGGGGTGCTGATCTGGCTGGCGCCACCCAAGCTGCATCGGTAGCCCGCGCCTTCTCTATTTAACTCATACCGCCTATGAGTTAAATAGCGGTAGAGGTAAGATAATCTTACCGGTAGGATTTCCCTACGCGGCCACAATTACGCCATACTCTATGTTGCTTTTCCCGCCGGAGACCAGGGTCAGGGGGAAGGGCAACTGCGCCCACAGCGGCGTGCCCACGCGCTGCTTAATCACCACGCAGCGCCGCGCCACCCGCCGCGCCTCCTCCAGCGCCGCCACCGTGACCGGCTCGTCGCTGGCCAGTTGCCGCAGCGGCACCATCCCCGAAGCCCCCGCCACCGGCTGGTCGAAAAGCGGATCGAAGTAGACCACCTCGAAGCTGTCGGTCTCCTGGCGGGGCAGGGCCTCCGCGTAGTCCGCGCAGTGCGCCTCCACCCGCCGCATCGCCTCTCGGGTTAGGCGGTCGTCAATCTCGTAGTGCTGCAGGCCGTCGATGGTCATCCAGGCCAGCACCGGCATCTTCTCCAGCCCCACCACGCGCCCGGTCGGCCCGGCCACGTGCGCGGCCAGCGTGGCGTCAGTGCCGCGCCCCAGGGTGCAGTCCAGCACGGTATCGCCGGCCTGCAGGCGCATGGCGGTGAGCATGGGATCGCCGCGGCCGGCCGTGTAGTTGCGCAGGCGGCGGCGGGCCATCCCGGGGTGGAAGAAGTAGACCAGCTCGCGGCGGGGCTCGTGGTAGGTGACGCGGTCCCCGCCCACCACCAGCACGCCGGTAGCCCCGGCGGAGGCGAGCAGCGCGGGGAGGCTGAGGTCGGCGCGGGGGACGACCTCGGTCTGCAGCCGCTCAGCCCACAGCCGGGCTTCCGCGTGGTGCGCGGTGCCGACCTTGCGGGAGGTTGTCACGATGACTTGAGGCATGGTGTGTGAAGGGCAGACGGCAACGGCCCTACCCCCTAACCCCCTCCCTAAAGGGAGGGGGAATCATCTCGGTGTCGTCTAGGCCGTTTGCCTTTGTCGTTCCCCCCTCTCCCAAGGTCCCCCGCGGGAGAGGGGGGCAGGGGGGTGAGGTTAGACTGGCGGTCGGCCTCACCCTTCCGCCTTGGCGCGGGTGGATGTTTCGCGGGGTACGACTCCGCGAAAGATCCACCCCTACGTACGGCAACGGCGGGAAACGACAACGGCCGGCGGGGGACGTAGCCCCCGCCCTACAGGACGGCAACGGCCGGGTGGACATTGCGGCGGACCGCAAAGTCCACCCCTACGGACGGCAACGGCACACCGGCGAGACGCCGGTGCCACCGGCAGACCCCCTTACTCCGGCTGGACCTCGGCGCGCTTGCGGAGGTGCTTGTGGAGGCCGTAGATTATGGCGTCTACCAGGGCTTCCCAGGAGGCTTGGATCATGTTCTCGTGGACGCCTACCGTGCCCCAGGTCTCCTCGCCGTCGGTGGTCTGGATGAGGACGCGCACCGGGGTGGCCGTGCCTACCGTGCCCTCGAGTACGCGGACCTTGTAGTCCACTAGCTCCAGATGGTCCAGCTCCGGGTACTTGGGGCGCAGGGCCTTGCGGAGGGCCTTGTCCAGGGCGTTGACCGGACCGTTGCCCTCCGCCGCGGTGTGGTAGCGGGCGTCGTTCACGCGGATGCGGATGGTTGCTTCCGAGAAGGGCTCGTCGGTCTCGTCGTGCTTCTCCACCATCACCCGGAAGCCGTGGAGCTGGAAGAGGTCGGGTAGCTCCCCCTTGAGCTTGCGGGCGAGCAGGGCCAGGGAGGCGTCGGCGGCCTCGTATTCGTAGCCGCGGTTTTCGCGCTCCTTGACCTCCTGCAGCACCGTCTGGATCAGCGGATCCTCGCGGCTGAGGCGGGGGTACATGGTCTGCAGCTTGTGCAGGATGGTGCTGCGGCCGGCCTGGTCGGAGACCAGGATGCGGCGCTCGTTGCCGACCGTCTCGGGCGGGATGTGCTCGAAGGAGACGGGGTCCTTCATCACCGCGTTGACGTGCATGCCGCCCTTGTGGGCGAAAGCGGAGCGGCCCACGTAGGGCAGCCGGGTGTTGTGGGGCAGGTTGGCCAGCTCGCTGACGTACGCCGAGACATAGGTGATCTCGGCCAGCTTGCCCTCCGGCAGGCAGGTCTTGCCCATTTTTAGCTCGAGATTGGGCAGGATCGTGCACAGGTTGGCGTTGCCGGCGCGCTCGCCGTAGCCGTTGATGGTGCCCTGGACCTGGGTGGCCCCGGCGGTGACGGCCAGCAGGGAGTTGGCGTCGGCCATCCCCGCGTCGTTGTGGGCGTGGATGCCCAGCGGCAGCGTGAACTCGGCGACCAGCACGCTCATGATCTCCTGGATCTGGAGGGGCAGACTGCCCCCGTTGGTGTCGCAGGGGATCAGGGCGTCGGCGCCGCCGCGCTGGGCCGCGCGCAGCGTCTCCAGCGCATAGGCGCTATCGGCGCGGTAGCCATCGAAGAAATGCTCGGCGTCGAAAAACACCGTGCGCCCCTGGGCCTTGAGCCAGGCCACGGAGTCCTCGATCAGCGCCAGATTTTCCTCCAAGGTGATGCGGAGGATCTCGGTGGCGTGCAGGGTCCAGGCCTTGCCGAAGATGGTGATGACCGGCGCCCCGGAGGCGACTAGCTGCTGGAGCTGGGTGTCGTCCTCCGGCGCGAGGTTGGCCCGGCGGGTGCTGCCGAAGGCGGCCAGGCGGGCGTTCTGCCAGGACTCATCGGCGGCGCGGGCGAAGAACTCGCGGTCGCGGGGGTTGGTCTCGTTGGGCCAGCCGCCCTCGATGAAGTCCACCCCCAGGGCGTCGAGGGTGCGGGCCACCCGCAGCTTGTCCTCGCCGCTAAAGGTCACATTCTCGGCCTGGCAACCGTCGCGCAACGTCGTGTCGTAGACTAGTACGTCTTTCATGACTTCGCCTCCTGGCACGGGTCGGGTGCGGTCCTGGCTCGTCGCCGGCGCGGCGCGGGACCGCCCCAAAACGCAAACAGACCCGTCTCTGGATTGCAGAGACGGGCCTGAGAAGGTCCGCGGTACCACTCTGTTTGGCGGCAAGATTGCCGCCCGCTCGGCCGGGCACGGGGAGGACAAACAGCGCCTACCGATGCCTTCCCCGGATAACGGTGGGGTAACCGTCCGCGCCTACTGGCCGCAATTCTGCGGGGTTGGGGCGGCGGCTCGGGGGTGATTTTCGTCAGCGCGCGTTCCACCGGGCTTCCACCGTCCCCGGCTCGCTTTGAGGCGCCTGCGCCGACTACTCTTCCCCGTCACAGCCTTTCAAGTATGTTGTTGAGAAAAGCGTACCACGTTTGCGGGGGAAATACAACCGGGGTGCGCGGTAGCAAAGTGGGCGGCGGCAGCGGTAAGGAGCAGGGGTGGAGGCAGGACGCCAGTTCAACCTCACCCCCCGGCCCCCTCTCCCGCGCCTCCGGCTTGGGAGAGGGGGAGCACGGCAAACGGCAAACGGCGGGGGAGGGAGTCGTTTCGGCGTAGGGGCGGAGCTTGCTCCGCCCGCGTCAGGGCGGACGGGGGAGGCCGTTCGCCAGTTCAACCTCACCCCCCGGCCCCCTCTCCCGCGGGGGACCTTGGGAGAGGGGGAGAATGGCAAAGGCCACGAGCGCGAAGAGAGACAGGGGCGCAGAAGGGAGCGCCACGGCGAGCCGGGGGGGTGCGGTGGCCGCGGGCGGAGCAAGCTCCGCCCCTACGAACGACACGGACCGCCCCGCCGCAGGGGAGGTCCCCCTCCCTCCCCCGCCGAATTCCCTCCCCAGCTACTGCTGAGGTGACACTGATGAGCGATAACGCCGACCTGCTGGATGAATTACAGACCCTGAAAGCGCAGCGCCACGCGGTGATTCTGGCGCACAACTACCAACTTCCCGAGGTGCAGGACGCCGCCGATTTCGTCGGCGACTCCCTGGGGCTCAGCCGCCAGGCCGCGGCGACCGACGCCGAGGTCATCGTCTTTTGCGGCGTCCACTTCATGGCGGAGACCGCCAAACTGCTCTCGCCGGACAAGCTGGTCCTGATACCCGAGCCGCGGGCCGGCTGCCCCATGGCCGACATGATCACCGCCGAGCAGCTCCGGGACTTTAAGGCCCAGCATCCCGGCGCGCCCGTGGTGGCCTACGTCAACACCAGCGCGGCGGTCAAGGCCGAGTCGGAGGTCTGCTGCACCTCCGCCAACGCCCCGGCCGTGGTCCGCTCGCTGCCGGAGCGGCGGATTCTCTTTATCCCCGACCAGTGCCTGGGCGCCTGGGTGGCGCGGCAGGTCCCGGACAAGGAGATCATCAGCTACCCCGGTTTTTGCCCCACCCACTGGCGCATCCGCCCCGAGTCTATCCTGCAACTCAAGACCGAGCATCCGCAGGCCGTAGTCATGGCGCACCCCGAGTGTCCGGAAGATATCCTGGCGCTGGCCGACGCGGTGCTCTCCACCAGCGGCATGCTGCGCTGGGCCGGCGAGACCGAGGCGACCGAGATCATCGTGGTCACCGAGGTCGGCCTGCTGCACCAACTGCGCCGCCGGTACCCGGAGAAGACCTTCCACCCACTGGGCGAGGCGGTCTGCCCCAACATGAAGATGACCACCCTGCCCAAGCTGGTGGCCTCCCTGCGCGATCTGACGACGGAGATCACCATTCCCGAGGAGATCGCCGTCCGCGCCCGGCAGTCGGTGCAGCGGATGATCGAGCTGGGCTAGAGACCGGACTTCTTCCTCCCGAGGCGCCGCCATGAACGAGAACTTCCTGCTCGGATGCAACTACTGGGCCTCCCACGCCGGGGCCTTCATGTGGAGCCGCTGGGACGCCGAGGTGGTGGCGCGAGACTTCGACGCCCTGGCGGAGTGCGGCCAGCGAGTCCTGCGCGTCTTTCCCCTGTGGCCCGATTTCCAGCCCCTGGACCCCGTCTATGGCTTCGCCGGCAGGCTAATAGAGATGCGGCTGGCCGGTCAACCTCGACCCGACACCCCCGCCGGTCGCGCCGGCCTCGACGAGACCATGCTGGAGCGTTTCGCGCACTTGGTGGACCTGGCCGAGGAGCGCCGGCTGCAACTGATTGTGCCCCTGCTGACCGGCTGGATGAGCGGGCGGTTGTTCGTGCCGGCGGCTCTGGCTAACCGCAACCTGCTCACCGATCCCCTCTGCGTGCAGTGGGAGGTGCGGCTGGTCAAGGGCCTGGTGGAACGCTTCCGCGACCGCTCCGGGATCCTCGCCTGGGAGCTGGGCAACGAGTGCAACTGCCTGGGCAGCGTCACCGGCCGGGAGGAGGCCTGGCGCTGGATGCAGGCCCTGGGCGACGCTATTCGGGCGACCGATCCGACGCGCCCCGTGCTCTCGGGCCTGTGGGGCGAGTTGGACGGAGGCAGTTCCTGGGCGCCGCCGGACCTCGGCGAGCTGTTTGACCTGGTCACCGCGCACTCTTACCCCCACTGGATGCCGCACGTGATGGGCTGGCCGCTGGGCGAGGAACGCACACTCCTGCACGCCACCGTCGCCGCGCGCCTGCAGAGCGACCTGGGGCGCCGCCCTTGTCTGGCCGAGGAGATCGGCTGCCTGGGGCCGATGTACGCCGGGCGGCAGACGGCGGCCGAGCACCTCCGCGGCAACCTGTGGAACCTGTGGGCGGAAGGGATCCGCGGCTGCCTGTGGTGGTGCTCCTTTGACTTTGACCGGGTGGCCGACTACCCCTACGACTCCATCGCCATGGAGGCCGAACTGGGGCTGCTGGACGCCGAGCGCCGGCCGCGCCCGACCGCCGAGGAGTACCGCAACTTCGCGGCGATGCTGGACGCGCTGCCGCCGGAACTGGCGGCGCTCCCCGCGCCGCGCCGGGAGGCGGTCTGCGTGCTCTCGCCCGAGCAGGACCAGTGGGCGGCGGCGCTGATGAGCTTCTGCCTGGCCCGGCAGGCCGGTTTCGACGTGCAGTTCGTCCCCAGCGACCGCTCCCTGCCGGAGGCGGAACTGTACCTGGTGCCTGCGCTGACCGGCAACCAGGGGCTGCCCGCGCCGCGGTGGGCGGAGTTGCGCGAGCGGATGGCCGCCGGGGCCACCGTCTACCTGAGTCTGGCGGACGGCGCGGTGGCCGGCTTTGCGGCGCTCAGTGGCGTGGAGATCCTCCGCCGGGGCCAGCGCCTGACGCCGGTGACCCTGCGCGCCCCAGAGCTAGGAACCATGACTCTCCCCCTCGCGCCCACCGAGCGTGCCTACGACGTGCAGGTCCATGAGGCCGAGGTCCTGGCGGTGGACGATACCGGCGAGCCGCTGCTGACGGTCTGCGCCCACGGGGCCGGGCGATTGTACTGCCTGTTCGCGGGCTTGGAGACCGGCCTGGCGCTGGATCGCGGCGTCGGCGGCGACGAGTTGGCGCCCTATCTTCCCCTCTACCGCCTGGTGGCCGCGCCGGTCCTGACCCAGCGCCTCCTGCGCAAGCCGGATGACACCCCCCGCCTGTACCTGAGCGAGCATCCGCTAGCGGACGGCTCGGTAGCCGCGGTAGCGATCAACAATTCGCCCCATCTCCTGACCGTGGACCTGATCGCGGCCCCCCAGATTGCCTCCGCCGAGGTCCTGGCCGGGGAGGGGCGATTCTCCCCCGGAGTTTTGCACCTGGTCCTTCCCGCCTATGCGGGGGCCGTCATTCACTTGAGGTTGTCCTAGCCTCCCCCAGCCGTATTTACCCCGTATTTATCGGCCTTTACCGTGCATTGACCACTTCTTGCCCCGTACCGGAGTGCCTGCCGGGACTTCGCCTCCCCATATGCCCTAGGAAATGGATTTTTGGCCCCTTTATTGCTTGTTTTAGGGATAAGGACACTGTGCTTTATAAAATCTTTCTGTGTACCGGAACACAAGCATATCTTTTACCGTCCCATGCGCGGGGGGGGGAGACTCGCTAGCCGCGAGTCTTTTATTATGCCAAGGAGAAACGAGAATGCAGCGTATGTGGTGGAGTAGTTCGTTTTACCGGGTAGCGATCGTTTTGGTTTTGGTGGCGCTGCTGCCCGCACTGGCTCTAGGCCAGCCGATGCAGAGAAAAATCGTCGTCTTCCGCTCCGAGATAAATGATGCAGGTCAGCAGGAGGCCGTGGTGCATGGCATGGGCTGTGGCGGTCTCAAGCATCTCCCTCTCATCAATGCCGTCGTAGCCGAGTTCCCCGCCGGCACCGTCTCCGCTCAGGCCCGCCCCTTCCAGGTGGCGTACGTCGAAGACGACCTGCCGGTGCAAGCCCTTGGACTGGTGAGCCCGCAAGCGGTGCAGCAGGTCCAGCCCGCTCAGGCTATCCCCTGGGGCGTCAAGTACATCCTGTCCCGCCGCGCCTGGCCGACCGACACCGGCGCCGGCGTCCGGGTCTGCACCCTGGACACCGGCATCGACCTCACCCACCCCGACTTGCAGGCCAATATCTACGGCGGCTACAACACCATCACCCCGGGCGCGAGCTACGCCGATGACAACGGTCACGGCACGCACGTGGCCGGCATCATCGCCGCCTGCGATAACAGCATCGGCGTGATCGGCGTGGCCCCCGGCGCCAATCTGTATGCGGTTAAGGTCCTGGATAGCAGCGGCTCCGGCTACACCTCGGACATCATCGAGGGGCTCAACTGGGCGGTCGCCAACAACATGCAGATCGTCAACATGTCCCTGGGGCTGTCCGCCGATCTCCAATCCTTCCATGACGCCGTGACCGCGGCCTATCAGGCAGGTGTCGTGCTGATCGCCGCCGCCGGCAACAACGATGGGCCTACCCTCTACCCGGCGGCGTATCCCGAGGTAGTCTCGGTGGCGGCCACCGACATGTACGGCAACCGAGTCTCCTTCAGCAACTTCGGCAAGGTCGAGCTGTCCGCCCCGGGCGTGGCCATCCGCTCCACGATTCTCACCGGCTACTATGGCCGCATGAGCGGCACCTCCATGGCCTCCCCGCACGTGGCGGGAGTGGCCGCGCTAGTCCTCGCCCGGCACCCGGGTTACACGCCGGATCAGGTGGTCGCAGACATGCAGTCCACGGCCACTCATATCGACGTAGCGACGTATACGGGCGCCGGCGAAGTGAACGCCTTCCTGGCCAGCCGGTAGGCTTCCGCGACTCCCCTCCCCCGACGATCCCCGCCCGAGGCGGCGCACCTCCCGTGCCCGCCTCGGGCTTTTGACAGCCCCCTCCGGCCGGGCTATAATTGCCTCGGCGCTCACGCTTTGTCGCACCCCCACTCTGTTGCTTTCCTGCCCACCGGAGGGTTCACCAACATGCCTAAGATTAAGCTCGCTTTGCTCAGCGTTTCCGACAAGACCGGCCTGGTTGATTTCGCCCGCGGCCTCCGCGCCATGGACGTGAAGATCCTCTCCACCGGCGGCACCAAACGCTCGCTGGAGGAGGCCGGTATCGAGGTCACCGCGGTGGAGGACTACACCGGCTTCCCCGAGATGATGGAGGGACGGGTCAAGACCCTGCACCCCAAGGTCCACGGGGGCCTGCTCGCCCGCCGCGACAACGAGGAGCATATGGCCCAGGCGGCCGCGCACGGCATTGAGATGATTGACCTCGTCGTGGTCAACCTCTACCCCTTCCAGCAGACCGTCGCTAAGCCCGACGTCACCCTGGAAGACGCGGTGGAGAATATCGACATCGGCGGGCCTACCATGCTGCGCTCGGCGGCCAAGAATTTCGCCAGCGTCGCCGTGGTCTGCAACCCCTCCTGGTATGATCGGATTCTCGAGGAGATGCGCGCCAGCGACGGCGAGGTCTCCGCGGAAACCCGCCGCCAGCTCGCGCTGGAGGTCTTCGCCCACACCGGCCAGTATGACGCGGCCATCACCAGCTACCTCTCCCCGGCCTTCGCTGCCGAACCGACGCGCTTCCCACAATACTTCGCCCCGTGGTACGCCAAGCAGGGCGAGGACCTGCGCTATGGTGAGAACCCGCACCAGGCCGCCGCGCTCTATGCCCAGATCAACGCGCCGGAGCCGGGTCTGGCCCACGCGGAGAAGCTGTGGGGCGAGCGGGAGCTGTCCTTCAACAACTACCTGGACCTGACCGCGGCGCTGGAGGCGGCCCGCGACTTTGAGGAGCCGACCGCGATCATCGTCAAGCACCTCACCCCCTGCGGCGCGGCCACCGCGGCCACGCTGCGCGAGGCTTTCGAGACCGCCTGGGCCGTTGATCCCATCTCCGCGTTCGGCGGCGTCATCGGCCTCAACCGTGTCGTGGACAAGGCCACCGCCGAGATCATCGGCAACAACGCCTACCTGCAGGAGACCATCGCCCCCCGCTACCGCGAGGAATCCGGGGACGCCGACTCCAACATCATCAGCGCCTTCGTCGAGGCGATCATCGCCCCCGGCTACGAGCCGGAGGCCCTGGAGCTGCTCAAGCGCCGCAAGAACCTGCGGGTGATGCTCCTGGAGGACTTCTGCCCGGAAGGCCGCAAGCGCGACCTGGACCTCAAGAAGATCCCCGGCGGCCTGGTCGTCCAGACCCCGGACCTGGCTTTCGCGACCGCGGCGGACCTGAAAGTGGTCACCAAAAAGCAGCCGACGCCCGAGCAGATCGCCTCGCTGCTCTTCGCTGACCGCCTCGCCAAGCACGTGAAGAGCAACGCGATCGTGCTGGTGCAGGGCACGCGCCTGGTCGGCTGCGGCGCGGGCCAGATGAGCCGCTTTGACTCCTGCGTAATCGCCGCCCGCAAAGCCGGCAAGCGCGCCTCGGGCGCCTGCCTGGCCAGCGACGCGATGTTCCCGGCCAGAGACGGCCTGGACGCCGCGGCGGCGACGGGCGCGGTAGCCATCCTGCAGCCGGGAGGCTCCAAAGCCGACGCCGAAGTAATCGCCGCCGCGGATGAGGCGGGGATCGCGATGGTGTTTAGCGGGATGAGGCATTTCTGGCACTAGGTGAACAAGTCCGCACACGACGGCACAGCAGGAGGCTCCCGAGACCATGGATGAGTTGAATGAACAAGTCAGCAGGACTCTCGTGGTCGACCGGCTTGCCCAGCTATCTGGAGACTCGACAAGGCATCTGGCTCAAGGAAATTGCTTGGCGTTCGACGTATATGTCACTGAGTACAATGAGCTTCTCCCCGCCATCCGTCGCTTCTTCCCACAGATTCCGAGAGCCCGTTTGGACTTTATCGACTCCAAGACGGCCATGCCCACCGGCTGGCATATGCTGGGGCCATCTGAGGCGGCGCAGATCAAGATGGTTGAGGTCACCGATAGGCTCCAAGAGCTCCACCGCGCCGTGGGAATCGTAACGAAAGCAACCATCGGGGAGGACGAAAGCACGGGCGACGGACCGCTTCGCGACGTTCTGCCGCGCGGCCTCACTCTCCCCAAGGCCCTGACCGGACATCGGCGCATGCTGGATGATTTTCTCACCGCACATCCTTACCACGAAAACATATTTGTTATGGCAAAGTACCGCAACTCCAACCTAGGCCATCGAGCAATGATAGAGAATGGCATACGCGAGAGCAGCCTCTACCCTGTATTGGCCGACAAGGAGAATATCACCGACGACCTTTACAATCCCATCGCATGTTTGCTTTGCTGCAAGCATGGCGTAGCTCTCTTCGATGCGCCAGAACCCAATCAGGAAGTCAACCCCAATGTCGCCTACGAACTTGGGCACATGCACCTTCTGGGAAGAGACTCTCTGGTGCTGAAGAGCAAGGACCTGAGTTCGCCGCCGACTGACGTTCTGCAGAAGCTGTACAAGGAATACGACGAGAGCAACCTGGACGGGATCAGGCTGCTAGTCCGAGAATGGGCAGGGAATCTGCCAAGCTGAGGCAGGCACCGCGAGGCCTGCCAAACGCGCCTTGCCACTGAGCAGCCAGAATAAACTAGATGCCGTAGCCTTTTCCTTCCTAGGCCGTTCCCCCTCTCCTGCCAGGAGAGGGGGCAGGGGGTGAGGCCCGGCCGCCGCGCCGGAAGGTCTTCACCTCCTTCCCGAAGAACATACCTACGTCGTCTTTGTCGTTCAAGCACAGAAAGGTCTGACTTAAATGGTTAATCGCACTCTCGCGCATGCTGATCCTCAAATCGCCGCGATCCTTGCCAAGGAAACCCAGCGACAAGAGAAGACGCTTATGCTGATCCCCTCCGAGAATTACGCCAGCCGCGCGGTTATGCGGGCTTGCGGCTCGATTTTCACCAATAAGTACGCTGAGGGTTATCCCGGCAAGCGCTACTACAACGGCTGCGAGTTCTACGACGAGCTGGAACAGCTCGCCATCGACCGCGCCAAGGCGCTGTTCAAGTGCGACCACGCCAACGTGCAGCTCCACACCGGCTCGCAGGCGAACATGGCCGCCTATTACGCCCTGCTCAAGCCCGGCGACAAGATCATGGCCATGTCCGTGGCCCAGGGGGGGCACCTCACCCACGGGGCCTCCGTCAACTTCTCCGGGCAGATGTACGAGTCGCACTTCTACGGCCTGGACCCGGACACCGACCAGCTCAACTACGAGCAGATCCGGCAGATGGCCCTGGAAGTCCGCCCCAAGCTGCTCATCTCCGGCGCCAGCGCCTACCCGCGCATCATTGATTTCCGCATCTTCAAGGAGATCGCCGATGAGGTGGGCGCCCTACTGATGGCCGATATCGCTCACATCTGCGGTCTGGTCGCCGCCGAGGTGCACCCCAATCCGGTGCCCTTCTGCGACGTGGTGACCTCCACCACCCACAAGACCCTGCGCGGCCCCCGCGGCGCGCTGATGCTCTGCTCGGCCAAGTGGGCGGACAAGATTGACCGGGCGGTCTTCCCCGGCGTGCAGGCCGGGCCGCTCATGCACATCATCGCCGGCAAGGCCGTCGCCTTCAAGGAGGCCGGCGAGTTCGGCTTCCGCGAGTACCAGCGGCAGATCGTGCGCAACGCGCACACCCTGGCCAAGACCCTGCTGGACGAGGGCTTCACCCTGGTCACCGGCGGCACCGACAACCACCTGATGCTGGTGGACCTGCGCGGCACCGGCGTGACCGGGGCCGAGGCGGCGGACATGATGGAGGTCGCGGGGATGGTCGTCAATAAGAACCTCATCCCCAACGACCCCACGCCGCCGGCGGTCACCAGTGGTATCCGCCCCGGCACCCCCGGCCTGACCACCCGCGGCATGAAGGAGCCGGAGATGGTCCTGGTCGGCCACTGGATCGCGAAGGTCATCCGCGAGGGCAAGTCCAACCCGGCGATGCTCGACCAGGTCCGCGGCGAGGTCGAGGAGCTGTGCGCCGCCTTCCCGATCTACATCGACCTCTAGACAAGCCGCACCGTCGGCTTCCGCAGTAGTGAAACCAGGGCGGTCACCTCGTGGCCGCCCGCATCATTCCGGTACCCGGAAAGGGCGATCCCCCCCATGCCCCAATTCGCCGGCGTTAGTGGCTATCCGGACGGCTACTCCGAGCCCCGCGAGGCCTTCCGCGAGCACCTGGCCTCGCCGCTGCACGACCGCAGCCTGCGGCGGGCCGACGCGGTGGCCCCGGCGGGCGCGGTTACCCTGACCGGCGAGTGGCCGGTGGTCCTGCCCCCCCGCGCCGGCCAACAGCTCCGCACCGCCGTGGAGGACTTCCGCCGGTTCATGGCCGTGGCGATGGGCGTGCCGGTGGCCGTGGGCGCCGGCGAGACTCCCTGGCTGCCGGAGTTGGAGATGGTCCTGGCCCCGCACGAGTTTGCCCCGGAGGCCTACGCGATCACCGTCGCCGCCGAGGGAATCGCCCTGCGCGCCGGCAATGAAACCGGCCTGCAGTACGCGCTGTACGACCTCGAAGAGCGCCTGGCCGAGGCCGGCGGCCCCTGGCTGGAGCCGGGCACCGTCAACCGCGCTCCGTTCCTCGAGGCGCGCATCCTGCGCTCCTTCTTCTCCCCCTTCTATGTCAACGAACTGCTCGACGACGTGGACTACTACCCGCCGGAGTACCTGGCGCGCCTGGCTCACCACCGAGTCAACGGGGTGTGGATTCACGTGGTCCTGCGCGATATTGTGCCCTCCACGCACTTCCCCGAGTTTGGCGCCCAATCCGCGCAGATGCTGGCCAAGCTGCGCCGGACCGTGGCGCAGGCCGCCGACTACGGCATCCGCGTCTACCTCTACCTCAATGAACCGCGCGGGCTGCCCCAGGAGGACCCCTTCTGGGCCGCGCATCCCGAGGTGCAAGGCGCTCCCGCCTCCGCGCCGATGGAGGGCTTCCCGAACACCTTCAGCATGTGCACCAGCGAGCAGCGGGTGCTGGATTGGCTAACGGAGAGCAGCAACCGACTGTTTTCCGAGGTGCCGGGGCTAGGCGGCGCGTTCCTGATCACCGCCTCCGAGCATCAGACCCACTGCTTCTCGCACGTCGGCCAGGGCTGCGGCGTGGAGAATGAGGACTGCTTCCGCGCCACCGTGGAGTGCCTGCGCTGCGCCGAGCGCACTCCGGAAGCGGCAGTCATCGAGACGGTGCAAGCGATTGCCGAGGGCATCCACGGAGCGGCCCCGCAGGCGAAAGTCATCGCCTGGGACTGGTCCTGGTCCATGCTCTGGGGCGAGGAGACCACCGACCGGATTGTCGCCGGCCTGCCCGCCGACGTCATTCTGCAGTGCGATTTTGAGCGCGGTGACGAGAAAGTTGTCCTGGGCAAGACGCTGTGGATGGACGAGTATGCGCTCTCGCTGATCGGGCCCTCGCGCCGCTTCCGCCGCTGCCAGGAGGTCGCCAAACAGAGCAACCGGCCGGTGTACGTAAAGCTGCAGTTCCTCGCCACGCATGAGTTGGCCGATGTACCCTGGACGCCGATGCCGGGGATCGTCTACGACAAGTTCGCGGCCCTGCGCGCGCACGGCGTGCGGGGGATGCTGGGCTGCTGGATTATGGGCAACTATCCGGGCATGATCACCGATCTGGCCGGCCGACAGTACTTCGGCGACCCCGCCAACATGTCCGTCCCGCCGGATCGCGAGGAGGCACTTAACGGACTGGCGCAGCAGTATTTCGGGCCGGAAGCGGTGCCCGGCGTGCGCCAGGCCTGGGACGAGTTCGCCCGCGCCTGGGATTTCTACCCCTTCCATATCCCCATGCTTTACGACGGGCCGCAGGTGGCCGGACCGGGCCTGCCCTGGTTCCTGGAGCCGATTCACCGGCGCTTTCCGCCCAACTACCTCGCCGACCAGCCGCCCGGCGACAACCTCCTGCACCAGATTCTCGACGGCCAGGTGGTCTGGCTGGACGCGGCGCTGGAGCAGATTCTGGTCCACTGGGCGCTCGGCGTAGAGGCCCTGGAGCAGGCGATTGCCGCCCTGCCCGCGCCGGGTCTGGCGCAGCATCAGGAGTATGGCCTGGCCCGCTGCATCTACTACCAGATGGCGACCTTCCGCAACACCCTGCGCTTCTACGTGGAGCGCGAGTTCCTGCTGCGCAGCACCGACGAGGCCGAGCGCCGGGCGATTCTGGCCCGCCTGCAGGGGTATATTCGCGAGGAACTCGCCAACCGCGAGGCCTGCCTACCCTTCGTGGAGGCCGACTGCCGGTTGGGCTGGCATTCCGAGTGCTTTGGGTACCAGTTCACGCCGGAGAACATCCGGCAGGAGATCACCCGCCTGCGAGAGATGGCCGAGGTGACCATCCCCGCCTGGCTGGCGGCCGGCACCGGTCTGGTGCCGCCCCAGCCGTACGCGGAGCCGCTGAGCGCCCAGCCCTACGAGGATATTCGCGAGCAGTTGCCTAATCTAGACCTGATCCGAGGCATCTACCCTCGCTAAGCGGGGGCAATCAAGGGAGGAACCAAGATGGCCATTGCCATTCCGAACGATGAGTTTGCGGCTCGTATTAGCCGCGTACAGCAGACCCTGCGCGAGCAGAACCTGGACGCCCTGCTGGTACATTCGCACGAGGCCGATTTCGCCAACGTGCGCTACCTGTCCAACTACTGGCCGATTTTTGAGACCGCCGGCGTGCTGATTCCCGCCGAGGGCGAGGCCGCCCTGATCATCGGGCCGGAGAGCATGACCTTCGCCCGCGACCGCAGCAAGCTGCCCATGATCCGCCGCATCCTCGAGTACCGCGAGTCCGCCGACCCCGAGTATCCCGGCGTGGAGTTGGACACCTTCGGCTCCATCCTCAAGGAAATGGGCGTCACCCCCAACCGCCTGGGCCTGTGCGGCGCCTCGCTGATGCCGGTGACCGTCTATCAGGCGCTGCTGCGTGACGTGCCCGCCGAGAATATCGTCAAGGCCGACGATGTGGTCGTGGACCTGCGCATCATCAAGAGCGAGGCCGAGCTGGCCTGCCTGCGGGAGGCCTTCCGCATCAGCGAGGTGGCCCTGCAGGCGGTGCTCGCCGAGATTCGCCCGGGCATGACGGAACTGCAGGTCGTCGGCCTCGCCCAGCGCGCCCTCTACGAGAACGGCGCGGAGTATGAGGGCCACCCGGTCTACGTCCTCTCCGGGATCGCCAGCACCCACGCCATCGGCCGCCCCAGCCACCGCGTGCTGGAGCGGGGCGACTACGTGCAGCTCAACATCGGCGCCCGCGTGTCCGGCTATTCCTCCAGCCTCGGCTTGCCCCTATGCCTGGGCCCGATGACCGAGGACATGCGCCGCCTCACCGAGGTCGGCCTGGAGGCCCACTACAAGACCATGGAGTGGATGAAGGCCGGCGTCATCGCCAACGAGGTAGTGTTCAAGTTCGAGGAATTCGTCAAGGCCGCCGGCTGCGGCGAGAATCTCCTCTACGGCCCCTGCCACGGCCTGGGCATGATGGAAGTCGAGCGCCCCTGGATGGAGTCCATTTCCACCTACCCGCTGCAGGAGAACATGACCTTCCAGGTGGACACTTTCCTGTACGCCCCGACCTTCGGCCTGCGCTGGGAGAACGGCGTGCGCGTCACCGCCACCGGCGTGGAGAAGCTGGCCAGTCCGAAATTCGAGGTTCTGGAGCTGGACTTCTAGGGAGGCGCGAATCATGGCCGAGATCACGGTTATCCTCGGCATTGACGTGGAGACGGACGTGGGTAGTTGGTACCACTCGTACGCCGGGGTGGTGGAGGGGATCCCGCTGTTGCTGGACTCCTTCGCCGCCCACGGGGCGACCGGGACCTTCTTCGTCACCGGTCACGCCGCCCAGCAGAACCCGGAGTCCATCCGCCTGATTCCGGCGGCGGGGCACGAGGTCGGCTGCCACTCGCTGTACCACGAGACGGTGGGCGAGCCCATCTTCCCCATCCCCGGGGTCACGCCGCTGCTGCCGGAGGAAGTGGAGCACCGGCTGGCGGTGGCGACCGACTGGGTGCAGGAGGCCGTCGGCTTCCGGCCCGTCTCCTTCCGCTGCCCGCGGCTCTTTGGCGGCACCCACGTGGTGCGCGCCCTGGAGGCCCTGGGCTACGCGACCGATGCCAGCTACCCGCTCTACCACTACCAGGAGCGCCTGGTTCCCTATCACCCGGACGCCAACGACTGGACCCAGGAGGGCGACCTGAAGCTGCTGGAAATCCCGAACTTCGCCGACATGACCATTGCCAGCACCGACCCCTTCGGCCGGGACCGCGACCAGTGGCCGCTCTTCCGCACCCAGAACGCGGCGGCGCTGCTGGGGCACGTGGACAACTTCATCGGCTACGTCCGGGAACGCAACCTGCCCCCGGTGCTGTGCTTCTACTTCCACCCCTGGGAGTTCCTGCCCATGGCCGAGAGCCTGTTCGTCGGCGAGGGCACGGTCGTCCCTGACCGCTTCCTGATCGAGAACTGCGGCCCCTACGCGCTGGAGCAATTCGGTCTGCTGCTCGACGGCCTCAACGAGCGCGGCACCCGGTATACGACCTGCCAGCAGTTGGCGAAAGAGTGGGCGTAGGCGGTCCATGCGGGTCCTGGCCGTCGGCGCGCATCCCGATGATGTAGAGGCGTACTGCGCGGGGGCGCTGGCCGTGTGGAAAGCGCGCGGCGATCAGATCTTCGTAGCAGTCGGCACGGACGGCGCGCAGGGACATCAGGAGATATTGCCCGAGCAGCTCGCCCCGCTGCGGGCGGAGGAAGCTCGGCAGGCGGCGGTGGTGCTGGGCGCAGAGCTGTTTCCCCTGGGCGAGCCGGACGGCGGGCTCTTCGTCGACCCGCGCACCCGCGCCAAAATGCGCGAGGTCTTGGCCTGGGCGCGGCCCGACCTGGTGGTCACCCACGTCCCCGACGACTACCACCCCGACCACCGCGCCATTTCCACCCTGGTGCGCGACTGCTGCGGCCTGGCGCCTCCCCCCCTCCCGCTCCTCTACATGGACACGGAGGCAGGCACCGGCTTTGTCCCCGATATATACGTAAACCTCACCGGCGCCCCGCTCGAGACCAAGCTGCGCGCCCTGGCCTGCCACGCCACCCAGGTGGACTGGCTCCGGCACCACGACGGGATTGACCTGCTGGACTGGGTCCGCCAGGCCGCCCGCACCCGTGGCTTGCAGTGCGGCGTGGAGTACGCGGAGGGGTATCGCGTGGCGCGGGGGACGGCATACGGCGGAGGGGGTGCCGTTTGTAGGGCGGGGGCTCGTACCCCGCCGTCGCTAGGCAAACGTTAGTCCGGCGGGGTACAAG
>DASXVN010000017.1:0-97672 GCA_036504235.1 Armatimonadota bacterium | reverse complement strand
GGTCATGCCGGGCGACAATACGAACATGACGGTGGAGCTGATCCAGCCGGTAGCGATGGAGGACGGCCTGCGCTTCGCGATTCGCGAAGGCGGCCACACCGTCGGCGCCGGCGTGGTCACCAGCATCATCGAGTAGTAGGGCCAAGTCTTGGGCACCGCCTGCGCGGCGCCCCGCTGAGAGTAACGGCAGCCCAGAAAGGGGCTGGAAAAATATGCCACAGACCAAGTTCATGCTCAAATGTCCGGAGTGCAATGGTCAGAACTACGTCACGTCCAAGAATCGGACCAACGTGACGGAAAAGCTGATCCTGAGCAAGTACTGCCCGGTGTGCCGCAAGCATACCAAACACGAAGAGGCGCGTCTGCGCAAGTAGCGGACTGGCAGAGTAGGGGCGTAGCTCAATTGGCAGAGCAGCGGTCTCCAAAACCGCAGGTTGTCGGTTCAAGTCCGGCCGCCCCTGCCACTCGCGCTGCCTCCGCCGGGAGCGCAACGAAAGATAGGAAGAGATCGCATGGCCCTAGCTAAAACGGCGCAGCCCGGCTTCGGAGCTCGCGTAAGTCGGCCCTTTGTTAGTCTCTACCAGTTTCTGCAGGGCGTAAAATATGAGTTGCAGCGGGTCGTATGGCCCTCCAAGGAGGAGACCTACGCTTTCACGGTGGTCGTGGTGATCGCCGTGGTGGCCGTGGCCATCTACATGGGGAGCATCGACTTCATCATGACGGCTGTGACCCGCGCTATCGGTCTGTATTGAGTCGTCGTCCGCCCCGACGGGCCTGGTGAATAAACTATGGAGTGGTTTGTCGTACATACCCTGACGGGTAAAGAAAATAAGGTCAAGACGGCGATTGAGAAGAGCGTGGAAGCGCGCGAGCTGCACCATTTGCTCGGGCGCATCCTCATCCCCACGGAGACGGAAATCCGCTCCACCGGGGGCAAGCGCCGTGAGATCAAGCGCAAGCTCTATCCCGGGTATGTGCTCGTGGAGATGGAGATGGGCAATGATATGCGCCATCTCATCCAGGAGACCGCCGGGGTCACGCATTTCCTGACCACCCGGCACGAAGAGAGCCTGGACGGCACCAAAGATGGGCCGCGCGAGGCTCCGGTGCCGCTGTCCCCGGCGGAGATCGACGCGATGCTGCGTCGCGTTGGGGAAGAGGGCCAGAAGCCCAAGGCCGTGTGGACGGCGGGCGACGCGGTGCGTATCACCGAGGGGCCCTTCGCCGAGTTCAGTGGCAAGATCACCGAGGTCAACATCGAGCGCGAGACGGTGAAGGTGCTTATCTCCATCTTCGGTCGGGAAACCCCGGTTGAGGTGGACTTCACACAGATCGAGAAGATTTAGGGTCCGCACCCGGAGTGCGGTAAGAGGAGCAAGACCGTGGCCAAGAAAGTTATCGGAATGATCAAGTTGCACGTGCCGGCCGGCAAAGCCAATCCGGCTCCGCCGGTAGGACCCGCCCTGGGCCAGCACGGCGTCAACATCATGGAGTTCTGCAAGACCTTCAATGAGCGCACAGCCAGTCAGGTGGGGGATATTATCCCCATCGAGATGACGGTGTATGCCGACCGCAGCTTCACCTTCATCTGCAAAACGCCGCCGGCCGCCAGCTTACTTAAGCGCGCTGCCGGTCTGGCCAAGGGCTCAGCCGTCCCGCACACCAACAAGGTGGCGGAGCTGAGCAAGGAACAAGTGCGGGAGATAGCCCAGCGCAAGCTCGAGGATCTCAACGCCCGGGACGTGGACGCGGCGACCAAGATCATCGAGGGTACGGCGCGCAGCATGGGCATCAAAATCGTCGGGTAGAACGAGGTTCGAACATGTCTAAGCACAGCAAGCGCTACCAAGCAGTAGTGGCCAAGATCGACAAATCGGCCCGCTACCCCGTGGTGGAGGCCCTGGCCCTAGCCCAGGCCACCGCCTCGGCCAAGTTTGACGAGGCCGTCGAGTTGCACGTCAAGCTGAACGTTAACCCCACCAAGGGCGAAGAGAATGTCCGCGGCACCATCGTACTGCCGCACGGCACCGGGCGCGTACCCCGCGTCGCGGTCTTTGCCGAGGGCGAGGCCGCAATCGCGGCCCGCGAGGCCGGCGCCGACCGGGTGGGCGCGGAGGACCTCGTCGAGGCCATCCAAGGTGGCTGGATGGAGTTTGACATCCTGGTCGCCCAGCCCCAGATGATGAAGCTTGTCGGTCCCCTGGGCAAGACCCTCGGGCCCCGCATGCCCTCCAAGAAGGGCGGTAACGTTCTGCCGGATCCCGCGACCGCCGTCAAAGCGATCAAGGCCGGCCGGATCGAGTACCGCGTAGACCGTGGCGGCGTCATTCACGTTCCGGTGGGCCGGGTGTCCTTCACTCCCGAGCAACTGCTCGAGAACGCGACCGCTCTGCTGCACGCTATCACCGTGGCGCGGCCCTCTACCGTCTCGGGGCGCTACATCCTGAGCGTGGCGACCTCCTGCACCATGGGCCCCGGCGTCAAGCTCGACCTGGACGACGTACGCGCCAAAGCGGCGTAAGCGGAGTCCTTTACAACTAACGAAGCGAACGATCAGAGACAGCCGGTGCGCGCAAGCGCCTAAAGGACTGCGGTCCGCCTGCCGAGGTCGGGAACATGCTTTCTGGGAGAATCGCGATAGCGATTCTCCACGACGAGAGCCCCGATTATTCGGTGGCTCTCGTTTTGTTTTGTGCGAAAAAACAGGGGACAGGCGAGACGCCCGTCCCACCCCTCAAGGAGGTGAATATATGCCTACCCCTCAGAAGGAACAACTGGTAGCCCAGGTCGGGGTCCACGCGAAGGAGGCGGCGGCGTTCTATCTGGTCAGCTTCACGGGTCTGAGCGTCGCGGATATGAATGACCTCCGCGGTCAGGTCCTGCAAGCCGGTGGCAACCTGCAGGTGGTCAAGAACCGGCTCATCAAGCTCGCGCTGGGCGAGGATTTGGCCACGCAGTTTGACGCCGATCTCAAAGGGCCGACCCTGATCGCCTTTTGCGAGGCCGATCCGGTCGGTCCCGCGCAGGTGCTGTCCAAGTTTGGCGCCGATCATCCCGGACTGGTCATCAAGGCCGGCTACGTGGATGGGAGCGTGCTCAACGCGGCGCAGGCGGCCAAGGTCGCTACGCTGCCGCCGCGCGAGATGATTCTCGCCGAGACCCTGGGCGTGATCAGCTCGCCGCTCAGTGGCCTGGTCGGGATCTTCAACGCCGCGATATCCGAGCTGGTGTACGTGATGGATGCGGCGATCGAGAAGAAGCAAGGCGGCGAAGAAGCCGCTTAAGCCGGGGCGCCGTCGGCGCCGTAAATCTTAGCTAGACAATTACTCAGGAGGAGAACTCTCATGACTGTTGACGAACTGATTGCCGAGATTAATCAGTTGACCGTGCTGCAACTCGTGGAACTCAAGGACGCGCTCAAGGAGGCCTGGGGCGTGGAGGCTGCGGCCCCCATGGCCATGGGCATGATGATGGCGCCGGGCGCCGCCGCCCCCGCGGAGGAGGAGAAGGATTCCTTCACCGTCAAGGTGACCGACGTAGGTCCCAACAAGATCCAGGTCATCAAGGTCGTTCGTGAGATCACCAACCTCGGCCTCAAGGAGGCCAAGGAGCTGGTGGAAGCCGCCCCGAACGCCGTCATCGCCGAGGACATCACCAAGGAAGAGGCCGAGGCCCTCAAGGCCAAGCTCGACGAGACCGGCGCCACTGTCACTCTCGCCTAGTCGCGGCCGAAACCTGACCGCTCAGCCGACTGCCAGACCCTCCGGGATCTGGCAGTCGTTTTTTTCGGCGCCCCGGGCCGGGGAAAATTCCTCGTTTCAGCAGGAGTTGCACGGGCGACGGAGAACAAATCTGTAGCGCTGTCGGTTTACGGGAATCCCTGGTATGCGTGAAGAGAATGGTCGCGACGAGATCATGTGGGAGCAGCTTTACCGGCTGTCCACGATGCCAGCGGTTCCGGAATTCACCCGGGAACTGTATGGCTTGATCGTGGAGTGGTCGGTGGAGGCCGAGGATGCTGCGGCCGCCGACCTTACCCTGCGCCTGCTGGAGGTGGAGACGCGCTATTACCGCCAGTTGGAGCGGGCCGACGAGGGGCACGGACAGCCGGAAGTGGCGACGGAAAAGCGCAATATCGGCCTGGAACTACTGATTGAGCGGGCGCGGGCGCGCGGGGCCCGCACCGAGCGCAACGCCGAGATCGCCCGCCAGCTTATCATGGCGGAGTGTTCATACCACTTGGAGCGCCATTCGCAAGTCGTGTCCTGTCTGGAGCGGGCCCTGGATCTGGGCGCGTCCGACCCCCTGCTGTACTTCGCCCTCGGCCACGCTCGATTTCTCCTGGCGCGCAGCAACTACGTGGGCCGGGATATGGCGGGGGAGCTTGTGGCGGGTTCCGATCAGGCCGCTCTGCAGTCGCTCTGCCTGGCGGCGGTCACGGCCTTTGAGGGCGCGCTAACCGGCGGCTCGCGCGATGCGGAGGTGCTCTGGTGGATCGGGCGGGTACTGCAGACCGCCGGCTTCAACGAAGTGGCCAGTGAGGTCTTCGCGCAGGCGGATGTGCGCAGCAAGGATGAGGAGGACGAGATGAGCGAGATTGAGAAGGCGCGCCACGATGCCGCCCTCCTTCACCCCATGCCCATCACCCAGCAGGAACTGGTTAGCTTCGTCGATGGCATCAGCAATCCCCACCCACTTTCTAATCTTCTGTAGCGATTACACGCCGCGTCTTTGACTTCGGCGCTGGCTGTGCTATAATACCCGAGTTGTTCGTCGGGAGACAATCCCGCAGTTTGTGCAGGAAAGGGAGGTAAAACACATGGCACGCACGCTTATCGTCGTTCTGCTCCTCGTGGCTCTGGTCGCGATGGTCGCCGTCGTCGCCGGCTGCCCCAAGAAGGCTGGCCCCGAAGGTGGTCCCGCCGGCGGTCCGTCTATGACCCCGCCGCCGCCGCCGCCGCCGGTAGCCCCGGGCGCTGGCCCCGCCGCTGGCCCCAAGGCTCCGGGCGCTCCGATGGCCCCGGCCGCTCCGGGCGCCCCGGCTGCCCCCAAGGCTCCGATGGCCCCGGCTGGTGGCGCTGGCGCCCCGCCGCCGCCGCCGCCCCCGCCCCCTGCCTAACTAAGGGTTAACGGGTGTGGCTAACGGCTCCGTCTTCGCGAGGGGCCGTGGCAACAGTAGCAACGAAAAGAGGCTGCTCCCCTCGGGGATGCAGCCTCTTTTGGTTTCTCCGGGTCCGTCGCCGGCTAGTGGGAATCCGGGCTGACTACCATATTGTCGCGGTGGATGACCTCGGCCGCGGCGGGTCGCCCCAGCAGGCGCGGGGCCTCGCGGCTGTGCAGCCGCTTGATCCGGCGTAGTTCGTCGGCGGAATAGTTGGTCAGGCCCCGGGCCAGCGCGTGGCGAAGCGGGTTCAGCACCTCCACGACGTCACCGATCTCAAAGTCGCCCTCCACCTCGACGACCCCGATAGGCAGCAGGCTGGCGCCGTCCGGGCTGGTCAGCGCGCGGCTGGCGCCCTCATCCACCACCAGGCGGCCCGCCGGCTCGCGGGCGGTGGCGATCCACAGCTTGCGCCCCCCGACGCGCTCGCCGGGCAGGAAGAAAGTCCCCAGCGGCTCCCCGCCCAGTATGCGCAGCAATACCTGGTCCTCGCTGCCGTCGGCCATGACCACGGGGATGCCGCAGTCAATCGCCATCTGCGCCGCGGCCAGCTTCTTGGTCATGCCGCCGGTGGACTCTTCGCCTCCGGCGCCCGCGCCGTACTGGCTGACCTCATCGCCGAGGTGCACCAGGCTGATCAGCTCGGCGTCCGGATGCTCGCGCGGGTCGGCGGTGAGCAGCCCGGCCTGGTCGGAGAGGAAGATCAGCGCGTCAGCGTGGAGTTTGGCGGCGACGATGGCGGCCAGCCGATCGTTCTCGCCGAAGGTCACGCCTTCCACCGAGACGCTGTCGTTCTCGTTGAGGATGGGGACGACGCCCTCCTCCAACAGGGCCTCCAGGGTGTTGCGGATGCGCAGGTAGCGGGAGCGGTCGGCCATGTCGTCGGCGGTGAGCAGAATCTGCGCGGCCTGCTGGCTCTGCGCGGCCAGGGCCTCCATGTACAGGTGCATCATCTGGGGCTGGCCCACGGCGGCGGCGGCCTGGCGCAGGCTGACCTGCTCCGTGCGCCCCTGCAGGCCCAGGGCGCGGCGGCCCAGGGTCACGGCCCCGGAGACCACCAGCACCGTTTGGATGTCGCGCTCGCGCAGTCGCGCCAGTTGGCCGGCCAGATTCTCCAGAAAGGCGAGATTGACCGGCTCATCGCGCTTGGCGAGCATCCGCGTGCCGATCTTGACGACCAGCCGCCGCACCTGACTAAGAGCTGCTTTACGTTCCATGATAATCCTCGCGTTGTAGGGCGCGGCCTACGTGCCGCGCCGACGGCGGGGGACGTAGCCCCCGCCCTACATCACGCTCTAACCTGCCCCTCGCCGCGGACCAGGTACTTGTAGCTGGTAAGCTCGCGCACGCCCATAGGGCCGCGCGCGTGCATTTTGTCGGTGGAGATGCCGATCTCGGCGCCCAGGCCGAACTCGCCGCCGTCGGTGAAACGCGTGGAGGCGTTGTGGTAGACGCAGGCCGAATCTACCGCGCGCAGGAAGCGCTCGGCGTTCGCCGCATTGTTGGTGTAGATGGCCTCGGTCAGCCCAGAGCTGTGCGCCGCGATCTCGGTCAGCGCTTCCTCCAGGCTGTCCACGACCTTCACCGCGAGAATTAGGTCCAGGTACTCCGTGTCAAAATCCTCGTCGGTCGCGGGTACGCAGCCCGCGAGCGCGGCGCAGGTGCGGGGGCAGCCGCGAATCTCCACGCCAGCGGCTTGCAGGTCGGCGCCAATCGCCTGCAGCGCCGCGAGGTTGTCCTGGTGGAGGAAGAGGTTCTCGACCGCGTTGCAGACGCCGGGGCGCTGCACCTTGGAGTTGTGGACCAGGGCGACCGTCTGCGGCAGGTCACAGGTGGCGTCCACGTAGATCTGGGTCATGCCGCGATCGTGCTTGATGACCGGCACGGTGGCGTTTTCCACGACGGCGCGGATCAGAGCGTGCCCGCCGCGGGGGATGATGAGGCTGAGGTACTGGTCCAGTCCGGCCATCGCGGCGACCGCCTCGCGGTCGGTGAAGTCCAGCATCTCCACGCCGCTGCGGGGTAGCCCTGCGGCCTCCAGGGCGTCCTGCAGGACGGCGGCCAGCGCTAGGTTGGAGTGAATCGCCTCCGAGCCGCCGCGTAGGAGCGTGGCGTTGCCGGCTTTCAGACAGAGGGTCGCGGCGTCCACCGTTACGTTGGGGCGCGACTCAAAGATAATGCCGATGACGCCCAGAGGCACGGAAACCTTCTGGATCAGCAGGCCGTTGGGGCGCGTCCGCTCCTCCAGGAGCAGGCCCAGCGGGTCGTCCAGGGCGATGATCTCCTCCACGGCGGTCGCGATCTTCTCGATGCGTTCCGGGGTGAGCAGGAGCCGGTCGAGCATCGCCGCGGAGAGGCACTTCTCGCGGCCGGCGGCCATGTCCAGCTCGTTGGCCGCGATAATCTGCGGCACGCGGGCGCGCAGGAGCGCGGCTGCCTGGGCCAAGGCTCCGTCGCGCTGCTCCTCGCTGGAGGTGGCCAGCGCGGGGCAGGCGGCCTTAGCGCGGGCGCCGAAGGCCGCGACTTGCTCGAAAACTGTCATACGGTATCACTCCCGAACGGAGGGGCAGCGGCGAGCGCTGCGAGATAAGGGCTCAGCCATTTTACTCCGGGCTGGGAGGCCGGTCAATTGACGCCGGGGAACACAGACGCAAGCCCCGCGAACTCCGCGACGGAGACGGGCGTCTGTTCCGCTAGTACGCAGACCCGGGCGAACGGCTCGGGAAAATCGCGGCCGGCCCCCCAGGCGTCGGCCAGGAGGAATTCACCGTGAGAAAACTCGTTTTGACTGTAGCTGGTTCTCTGCTGCTGGCGGCGTATGCGGTCGCGGCTTCCGCGGCGATTACGGTGGTCGTCAATGGGCAGACTCTGCCCGCTGACCCGCCGGCGGTGGAGCGGGGCGGGAGCGTCCTGCTGCCGCTGCGGGCGGTCTTTGAGGCCCTGCAGGCCGACGTAACTTGGGATACCCCCACCCGCACTGCCACCGCCACCCGGCGGGGCGTCGAGGTGAAGATGACTCTGGATAACCCCACGGCGTACGTGAGCGGCCGGCCGGTCACCCTGGCGGTGCCGCCGCAGCTCATCAACGATCACACCTACGTCCCGGTGCGCTTCCCGGCGGAGGCCTATGGTGCGCAGGTGAACTGGGAGGGAGCCACCCAGACGGTGATCATCACGCTGGCGGAGGCCGGCGGACCGGCTGGCGGCACGGCCACCCCGAGGGGCGCGCCGGAGGTCCTCGCTCCGCGCGACCAGGACAAGGTCGGCACGCGCACCGAGATCAGCATCAAGACGACGCCGGGCGTCGAGCAAGTCATCTACACCATCGTCAAGAACAATGACACCGGTGAGGTGCTCCGCAATGTGCCGGGCATCCGTCATCTGCCCAACGCGGATGGCACCTACCGGGGCGCCATCGCCACGCCTCGCGTCTTCCTGGGCGAGACGAAGGTTCCGGTGCGATACGAGATCCACTTCCGCAACGGGCCTAATGACGGGGATCCGGAGACGGTCATCACCTGCTTCCCGCAGGACTAACGGCCGGCCTTACTCGCGAAACCCCAGACTCCCCGGCGCACAATCCGCCGGGGAGTCTGTCTGAATGGGAGCGGAGCCGGGGGGCGCTCAGTTCTCGGGGGGCGTCCCGCCGCTGCGGTCGGCGGCCTGCTGGCGGACGAGCATCCGCACGATTTCCTTGCGGCTGTCGGGCACGTCCAGGTACTCGTGGCTGACCAGGCACAGCAGGTTCCAGGCCTCGCGGTCCCGGCGCAGACAGTAACAGTGGTAGCGGCCGTCGCCGCGGCTGAAGACCTCCAGCACCTGGGACGCGGTCAGGCGGTCGAGCGCCGGCTGGATCTCCTCCACGCGGCGGTGCAGGCGCAGGGCGAGGCCCGCGGGCGTGTCGAAGGCGGCCGGATTAGCCTGGAAAAACAGGGCGACGTCCAGCCCTACGACGTTGCGCACGGTGTCGGCGACGAACTCCTGGACACGATGATCCATCGGGACCGTCCTTGAGCCAGGCGCGAAGCTAGCTGCTATTCACTTTTTCGCCGGCGACCTCGCGGATTCCTTGTGAAGGACCGCGCTAGGCGACGCCGCACCAGCGGATGAGGCCCTGGGCCAGCGTCTCCGCCGCCGCCAGGACCTCGCTCCAGGCGATCTTCTCGCTGCTGGAGTGGGCCTCGCGGATGTCGGAGGGGCCAAAGACCACGGTAGGCAACCCGGCGACTTTGGCGTAGAGCCGGGCGTCGCAGGACACGTTCCAGCCGAAGACCTCCGACGCGTGGCCGCAGTCCAGGGCCGCCTGGTGGAGGCTGGTTACCAGGGGATGGGTGGGGTCAATCTCGTACGCGTCGTTGTGGAGTTTCGGGTAGGTCAGCTCGTAGTGGGACTTGAGCCACTCGTCGTCGCTGCTCTCAATCGCCGCGACCAACTGCTCCTTGACGCGGGTCATGTTGGTGTTGGGCAGGAAGCCAACGCCGCCCTCCAGGGTGCACTCGTCGGGCACCATCGAGGGCCAGGCGCCGCCGTTGATCATCCCCAGGCAGAGCTGCACGGGCGCCTCGTAGCGCTCAAAGAGCGGGTAGTTGCGGCTGGAGGCGATCAGTTCCTGCTCCAGCACCAGCAGCCGGCGGATTGCTTCCATCATCTTCTCGATAGCGTTGACCGCCTCGTGGCGGCGGCCCATGTGCGCGCCGACGCCGAAGGTCTTCAGGCGAAACCACAGCGCGCCGCGGTTGGCCGGGTAGACATTCCCGCCGCTGGCCTCCATCACGATCACGCCATCAGCCTTGCAGCCCTGGCGGATCAGGGCCAGCGCCCCGTTGCCCCCGACCTCCTCCTCGATGACTACCTGCAACTGCACGTCGCCGGCCAAGCGCACCCCCAGGTCCTTGAGCGCACTGAGCGCCAGGAGTGCGGTGACGATCTGCCCTTTGGCGTCGCTGGCGCCCCGACCGTAGATGAAGTCGCCGTCGAGGCGCGGCGTGAAAGCCTCCGCCCAGTCGCCGGGGGGGATGACGTCGGCGTGGCTCTGGATGATGACCGAGCGGCCGCCGCCCGTCCCCTCGATCCGGCTGACCAGATTGGAGCGCCCCGCGTAGGAGCACTCGGTCTCGGCGTGGCTATACTCCGGGTCCTGCATGAGGCTATCGGGAATCTCGCGCACCTCGGAGGGGAACCGGAGGTAGGAGAGCACCTCGCGGATGTAGCGCATGCAGGCCTTCTCGTTGCCCTGGACGCTGGGGAACTCGATCATCTTAGTCAGCCAGCGCTGCCCCTCGTCGGAACGGGCGGCCACGGCTGAGGCGATCTGGTCACAGGTGGGTGCAGACATGGGCAAAGAACCTCCGGCACTGGGATGAAAAGCGAAAGGATCGGGACGGGGCGGCTACAGCTCCAGCGCTCCGGCCGAGGGACGTAGCCACAGGACCCGCGTCAGCAGGCCCTGGCGGGCGAAACCGGCGGTGACTGCCTCGGCCAGGCCGGGGACCTCGCGGTCGGCGAAGCAGGCGACGGTCGGCCCGGAGCCGCTCAGCGCCGCGGCCTGCGCGCCGAGCAGGAGCGCGCGCTCGATGACCTCGGCCATGCCCGGCACCAGCCCGACCCGGTGCGGCTGGTGGACGCGGTCGCGCATCGCCCGCCCCAGCAGGTCGTAGCGCCCCTGCTGCAGAGCGGCCAGGGTCAGGCAGGCGTGGCTGAGATTGTAGACGGTGTCCTCCCGCGAATACTGCGTCGGCAGGACGCCGCGGGCCTCCTCGGTGCTGACCTCGAAGTCCGGGATCACCGCCGCGATGTGCAGGTCCGCCGGCGCGGGCCCGGCCACGCACAGGACGCGGCCCTCCTCCGCGGCGCAGACGGTCAGGCCCCCGTAGAGAGCCGGGGCCACGTTATCGGGATGGCCCTCCAGCTCGGCGGCGAGGTCCAGTAGCTCGGCGGCGGGGGTATCGAGTTCCAGCAGGCGGTCGGCCGCCACTATTCCCCCGACAATCGCGGCGCTGGAGCTGCCCAGGCCGCGGCACAGGGGGATGTCGTTGTGCTGGTGGAGTCGCCAGCCGGGGACGGAGACCCCGGCGCGCGCGGCCAGCGCCGCCGCGGCCCGCAGGACCAGATTGCTCTCGTCCGCGGGCAGGCGACCGGCCCCCTCGCCGGTGACCGCGACTTCCGTCGCATCCGCCGGGGCCAGGGTTACGGTGTTGTAGAGGCTCAGCGCCAGGCCCAGGCAGTCAAAGCCGGGGCCTAGATTAGCCGTGCTGGCCGGAATTTGCACGGTCACGGAGGGGCGCATCGGAGAGCAGGCTCCTTTGGTCAGCCAGGGCGCGCTGCACTCGCTCATCGCCCGGCTCCGCATAGTAGACGCGCGGCAGGCGCGCCGAGAATCGCGAAACAACCTCCTGGACCACCGTATCGCAGAGGGCGGCGATCTCGTGGACCTCGACTTGCTCCTGGCCCTGGGTGCCGATCAGCACCGCCACGTCATCCACGGCGGCGTCGGGGGCGGGCGTCAGGTCCACAATGGTGGTGTCCATGCAGATGCGGCCCACAATGGGGCAGCGCTGCCCGTGGACGAGCACGGCGGCGCGGTTGGAGAGCAGCCGGTCCCAGCCGTCGGCATAGCCCACCGGCAGCAGGCCGACGCGGGTGTCGCGCGGCGCCTGCCAGGTCCGGTCGTAGCCCACGCTCTCGCCCGCGTAGAGGGGCTTGACCACGGAGAGCCGGGCCTTGAGCGCGAGGACGGGGCGCATCTCCGGCATGTACATCCCGCCGCGGTCGCGGGGGATGCCGTAGAGCAACGCGCCGGGGCGCACGGCGTCCAGCCAGGCCTCCGGATAGCGTACCGTGGCCCCGCTATTGCAGACGTGGCGGAGGGGGATGCGGTGGCCGAGCACGGTCTCCGCCTCCGTGACCGCCTGCTTGAAGATATTGAGCTGGCGCAGGGTGAATTCCGGGTCGATCTGGGAGCTGGAGAAGTGGGTGAACACGCCTATGATCTCCAGCCCGGCGAGACCGCGAAGCTGCTCGCAGAAGGAGGTCACCTCCTCGGCCCGCACCCCCAGCCGGTGCATGCCGGAGTCTATCTTGAGGTGCGCCAGCGCCGGCTTGCCGAGCTTGCGCCCGGCAGCGGCGAGGGCCAGAGCGCCCTCCACGTCGGTCAGCGGCGCCTCGATCTGCTGCTCAACCAGCACCGGCGCCGCTTCGCGGGGCGTGGCGCCCAGCAGCATGATGGGGGCGGCGATGCCCTGCTCGCGCAGCTCCAGAGCCTCCTCGACGATGGCCACGGCGAGGCGGCTGGCCCCTGCCTCCAGAGCGACGCGCGCCACCGGATAGGCGCCGTGTCCGTAAGCGTTAGCCTTGATGACGGCGATAATCTGTTGGTGGGGGCTCAGCACCGACTTGAGATTGTGGATGTTGTCGGCAAGGGCGGAGAGGTTGATTTCCAGCCAGGCAGGACGCAGCACTACACCAGGACCTCTATTCTCAGGGAAAGCGAGCGGCGGACGACGCGAATGGAATAAGGCAATTGTATAACCGCGTGGGAGGTGCGTCAAGGAACGGCAACGGCCCTACCCCCCTGCCCCCTCCCTAAAGGGAGGGGGTGTTAGGGTGGAGGTGGCGACGGAGGGCAGATTCCGGAGAGGGGTCCCTCGGCAGGCCGCGAACAAACCGGCTCACCCAGCCCTCGGGGACCTCGGGCACCCCTCCCATTATGGGAGGGGCTATTCGGAGGGTCCTCCCCTAAGACCCGGCGGCGTCTTCCTGCCCCCAAAGTCCCTCCCGCTCCGGGAGGGGTGCCCGAGGCGGGCCCGCCTCTTGACAATCAGGCTCAAAACCTGTATCTTTGCCTCCTGTCGGGAGACAAACACTTATGAGCAAATTCAAAATAGACTACGCCAAACTCAGCGGGTTCGACACCAAGTCCCTGCGCGAGTATGAAGACAATCTGGTGGGCGCTCTCGAGCGAGAGTCCCGTGATCGGCGCGAAGGCAAGCGCAGCGGTAAGAAGAAGCGCGGCGGCCGTCGCTAGGTCAGCGTCCCGAGCTATGCCTTAGAGGCATAATTCTGGCGCTAATCCGTTGGTAAGGGTGGCGGCGTAGCTCAGGTGGTCAGAGCGCGCGGTTCATACCCGCGTTGTCGGGGGTTCGACGCCCTCCGCCGCTACCAATTCTCTTACCCGGTGCGCTCACGGCGCACGGGCGGAACCTCGCGCGATTGTGTGCTGAGTTGACCCCGGAGCGGCGGGCCTGTGGCCCGTCGCTTTTGCACAGGCGTCACCAATGCCGCTGGGCGAGTTTGAGGTGGTTCCATGCCGGGCCTGAATGACGACGATCTTCGCTGGCTGCTGGACCTGCTCGAGAGGGAAGACCTCGCCGAGATTGAGGTCCACCAGGGCGGCTCCGAGCTGCTGGTAAGCGCCGCGGTTGCCGGGCCGATGGCGGCTCCGGTGCTCGCCGCGGCCGCTCCGGTCGCGCCTGCCTGCCCCCCGCCGGCGGCGGAGGCTCCCCTGAGCGAGAACCAACTCCCCGTGCTCTCGCCCATGGCGGGCGTGTTCTACCGCGCCTCCGCGCCGGAGAGTCCCCCCTTCGTCCAGGAGGGTGACCGGGTGGAGTATGGCGACACCCTCGGCATGATTGAGGCCATGAAGCTGTTCAATGAAATCCCGGCGCCGATTGCCGGTACGGTTGTGAAGTTCCTGGTGGGCAACGAGGAGCGCGTCGAGGCCGACCAGAAGCTGATGATTATCGAGCACGCGGGGCGCTAGGGCCCGGCCGCTCCCTCCCCGGCCCGACTTCCCCGATCCTACCAGTGGGCGCTGGCGCCTCGCTTGGCCCTCCGTCCGCTGGACCAGAAGGTGGCACCCACCATGGCTGATGAGATCCGAGTAGGTATCCTGGGCGCGGGTGTCGTGGGCTGTGGCACCTATCAGGTCCTCCGCGACAACGCCGAGCAAATCCAGCGCGTCGTCGGCGCCCCCGTGCGCGTCACTTTCCTCTCCGACCTGGACTGGACCCGCCCCCGTGAGGTAGAGATCCCCGAGGCCCTGCGCACCACCGACTCCCAGGCGCTGGTCACCAGCCCGGAGGTGGACATTGTCGTCGAGACCATCGGCGGACTGCGGCCCTCCTTTGACCTGGTCATGGCCGCCCTGGCCGCCGGCAAGAGCGTCGTTACCTCCAACAAGGAACTCATGGCCACGCGCGGCGAGGAGATTCTTGACGAGGCGGCCGCGCGCGGGGTGGACGTGCAGTTCGAGGGCGCGGTGGGCGGCGTCATCCCCATCATCCGCTCCCTCAAGGAGAGCCTGGCGGCCTCCCGCGTGGACGAGATCATCGGCATCGTCAACGGCACCACTAACTACATCCTCACCCGCATGGCCGAGGAGCAGGCCGACTTCGCCGAGGTCCTCGCCCAGGCTCAGGCGCTGGGCTACGCCGAGGCCGACCCCACCGCCGACGTGGAGGGCATTGACGCGGCGAACAAGCTGGCCATCCTCTCCGCGGTCGGCTTCGGCGGTCGGGTCAGCGTGAGCGAGATTATGCGCGAGGGCATCACCAAGATCTCCCCGGTGGACCTGGCCTACGCCCGACGCGTGGGCAAGGTCGTCAAGCTGCTGGCCATCGGCCGCCGCCGCGGCGAGCGCCTGGAGGCCCGTGTGCATCCCACCATGATCCCCGCGACGCACCCGCTGGCCGCGGTCAACGGCGTGTTCAACGCGATCTTCGTCAAGGGGCCGGAGTGTGGCGAGGTCATGCTCTACGGGCGCGGGGCGGGCTCCCTGCCCACCGGCGCCGCCGTGGCGGGCGATGTCGTGGACTGCGCCCGCAACCTGCTCGCCGGCGCCGCCGGCCGCGTCCCCTGCCGCTGCGAGGGCCGCGCCAATCTGGTGCCCGCCGACGAGATTGAGTCCTCACTGTACGTCCGCACCGAGGTCACCGACCGCCCCGGCGTGCTGGGGCGCATGGCCCTGGTCTTCGGCGAGGAGGGCATCAGCATCGGCTCCTGCATCCAGGAGAGCACCAACGGCGAGGTCGCCGAGATCGTCTGGATCCTCCACCGCGCCCCCGAGGGCCAACTGCAGAAGGCGCTCGCCCGCATCGCAGCCATGGAGGTCGTGGTGGAAGTTAGTAGCGTGATTCGCGTTATTGAATAGCCGCGGGCCAGCCTCCCAGCAGGCTTTGCCTGCTGCTCGTGCGGCCCCTCCCCGGCAAAGAACTGGTGATTAGATATGTCTGCCGCTTCCCGACAACCCTGGCCCGGCCTGATCGAATACTACAAGGACTTCCTGCCCGTGACGGACGCGACGCCGCGGATTACGCTCTTGGAGGGTGACACGCCGCTGATTCCCTCCGTTCATATCGGGCCGAAGCTGCCGGGCAATCTGCAGATTTACTTCAAGTACGAGGGGCTCAATCCCACCGGCTCTTTCAAGGACCGGGGCATGACCATGGCCATCTCCAAGGCCGCGGAGGCCGGGGCCAAGGCCACCATGTGCGCCTCCACCGGCAACACCTCCGCCGCCGCCGCCGCCTACAGCGCGCGGGCGGGGATGCTCTCCATCGTGCTGATTCCCGCCGGCTACGTGGCGCTGGGTAAGCTCGCTCAGGCCCTCGCCTACGGCGCGCGCACCCTCCAGGTGGACGGCAACTTCGACGACTGCCTGCGGCTGGTCCGCGAGGTCTGCGACAACTACCCGGTGATTCTGGTCAACTCGCTCAACCCCTACCGCATGGATGGCCAGAAGACCGCCGCTTTCGAGATTTGCGATGTCCTGGGGCAGGCGCCGACCTACCACGCGCTGCCGGTGGGCAACGCGGGCAACATCACCGCCTACTGGTGGGGCTATTCGGACTACCACCAGCGCGGGATCATCGAGCGCCGGCCGCGCATGTTGGGCTTCCAGGCCGCCGGCGCCGCGCCGCTGGTGCAGGGCAGCCCGGTCGCGCATCCGGAGACCTGCGCCACGGCCATCCGCATCGGCAATCCGGCCCGCTGGACCGACGCCATGAACGCGGTAACGGAGTCGAACGGAGTCATCGAGGCGGTCACCGACGACGAGATTCTGGCCGCCTATCAGGAGCTGTCGGCCCAAGAGGGCATCTTCTGCGAGCCGGCCAGCGCCGCCAGCCTGGCAGGGGTAAAGAAGCTAGCCGCGGCGGGCTATTTCGGCGACGCCCCGGCCACCGTAGTCTGCACCTTAACCGGCCACGGCCTGAAGGACCCGGATAGAGCGGTAGCTCTGGCGCCGGAGTTGGAGACGGCCAAGGCGGACGTTAAGGAGATTGTGGCGCGGTTGGGGTTGGGGTAGAGTGGGAGCAACGCCGATTCGCCGGCGGACAGGAGACTGACATGAATTCGCCCTGGGTCAACCAGCTGTACTTTGGCGACAACTTGGACATACTACGCAACTACGTCTCTGACGAGACCGTGGATCTCATTTATCTGGACCCGCCTTTTAACAGCCAAGCCAACTACAACCTTTTGTATAAGGAGAAGGACGGGTCCGATTCTGCGGCTCAGATCGCGGCTTTCGGGGACTTCTGGCATTGGGATATTGGCGCCGAGGAGACCTTCCGGACCTTAGTAACCTCGGCTCCGACCAGAGTGTCCCAGTTAATGACATCCCTCCGACAATTCCTGGGACAGAACGACATGATGGCCTACCTGACGATGATGGCCATTCGCCTCTTGGAGCTGGAAAGGGTTCTGAAGTCAACCGGAAGCATTTACCTGCATTGCGACCCTACCGCGAGCCACTTCATCAAGATTCTGCTAGACGCGATCCTCGGCCCTCGCAACTTTCGAAACGAGATCATCTGGCACTATCGGAAGTGGCCCACGGGGAAGCTGCAGTTTCAGCGGAATCACGATGTAATCTTCTTCTACTCGCGCTCACAGTCGCCCGAGCGCATCTTCAATGAGTTGTACATGGAGCGGGCGGAATCGACCCTGAAGCGATTTGGCAATCAAAAGATCGTCTCGGGGCACGACGAGAGCGGTCGGCGCGTTCCATCGCAAGTGGAGGATGCGGAATCGTTGGGTGTACGGCAAGATGACGTTTGGGACATTGGCCGCGTGCCACCAATCAAGCAGCTATTTCCCACACAGAAACCGGAACCGCTGTTGGAGCGTATCCTGCTGGCGAGTTCCGATGAGGGAGACTTGGTGCTCGATCCGTTCTGCGGATGTGGGACGACGGTCACCGTCGCTGAACGTCTGCATCGGCGCTGGATCGGCATAGACATCACGCACATCGCGATCAACGTGATGCGAAGGCGCTTGCACGACACCTATCCGCACGATCTGAGCGCCTACGAAGTGATCGGAGAGCCGCAGGACCTTGAGGGAGCACGTCAGTTGGCGGAACAAGACCGCTATCAGTTCCAGTCGTGGGCGCTGAGTTTGGTAGGTGCGCGGCTGGCGGGGCCACTCAAGAAGGGCGGTGACCGTGGGATCGACGGTAGACTGAACTTCTTTGACGATGACTCGGGCCGGACCAAACAAGTGATCATTTCGGTCAAGAGCGGCAATACTAGCCCCTCTCACGTTCGCGATTTGAAGGGGGTTGTAGAGCGGGAGAAGGCCGAATTGGGGGCGTTCATAACCCTTCAGGAGCCAACCAGGCAGATGCGAGAAGAAGCTCTGGCCGCCGGCTTTTACGAGCCTCCGCAATTGCAGGCGCCCGTGCCCAAGTTGCAGGTTCTCACCATCAGTGACTTGCTGGAAGGTCGGGTCCTTGATCTGCCTCCCAGCGCCAATATCACCTTCAAGCGGGCCGACCGTGGGCACAAGCCAAAACCGCGCGGGAGGCGGTAGTGGAGGCAATGCAGGCGCACTACCATCGCGAGAAGAAGACGGGCGAGGTGGAGGGCTACGGGCGCATCCTGCTATAAACAAGAAAGCCAAGCCTTTCGGCTTGGCTCTTGCGAGAGCCCCTTCGGGCCCTCCGCCTCCAGTATCCTGGATTGCTGACATTATCGGTACTATTCCGTGCGGAGTCAAGGGAGACATAGCCCATGTCCGACCTACCCGAGAAGACCATTTTGGAGACTGACCTACCCGGCGCTATCAGCCGCCGGACCGGCAAGGTGCGGGATATTTATGACTACGGCGATTGCCTTTTGATCGTCGTTACCGACCGCATCTCGGCGTTTGATTGCGTTATGCCTAACGGGATTCCCGGCAAGGGCAAGGTGCTTACTGCGCTGTCCAAGTTCTGGTTTGACCAGACCGCGGCGATCATTCCCAACCATGTGCTTTCCACCGAGGTCAGCGACTTTCCGCCGGTGGTGCAGCCCTATGCCGAGATCCTGGCCGGGCGGACCATGATGGTCAAGAAAGCCGAAGTCGTGCCGATAGAGTGCGTGGTGCGCGGCTATCTGGCCGGGTCGGGCTGGAAGTCCTACCAGGCCGGCGGCGAGGTCTGCGGGCACCGGCTCCCGCCCGGGCTGGTGGAGTCCGACCGGCTCCCCGAGCCGCTGTTCACCCCCTCCACCAAGGCCGAGAGCGGGCACGATGAGAACATCTCCTGCGCCCAGGCGGCGGAGATCGTGGGCACGGAAATGGCCTCCGCGTTGCAGGATACCTCGCTGGCGCTGTACAACTTCGCGGCGGAGTACCTGGCCTCCCGCCGGCTGATTATCGCCGACACCAAGTATGAATTCGGCCTGTTCGAGGGCCAACTCATCGTGATTGACGAGATGATGACGCCCGATTCCTCGCGTTACTGGGACGCCGATAAGTACCAGCCGGGCCGGGGGCAGGAGTCTATTGATAAGCAATATGTGCGTGATTATCTGGAGACCCTGGACTGGAACAAGGAACCGCCCGCCCCGGTGCTGCCTCCGCAGGTAGTGGCCGAGACGAGGAGGATCTATGAAGAGGCGCTGCGGCGCGTCACCGGCTGAGGAAGAAACGGGCCTGCGCGCGCGGCTGGAGGCGGCCGACCGCAAATGGGCGCTGCTGGCGGGCGTGAGGTCCGTGCTGGTGGCGGTTAGCGGCGGGCCGGATTCCGTGGCCCTGCTGCATCTGCTGTGGACGCTGCGCGAGGAGCGGGGCCTGCGGCTGGGCGTGGCGCACCTCAACCACGGCCTGCGCGGGGCGGAGGCCGACGCCGACGCGGCGCATGTGGCTGCTCTGGCCGCCCAGTTGGACCTGCCCCTGATTGCCGAGACCGCGGGCGTACCGGCGCTGGCGGCGGAGCGGGGTCTGTCGCTGGAGGCGGCGGCTCGGCAGGCGCGGTATGAGTTCCTGGAGCGGGCGGCGGCCACTGGGGACTGGGACCGGGTGGCCCTGGGGCATACTGCCAGCGACCGCGTGGAGAGCGTCTTGCTGAATCTGCTGCGTGGGAGCGGCCTGCATGGCCTGCGCGGCATGCCGGCGCGGCGGGAGAGGTTTATCCGCCCCCTGCTGCTGGCCGAGCGGGCCGAGACGGAGGCCTACTGCCACCATTTTGAGTTGCATCCCCGCTTGGACGCCACCAACCTCGACCCCGAGTCCGCCCGGCGCAACCGCGTACGGCTGGAGCTGCTGCCGCTGCTGCGCGAGCAGTACAACCCGGCGGTGGAGGCGGCGCTGTTGCGGCTGGCCGAGGCGGCGGAGGCGGAGCTGGACTGGACCGAGCCGCAGGTGCAGGCGCTGGCGGACGAGATAATTCGCCCCGAGGGCGAGGGGCTGGCGCTGGACCTGGGGCCGTGGGCGACGCTGCCCGCCGGGGCGCGCTACCGGGTGCTGCGGGAGGCCTGGACGCGCCTGACCGGCGAGGTCTGGGAGCTGGGCGCGGCGGGGTATGAGGATCTGGAGGACCTGGCGCTGCGGGCGCAGACCGGGCGGGAGATTCACCTGCCGGGAGATTTCCGCGCGCAAAAGGGGTATAATAAGGTAGTCATCGCACCGGTCTCCTCCCCGGACGCGCCCCCTGGCCCGCAGTTTCTGCTCGACGCGGGTGAATGGCGGCTCCCGGAGTGGGGGGCGACGGTGCGGGTGGAGCGGCTCGACCGACGCCCGGGGGAACTTGGCTCGGCGCGGGGCTGTCAAATAGTCATAGACGCGACGGCGGCGGCCGCCCCCTGGGGGGTGCGCGGCTGGCAGCCGGGTGACGCGCTGGTCCCGCTGGGGATGAGCGGCCACCGCAAATTGCAGGACCTGTTCACCGACCTGAAGGTGCCGGCCTCCGCGCGGACGCGGGTACCGCTTGTAGTGGACGCGGCCGGCGAGATTGTCTGGGTGGTGGGTTGCGCTCTGAGCGATCGAGTGCGGGTCACCGGGGCAACGCGCGAATTTCTGCGCATAACGTGGAAGGACTTGGCCGCGCTGGGGGCGGCCCGGGGAGAACATGAAAAAGTATAACGCGCTGGTGTGGGTACTGCTGCTGGGCGCCTGTCTGACCATGCTCTGGGTCATCGGCAACCAGAAAGTCCAGGCCCAGACCGAGAAGAAATATGAGTATTCCGAGTTCATCACTGACGTAGCCGCCGGGCGCGTCGCCTCCGTGGCGATCGTCGCCGGGCAGACCGCCGTGGGCGATCTGGCCGCGGGCGCCTACCCCGGCACGCAGCTCAAGACCTACACGGTGGATATCCCGCCCGACACGGATCTGGCGGACAAGCTGATCAAGCTGGCGCCGAACCTGAAGGTCAAGATTTCGTCGGCCAGTCTCGCCCAGCGCCTGCCCGAGTTGATCGGCTGGCTGCTGCCCTTCGGCATCATGATGGCGCTGATGTGGTTCCTGATCGCCCGGCCGCTGCGGGCCAATGGCGGGCAGGCGATGGACTTCGGCCGCAGCCAGGCCAAGCTCCTGGGTGACAACTTCAAGCGCGTGACCTTCGCCGACGTGGCGGGCATGACCGAGGTCAAGGAAGAGCTGGAAGAGATCGTCGAGTTCCTGCGCGACGCGGAGCGGTTCCGCGGCCTGGGCGCCAAGATTCCCCGCGGTGTGCTGCTGGTCGGCCCTCCGGGCTGCGGCAAGACGCTGCTGGCCCGCGCCGTGGCCGGGGAGGCGGGGGTCGCCTTCTTCTACATCAGCGGCTCGGATTTCGTCGAGATGTTCGTCGGCGTGGGCGCCTCGCGCGTGCGCGACCTGTTCAACCAGGCCAAAATGCACCTGCCGGCCATCATCTTCATTGATGAGCTGGACGCGGTGGGCCGCCTGCGTGGCGCCGGTCTGGGCGGCGGGCACGACGAGCGCGAGCAGACGCTCAACGCCCTGCTGGTGGAGATGGACGGCTTTGACCCCAGCTCCGATATCATCATTCTGGCCGCGACCAACCGGCCGGATATTCTAGACCCGGCGCTGCTGCGGCCGGGGCGTTTTGACCGCCATGTGGTCGTGCCGAACCCCGACTTTCCCGAGCGCCTGGCGATTCTCGAGCTGTACATGAAGGACAAGCCGATGGCCCCGGGCGTCAACGCCGAGTCCCTGGCCAAGCGCACGCCCGGCTTCTCGGGCGCGGACCTGGAGAGCCTGGTGAACGAGGGGGCGCTGCTGGCTGGTCGCCGCCGCCAGAAGCAGATCAGTATGCGCGAACTGGACGAGGCGATCGAGCGCGTCATGGCCGGGCCAGCGCGCCGCAGCCGCGTGATGCAGGAAAAGGAGCGGCGCATCGTTGCCTACCATGAGGCCGGACATGCGCTGATTGGCTCCCTCCTGCCCGATTTCGCGCCGACCTACAAGGTGACCATCCTTCCCCGCGGTATGGCGATGGGCTACACTATCAGCCTGCCCGAGGAGGACACCTACCTGTCCAGCCGCACCGACCTGGTGGACCAGATGATCCAGGCGCTGGGCGGCCGGGTGGCCGAGGAACTGGTCTTCGGCGACGTGACTACCGGCGCGCACAACGACCTGCAGCGCGTTTCCGAGGTGGCCCGCGAGATGGTCACCGAGTTCGGAATGAGCGAGAAGCTGGGGCCGATCACTTACGGCCGCAAGCACGGCCCGGTGTTCCTGGGCAAGGACTTCGCCGAGGAGCGCAACTACTCCGAGGACGCTGCGCGCCAGATTGACGCGGAGGTGCGCTCCCTGGTGGAGAACGCCTATGAGCGGGCTCGCGAGGTCGTGCAGGGCCACCGCGAGCGGCTGGACATGTTGGCCGAGGCGCTCCTGGAGCGCGAGACGCTGACGGCAGAGGAGGTCCTGGCCATCGTCAAGGAGGGCGTGCTCCCGGCGATCGAGGACCGCAATATCCATTCCCCGGGCCTCATGCCGGAGCGCGACAAGCCGGCGGAGAAGTCGGCCGAGAGCAAGCCGTACGCGGGTTCTCTGCCCCTACCGCCGCCTCTGCCTGAGGCTCCCTAGGGCCGCCATGGCCACCGCTTACGTGGGGCTGGGCGGCAATCTCGGGGATAGAGAAGGAAACCTGGCGCTCGCGCGGGAGCGGCTTGCCGCTGCTCCCGACGTGGAGTTGCGCCGGGTTTCTTCGCTTTACGAGACCGATCCGGTAGGCGGGCCGCCGCAGCCGCCGTACCTCAACCAGGTCGTCGAGTTGGCTACCGACCTGGACCCGTACGCCCTGCTGGGCGTACTCCAGCAGATCGAGATGGAGCTGGGTCGGGTTCGCGAGGTCCGCTGGGGGCCGCGCACCGTGGACCTCGATCTGCTGCTCTACGAGGGCTTTACCTCGCTGGACCCGGTACTGACCGTGCCGCATCCGCGGCTGCTGGAGCGCCAGTTTGTGCTTATCCCGTTGGCCGATATCGCCCCGGGGCTGCTGCTCTCCGACGGCCGCACCGCGGCTCAGGCGGCTCAGCTGGAGGCCCCCGAGGTGCGCCGGATCCCGGCTGCCTAGCCGGTCATTGTCGGCCAGCCCCTCCATGTGGTATGCTATGTATCGTAGGTATACCAATCCCCGAAAGGTAGGAGTTACCATGCGCAAAGGTTTCACTCTGATCGAGCTGCTAGTGGTGATTGCGATAATCGCCATCCTGGCCGCTATTCTCTTTCCCGTGTTCGCCCGCGCTCGCGCCAAGGCGCAGCAGTCCAACTGCCTCTCCAACGCCAAGCAGTTGGGGCTCGGCTTCCAGATGTACGCTTCGGATTACGATGACCATTTCCCGACGATGTTCATGAACCGAGGGGGCAGCGTCTACACCGGCCCGATGGGGACCTTCACCTACCCGATCAACGGTACGACCAGCGTCAACGATCCGACGACCGGCTCGCTATACCCGTATGTGAAGAATAGCCAGATCTACCTGTGCCCTTCCGATACCAACCAGGCCAAGAAGCTCTCCTACTCCTGTAACGGGTGGCTGAGCGGCTACGCTACCAGCAGCATTGGCGACGTGTCCGGCAAGTTCGTGATGGTTGATGAGTGTGGCTCGCTCAACAACGACCTGTTCGTCAACCCCGGCGGCGCCGGCCTCGATGGCCTCGGCTTCGTGCACAACGACGGCTGCAATGTCGCCTACGCCGACGGCCACAGCAAGTGGCTGAACAAGGCCAAGTGGCCTACGGACGGCACCACCGACGCTCAGATCAACCCGTCGCTCTAGGCAGCACCGCTCAGCCCGCGACTAAGAACGCCCCGGCCACCTGGTCGGGGCGTTTTGCTGCCAAGCGGGTTCGGTTAGGGAGGTCGCTCGGGTGGGTATACTCTTAGCCAGGAGTACACCCTTCGAGAGAGAGGCGGGGATTCACCATGCGGAGAGGGTTCACTTTGATTGAGCTGCTGGTGGTGATCGCGATTATTGCGATCTTGGCCGCCATCCTGTTTCCAGTCTTCGCTCGTGCTCGCGCCAAGGCGCTGGCGGCGACCTGCTTGTCCAACGTCAAGCAGTTGATGCTGGGCACGATCATGTACGCCTCGGACAACGACGACAAGTTCCCGAGGATGGATGAGTACTCGGTCGGCAACTACGAGTACGGCATCTTCGGCCGCTACGACCTGACCGCCGGTGGCAACTACATGAACGACACCACGGCGCCTAACGACCCCACCTACGCGGCCGTCTACCCCTACCTCAAGAACTCGCAAATCCTCGTGTGTCCCGCGGATAGCAAGGGGACCCGGAAGCTTTCGTACTCGGGCAACGGCTATCTGGACGGCTGGGCGGCCTCCAGCCTCAACAACGTCTCGGATATGATCGTGATGGCCTGCGAGAGCGACAACCTGGACAACTACCGCTTCTGCAACAACGGCCAGGTGGGGCTGGGCTCCATGAACCCCCTGGAGATGCAGCACAACTCGGGCTCCAATATGGGTTACGCCGACGGCCACGCCAAGTGGATGCCCCAGGACAAATGGCGGCAGATAGAGCCCAGCACCTCGGTGAATATCAACCCGGCGCTCTAGCGGGCTCGTTAGCAACCACCCACGAAAAACGCCCCGGCCAACTGGTCGGGGCGTTCTGCTTCGGGCCAACTGCTACCCAGCGCCGAGGTCGTGGCTCCAGTGCGCGACCGGGGTCACCAGTTCCGGCTTGACCCTCAGCTCTCGCACGATCACCGCGCGCAGTCTTACCCACACCTCGTCGTCCTCTATCCCCGCGAACCGATCCGCTGCCGCCGGTGGCCTCTTGCGAGGCGCAAGGCTCGTGGATGCCAAGTCTACAGGTGCCAGTTGCAGCTCGATGGCATGAGTTAAGTCGCGCATGGTGGTTCGAGCCGTGACGGGCGGGGAGTGGAAGCGCCGGTTCCACAGTCTCGAGGCGGCGATTAGCACCGCCATCAGAATGACAGGCGCGGGCCACATGTACCGCCATTCCAGTATCGCCAGGCATACGGAGGCAGACATCAGGAGAAGCCACAGCAAGAGAAAGGGGATGAAGAGGCAGTACCAGAGGAGGTCCATGCTCACCTGATCCAGGCGGGGCAAGGGAAATCCGGTGCGCGCGCCCAGAAGCCGCCAGTCGCGGAAGCGGACCTGCGGGGGTAGGAGGGTGAACACGGGCGTGTTCGGGTGAATGCTCCGGAGCGGAAGGTCCAACGTTTCAGTTAGCCCGCGTCGCAGGCGGTAGAATACCTCCCGCGTTCGCCGAAAGGAGTCACGAGCTTGTTCTTCGGGCGTCAGCAGGGCCCACACGCGAGCAAGTTGTCCCTCATAGGACGGTCCTAGCTTGCGGAGCACGGTGACGTACAGTCCCGCCACGATCGGCTCTGCGGCCTCGTCGGTCTCAGCGATGTTGATACCGAACTCGTCCTCCACGGCCATGATGAGTTCAATATAGTCCAGGCCCATCTACGCATCCGCTCCCTGCACGGCGGTCTGTTATCATATGTCTTTTCGCCAGGTATCGGCGGCTTCCTGCCGCCTAGCCCACCGCCCGCCGCCTCCGCAGGTCCGCCAGTAGTTCGGCGCGTGGCACACGAGGGGCTTTCTCCAGCGCCGCCCGCAGGTAGGGGGCGGTCGCCGAACGCTTGCTCTGGGCGACGGCCTCCGGCGGGCCCGCGGCGACCAGCCGCCCGCCCTTATCGCCGCCGCCGGGGCCGAGGTCCAGCAGGTAGTCGGCGCTCTTGAGCACGTCCAGATTGTGCTCGATGATGACCACGGAATTGCCCTGCTCGACCAGGGTCTGCAGCACCCGCAGCAGGCGCGAGACGTCCTCCGGATGCAGGCCGGTGGTCGGCTCGTCCAGCAGGTACAGGCAGCGCGGGCCGAGCGGGCGGACCAGCTCGCGGGCCAGCTTGACCCGCTGCGCCTCCCCGCCGGAAAGCGTGGGCGCGGCCTGGCCCAGCGGCAGGTAGTCCAGGCCCACCTGGCACATGGTGTCGAGCAGGCGCGCCAGGCGCGGGAAGTCGGCAAAGCGCCGCCGCGCCTCGCCGATGGTCATCTCCAGCACCTCGCTGATGGACTTGCCCTGGTGCTTGATCTCCAGCACCTCGGCCTGGTAGCGCTGCCCCCCGCAGGTCTCGCAGGTCACCCAGACATCGGGCAGAAAGTGCATCTCCACCCGCCGCGCCCCCAGGCCCTCGCAGGTCTCGCAGCGCCCGCCGGGCTTGTTGAAGGAGAAGCGTCCCGGTGCGTAGCCGCGGCGGCGCGCCTCCGGCAGGCGGGCATAGAAGTCGCGCACCAGGTCGAAGACGCCGACGTAAGTGGCCGGATTGGAGCGCGGCGACTGGCCGATGGGCGACTGGTCGAGGCTAACAACCTGGCGCAGTTCCTCCAGGCCGCGGATTTCGCGGTGCGCGCCGGGGGTGGCGCCCTGCCCGCGGAGGTGGCGGCTGGCCGCCCGATACAGCACATCGTTGATCAGCGTGCTCTTGCCCGAGCCGGAGGGGCCGCTGACGCAGACCAGCCGCCCTAGCGGCAGGCGCACGTCGAGGTCGGCGAGGTTGTGCTCGGTCGCGCCGAGGATCTCCAGCTCGCCGAACTCATTCGGCTCCGGCGAGCGCCGGTCCGCCGGCACCGGCACCACGCGGCGGCCGGAGAGATAGTCCCCGGTCAGCGTGCGCCGCCGGCCCAGTTGCTCCGGCGTGCCCTGCGCGACCACGCGGCCCCCGGCCACGCCCGCGCCGGGGCCAAATTCCACAATGTAATCTGAGGCCGCCAGCGTCTGCAGGTCGTGCTCTACTACCAGCAGGCTGTTGCCCAGCGCGTGCAGGCGGCGGAGCGCGGCCAGCATCCGGTCGTTGTCCTGGGGATGGATGCCCACGGTCGGCTCGTCCAGGACGTACATCACGCCGGTCAGACCGGTGCCTAGTGAGCCGGCCAGGTTGACCCGCTGCGCCTCCCCGCCCGAGAGCGTCGGCCCGGAGCGTTCCAGGGTCAGGTAGTCCAGCCCGATCTCCACCAGCAGGCCCAGCCGGTGCTTGATCTCGCCGAGCAGGTCGGCGGTGCGCTCGGCCTCCCCGCCGGTCAGGCGCAGCTTGTCCATGAAGCTCAGGGTGCGGTCCAGGGGCAGTCGCGTCAGCCCCGGCAGGGTCAGGTCGCGGAAAGCGGTGGCCGCCGCCTGGCGGTTCAGGCGCTCGCCATGACAGACCGGACAGGGCTCCGTGGCCCCGCCGCCCCAGCCGTCGCCGCCGACCACGCCCAGCCCCCAGCAGCGCGGGCACCAGCCCTCGGGATGGTTGAAGGAGTACTGGCGCGGCCCCAGCCGGTCGTAGGCTACGCCGCACTTCGGGCAGGAGAGGCGCGTGCCGAAGGAGAGGGGCTCGGGGATCCCTACCGGTGGCATCCCCCCCGGTGGCACCGGCGTCTCGCCGGTGTTCCCCCGAGCAGAGACCCCAGTGGCTGCCGACACCGGCGAGACGCCGGTGCCACTGACAGAAGTGCCACTGACGGAAGTGGCACTGAGAGAAGTGACCGGGCGCACCTGCAGGTTGCCGTCCGCTAAGGTGAAGGCTGCCTCCACCGCCTCCGCCAGGCGTGAGCGCTGCGCGGGGTCGGGCGACAGGCGGTCCACAATCACCGCCACCTCATGGTGCCGGCGGCGGTCCAGCTCGAAGTCCAGCGGCAGGCGGTATTGCTGCCCATCCACCCAGAGTCGGGACCAGCCCGCGCGGCGCGCCGCGGCGAGTAGGCCCCGGTACTCCTCCGAGCCGGTCGGGCGCAGCGGCGCCAGCAGCATCAGGGGCTGTCCGGTGAAGCTCATCAGCAGCCGACTGACCACCTCATCCACCGAGGCGGCGCCCAGCGGCTCGTGGCAGTCCGGGCAGCGCTGCTGGCCGACGCGGGCGTAGAGCACCCGCAGGTAGTCGTAAATCTGCGTCACCGTGCCGACCGTCGAGCGGGGGGTGACGATGGAGTTGCGCGACTCCACCGCGATGGCCGCCGAGAGGCCGCTAATATGATCCACGCGCGGCTTGGGCATCTGGCTGACGAACTGCCGCGCGTACGGCGACAGCGAGGCGACGAAGCGCCGCTGGCCCTCCGCGTACACGGTGTCCAGGGCCAGCGAGGTCTTGCCTGAGCCGGAGAGCCCGGCCAGGGTGACGAATTGGCGGCGGGGGATAGTCACGTCCAGGTCCTGCAGGTTGTGCATGCGCGCCCCGCGGACCACCAACTGGTCGGTGCGCTGGCGGCTCCGTCGGCGCGGCAGACTGGGGGCCGCGGGGACCGCCGCGCCGGGCAGTACCTCGCGCAGCATCTGGCCGGTGTACGACTCCGGGCACGCCGCGATCTGCTCCGGCGTGCCGCAGGCGAGCACCCGGCCGCCGCCCTCCCCGCCCTCCGGCCCCAGGTCAATCACCCAGTCCGCGCACTTGATCAGGTCAGGGTGATGCTCGACGACCAGCACCGTGTGCCCCTCGTCCACAAACCGCTGCAGGACCTCCAGTAGTCGGCGCACGTCCTCGAAATGCAGCCCGACGGTCGGCTCGTCCAGCACGTACAGCGTTCGCCCGCGTTGTCGCGCCGGTGCTCCGGTAGGACGGGCGTCTCGCCCGTCGTCGCTGACAAGGCGTCGCGGTCGCGCCAACTCCTTGGCCAGCTTGACCCGCTGGGCCTCGCCGCCGGAGAGGGTGGTCGCCGCCTGGCCGAGCTTCACGTACCCCAGGCCGACCTCGATCAGCGTCTGGAGCTGTCGGGCGATGCGCGGCTGCTGGGCGAAGTGCTCCCGCGCCTCGGTGATTTCCATGTCCAGGACCTCGGCGATATTCGCGCCGCGGTAGGTGATCTCCAGGGTCTCGCGGTCAAAGCGCTGCCCGCCACACTTCTCGCAGGGCACCCAGACCTCGGCGAGAAAGTCCGCCTCCAGCCGCACCGCCCCGTACCCCTCGCACTCCGGGCAGCGCCCGGCGGCCACGTTGAAGCTGAACCGCCCCGGCTTATAACCGCGGGTCCGCGCCTCCGGGAGCTGGGTGTACAGGTCGCGAATCAGCGTGAAGACGCCGGTGTAGGTGGCCGGATTGCTGCGCGGGGTGCGGCCAATCGGCGCCTGGTCGATCATCACGACCTTGTCCAGATGCTCCGTGCCCTCCAGGCGCTCGTGCGCGCCGACCGGGACTTGCGCCTGGTGGAGCGCGCGGGCCAGCGCCGGGTACAGGGTGTCGGTGATCAGCGAGCTTTTGCCGGAGCCGGAGACGCCGGTCACGCAGAGATAGGAGTCCAGCGGGAAGGACACGGTCACGTCGCGCAGGTTGTGGGCGCGCGCTCCGTGCAGGGTCAGGGCCGCGCCGGTGAGCGGGCGGCGAGTCGCGGGGACCTCAATGCGCCGGCGTCCGGCCAGGTAGTCGCCGGTCAGGGTGCGGCTGCGGCGGATCTGCGCGGGCGTGCCGGCGGCCACGATCTCGCCGCCGCGCTCGCCCGCTCCGGGGCCGAAATCCACCACCCAGTCGGCGCTGCGGATGGTCTGTTCGTCATGCTCGACCACCAGGATGGTGTTGCCCTGGTCGCGCAGCCGCCGCAGGGATTCGATGAGTTGCCCCTGGTCGCGGTGATGCAGGCCGATGCTGGGCTCGTCCAGTACGTAGAGGCAATCGGTCAGCCCCGAGCCGATCTGGCTGGCCAGCCGCAGGCGCTGGGCCTCCCCGCCGGAGAGTGTGGGTGCGGTGCGGTTCAGGTTCAGGTAGGGCAGGCCGACGTACTCCAGGAAGGCCAGACGCTCGCGGACTTCCTTGAGCGGCTCCTCGGCGATCTGTTCGGCGGTGGCGCTCAGCTTCAGTTCGGTGAAGAAGGCGTGCGCCTCCGCGATGGACATCGTCAGCACCTCGGCCAGCGTCCGTCCGCCGAGGCGCACCGCCAGCGCGGTCCGGCAGAGCCGCTGGCCGTGGCAGTCGGGACAGGTGCTGGCGACGATCAGTTGGTCCAGCGCCTTGTGCAGCGGTCCGGCCACGGTGCGCTTGTAGCGGCGCATGAACCAGGGCAGCAGCCCCTCCCAGGGACCGTGATGCCGCCAGACCCAACCGGCGCGCGAATGGCGATAGAGGTACTCGATGCGCTCCTCGCTGCCGTGCATGACGATCTGCCGCTCCGTCTCGGTCAGTTCCTGCCACGGGGTGTCGAGGGAGAAGTCGAAGTGCTCGGCCACGCCCTCCAGCCAGTGCCAGTCGCGCCGCCGCAGCAGGCGCTCCAGCAGCGGCACCGCGCCGGCCCGGAGCGATAGTTCGGGGTCCTCGACCAGCAAGCTCGGGTCCAGTTGTCGGCACACGCCCAGCCCCTCGCAGGTGGGGCACATGCCGCGCGGGCTGTTGAAGGAGAAGCTGGCCGGCGTCATCTCGGGGAGGCTGACCCCGCAGTCGGGACAGGCCGAACTGCGGCTCAGGCGCAACTCCTGGCCGTCCGGGAGCAGCACCAGCAGGCTGTCCTCGCCGCGCTCCAGCGCGCCATCCACCGCCTCCTCCAGGCGACCCGGCTCCTTGGTGTGGCGCGGCAGGCGATCCACCACGACCTCGACGTCGTGCCGCGCATAGCGTTCCAAGCGCGGCGGCTGGTCCAGGGAGCAGATCTCCCCGTCCACCCGAGCTCGCGCGTAGCCGCGCTTGCGCAGGTCCTCGAAAAGCTCCCGGAACTGCCCGCGCCGGCCCACGACCAGGGGAGCGAGGAGCTGCACCGCGTGGTCGCGGTTGAGGGTGCGCACCTGATCGAGGATGCTTTGGCGGCTCTGGGCCTGCAGCGGTCGGTCGCACTGCGGGCAGTGGGCCTCGCCGATGGTCGCGTACATGACCCGCAGGTAGTCGTACAGCTCGGTGATGGTGGCCACGGTCGAGCGCGGGTTGTGGCTGCGCGAGCCCTGCTGGATGGCGACCGAGGGGCACAGCCCCTCGATGCGGTCCACGCGCGGGCGAGGCAGTTGCCGCATGAACTGGCGGGCATAGGGGGACAGCGACTCGACGTAGAGCCGCTGGCCCTCGGCGTAGAGCGTGTCGAAAGCCAGGGAAGACTTGCCCGAGCCGCTGAGGCCCGTGAAGACAATGAGCTGATGCCGGGGCAAGCTCACCTTGACGCCGCGCAGGTTGTGCTCGCGCGCGCCCTCGATGTTGATGCCGTCAACTAACAAAAGGGGAGTCTCCTACCGGTGGTGGATTGCGGTCGCGAGCCAAACGCTCGCTCCGCTTACCCTCGTTAGACGAGAAAAGGGCCGCTCCCGTTCGCGTCGGTCTCGCAATAAGGACTTGGCGCACTCGGCGGCGAAACTGGTGCCATTAGCCCCTGTGAGGAGTGAGCCTATGCCCGCCAATCTCGAGCATCTCAGCTACTGTCCCCAGTTGCCGCTGGTCCTGGAGCGCCTGCGGGGCCTCTACGGGGACCGGGATATGAGCCTGGTGCTAGCCACCATGAACCTGCCCAGCCCAGCGCTGCGCGCCTTCGCGGAGCGGCATCCCGCCGGTCCCTGCGACTACCCAGACCCGGTGGAGCGGATCGCCTTTTGGGACGAGTATCTGCGCGAACGCGCCGGGATTCCCGACGATTCGGTGCCCAGTGCCTACCTCACCGAGATGGACCAGGGACTCTATGGCGGGCTGCTCGGCGGTGACGTGCAGTTCACCAGCGACCCCGACACCGGCTGGATTTCCTCGATGATGGCGCCGCTGCTGCACGACTGGGCGGAGCTGTCCGGGCTGCGTTTTGACCCGCAGCACGAGTGGTTTCAGCGCTATCTCCACCAGTTGCAGGTCTTCGTGGAGGGGGCCGGCGACCGGTTCGGCACCAGCCACTTCATCCTCATCAACGGGCTGAACTTCGTCTTCGAGCTGGTCGGGGCCACGCGCACCTATATGGACCTGATCGAGCGCCCCGAGACGGTGTGCGCGGCGACGACGCTGGCCTGGGAGGTCAACCGGGCCGTGCAGCGGGCCTTCTTCGCGCACGCGCCGCTGGTCTGCGGCGGCACCTGCAGCAACATGCTCCAGTGGGTGCCCGGCCGCATCCTCTCGGAGAGCGTGGACCCCTTCCACATGACCTCGGTGGACTACTTCGAACAGTGGGGCCGGCCGGTGCTGGAGCAGGCTTTCGCCGAGTTTGACGGCGGCGGCGTCCATATCCACGGCAACGGGCGGCATCTGCTGGAGGCGGTCGCCTCCGTGCGGGACCTCAAGGGCCTCTGGCTGGGCGACGACCGCGGTTTCCCGCCGGCCTTTGAGGTTGTCGGCGAGATTCGCCGGCGCGTGGGCAACTTGCCGCTGAATCTGGACGTGGACTACGCGCCCTTCGTCGCGGCCCTCCGCGCGCAGCGCCTGACCGGCGGCGTCATTTACCGTGTGCGCGGCGTTCCCGACGCGGAGATCGCCGCGCGCACGATGGACCTGGTCCGCGCGTACCGCGCCTGAGCGGCTACTCCATCGCCTCCAGGGCGCAGCGGCTGCGGAAGCCGATGTTCGTCTCCGGGGCGCGCGCCGCGCGCTGCAGACTGGGCAGTGCGGCGCGATACCGGGCATGGCCCAGGCACCAGGCCGCCACCGCCTGGGTCTGGTAGCGCTGCTCGGCATCCCGCAGCAGCTTCTCGATCAGCGGAAACGCCTCCGCCACGCCGCGCATGGTCAGCGTCTGCATGGCCCGGACGGTGTGCCGCCAGGCGTCCTTGTCGGGGGCCACCAGCGCCGCGAGCAGCGCCTCGGTCGGCTCGTCGAGCAGGTCGAAGGGCTCCGCGTCCAGGTCGCAGAGGCCCTCCAGCGGGTAGGGGAGAGGCGCCACCGGGGCGTCGGCCGAGGCGGGCAGGCGGAACTCCTCGCTGCCGCCCACCCAGGTGGCGCGCCAGTGGTTGGGGCCCACCGTCTCCACCCGCAGATCGTCGCTGCCGCCCGGGAGCAGGCAAACCACGAACTTCGCGCGGTCCCCCGTCTCCTCCAGCAGCAGCCGCTGGCTACCGGCCTCCGGCCAGCAGCGCCCCTCGATACCCTGGTCCTGCACCGGGAAGTTCGCGACCTCCGTCAGGCTCGCGGTCACGCCCTCGGTCCAGGCCAGGCGAAGCTGTTGCCCGCCGCTGGTGGTCAGGGTCAGGCCGTCACCCTCCAGCCGGCAGCCGCGTCGCAGGTAGGTTTGCCACGTGAAGCGGTGGGCACTGGCGGCGCAGTAGTCATCCACGATCCAGGCCAGCCCGGAGGCGCTGACCGCGACGGTGCGGCGCGCGCGGGTCAGGTCGTAGCGCGGCTGGTAGTAGTCCAGCGACTCGGCGGTCACCACGTGCAGGCCGCTCTCGCGGGACTCGGCCACGAGCTGGCCCCGGCGCGCTCCCGGCGGGAAGTAGCCCCACTCGCCGTCCAGCAACACCGTGTTGGCCGCGCCGATCAGGCCCGGCTGCTGGCCCGTGGCCCAGCGCTCCAGGCTGCCGTACTGCGCGGTGATCAACTCCCGTTCCTCGGCGTCCAGCGGGGCGACGATCTCCTCGGTGGTCACCGGCAGGAAAGGCGTGCCGTCCCCGGTCACCCCGTCGCCGAAGATCGGCTCGCCGCCCTGCGAGTACATGAGGTGGTTGGGGTTGACCTGCTGACGGGCGAGGCCCTGGCGGTCAAAACAGCAGCGGTCCCAGGCCAGCATCAGCCGGCTGGCGCCGGGCGCGTGGTCAATGGCCGCCGCGGTGCCGGGCAGCGACCAGCCGCTGAGCACCGGCCGCGCGGGGGCGACCACCGGCTGCTCGGGCCAGTAGGTCAGTGCCCACATCCGGTCGTCGCTGACCCAGGCGATGAAGTCTTTGCGGTCCCAGATCGTCCCGGCGCCGGCCAGTAACTCCGGCTGGCCCGTGGCGCTCGCATAGTAAGTGAGGGCGGCCAGGTTGGATTGCCGCTGCCAGCCGTAGTGGTCCCACGGCGGCAGCAGTTGCCCGGGGTCGGCGAGCAGCGACTCGACCTTCAGGACATCCAGCAGCGTGGCGTTCATCGGCGCCCAGCGGCGGGTGAGCACGCCGGGTCCCTGCAGGCTGCTCAGAAAGGCGCCGATCCACATCGTCACCGGCGCGACCACGAGACTCTGGTAGGTAGAGCCCTCGCCCATGTAGCCCTCCGGCGGGGCCACGCCCAGGCGGATTTCCATCTGGCTCAAGCCGTAGTCGCGCAGCGCCGCGGCCCGCTCCGCCACCGGGGCGCAGGTGGAGAAGACGTGGCCGATCACCGCCGAGTACAGCGACATGGACAGCGACTGGTTATCGGCCATGGGGAAGCGCGAGCGCAGCGTGTTCACGCAGTGGGTGTAGCCAAAGTGCAGCAGGCCCTCCGCGACCGCGATCCGTTCCGCCTCAGTCCACACCCCCGCGCAGTCCAGCCAGTCGAAGTAGATCGCCCAGCGCATCCCGGGTGCCGCCGAGCACCAGGTGTGTACGTCAAACTGGTAGTCGTTGTCCGGGCGGCTCCCGTAGTCCGCGGCTCCCGCCAGAATCTGGGTCCGGGCCTGCTCGCGGGCCGCCGAGTCCCCCAGCAGCGCGGGCAGGTAGAGGTTGGATCGGCGGAAGTCCTCGTCGGCGGCCAGCTTGGTGTTGAACCGCTCCAGCAACTCGCCCAGACCCGCCGGCGGCGAGGCGATCTTCCGGCGCAGGGCCGCAAAATCCGCGATCATCAGGGGTTGTCGTTCGCTCATGGGTCGCCTCGTTGACTGCAAGTGGTAAGAAAAACGCCGCCACCTCAGGGAGGTGGCGGCGGTCGTTTCCTGCTGGGTGCGGCGGATTCCTGCTACTCGGCGACCCAGTCGAGATATTCGCGGTAGCTGGCGCAGAATTGCGCCAGCGTTCGCTCGCTGGGGAGGAAGCTCTCGAACTCCTCGGGGCGCAGGCCGTCCGGCTCAAAGGCCTGGCGGAAGAGCTGGCTCTGGTTGAGCTTGTCCAGGTAGCCGGCGGGCAGCGGCGCCCACATGCCCTGCGGGTCAATCTCGCGCGGCTCCTCGTCGAACTGCGCCTGGCGGTCCGGGAAGATCGTGATGTACAGCGGTACTTCCGGCTCGTTGTGGATGGAGCGCAGGATGTTCCAGACCCCGCGTCCGGCGGCGGGCAGCGGGTAGGACTTAAAGCAGCCCAGGCCCCCGGCCAGCGGGTCCTTGGAGAGCAGCCGGTACTCGCGCTGGCGGATCGCCGTCGTGCACCACTTCTTGACTTCTTCCCAGTCGCTGACGCCGGCAGCCTGCATCTCGTCACCCACCGGATCGTCCAGGCGCCCGTCCATCTGCGTGCGGAAGCTGACGGGTGCGGTGCTGTTCTTCTCGATGACCGCGGCGAACGCGATCTGCTGGGCCAAGGCGAACATGACCGTCACGTTGACGCCGATGCCCCGGCTGGTCAGCGCGGCCGCCACTTCCAGGCCGGCCTTGGTCCCCGGCACCTTGAACACGGTGTTGGGCTTGCCGCCCAGCTCCGCGGTGAGCTGCTCCCAGACCCAGGTGGCCTCGGCGATCATCTTCTCAGCGTCCGTGGCGCACTCCGGGGAAAGCTGCAGGCTGACGTAGCCGTACTGCTCATTGGTCAGCTCCCAGATCGGCCGCAGCAGCTTGGCGTTGGCCACGACCACCTGAATGGTCAGGGCGTAGCCCAGCTCCACCGGGCTATAGTTCGGGTACTTCGCGCGCAGGGCGTCGCGCACAGCGGTCCAGTGCGCCGGGTCTTCCTTGCGCGCCACATTGACCAGCACCGGGTTGGTCGTCACCAGGGCCGCGCCGCGGCGCATGGCCGGGCGCAGGTGAGCGGCGTAGTCGTTGCCCCAGTAGACATTGGTCTGCCCGGCGAAGCTCATCCGGGTGAGACGCACCAGATTGGACTCGGCCAGACTGGTAATCTCCGCCTCCGCGGCGAGGGCCTCGTCGGTGCGGCCCCACTCGTGGAGCAGCGCGAGATTCGCGGCGGACATGGCGGCCAGTTCCGGCTCGCGCAGCACGACGCAGCTATCCGAGTGCGGATGGTTTTTCCAGCACTTCAGTCGCCAGTCGGCCAGCACCGAGCGTAGGTCAATGGCGTTCTCCGCCAGCAGCTCGGCGATCTCGTCCTGCCGCTCGGCGGCGGCGGCGGGATACTCCGCGGCCAGTTCCTCGCGCCAGGACTGCTGGCGCGCGGCGAAATCGGCCGAAGGGGTGCGCAAAATCAGGTCTTGTAGGATCTCAACAGCGGCGTCGTTCATGATTCGGTCGTCCTTTGGTTTGGATAAAGTGGCTAGTCTCGCGGCCCGTCTACCAGCCCCGGAGGGGCGGCTCCCAGTGTGAGGGCCGGACGAACAAGTGGATCGGGCCCGCGGTATCGGGCAGCGTTTCCAGAATCTCTCCGGTGTGCAGGTCCACCGTGTAAGCCTTCTGCACCTCGTCGCGTCTCCCTACGATCAGGGCAAAGCGCAGGCTCGGCGTTACTTCCACCTGCGTCATAACGAAGTTGTCCAGTACGGCGATATTTCTCTCGTCTCCCAGGAAGAACTTCTCGTAAATGCGGGTGGAGGGATGATCCGTACCGCCCGGGTCGCCCGCCGGGGCGTTCTCGATGATCAGGCTGGTGGACTTGCTGAGCATCGTGGCAAAGCCCGGGTCGCCCGCAGGCATACTGCCCGCGGCTTCCCAGCTCTCCGCCCCGTCTTTCTCCACCAGGCGGAAGCGCTTGAGTTCCTGGTCGGTGCGGACGGTGGCCAGCAGGCCCGCTTGGTCCCAGGCCAGAGCTTGCGGCTGGCCCGTCACCGGCAGGTCCGGCAACGCCTCGGGCTTGCCGCCCAGCGCGCCGCGCTCCACGGCCCAGGGCATGCCCACCATCGGGCGGAAGAACACGGCGTACCGGTCGCCCGCCGGCGACAGCACCGGACAGGCCAGCGCGAACGCGCCGGTCAGGACTCTGCCCTCTGCGGCTGCGGGTCCCGGCTCCGAGTTGGGCATCAGGTACACCAGGTCAAAGCCGGAGCGCGAGGTCCGCCGCGTGGCCAGGATCGCGCCGTTGGTCTGCAGGGCGAAATCGGAAACGCCGCTCAGGACGATCTGCGGATTGGTGCCCAGCAGCGAAAGCTGGACCAGGTTTCCGTTGAGGTTGGGCTCGTCCGCGATGGGTTCCAGGTACAGCGCCGAAGCGTCCCACAGGTCCGCGCGGCCCGCGTACTGGAGGCCGTCGCCGCCGGTATGATAGTAGTAGCGGTAGGCGCGGGCCTTGAGCTCGACGCGGAGGCCGGGTACCAGCGCCTTGGTGTAAACCATCCCCGGTCGCTGCAGGCCCCAGGCGCCGCTGTCCCACGTCACCGGCTCCGTCTTGACTACGGAAATCTCCGCCAGGTCCAGGTGCAGGCGGTGAGCCAGGTCGGCTCGGCAAGCGTCCTCGATCTGGGCGGCGCTACCGGCGGCCCTCACCGCGCCGCTAGCGGCCAGCAGGGCGAGGGTCAACGCGCACAGACAGGCAAGTCGGTGAGCATGGGGCATGATATGACATCTCCTTCGCAACACAGGAATAGTCTTCGTTGCGTACGACTATCCAGGCGGACTCCGGGTTCCCACCGGGGAGAGGTCAGGTGCGGATAATCCGGGCGGAGCGTCCCCTTAAACGATTCGGCTCCTCCCGCAGAGCGAGAGGAGCCGAAAGGGGGTCGTGACTGCTACTCGGGCGACTCTTTGGTGATCTTGACGCCCGTCGCGCCGCACATCCAGTTGGCCGGGGCCTTGCCCTCGCTGCCGAACAGGTCGATGTACTCGTACACGGTCTCCTTGATCTTCTTCATGCCGGGGCCGAGTACCTTGCGGAAGTCCTTCTCCGCCGGGTTCTTGGCCAGCGCCTCGGCGATGCCCATGATGAACACGCGGGACAGGTGGGTGGCCACGTTGATCTTGCTCAGGCCCATCCCACAGGCGCGCTTGAGCTGATCGTCGGGGGTGCCCGAGGAACCGTGCAGGACCAGGGGAATCCCGGTGGCGGCCTGCAGCTTGGTCAGGTGCTCGAAGTCGATCTGCGAGCCCTTGCCGGGGACGCCGTGAATGTTGCCCACGGCGACGGCCAAGCTGTCCACGCCGGTCCGCTCCACGAACTCCGCGGCCTGCTCGACGTTGGTCATCTTCGAGTACAGGTACTCTTTCTGCTCGTCGCTGAGCAGTTCGTTGATGTTAACGCAGTCGCCCTCGGTCATGGGCTTGAGTTGCTCGGTGGAGAGCAGTTCCTCGACCTTGGGGATCAGGCCCAGCTCGGCCTCTACGGGCACGCCGCAGGCATGGCCCATGCGCACGATGGAGCTGGTGTTCTCGATATTGACCTCGAAGGTCTCCTTGGAACCGTCGTACATGAGGGAGGTGAAGCCCGCCCTCAGGCACTGCACGTTCTGCTCCCAGGAGGTGCCGTGGTCCAGGTGGAGCACCACGGGGATGCTGACCTTGTCGGCGACGGTCTTGACCATTCCGGCCGCCTCTTCGAGACCGGCGTACTGGATGGCGCCCTGGCTGACCTGCAGGATAACGGGAGACTCCTTCTCGGCGGAGGCCTCGATGACGGCCTTGACCGACTCGAGGTTATTGGCGTTGAAAGCGCCAATGGCGTAGCCGCCCGCGAGGGCGTCCGAGAGAACCTGGTAACTAGTGACGAGTGGCATGTTGAGTTCAGCTCCTTCAGATATTACCCGGGCCCGGCGTGGGGCGAAGCCCCGCGACGGGATGGTCGGGGTTGTTCAGCAGAGTGCGACGGAACGCAAACAGAGGACATATTAATATACGCCGCCCCGCAGGTCAAATCGGGGCGGCGGAGGCGGGAAATCCTACGCCTTGAGCCGCGCCTCCACGGCGGCCCGGTCGGGGAGGCTGCCCATTACTCCGGCTCCCGTGGCCGTGCAGGCGGCGGCGGCGTTGGCGAAACGCACCATCTCGGTGAGCGCCTCCGCCGTTAGGTCCTCCAGGTCCACCTCGCTATCCACCAACTGCGTCAGCATCGCCGCCACGAAGGTGTCCCCGCAGCCCACCGTGTCCACCACCTCTACCGCGAAGCCCGGCACGGAGCCGCTGATCCCGTCGGCGCGGTAGAAGTACGCGCCCTCCGGCCCGCGGGTGACCAGCACCAGCGTCGGCCCCATCTCCGCCGCCGCCGCGGCGCCGGCCGCGAGGTCCTGCTCGGCGGTGAGGAACTGCAGCTCCTCCTCGCTGACCTTGAGCACGTCGCACTCCGGCACCGCCGACCAGAAGGCCCGCAGGGCAGCGTCCTGGCTGGGCCACAGGGTCGGGCGCAGGTTGGGGTCGAGGCTGATCAGCAGGCCTTGCTCCTGGGCATAGCGGAGCGCCTCGCGGGTAGTGCTGCGCACCGGATCGTGGATCAGGCTGATGGTCCCAAAGTGGAAGACCAGCCCCTCGGCGAGGTACTCGTAGTCCAGTTCCTCGATCTCCAGCATGGTGTCGGCGCTGCGCTTGACGTGGAAAGCGAAGTCCGGCACGCCCTCGGCGTCCTTGGAGACGAAGGCCAGCTGCGTGGCGTACTCCGGGTCCTGGAGGAAGCAGTCGGTGTCCACGCCGATCTCTTCCAGAGTCTCGCGCATGAAGTCGCCAAAATGATCGCCGCCGGCCTTGGCGATCACGCCGGCGCTGGCCCCCAGCTTGGCGCAAGCGGCGGCTACGTTGATCGGCGCCCCGCCGGCGGCCTTGGTGAAATGCAGCGCCGAGACCAGGTCCGGCGAGGGCTCGGTGGCGACCAGGTCAATGATGGGCTCGCCGAGAGTAATGATGTCGGGCATGGTGTACCTCCAGGTGTTGTCTCTTGTGGCCGTGCCGGCCCACCCCGGCGGCTGCAGACAGCCGCCACCCCTCCCTAAAGGGGAGGGGCTTTCGGACTCTTTGCACAGGTTCTTCTCGCTGACGTTCCCCTCAGCCCCTCCCGTACCGGGAGGGGTGCCCGAGGTCTGCCGAGGGCGGGGTGGGCCGACGTTCGCCCCTATCCCTTCCCCAACGGGCACGGCTCTAACCTTACCATCTCCCGCAAATCCTCGTACCGCCCGTACAGGTCCTCGTCGGTCAGCTTGATCAGGGCGTCCCAGGAGAAGTTCTCTACGCAGGCGGAGGCCGTTACCGTGCCGACCGCGAGGGCTTGGCGCAGGGCGGTCTCGTCGGTCGCGTTGAGCCAGGCCAGGTAGCCGATGAAGCCGCCGGCGAAGCTGTCGCCCGCGCCGGTGGGGTCAAAGACGCTGGGCAGCGGGTAGCAGGGCAGGGCGAAATGCGCGTCATTGGTGATCAGCGAGGCGCCGTACTCGCCCTTCTTCAGCAGCAAAAAGCGCGGGCCCATCTCCAGGACCTCCGCGGCGGCCCGGCACAGGTTGGGCGTGCCGGTGAGCTGGCGCACCTCCGCGTCGTTCATCGCCGCGCCGTCCACCCGGGCCAGCACCTGCAGTAGGTCCTCGCGGGCGCTCTCGATCCAGTAGTTCATCGTGTCGCAGAGCACCAGCTTGGGCGCGGTCATCTGCTCGAGCACCTGCAATTGCAGCGAGGGCGTGATGTTGGCGAGGAAGACGTACTCCGCCTCCCGCGCGCCCTCCGGTACCTGGGGGTTGAAGTCGGCGAAGACGTTGAGCTGCGTGTCGCGGGTGGTCGCGGTGTCCATCGCGAAGTTGTACTCGCCCTCCCAGTGAAAGGACTTGCCGCCCGCCACCTGCTCCACACCCGCGGTGCTGACGCCGCGCTCCTCCAGGATACTGAGCGCCTCGCGGGGGAAATCGTCGCCAATCACGCCGACCAGATGCACCGGCGAGAGCAGACTGGCCGCCGCCGAGGCGAACAGCCCCGCGCCGCCCCAGGCCGGGTTGCGGCTGCCAAAGGGCGTGGTCACGGAATCCAAAGCTAGCGAACCTACAATCAGAACGTCCGACATATGAGCCTCCGATTTGCGTCTATTTGCGTCGTTTGCGGCTGCGGCGGCCGCGCCGTTCGCGGCGGGCGGGCTTCTTCCCGCCGGTAATCAGCACCGCCAGCAGCAGGAAGCTGCTATTGAGAAACAGCAGCACGGTCGCCAGGGCCACGGTCCAGTCCATCTCCACCCGCCGGATCACCCACAGGTAGAAGAGCACGGCCAGGAAGGCCAGCGCGTAGACCAGCCCCAGCTTCTCCGGGGCGCGCGTCGGCTCCGGGGAGATCTCCAGACCTTCCGGCGCGCGCATGGTCAGGACGCGCGCGGGCTGCTGAGCCCGCCGCACCTGATTGGTCTGCACGTAGCAGCGGAAGATGTAGAAATGCAGGTACAAGAAGAACAACTGCAGCGAGACGAGCACCCCGGCACCGAGCAGCAGCGTGCTCTGGCCGCCGGAGAGCAGCCCCCGCCGGCTCAGTTCCGTGGCCGCCGGCACCACGATTGAAACCAGCACCGCCAACCCCAGCCACAGGAAAGGCAGGAGCCGGTAGCGCCGGTACACCGCCAGGCAGTACCCGCAGAACCACACGGCCAGCACCGCCCAGACTATTGAAGTTGCCAGATTATCTTCCATGATGAGGACGGCCGCGCCGCCTCAATACACCTCAATCCCATCGCAGGGCATCGCGGCCGGCTGGTCGCCTGCCCCGTAGAAACGCAGTCGCAGGAACTTCGCGGTCACCGGGGCCGCCGGGGCGGTCGCGTGGCCGAAGAGCAGATTCGCGGGCAGCTTCTCCTCGGCGACCTGCTGCCAGGTCTGCCCGTCCGCGGAGGCCTCCAGCGTGACCCGCTGCACCTGTCCCCGGTAGGCTGCGGTGTGGCTCGTAAAGTCGTAGCGGCCGCCGGTGCGGTCGTAGGACCAGACCACCGCGGTCACCGGCGCGGCCGCGGGTAGCTCCAGCAGGTAGCCGACGCAGTCGAGCTTCGGTGCGAGGTCGTCCACGCCGTAGCGGCCAGTCAGCACCTGCGGCACCGGCGTCTCGGCCCCCGCGGTGTCCAGGCTGGCCGCCCGCGTAACGGTGAGCGGGGGCCGCTCGCCGATCAGCGGCCGCATCTGCGCCTCGGCGGCCGCCCGGTTCCGCGCCACCGCCACCCGCGCCGGGGTGAGTCCGTCCGCGGTAATCCCCAGGCAGGGCTGGCCCGGCTCCGGGGTAACCTGGCTCTGGCCTCGCGTCGCGTGGGCCAGGTACTTCACGCCCTGGTTGGCCGCCGGCTTGAGCACCGCAAAGGGCTGGCCGGCTAGCGGCATGAAGTCGCGCTCGGCCAGGTAGCGCTTGCCCTTTTGGGTGGGGAAGGTCAACAGGCCATCGCCGCTGGTCAGGACGGTTCGGCCCTCGCAGGTGACCCGGGTCCCGTCGGCCCAGGGGTTGGCCAGCCGGCAGGTGTCGCCGAAGAGGCTCTCGACCTCCACGTAGGCGGTCTGTCCCGCCCGGCGCTCCGAGGTCACCATGAAGCCCGTTTCGGCGCGCAAGCGGAACGCGCCGCTCCAGGTTTCCGGGGTGCTGGGCCAGACGCGGATCTCTCCACCGTACGATTGTAGCACCATTTCCGTGGTAGTGGTGGCGTTGACCCCTGGGGAGTCGAAATAGGGGCAGTCCACTTGTCCATTGGCGAAGGCAGGACCCGCCGGGCTGTCCCAGAAGCCCTGCGACCAGTGCTGGGTCAGGCGGCAGTGCTCGATCAGGATGCGCTCGGTCTCCTCGGCCAGGCCCAGCCGGGCCGCGCACAGCGGCGTCCAGTCCCACCCGGCGCTGGCCTTGAAGACGCGCCGCTCGTAGGTGGTGAGGGCCTTCTGCCGGTCGGGGCTGCCGATCCCGGACAGGCCGAAGGGATAGATGAAGTCCAGATCGCTGTTCTCGCCGTTGAAACGCTTGGTGAAATCGGTGGTCGTGTGCTCCGGCCCGTAGAGGCGGTTGACGTACGCGTTGTCGCTCGGCGGCGGCTCCGGCGGGATGACGCAGGGCGCGTAGGCCAGGCCATCGGCGGAGGAGGGCAGCGGCGCCAGGTGCGCGCCGAACTCGGCCCACGGCGTCTGCATTTCCGGGAACAGGCCCAGCCGCCGGCACTCCCCGGCCAGGACCGGCAGCGCCTCGCGAATTGCGGCCAGATTGGGCAGCCCGTCTACCACGCGCCAGTAAGTCTCGCGGGAATCGCTGGGGCTGAGATGCAGCACGCCCGCGGCGTCCGGAGTGGCGTAGTCCATGAAGAAATCCATCGCTTCCTTCATGAAGGGCAGCACCTGCGTGCGCAGCACCTGGTCGTCGCGCGCGAAATTCGCCTCGTGATAGAGCTGCAGCGCGACCTCCAGCCCCGTGGACAGGTACAGGAAGGTGTAGCTGTTGGCGTGCTTGTCGCCCTTCCCGTCCACCGCCATGGTTTCCTCGACCTGCAGGCCCTTTTTGCCAAAGAGCTCCTGCGCGACCTTCCGATGCGCGGGCAGGTTGGAGAGGTACAGCCGCTGCAGGCCCGCGCACAAGTCGAGGTGGTTGGCGGCCGGGAGCGGCCAGTACATCTCGCGGGTGTTCTGGTACCAGTAGCTCGTCCCCCAGCCGCGCAGGTCGTGGTAGACCAGGAAGTTGCCGCCGTTAAACTTGCCGGCCAGCTCGCCCCGGCCCATGCTGGCCATCCAGTACAGGTGCAGGTACCACAGATTCTCCATGTAGTCGGCCACGCCGCTGGGCGAGGTCAGGTGCAGGAAGGAGCGGTCCCAGTAGCTCTGCCAGGAGGCGGCCGCTGCGGCCGAGTTCTTCTCCCAGCCCTGCGCCAGAGCGGCGGCGAGCAGCTTGTTGGCCTCCACCAGCGGGTCCGCGTCCGGCTTGACCACGGGGTTCGCCACGTAGACGGTGAGACTGAAGGAGCCGTCGGCCCCCCGCTTCGGGGTCAGGGTCAGGTCCAGCGTCTGCTGAATCCCCTTGGTGACCAGCGGCGCGGTCTGCACCGGGCAGTCGGCTCCGGCCAGCAGCGCCATTTTGCGGGCGAAATTCCCCTCGGCGGGCAGGTCTTCCGTGAAGCCCGCCCCGGTCGGCGTGACCACCGCCGCGCCGCCGTGGATGTTCTCTAGTTGCAGCGTCAGGGTCGGCACGAGCAGCTTGCCGGACAGGTGCAGCGCGACGACGTCCGACCCCAGGGCCGTGGTCACGGCTTGCCAGTCGCCGGCCGCGCTGTCGCAGGAGGTGTAGATGCGTCCCTCGTAGAGGGCAAGGCGTTGCCGGAAATCGAGCCGAACGACGGGTGTCGGGGATGCCGCCCTCGGCATGGACATGGTCAGCCCCGGCTCGGCCGTCAGGCTCACCCGGCCCGAGGACCGCTCGGTCCAGACGTTGTTGGCGTTGCTCAGTTGCAGGTTGAGCCCGTCGGCGTTCCAGAGCATCCCGCTGAGCACGCCGTTGCCGAAGGGCATCGCCTCGCTCTCGTAGATCGCGGGGCTCAGGTAAACCACATCGTTGCGGGCTAGGAGCGCGGGCATGTCCACCTGGGGGCCGTTGCGGTAGCACAGGGGCGCCGCGGCAGCGGCCGCCGCGGGGGGCGGCGCGGGCTTGCCCTCGTAGCGGGCGAGAATCTCCGCATCGCTCAGCGCATAGTCGTACACCTGCACCGAGGCGATCTTGCCCGCCAAGCGGCTGCCTCCGAGGGGGTCGCCGCCCACGGTCAGCGGCTGGGTCCCGCCGATCGTCGTAGCAGGCACGCCGGTAGCCTGCGCCACTTGCTTCCCGTTCAGGAATAGCCCCAGGTAGCCCTGCTCCTGGTCGTACACGCCGGTCGCGTGGTACCAGGTCCCGGTGTTCAGCACGCCCAGGGCGCTGATCGTTCCCCCCGGCGTGATCAGTCGCAGGGCGTCGCCGGGATGCGTGTCCAGGCAGAAGCTGTCCGCCGACCCCGGGGTGGAGCGGTCCACCAGCCGGCCGGCGTTCTTGGCGTCAATCTGGAACCAGACCTCCAGAGTGAAGCCGTGGCTGAAGACGTAGTCAGTCGGCAGGTCCAGTTGCACGGCCCCCTGCAGCGCCGAAGTCCCCGGCCGGCGTCCGGCGACGGCGGTGGCCGCCCCGAGCGGCTTCGCCGTCCAGCGCCCGGTTTGGTCTTTGAGTTCCGCCCCGCTAAACTGCTCCAGATTGAGGTCAATCATCGGTTTCGCTCCGGCGACGGCCGCCATGCCCAGCAAGAGAACCATCCCGCAGGCCAGTTGCGTACGTAGCATATCTCTAACCTCCGCTGGACTTGGTCGGCTCGGCGCCGTTCGCGGGCGGCATGATCTCGCGCAGCGCCGTGGCCAGGGTACTGCGGGGCAGCGACACCAGGTGTGCGCAGCCGGTGCAGCGGAGCTTGACCTCCGTGCCCAAGCGCAGCACCTCCCACTCCCCGGCCCCGCAGGCGTGCGGCTTCTTCAGCTTCACTCGGTCGCCGACGCGCAGTTGAGTATGCAGCAGGCGGGGATTCATGCCGGGGGAGAGTCCTCCTCGGCGGGCGGGTACGTCGGCAGGGTAAAGGTAAACGTGGCCCCGTGGCCCGGTTCGCTTTCCACCCCGAGCTGTCCTCCGTGCGCCTCGGCCAGCTTCCTCGCCAGGTACAGCCCGATCCCGGTGCCCGGCACCCGCGCCGCGTCCGGGCCCCGGAGGCGCCGAAACTTCTCGAAAACATGCTCCTGCGCGTCCTCGCTGAGCCCCTCCCCGGTGTCGGCGACCGAGAAAGCCACGAAATTCCCCTGCGGCTGGGCGCTGACGGTGATGGTGGCCTCTGTCGGCGTGTACTTGGCCGCGTTGCTGACCAGATTGAGCAGAATCTGGCGCAGTTTCTGCCGGTCCGCCCAGATCACGGGCAGGTCGGCAGGCAGGTCTACGGTGATCTCGCGGTTGCGCGCCAGCGCCTCCACGGCCACCAGTTCCGTGATCTGCTCCCCGACGTCGTCCAGCGGCTCCCACTCCACGTCCAGGGGCCGCCCCGCCTCCAGCCGCGCCACACTCAGGTAATCCTGCACCAGCGACTGCATGGCCTGCGCCTGATGTTCGATGTTCCAGACGTAGCGCGACAGGGGCTCCTGGCCGGCGGCCGGCTGCGTCTGCAGGAGGTGCGTAAAGGCCATTACCGCGGCCAGGGGGTTCTTCAGCTCGTGGGAGACGAAGGAAATCAGGTCGTTCTTCAGCTTGTCGAGCTCCACGAACTGAGTAACGTCGGTAAGCACCAGCACCTTGCCGATAGTTTCGCCCTCGCGGTCAAAGGGCGCCAGATGCGCCCGGGCCTGGCGGCCGGAGCCCGGCGGCAACTCCACCTCTCGGGCCAGCGGCCCCTCCCGCGAGGGGAGTGGCTCGCGGAACATGGCCGCGATCGGCTCCGGCAGCGGCGCCTCGAAAACGCTGAGGCCCCGCACCTGTTCCTGGCGCACCCCGAGCATCTCTTCGGCCAGTTCGTTGACCAGGATGATCCGCTCTTCCGCGTCGGTAGCCACCACGCCGGAGGCCATTTCGTGCACCAGCGTGTCCGTGCGCGCCTTCTCGGCGGCCAGCGACTCGTTGGTCGCGCGCAGTTCGGCGTTGGCAAAATCCACCCGCTCCTGCAGCTCGCCATAGAGACGCGCGTTCTCCAGGAACAGCGCCGCCTCCTGGGCGATAACGGACAGCAAATCGGCGTCCACCGGGGCAAAAGGCCGTCCGCCCTGGCGGTTGAGCGCCTCGATGACCCCCACCACCCGCCCCTGGCGGACCATCGGCACGCACAGGATGTCGCGGGTGGGGAAGCCCACCGCCTGGGCGATCTCCCGGGCCTGCCGCGGGTCGCGCCGGGCGTCGTTGGCGATCAACGGCTTGCCGGTTAGGGCCACCGTGCCCGCGATCCCCTGGCCTAGCTCCACGGTGAAATCCTTGATGGCCTCCGGCGCCCCGCCCAGCGCCGCCTCAAAATGCAGCCGCTGGTGGTCGGCGTCCATCAGCAGCAGGGACGCCGCCTCCACCCCCAGTTCGCGCTGCACCCAGAGCAGAATCTCGTTCAACAGGCGGCGGCGGTCCAGTCCGGAGGCCAGCATCTCGCCCAAGTTATGCAGTGTCCGGATCTGCGCCTCGCCGCGGCCATGGGCCTCCGCCTGCGCCCGCTCGGCGGCATGGGCGCTTAGCAGCACGATCGCCGCCCCGGTCAGCGCCCAGGTTGCCAGCGGCGCGGCCAGCGGCAGCAGCACGCCCGCGTCAAACAGAAGTTGGGCCGCGACCCAGCTCGCCAGGATCGCGCCGGCGGTGATCAGTAGGGAGGACCGGGCCCGCCGGCGGGCGAGGCCCAGGACCATCGCCAGCCCGCCCAACAGCGCCACCAGCCAGCCCCAGCCCCCCGCCACCACCGTCAGCCCCCCTCCGGGCAACAGGGAGGCGGCCATATTGGCCTGCAACTCCGGCCCCGGCAGCCAACCGGTGGGCGTGGCCAGGGTTCCGGCCGTCGTGCTGGTCACCAGGCCCACGATCACGAGCTTGCCCTCCAGCCACTGCGCCAGTTCCGCCGGGGAAGCCGCCAGCGCGCGCCGGGCCGAGAGGCTGGGGTACGTCCCGTAGCCTCCCGCGTAGTTGATCGGGTACTCCGCCCCCGTCGCCAGCTCCGCCGCCCTCGTCGGGGTGTGGACCTGCCCGTCGGCCACGGTGTAGTATGCGCCGCCCGGAGCCGCGCCCTGGTAGACCCGCGCCAGTTCCGCGGCGAAACTGGGGTACAGGTGGTCGTCCCCGCTGGCCACCAGCGGGCCGCGCCGGAGGATATGGTCGGTCTCGGGAGTCACGTTCAGCGTCCCCAGACCGGCGGCCACTGGCAAAAGTTCGCGTCGCGGGGTCACCAGGACACCCTCCCGCAGCCGCGCCGGCATAGCTGTGCGCCCCGTCCCCGCGCCAAAGCGGTACACCTCAGGGCCGGTCGGCAGGGCGCCGGCGAGCGGCTGAGGCACGGCCTCCACCACCGCCGGCAGGACCACGTTGCCTGCTCGTTGCAGGGCGGACTGCAACGCGGAGGAGTCGGCGGAGGGGAGGGGGGCCAGGGTGGCGTGGGTGAGACTCTCCAGGTCCAGCCCCAGCACTCGCGGACGCCCGGTGCTCAGACAATCCACGAGACGGGCGATCTGGCCGGCGCTCCAGGGCCATGGCGCCACGCTGAGCAGGGAGGCTTCGTCAATCGTCACCAGAACAATTTCCGGCCGCGGCGCCCGCGCGCCGCGCCCGGTATAGCACGCATCTTGCAGCTGGAAGTTGAGCCGCTCCAGCCGCTGAGGAATCAGGGCCAGTAGCGCGAGTATGCCCAGGAGGGCCAGCAGTCCGTTGCGAGTTCGCTTATGCATGCGAGGGTTCCTTGGCCGGATGAATTTCGCTGGCAGGGGGCTCGGGACCTGCCGCCGGGGCGGAGGCGGTTGCCGCGGGGAGGGGCCGAATACGAGGACGACCCGTTTCCGAGCGGGGCGCCCGGAAGTATCCGGCCCAGGGCTTAGCGGTGGACCTGGGCCGGATACTTGCGGTGTTCGCTGCGCTCACGTCCTCGCATTCGGCCCCTCCGGGAGAAAGAGGCGCCCTTTGCCTTTGCCGTTCTCCCCCTCTCCTGCCAGGAGAGGGGGCCGGGGGGTGAGGCTCCCCCTTCAATTGACGCTTATCCCTAAACAATGTATTCTAACCACGCTTTCGCCATCTTCCGCGGCGTCTGCCGGAGGGCGCGCCGCGTCCTGGGAGGCCGATCATGACTTGGTCCCGCCGCCTGCTGACCCCAGCCCTGGGGGCCCTATGTTTCTCGCTGCTCCTCGCCGCCCACGCCCAGAGTGACTTGAGCGGGGCCATCTCCCGCGTGAGCGACTCCGTTTTCACCGTCCAGGCCGGCAACAACCTCGGCACCGGCTTTGTGGTGGCCGCCTCCGGCGAGGCCCTGACCTGCAAGCACGTGGTCGGCGACGCCCCAGAGGTCAAAATCACCCTGGCCAACAAGCAGACCGCCACCGCGAAGGTGGTCGCCCGCGACGATACCCGCGACCTCGCCCTGCTCAAGCTGGACCGCGCCGGGCTGCCTCCCGTCACCTTCGCCCCCTCGGCCGCGCTCAAGGTGGGCGCGAATGTCGCCGCCATGGGCACGCCGCTAGGCCTGCCCAATAGCGCCACCACCGGCGTCCTGAGCGCTACTGACCGTGATATTAAGGGCGTCAAGTATCTGCAAATCTCCGCGGCGCTGAACTCCGGCAACAGCGGCGGTCCCGTCGTGGACGACAAGGGCCAGGTCGTCGGCGTGGCGACCGCGGTCATCAAGGACGCGGCCAACCTGGGTTTCGCTCTGCCCAGCGACTCGGTCCTGGAGTTCCTCAAGGCCCAGAACGTGACCGTAGCCACCGCCCTGGGGACGGAAGGCGGCGCGGCCCCGAGCGCGACGCCCGCTCCGCCCAGCCCGACGCCGCCCCCGCCGGTCGCGCCTCCGGCGCCCGCTCCCGGGCTGGAAACCAAGGCCCTGGCGCTGGTGCTGGGCTTGGCCGCGCTGGTCTCCCTGCTCGTCTCGCTGCTGGTCTCCTGGGTAATGACCCGCGCCAGCCGTCCGCGTCTCCCGGCCCCGCCGACAGACGGCGGTGTCGGCTACGCTCCGGCGCCCCCGCCAGCCGCTGCCCCGCCGCAGCAGGACCTGAGCGATATTGACATTACGCTGCAATAGACTCCCATTCGCCGTTGCCATCACCCGCGTCTCGCGACCCGCGACTCGCGTCCATCAGGAGGTGCCCGCTTTGGGTAAGGTAACCGTCACTATCATGGACACAACCGGTAACAAAGAGCAGAAAGCCAGTCTGCCCGACGACGCGCCGGTCAGCCGCATCCTGGCCAAGCTCGTGCAGATGATGAACTTGCCCGTCACTGGCCCCGACGGCCAGCCGATGAGCTATAAGTTCCATCACAAGGCCTCCGGCAAGCAGCTCACCGAGAACCAGACGCTCGGCGACGCCGGGGTCAAGGACGGCGACGTGCTGCGCCTGCAGCCGGAGATCACCGCCGGCTAATGAGCACCGCCGACCACGCGGAACCTGTCGCCGACGACCTGCTCGACGTGGACCTGGCGGGCGAGGCCGACGAGCGCTACGCCCGCTTCCGGCTCATCCACTGGTGGGATCAGGAGCGGCTGCATAACGCCCGGGTCCTGGTCGTCGGGGCCGGGGCGCTGGGCAACGAGATCATTAAGCAGCTCGGCCTGCTCGGCGTGGGCCATGTCCTGATCGCGGACATGGACACCATCGAGCGCTCCAACCTGACCCGCGCCGTGCTCTTCCGCGAGAGCAATATCGGCCAGGCCAAGGCCGAGGTCGCGGCCCGCGCCGTGGAGGAACTCAACCCCGAGGTCACCGCGCAGGCGTTCGTCGGCAACACCGTCTACGACCTGGGCGCGGGCGTGTACTCCGAGATGGACCTGGTCTTCGGCGCGCTCGACAACCGCGAGGCCCGGGTCTCCATCAACCAGCACTGCTGGAACCTCGGCGTCCCCTGGATTGATGGGGCCATCGAGGTCATGCAGGGCGTCGCGCGCATGTTCATCCCCCCCGACGGCCCCTGCTACGAGTGCACCATGACGGAGCTGGACTACAAGCTGCTCAACATGCGGCGCTCCTGCGCCCTGCTCACCCGCGCGGATATCGCCTCCGGCAAGGTGCCGACCACGCCGACCACCGCCTCGATCATCGCCGGAATCCAGGTCCAGGAGGGCATCAAGTACCTGCACCGCGACCGCGGCTTGCCCCTGCTGGACGGCAAGGGCTTCGTCTTCAACGGCCTCAATCACGACTCCTACGTGGTGGAGTACCAGCGCCGCGAGGACTGCCTGGCGCACTACACCTACCCGGCGGTCCTCCCCACGGAGTTCGGCTCGGCCACGCCGCTGGGCGAGGTCCTGGACTTCGTCAAGCACGAGGTCGGCCCCAACGCGGTCCTGGAGCTGTCGCGCGAGGTCTGCGTGGCCCTGCGCTGCAAGCACTGCGAGGAGCTGCAGCCGCTCTTCCGCTCACTGGGCCAGGTCACGGAGGCGGAGGGCCGCTGCCCCCGCTGCAGCGACCTGCGCGAGCCGGAGCTGATGCACTCGCTCTACGGGGACGAGAGCTACCTGGACAAGACCCTGGGCCAGGTAGGCATCCCCCCCTACGACGTCTTCACCGGCCGCGACGGCCTGGACATGAAGCACTACCTGATGTCAGGGGACCGGGCGCTGGTGATGGGCAAGCTGGCGTGAGAGGGAGGCCGCGCCGCCTCCCGTAGGGGCGGCGCTCGCGCCGCCCGCGGCAGAGCAAGAGTGATCGCCTTCGCGCAGGTGGTAGTACGGCATGGATGACGCATTTCTCGTGAAAACTATTGCCCCGCTCGCGACACTCATTCTTGTCGCAGTGCCCATCCCGTGGATGGTCTATCAGGTCCTGTTCGCGCCCTGCCGAGGTGATTCGCAGTTGCGGCCCGGCTCCGCCTTGGCCCGGGGGGCACTGGCCTGCGCCGTTGTCAGCGTATTGGCGCTGTTATTCGATCTGGCGGTATTTTCCGGGCACATCAACGGCGAAGTGGTTGTGCTCTCGACATTCCTCGCGCCGGCCCTAGGTCTGGCGCTAGGGATCGTCGCCCTTGGCCTCGTCTTCCGGGCGAAGCGACTGGAGCAGGCCAGCCGCTATGTCCTGGCCGCCGCAGCAGTAGCCGCGGCCGGCATCTTTCTCGGCGTTCTGTTCGTCCCGGCCAGCCTCTTTTGCATGGTGATAGCGCAACACTAGACGGCGCCGTGCCCGTAGCGCGGGGGCTACGCAGCTTCTGGGATCGCCATGCGCGCGAGGAGGAAGAAGCGCGGATTTGCCTGATCTACACGCTGGAGAACCCTGTGCGCAGAGGGCTGTGCCGCGCACCCGAGGAGTGGCAGTGGGCGAGGTACTATGGGTGGCCGGAAGGCTAACGGCAGGGCCGACCTCGCTGCGCTCGTGCGGCCCCTCCGGGGAAACGGCCCGAGAGACAACAATCATGACTGACCAAACCGACCACCCAACCGAAGACCTCCCCATCTCGCTCGCCGCGGACGCGACCCCTGTGCCGGGCTCCTTGCCGGTGCGGCTGGTTTTGCGGCCTGCGGCGCTGGAGGCTATTCGCGCGCATGGCTATACCGACACCGAGCACGAGTGCGGCGGGGTGATGCTGGGGGAGAAGCTGGAGGGCGAGACCGGGGCGCTGGTGCTGGTGGAGGCGGTCATCGCCGGGGCGCATAACGATAATCGCCGCGGCAGCGTCACTTTTACCCACGAGACCTGGGAACAGATCAACCAGGAAAAGGATCAAAAGTATAGCAATTTGCGGATGGTCGGCTGGTATCACACCCACCCCGGCTTTGGGATTTTCCTGTCCGACTACGACCAGTTCATCCAGCGCAACTTCTTCGACCTGCCCTGGAACGTGGCGTTCGTCCTGGACCCGCTCTCCGGTGATTCGGGGGCGTTCGGCTGGGCCGAGGGCCAAATTGTGCCCCTGGCCGAGTATGAGCTACTGCAGCCCGCCCGGCCGGTAGCGCCGACCGGCGCGGCGGCAAACGCGGCGCAGGGAACGGAGGAAGACATGGAACCCACGACCCCCGTCGTTAGCCGCTCGTCCCTGCGCTGGTCCCGAGTCTTTGTGGCCGTGGTGGCCGTGGTGCTGGTCGTGCTCTTGGTCCTGGGGGCCGGCGTCCTCTGGATGAACGCCATCCAGAAGCAAGCGGAAGCGCCGGCGCCTCAGCTCCCGCGGCGAGCGGCGCCGGTAGCCGCGCCCGGGCCGGCTCCGTCCAACGCTCTCGCTCCCGCGGAGGCGACGCCGCCTCCGGAAGCGTCTAATCAACTGAGTACACCCGCACCGGAGACGTCGAATGGACTCGTCCCCCGCGACCAACCAGGAACCTGACGACGCGGGTCTGGAGATCGAGATCAGCCTGACCCCCGGCGCGGAGCTGCCGGAGGGCGAGGACCCGGCGTTGCGCGCCGGGCAGGAGTTGCTGCCCCTGGGCCGACCGCCGCGCGAGCGCTCGCTGGTCCTGGGCTTTTCCTGCCTCAAGCAGATTCTCGCCCACGGGCAGCGCCACCCGGAAACCGAGGTCGCCGGGGTGCTGCTGGGCGACCAGTGGCAGTGCGCCGGCGGCCCGGTTTGCGACCTGACCGAGGCCCATGCGGCGACCAAGACCGAGGCCGGCCTGGGCCATGTGACCTTCTCGCATGAGACCTGGCAGGAGATTTACACCTACCTGGAGCAGGAGGCGCCGGACCTGCGCATCGTGGGCTGGTACCACACCCATCCCGGCTTTGGAGCCTTCTTCTCGGAGCAGGATCGCTTCATCCAGCGCAATTTCTTCACCGGCGCGGGCCAGTTGGGGATCGTCGTAGACCCCCAGCGCGAACAAGTCGCGGTCTTTGAGTGTCAGGGCGCGGAGGTGGTGGAGGTCCCCGGTCTGTGGATCTCCGCCCCGCTCGCCTCGGTCCGCGCCGCCCGCCAGTTGCTCAACCGGCTGACTTTCGTCGGCCCCCAACCCGCCCAGCCGGGCCTAGTTCACCGCCTCGCCGAGGCCCTGGGGCTCGAGCGCGAGGGTCGTACTACTTAGAGGTTTGGGAGTCTATGAACGCACGTTTACGCCGTCTTTACGCCGACTACCGGGACGTGTCCGCGCAGTTCGCCGGGCACCCCTTCATCCGCATCGTGCCCCTGCGCGGCAATCCGCCCGAGGCCTACGAGATCCACTACCGGGTCAAGGGTTTGGAGCTGGACCCGACCTCGCACCGCCCGCGCATCCGCACCGAGCATGTGGCCCAGATCTACCTGCAGGACACCTACCCGCGGGAGAAGCCCAAGTGCGTGATGACCACGCCGATTTTCCACCCGAATTTCGGCTCCTACATCTGCATTGACGACTACTGGTTCGCGGGCTCGACGCTGGCCGATATCATCGTGCACATTGGCGAGATGATCCAGTACCAGAACTACAATCCCAAGAGCCCGCTGGATCCGGTGGCGGCCCGCTGGGCGGAGCAGAACGAGAAGCTCCTGCCCGTGGGCAACGACAACCTCTACCAGCCGGAAGTGGACATAGACTTCTTCGGCGAGGGCGGCGGCGAGGCGACTCCGGTGGCCGCCGAACCCGCTCCCGAACCGGCCGAGGAGGACATGGGCATCGAGCTCTGCTAAGCCTATGCGTTATGTGGTCCTGCTCAATAAGAACGGACAGCCGCCCAGCCGCTGGCAGCTCCTGGGCCAGCAGATTCTGGCGGGGCTGATCCTGCTGGCCGTCCTGGCCGCGGTGATCGCGCTGGCCACCTTCTTCTTCAGCGTCATCGCCGCGGTGATTGTGGTAGTGCTGATCGCCGGAGTGATCCTGGCCCTGGTGCTGCGGCTCAAGTACGGGAAGTGGTGGGAGAGGTGATGGCTATCTGTGTTTTCCGCAACGCGGCAGGGCCACAGTGTCAGTCATTGCTGGCAAGGGGCGATTCCCAGATGCGGTGGTAATCAGGGGGAAGCTCTTTACTGGTTTGTTCGGAGAGGCCTCAACTATGGATCGAATCACCAATGAAATGCAGATTCAGGTGGCACTTCAGGAGTACAGCACGCTCTGGGAGTACTATCGCTTCACGGTGGCGCAGCGCGTGCAAGTCTTCGACTGGTATCTCAAGGCCATGGTCCTTCCGGCGTCGGCTATCGGCCTTACATCCGGCCTATTCCAGGTGCTTCCGCAGAGAGACTCCTTTGACAATGAACTCACTCTCCAGTGTTTCGGCCTGTTGCTCTGCGCCATAGGGATAGCGGGGATCTGGATGTTCGTATACTATGCGAATGAGACCGCAAACTCTTACGGATATCTCAATGCCATCAGCAAACTTAGAGAGTGCTTCAGGGGTAACTGTCGGCTGATCGAGGAATACCTGATCCATGCGACCGGCCCTCATCACCAATCCAAGTTCAATGCGAATCCCGCCGGAATGTCTCGCGCCATGTCCTTCGGGTCCATCAATTCGATGGTTCTGGCGGGATCGTTCGCCCTCGTATTCGGCATCGAGTCTTTGCTCCTCCCTATTGTTGCCTTTGTCCTGCTAGTTGGCCTGCATTGGTACTTGTTCTTTTGGCTGACCAGGAAACCCCTCGGGGTTGATTAACCTTATTGCTACTCTCAGTACATCACGGTTCTCCGCCTTGCGTGCGCTACCGCAGTTTGCTGGCACTCTCGGGCCCAGACAATGGAATCCCGCCGCTCCCCTCAGTTGACTTGCCCCGCCCCGGCCGCTATGCTTCTTCTGCACCTATGCGCTGCCCCTCCTGTCACCAGAATATTCGCATTCAGGGGAAGTTCTGCCCCAAATGTGGGGAGCAGATCTTCGGCCTGCCCGTGGCGACGCCGGGTCCCTCTCCGGCGGCGCCCAGCTTTGCGCCGCCTCCGGCTACCCCCTCCGGGCCGCCGCCCCCGGTCTACGCGCCCTCGCCGCCGCCCGATCTGGTGGACAGCCAGTTTGACTCGCCCTTCCCGCCGGTGCCGCCCTCCGAGCCGGTGCTGGATATCACCCTGGACGACTTCGCCCCGGGCACCAGCACCTCCACGGAGGACAACAAGCGCGCGATCGGCAAGCTGTGCCCGTACTGCCGTTTTCCTATCAAGGCCGGGGAGGCGGTCCGTATCTGCCCCAGTTGCGGGGAGCCGCACCATCTGGAATGCTGGAACGAGAACGGCGGCTGCACCACCTACGGCTGCCAGAGCAGCCCGCAGATGGCCGCGCAGGCCGCTGTCGCGCAGCCGACCATGACCGTGCCCTCCGTGGAGCTGCCCTACCGCGGCCCCACCTTCCCGGGCGGCCTGGCCCGAGAGGCGCAGGTCCTGCTCATCATGGAGCTGGACCGCCTGGCCACCAACGCCCTGATCTACGCCATCCTGGGTTTCATCTGCTTCTTCCCGGCCATCATCGGCCTGTTTACGGCCATTTCGGTCTTGGGGCAGATCGCCCGCTCCGGCCTGCCCGCCAGCGGGGCGAAGCTCAAGGCCTGGATCGCCATCGCCGTGTCGCTGCTCTACCTGGTGCCCCTGGTGATCGGCCTGGCCTGGTCCCTCTCCGGCGGCGGTCCCAGCCCGGTCCAGTGACCCCAGCGCCCCCTCATGACTTCACCATGACCAACCCGCCACCGCATAACCCGACGGCCCGGCCCACCGCGCCGGTCTACGCCCTGACGGAGAAAGGCCCGGCGGGGCGCGAGGCGCTGGAGGTCTACCTGCACGTGGAGGCGGTGCAGGACATCCTGGCGGCCGTGCCCTCCGGGGCGCGCTACGAGACCGGTGGCCTGCTGGCGGGGGTCGCCGCGCAGGACGAGCGGGGGCCGTATGTGCTGATTTTGCGCGCCTTGTCCGCCCCCAGCGCCCACAGCGAGCGGCTCTCCCTGACCTTCACCCCGGAGGCCTGGGAGGAGTTGTGGGCCGCGCACGAGCGGGAGTGTCCCGACCTGAAAATTGTCGGCTGGTACCACACCCATCCGGGCCTGGGTGTCTTCCTCTCCGAACCGGACCAGTTCATCCACCGTCACTTCTTTAGTGACCCCGGGCAGATCGCACTCGTCTTCGATCCGGCCGACTTCCGCTGGGGAGTCTTCTACTGGGTGGAGGGCGGGTTGCGGGCGGCTGAGGGGCTGTACCTCTACTCGGAGGCGGCCCGCAGCTATCCTCAACTGGAGGACAGCTTGCACGAAATCGCTCCAGAGTGGATAATACTGCATGGTCCGGAGGGACCGAAGGAGCCCAACCATGGCCCAACTGATTGAGATCCTGCAAGAAGCGCTGCAACTGGAGCACGACGGCGAGGCCTTCTACCGCCAGGCGGCGGCGAGCTGCGCCAGCCCCCTAAGCCGGCGCACTTTCGAGACGCTGGCCGACTGGGAGAAGACCCACGCGGGCTATGTACAGGCGCACTATGACGCCCTCAGCGCGGGCGGGTCCCTGGGCGCGGGCGAGTGGCACACCACCGACCTGGCCGACCTGGCCAAGGGCATCTTCGCGCAGGCGAAACCCGAGCTGGAGGCCCAGGCCACGCAAGCCTGCACCACCGACCACGGGCTGTACGAGACGGCGATGGAGAAGGAGCGGATGAGCATCCATCTCTACCGCACCCAGTCGGAGTCCGCTACGGACTCTGCCGCCCAGGCCTTCTTCACCTACCTCCTGGGCCAGGAGCGCGACCACCTAGAATTGCTCTCCAACACCCAGAAGTACCTGGATAACCCGGCCGATTTCTTCTTCGATCAGGAGCAGTGGATCGTGGAAGGATAGGCAGGATGATGTAGGGGTGGACTTTGCGGTCTGCCGCAATGTCCACCCGGCCGTTGCTTTTGCCGTAATCCTAATCCCCTCCCTATTTAGGGAGGGGCGGCGCGCCAGCGCCGGGGGCGGGTCCCGGCGACCGCTGGGCGAACGGCGGACCCCTCCCCGGAGGCTGCTGCGCAGCCTCCGCCCTCCCCTAAATAGGGGAGGGAACGGACCTGGCGAGTTATGCCGGTCGGCTGTCTGCAACTCGGGGCTCGACTTGCGCATCGTCGGAGGAGGAACCTCCCATGACTCCCGTCCCCGCGGAAAGACGACGCTTCGATTGGCTCTGGGGAATCCTGATCATCGCGTTATGGCTCGCGGTCTTCCTCGATGAGATGGTGATCCACAAGTGGGAACGGCACACCGTGCTGGTGGCGGGCCTCTGGTGCGTAATGGGTCCTCTGTTCGTCGTGAACGAAGTACTCAAGCGCCGCGACGGCCATACTCGCTGGTACCTGGAGGCGCCAGCCGGCGTCTGCATGTTTCTCGCCGGCGTCGTGGCGTTCGTAAGCATGTTGCCCTCTAGTGATGTCTCTGCAAACGTCCCTCGCTACCTCATGGCCGGTTGGTTCCTATGCGCGGCAGTGGGGATCGCGAGTTGGGTGCGGGTAGTATTCCGATTGCGGGCCGCCCGGCGGTCCTCGGCCTCGCCCTCTTCTCCCCCTCGTTCCTAGCCCTTGCCTTCCACCCCCAAACGCGGCATACTGTCTCTATCACAGGCGGCTGCCTGCCGCCTTTACGAATGAGGCTGATTCATGACCCATCCTAGCGGTTCCGAGAAACTTTGGGGCGGACGGTTTTCCGCCGACATGGCCGATTTGGCCCTTACCTATAGCGAATCGGTGGAAGCTGACTCGCCGATGGTGGCTGAGGATATCTGGGGCTCCGAGGCCCATGCGCTGATGCTGGCGCGCTGCGGGATCATCCCCGAGGCCGACCTGCGGGAGATTCTGCGCTGGCTGGAGCATGCGCGCACCGAGTTTGAGGCCGGGCGCATGCAGCTTCTGCCCGAGCGCGAGGACGTCCACATGAACGTGGAGTTCTACCTGCGCGAGCAGGCCGGGCCGGAGATGGGCGGGCGCCTGCATACCGCGCGCTCCCGCAACGATCAGGTCGTCACCGACTGCCGCCTGCACCTGCGCAGCCGCCTGCTGGATATCCAGGAGGCTGTCGGCGCGCTGCAGAACGTCTTGCTCACGCTGGCCGCACCGCATACCGAGACGGTCATGCCCGGCTACACGCACACCCAGCACGCCCAGCCGATTTCGGTCGGCTTCTGGCTGTCGGGCCACGCCGCGGCCTTTGCCCGCGACCAGCAGCGGCTCAGCCAGACCTTCGAGCGCGTCAACCGCTGCCCCCTGGGCGCGGCGGCGCTGGCCGGGACTTCCTTCCCGACCGACCGCGCCCTGACCGCCCGCCTGCTGGGCTTCGCCGGCGTGGAGGAGCACTCCCTGGACGCCGTGGGCTCACGCGACTTCGTCATCGAGTCCCTGGCCGACTTGGCCATCCTCGGCGTCAACCTCTCGCGGCTGGCCGAGGAGATCGTCATCTTCTCCACCTACGAGTTCCGTATGTTGGAGGTGGATGACCGGCACGCCTCGGGCAGCTCCATCATGCCCCAGAAGAAGAACCCGTGCCTGGCCGAGCTGGCCCGCGGCAAGACCGGCCGCCTGGTAGGCCGCCTGATGCAGAGCCTGACCACTTTCAAGGGCCTGATCAGCGGCTACAACCGCGACCTGCAGGAGGACAAGCCGCCCCTGTGGGAGGCGCTGGAGATTGCCGAATCCGGCGCGCGCGTGCTGGCCGAGACCATGCAGGACGCCCGCCTCAAGACCGACCGGATGCGCGAATTGGTGGGCCAAAACTTCGCCACCGCCACCGAGTTGGCCAACTACTTGGTCCGCGAGCGCGGCCTGCCCTTCCGCACCTGCCATGAGATCATCGGCAGCCTGGTGGGCACGCTGATTGCGGAGGGCAAGACCCTCGATGACCACGTCCGCATCCAGGAAGTCCTCGCCGCCGCCGGCCAGGAGCTGACCCTGGAGGAGATCGCCTCGGTAGTAGAGCCGGAGGCCTGCCTGCGCCTGCAGGTAAGCCTGGGCTCCACCGGCCCCGCCGCGACCGCCGAGGTCATCAGCCACCTACAATCCGCCACCCAGGCCGCCGCCGCCCAGGTAAAGGAGCGCCGCGAGGCTTTCGCGAAAGCCCGGTCGGAAACGGCAGCGCTGGTGACGGCGGTGCTTGAGGGTAAGTCGCTGGGGGAGCTTAGTATGTAGGTCGCCCAACGGCGGACCCCACCCCGGAGTCTGCTACGCAGCCTCCGCCCTCCCCTATATCGGGGAGGGTAGGGACCTGTGAGTTTTGTTGGTGGCTGTTGCCTTTGCTTAGTGCCTTTATCCGAACCCCTCCCTATTTAGGGAGGGGCGGCGGCGTAGCCGCCGGGGGTGGGTCCGCCGTTGAAGGTGAGCAAACGCTATCTAGCCCTTCGGGACCGCGCCCGGGAGATGAGGCGGCAGCCGACTCCGGCCGAGGCTGCGCTGTGGGAGCGCCTGCGGGAGCACGAGTTGGCTGAGCTGCACTTTCAGCGGCAGTACGTACTCGGGGAGTTCATCGCTGATTTCTACTGCCATGCGGCCCGGCTCGTGGTGGAAGTGGATGGGGACGTACATGATGGCCAAGTAGAACGCGACGACGAACGCGACGGCTTCCTCGCGGCGCAGGAAATGCGAATCCTGCGCTTCCGGAACGAACGAGTGCTGAACGATATCTATGCAGTGCTGCGCGAGATCAGGTGCGCCCTGCCAACGGCGGACCCCTCCCCGGAGGCTGCTAGCGCAGCCTCCGCCCTCCCCTAAATAGGGGAGGGTAGGGACCTTTGAGTCCAGTCAAACGTCTTTGGCGTTGCCGTAATCCGAAACCCCTCCCTATTTAGGGAGGGGCGGCGGCGCAGCCGCCGGGGGTGGGTCCGCCGTTGAGCGGACCTCTACAACTATGCAGAACTCTATCATGATGCGGTCCCGCCGAGCTACGGTGGTTCATCGCCAGCAGGTCACGCCCCTGCATACGCAATTGCGTCTCCGGGCGCCGGAGATCGCCAACTTGGCCGCGGCGGGGCAGTTCGTGCACTTGCGCGTGACCTCCGGCGCTGACCCGCTCCTGCGCCGACCCTTCAGCGTTATGCTCTGCGATCCGGTGGAGGGCTTCGTTGACCTGCTGGTCCAGAACGTGGGCCGGGGCAGCGAGATCGTGGCCCTGGCCGGGGTGGGGCAGAGCTTCGACCTGCTCGGGCCGCTGGGAACGCCCTTCCCGCTGCCGCCGCCTCATGCCCACGCGGTGCTGGTCGCCGGGGGCGTGGGCGTGGCGCCGATGATCGCGCTGGCCGACCGGCTCTCCCGCACCGCCGACGATCACCATATCACCAGCCTGTTTGGGGCGCGCACCGAGGAGCTGCTCTGCTGCTGGCAGGAGCTGGCCGGGCGCAGCCACGAGTTCCTGGCGGTAACCGAGGACGGGAGCCTGGGCGAGCCGGGCCTGGTCACCGGGCCCCTGGCGGGGATTCTGGACGTACCGGACCCCGAGACCCGCGTGGTCTACGCCTGCGGGCCCGAGCCGATGCTGGCCGCCGTGGCGCGGATGTGTGCGGAGCGCGCGGTGGAGTGCTACGTCTCCCTGGAGCGTTGGATGGGCTGCGGCGTCGGCGCCTGTCTGGGCTGCGTGGTGCCCGCGGCGCATCCCGCTGGGGACACCAGCGACGCGACCTACTTGCGGGTCTGCAAGGACGGGCCGGTCTTCGCCGCCGGCGATATCGACTGGGGGGCCTCGTGTCTATGATGACACCCGTGGACCTGAGCGTCGAGCTGGCCGGGCTGACCTTGCAGTCGCCGATCATGGTTGCCTCCGGCACCTTCGGCTATGGCACGGAGTACGCCGATCTCGTGGAAGTCGGCGCGCTGGGGGCCATCGTCACTAAGGGCGTCACTCTCGAGCCGCGGGCGGGTAATCCGCCGCCCCGGATCTGCGAGACGCCGGCCGGGATGCTCAACGCCATCGGCCTGCAAAACCCCGGCGTGGAGGCCTTTATCCGCGACAAACTGCCGCCCCTGCGCGACTTCGGCGTGCCGGTGATCGTCAACGTGGCGGGCAGCACCGTGGAGGACTACGTGGCCGTGGCGCGGCGCCTGGCCGAGGCGCCGGGCGTGGCCGCGCTGGAACTGAACATCTCCTGCCCCAATGTGCAGGCCGGCGGCCTGCACTGTGGCGTCCGTCCCGACCTGACCGCGGAGCTGGTCGCCGCCGTCCGCGCCGCGTGTCCGCTGCCGCTGATCACCAAGCTTTCCCCCAACGTCACCGACCTCGTGCCCATCGCGCAGGCGGCGGTGGAGGCGGGCAGCGACGCGCTGTCGCTCATCAACACGCTGGTGGGGATGGCGATTGACGTGGAGAAGCGCGCTCCGGTGCTGGCCAATCGCACCGGCGGGCTCTCCGGCCCGGCCATTCGCCCGGTGGCGGTGCGGCTCACCTGGGAGGTCGCGCGCGCCGTCAGCGTACCCCTGATCGGCATGGGCGGCATCATGACCGGCCGCGACGCGCTGGAGTTCATCCTGGCCGGCGCGACGGCCGTGGCGGTGGGGACCGGCAACTTCGTGGACCCCGACGTCACCGCCGAGGTGCGCCGCGGCCTGGAGGACTACTGCCGCCGGCACCAGGTCACTCGCTTCCGCGATCTCATCGGGGCCGCGCAAGTCGGCTAACCGAATCTCTCCCCACCCCCGAAAGGAGCGCTCATGCGCCGACTCAGACTCCTCCTGCCCTTGCTTTTGCTGCTGGCCGTCGCCCCCTTGCGGGCACAGGCGCCATCGGTCGCCCCGGCGGCGATTCCCTCGCGCCCGGGGACGCTGTTCCAGGTCTCGACCATCGGCGCGCTCCTGGCCGGCGGCTATGACGGGCTGCTCAGTTTCGAGCAGTTGCGGCGGCAGGGCGACTTCGGCCTCGGCACCGCGGACGCCCTGGACGGCGAGATGATCGGCGTGGACGGCAGCTTCTATCAGGTCAAGGCGGACGGCAAAGCCTATCCGGTGGACCCGACGAACACCACGCCCTTCGCCGTGGTCAGCTTCTTTCACCCCGACTTGACGGCGGAGCTGTCCGCCTGCGATAATCTAGCGGCGCTGCAGGACCAGATCGTTGCCCGCTTCCCCGCGACCAACCAGCCGTACGCGGTCAAGCTCACCGGGGACTTTGACTACCTCCAGACGCGCAGCGTGCCCCGCCAGCATCCGCCCTTTCCGCCGCTGGCCGAGGTGATCAAGACCCAGTCGGTCTTCGAGTTTCATCAGGTCCACGGCGTGTTGGTTGGCTTCTGGCTCCCGGAGTATATGAAGAGCCTGAACGTGGCCGGCTTCCACCTGCATTTCCTGACCGCCGACCGCAGCGCCGGCGGGCACTTGCTGGAGGCGCGCCTCACGAAGGGCACCCTGGAGCTGGGGAGCGCGCGGCGTTTCGTCATGTCCCTGCCCCCGCCCGGAGGGGCGGCCGGCGCGGCCAATCAGCAGGAGCTGCAAGCAGTCGAGAAGTAGATTCGCCCGATTCGCCGAGGTGTTACACCTATGCCCAATCCTTTCGCGGCGCCGGGAAGCTGGCTGCGCGGCAATCTGCACACGCACACCAATCGCTCCGACGGCCAGTACGAGCCGCAATTCGCGGTGGATACCTACGCCGAACTGGGCTATGACTTCCTGGCGATCACCGACCATCTCCTCGTGACCCCGCCGGAGGAGCTGGACGCGCGCGGCCTGGTGCTGATCCCGGGGGTGGAGCTGTTTGCGCCGGGCGGCGCTTTCGGCGGTTGGCTGCATGTCGTGGCTCTGGGCGTGGATCATGTCACTGAGTTGAACGAGGCGATGACCCCCGCGGAGGCCGTCGCCCGCATCGCCCTCGAGAGCGAGCTGTGCTTCCTCTGCCACCCCTTCTGGTCGCTGACCGAGTCGGCGGCCCTGCTGGACCTGGAGGGGCACGTGGGCCTCGAGGTCTTCAACGCCACCGGCCTCAACCAGACCGGGCGGGGCGGTTCGGAGATCGTCTGGGATGTGCTGCTGGGCCACGGGCAGACCCGCTGGGGTCTGGCCGTAGACGACGCCCACAGCCCGCGGGACCTGGGCGTCGGCTGGATCTGCGCGAAGTCGGAGGAGCGGTCCCGCAAGGGCATCCTTGCCGCGGTGCGGGCGGGGAATTTCTACGCCTCCACTGGCCCGGAGCTGCGCGACCTGACGCGGGAGGGCGACCGAGTGCACATCTCCTGCTCGCCCTGCCGCGAGGCCTATATCCTCGGCGCGGCCGTCGGCGCCGGCCGCAGCACCGCCGGCCGCGACGACCTGATCGTACCGTTCGAGGAGGTCAGTCTTTCCATCCCCACCCAGGAGGCCTGGCTGCGCGTGGAAGTCGTGGACGAATACGGCTACAAGGCCTGGAGCAACCCGTTTTACCCGTCGGAGCTAGACTAGAGAAAGCCCGGGTCATCACTACCCGGTCACATAAAGAGGTCACCTATGCTGCGTTCCATTAAGCTGTTGCCGCCGGTGCCGATTGACCCGGACGAATACCAGTACCTGGAGGACACCTGCCGGCGCCTGCTGGCCGGAGCCCGCCGGGAGGCTCATGACGGTACCCCGATCTACTGTCCGGATACCGCGGGCGTCTACGAGGGCTGCTGGACGCGCGATTTTTGCCACATGGTCGAGTACGCGGGCGGGCTGTTGCCCCCGGAGGAGGTCCTGGCGGGGATTGACTTTCTGCTGGCCGGCCAGCGCGAGGACGGGACCATCCCCGACCGCGTGCGCCTCGACGGCACCCCGGTGTACTTCGCCGGTCCTGAGGACGCGCCGCTGGGCTCAGCCCCGCCGGCGGACAGCGCCCTGTTCATGGCCAAGCTGCTCGACGCCTATTACCTGCACACCGGCGACGCCGCCGGCTGGCTGCAGCGGCTCCCGCAACTCCTGCGGGCCATGGAGACCGTGCCCCTGAATGTTGAGGGCATGGTCTACGTGGATGCCAACCGGCCGCATCCCTCCTATGGATTCGCCGACACCGTGGCCCTCACCGGCAAGGTCTTCTTCGCCTCGCTGCTCTGGTGGGAGTCCTGTCGGCGGCTCGCGGTGCGCCTGCAGGAACTGGAGGACCACGAGGAGGCGCGGATTTGGTTTGACGCCACCGAGGGGCCGCTCAAGCTGCTGCCCGAGCTGTACGACGACGAGATGAACCTGTACTGGGCGGCCTCCGAGGACGGTCGCCAGCACGACTTGTGGGGCAGCGTCTACGCCTCGGTCATCCGCATCGCCTCCAAGCGCCAGGCCCGGCTCATCGCCGAGTTCCTGCGCGACAATGCGGACCTCACCCGGCAGCATGGCTCCCTGCGCCACTTGCTGCGGGGTGAGTACTGGCAGCGGCTGCTGACGCCGGTCCCGCCCGAGACCTATCAGAACGGCGCTTACTGGACGGTGCCCAGCGGCTGGCTGGTGCAGACGATCGCCCTGGTGGACATGGTCGCCGCGCAGGACCTGGTCAGCGAGATTCTGGCCACCTGGCGCGAGCAGGGCGAGGTCTACGAGTGCCTCAGCCCCTACGACGACCCGCGCGTGCCCGGCTACGTGGTTTCCGCCACCAACCTGCTGGGCGCGGTGAAGTCGGGGTAGAACCAACATGAACAGGCAGCACTCGCGACAGAATAGCCGTGGTTGGGGCGCGTCCGCCCGTGTGGCGCTGCTGCTGGCCGGCTTGCTGCTGAGCCTCAGCGGCTGCCAGGCGCAGCCGGTGGCCACCGTCAACGGCACGCCGATCACCGGCGCTGAGCTGGATCAGGCGCTGCTCTACGACCACGGCGCGAGGGTTCTGGTGGAGATGATTGACGAGTTGGTCATCACCCAGGCGGCGCGCGCGGCCCGGGCCACCGCCACCGACGAGCAGATCGCCATGCGCCGCGAGTCCCTGCTGGCGCAGGCCGGCGGGCAGGCGATGCTCGACAAAATGCTGGCCGCCCAGCATCTCAGCCCCGCCCAGTTCCTCGCGCGCGTGCGGCTGGGGGTCCTGCTGGACGACGTGGTGCTGCGCGGCCTCACGATCAGCGACGCTCAGATCCAGGAGTACTACCGCGCCCACCTGGCTGACTACCGGCACGGCGCCCAGGTGCACGCCCGGCTGATCATGTCCGCCAGCGAGGAGAACGCGCAGGCGCTCAAGCAAGCGCTGGACGCGGGCGGCGACTTCGCCGGTCTGGCGCGCACGCTCTCCACCGACCCGGCCACAGCGCCCCAGGGCGGCGACATGGGCTGGTTCGAGCGCAAGGATTACGCTCCCGCGATCAGCGACATGGCCTTCAGCCTGAAGCCGGGGCAGGTCAGCCGGGTCTTCGCCGGCCCGGATGGTTACTGCCTGCTCAAAGTGGAAGACACCCGCCCCGGCGCGCCGCGGCCCCTCGCCGAGATGCGCGAGGAGATTGTCACCACCCTCAAGTTCGCTCAGCTCCTCCCCGTCCGGCAGCAGTGGCTGGTAGCGCACCGCCGGCAGGTCCGCCTGGGCCTCACCGACCCGGTGCTGCTCACCGCGATCCAGGTCCAGATGCAGCAGGCCCCGCCGCCCGGCACGCCGGCGTTCTAGGCCGAGCCCACCCCGCCCTCGGCAGACCTCGGGCACCCCTCCCGGCACGGGAGGGGCTTGAGGCCTTAGCGACGAAGCTTGGCGAGAAGAATCCGAAAGCCCCTCCCCTTTAGGGAGGGGTACGCGGCTGTCGGCAGCCGCGGGGGGTAGGCCGGCGGCCGCGCACGTCCGGCTTACCCACTCTTCCCCCCTCTGAACCCCCCACGGCATTGACACGTCCACCCCCTATGCGCTACACTTCCAACACTCTAATCAGAGTGTCAGCGGAGTGTGAGCCCATGGAGAAAGACACGCACAGCAAGGTCACGATCAAAATCCCCCGGCCCCTGTATGAGAAACTGCAGCAGGTGGTGACGGGGACCGGCTATGACTCGGTCACTGATCTCGTGGTCTATGTTCTGCGCGATCTGGCCGCCACTCATGAGCTGGCGGAGACTGAGCCCTACACGCCGCAAGAGCTGGACATGGTCAAGCATCGCCTCAAGAACCTCGGCTATCTCTAGCCGCACACCACAAAGGGCCGGGTCCGCCATACGGCCCAGAGGAGGGACTCCCGTGAAGCATCTGCACGTAGGTCTGGTCGTGGTGGTCCTGGCTGTCTGTGTTTTCGCCCTGGTTGGTTGCCCGGCGAAGACGCCGCCTCCCGTTAATGGACTGATGGGCGCCATGCCTCCTCCGGCCGCCGCGCTGGTGCCGCTCCGCGTCGGTTACTTCCCCAATGTGACGCACGCCCCCGCCGTGCTGGGTTTCGCCACCGCCCGCCAGACCTTCGCCAAGGCTCTGGAGGGCAAGGCCAGCCTGAAGACCAGCGTCTTCAACGCGGGACCCGCCGCGATGGAGGCTTTCCACGCCGGCGCCCTGGACATGTGCTTCGTCGGGCCCACTCCGGCCATTAACGCTTTCGCCAAGGGCGGGGACCTGGTGCTGATCGCCAACGTGTGCAACGGGGGCTCGCTGCTGATGGCGCGCAAGGACGCCCCGATTAGCCAGGTGGCGGACCTCGCCGGCAAGAAGATCGCCATCCCGCAGATCGGCAACACCCAGGACGCTCAGCTCCGCCACCTGCTCGCGCAGGCCGGAATCAAGCTCAAGGAGGCGGGCGGCAGCACTGTCGTCCTGCCCATCGAGAACCCCGACGTCATGAGTCGGTTCCTCAGCGGCGATCTGGATGCGGCCTGCGTGCCCGAGCCGTGGGGCTCGCGTCTCGAGGTCGAGGCCGGGGCCAAGGTCGTGCTCGATTCCAAGCCCCTCTGGCGCGACGGCGACTACCCGACGACGGTCCTGGTGGTGCGCAAGTCGTTCCTGCAGGCGCATCCCGATATCGTCAAGGCTTTCCTGGCCGCCCTGCAGCAGGTCGTGGACGAGCTGACCGCCGATCCTCAGGCGATGGCCTCGGCGATCAACGACGAGCTGAAGGTGCTCACCACCAAAGCACTCAAACCCGAGGTGCTGACCAAGGCTTTGGGTAGACTACAGTTCAGCACCAAGCCGAACATGGCAGCCCTCCAGGCGATGGCCGAGATCATGAAGGAAGTCGGCTACGCCAAGACGGTCCCCGACCTCAAGGGCTTCGTAGATGACACGTATCTGCCGGCCGCTGCCGGCTCCGCGGGCAGCGCCCCTGCGGCCGCGAAGCCGGGGGCCTAACGGGGTAGGAAGACGGGGTGGGTTCACCGATGAAAATCCAGATAAGCGACGTCTCCCGGACGTTCAACGGGCACGCCAAGGGCCACCACCAGGTGACGGCGCTGGAAGGCATTCACCTGGGAGTCCGGGAGGGTGAGTTCGTGGCGATCGTAGGCCCGTCCGGCTGCGGTAAGTCCACCTTGCTGGACCTGGTGGCCGGACTGCAGGCTCCGGACGGCGGCGATATCACCGTCAACGGCCAGTCCACGCGCGGCGACGCCGTGCTGATCTTCCAGGAGGCGGCGCTGTTTCCCTGGCTCACCGTGCAGGGCAATGTGGAGTTTGGCCTGCGCACCCGGGGAGTGCCTCGCGCCCAGCGGCAGGAGACGGCGCTGCAGCATCTGCAGACCGTGCGCCTGGTGCAGTTCGCCAACGCTATGCCGCACCAGCTCTCCGGCGGCATGAAGCAGCGCGCGGCCATCGCCCGCGCGCTGGCGCTGGATCCCCCCGTGCTGCTGATGGATGAGCCCTTTGCGGCGCTGGACGCTCAGACCCGCGACATCATGCATCAGGAGCTGCAGCGCATCTGGGAGGAGACCGGCAAGACGATCCTGTTTGTGACCCACAACGTCCGCGAGGCCGTCTGCCTGGCGGACCGCGTGGTCTTGATGACGGCCCGGCCCGGCCGGGTGAAGGATATCCTCCCGGTCGACCTGCCGCGCCCTCGCTCGGTCAATGACCCGGATCTCGCCGAACTGGCTTCCGTGGCCCTAGCGCATCTACGAGAGGAAATCCAGAAGGTCGAGCGAGAGGAGTTCGACAGTGGTTGGTGCTATCAGGAAACTAGTGTTCCTAGCAGCCCTGGTGCTGGTCTGGGAAATATTCGTTAGACTAAGCCATATCTCATCGCTGCTGGTGCCCTCCCCGGAGGGCGTCTGGGGGGCGCTGGCGGAGGGTTTCACCTCCGGCACCATTCCCCGCGCGGTCCTGGCCAGCATGGGGCGGATGCTCATCGGCTACGGCCTCGCTGTGGCCATAGGCCTGCCTCTGGGTGTGGCGATCGCGCGCGTATCCGCCATCCGCGATACCATCGGTGCGGCGGCGATGGGCCTGCAGACGCTACCCAGTATCTGCTGGCTGCCCATGGCCCTGCTCTGGTTTGGCCTGTCGGAGAAGGCGGTGATCTTTGTGGTGGTCATGGGGGCGACCTTCAGCATCACCACCGCCGTGGATGACGGCATCCGCAACGTGTCCCCTCTGCTGATCAAAGCCGGGCGCACCCTGGGCGCGCGGGGTCTGCGCCTGCAGACCGCCGTAGTGCTACCGGCGGCGCTCCCCACCATCGTCACCGGCCTCAAGCTCGGCTGGTCCTTCGCTTGGCGCTCCCTGATGGCCGGCGAGTTGCTCTACTCCGAGCAGGGCTTGGGACGCGTCCTGACCACCGGCCGCGACCTGCAGGACATGGCGCAAGTGGCGTCGGCGATCATCGTCATCCTCGCCCTGGGGCTGCTGATTAACGCCTACGTCTTCGGCCCGGTAGAGCGAGCCCTCGCCAATCGCTACGGCCTGACCGGCGACTAGCGCCGGCGCAGCTCTTCGTTCCCTCTGCCTCACGGCGAACGTCCCTACCCCCCTTCCCCCCTCCCTAAAGGGAGGGGGAGTCCTCCTGCCGATGAGCCTTGCCCCGCGCCAAGGCGGAAGGCGGAGGCAGGCCACACGTCTTACCTCACCCCCCCAGCCCCCTCTCCCGCGGCAGACCTTGGGAGAGGGGGAGAACGGCGAACGCCCTCAGAAAGAGCCGTTATCCCTCTCCCGCTTGCGGGGGAGAGTACCCGGCGCGGAAGCGACGCGGGAGAGGGGGCCGGGGCCATGGTCGTTGCTCTTCTCCCCCTCTCCTGCCAGGAGAGGGGGCCGGGGGGTGAGGCATCGCCCTCTCTACTGCGAGCCGCGCCGCGTCAGCACTACGCCGATGGTGGCCAGCAGGATCTGCAGGTCGAGGGTGAAGCTCAGGTGGCGGAGGTAGAACAGGTCGTAGCGCAGCTTCTCCCGCACGTCGTCCTCGTCACGATCGTAGGAGTGGTTGACTTGCGCCCAGCCGGTGAGGCCTGGCGAGGCGAGCAGCCGCTGCTCATAGAAGGGGATATTGTCGGTGAACTTCTGCACGAAAGCGGGGCGCTCCGGCCGCGGACCGACCAGGCTCATCTCCCCGCGCAGAATGTTGAAAAGCTGCGGCAACTCATCCAGCCGTGTCGAGCGCAGGAAGCGTCCAACGCGGGTGACGCGCGGGTCTCCCTGCTGCGCCCACACCGGCCCGGTCTGCGCCTCAGCGTTGCGCACCATGGTGCGGATCTTGAGCAGGCTGAACGGCCGCCCGTCCCGACCCACGCGCTCCTGGCGGTAGAGCACCGGGGCCCCGTCGTTCAGCAGCACCGCCAGCGCCGCCAGCCCCATCAGGAGCAGCCCCGCCGGCAGCAGCACCAGCGTCACCGAAAAGTCCATCGCGCGCTTGATCCGCGTGCCATATTTGCTTTTCTGCGCGGTCTCCAGGCCCATCTCGCCGCAGCCGTTGTAGGTCAGCAGCGGGGTGCGCTGGGTGATCTCCTCATGGGCGGTGAGCGGCGAAATCACCCGCACCCCCAGTTCCTCGACCTCCATGACGCGGCGCACCTGCTCGGGCGTCAGCACCGGGGGCACGGCCAACACCAGGGTGTGGACCGCGTGCTCTTTGACCAAGCGCGCGAGGTCATTCATGGTCCCCAGCACGGGCAACAGACTGCCGTCGCCGTTCAGCTCTGGACCGGGGGCGACCGCGCCCACGATATCTACATAGCGGGGGGCGCTTACGCGGGTGAGCGACTTCCAGAACGCCTGGGTGCCGTCGCCGTCCGCGAGGAAGAGGTAGCGCTGGGTGATCATGTGGCGGGGGAGTAACCGCACCGCCGCCAGGCGCACCAGGAAGGCGAGCAGGGTCATGGCGAGGGCGCTGAGCAGGTAGGCGCCGGCCGGAAGCGGGCGCGCGAGGGGGACCAACACGCTCAGGCCGGCGGCCGCTACGGTGCCGGCCGCGATGCACTTGAACACCACGTAGGCGCTGACCAGCTTGGGGCGCCACGGGTACAGCGTGTACTGCCCCCACAGGAAGAGCGTGGCGAGCCAGGCGGCGACTAGAATCCCGGCGGCGGCGACGCTACGCGGCGAGAAGCTCCAGCGCGCCGGAGCCACATGCAGCAGGCCCCAGAACACCAGGCATGCCATCAGCAGGTCGGCGGCCAGGAGCAGCACCCGGTAATCCCGTGGCTGCCGGGCCGTTTCTCTGCCATCCACCACGCGCGTCGCCTCCTGAAAATCTCCGCGAAGGACTATTCGGGCCGAACTCGGCCCCCGCTCCGGGCGGGAGCAGGAGCCGAAGACAGGTTCGCTCTACAGGTAGTTGAGTTCCTTGGCCTTGTCTACTACCGCTTGCGCGGCTTCGTCAATGGTCATCTCGTGGGTGCGCAGGACGACCTCGGCGTTCTCGGCCTCTTCGTAAGGCTTGTGCATGCCGGCGATGTCGCTGATCTCGCCGCGCGCGGCCCGGGCGTAGAGGCCCTTGGGGTCGCGGTCCTGGCAGACATCCAGGGGGCACACGAGCTGCACCTCGACGAATTGGTCGCACCATTCCCGCGCCCGGTCACGGTGGCGGCGGCGGGGCGAGACGGCGGCCACGAGCACGTTCACGCCGTGCTTGCTGAGCTTTTGGGCCATCCAGGCCAGACGCTTGGTGTTTTCGTCAATGGCTTCCTCGCTGAAGCCCAGGTTGGGGCTGAGGTTGGCGCGCACATCGTCGGCGTCCAAATTCTCTACCGGGGCGCCCAGCGCGCGCAACTGTGCCTCTACTTCGCTGGCGATCGTGGACTTGCCTGAGGAGGAAATCCCCGTGATCCAAATAACCGTACCCGTACCCATCTTTGTATCTCCTTATCGGGTCCGCACTTGAGCGGACTTCCCTGGTTTTGTTGGACAGGCCGGAAACCTGTCAAGTTCATCGGCCTGCGGTCTAGCTGACCGCGTGGCCCTCCATATCCGCCGGCGGCGTAACCCCGAGGTGCTGCAGCGCGGTCGGCGCGACGTCCATCAATTGCAGCCCGGTCAGCTCGCCCGCGCTAGCCACGCCGGGCCCGGCCATGGCGAAAATCCCCTGATGATCGTGGACGGCGTCGTCCGGGCCGATCTCGGTGTCGAAGCTGTATAGCTCTGCGTTATTCAGGTCCTGGCCGGCGCGCCAGGAGAGGTCGTCGAGGTACACAAACAGGTCCGGCGCCTCTTCTACATACGGCCCGGTGAACAGCTCCTGTGGCCGGTGGACCTGGGTCGCCATCGGGCGCCCCTGGTCGTCCGGGATGGCGCGAATCAGCTCGGCGATCTCCTCGCGGACCTGCTCATAGTCGGCGGCCGGGATGGTGCCCTGCGGCTCGCGGCCCGCCACGTTGAGGAACACCCGCGAGTAGTAACCACCCCAGGCCCAGGCCCGGGTGCGGCTCCAGTCAATCACGTTGGGGTCCAGCCGGCTGCCCGGCGCGACCTCCTGGTTGAGCGTCAGCAGGCCCTGCTGGATGAAGTAGTCGTTCAGGTTGAGCGAGCCCTTCATGGCCTTGGCCCCGTGGTCGGAGACGACCATGACGACCGCGTCCTCGCCGACCTTGTTGAGCACCTCGCCGAGCTGTCCGTCGAGATAGGCGTAGTAGTCGCGCAGGGCGCTCTCGAAGGGGTTGCCGGCCTCGTATTTGGGGTGAAGCGGGTCGCAGTACTTCCAGAAGGCGTGCTGCAGCCGGTCCGGTCCCATCTCTACGCTCATGAAGAAGTCCCAGGGCTGCTTGTTCAGCAGGTGGAGCACCGCCTGGTGGTGCTTGGCGGTCACCCGGTAGATCTGGTCAAGTAGGGCGGCCTTGTCTTCGGTGCGGAAGTGATCTACGTCAATCAAGTAACCCGAGCAGGCAGCGTTCAGTTCGTCCTTGAGGGAGGCCGGGTAGGTGAATTCGCTGTCGGTGCTGGGGGTGAGAAAATCGGCGACGACGGCCCCGTTGACCGGCTTGACCGGGTAGGTCTGCGGCACGCCGTGGATGCAGACGGTGCGGCCCTGGGCCGAGAGAATATCCCAGATCCGCGGCTCGTGCACGGCGGCGGCGGTGGCGATCCAGTTGGTGTCGTAGCCCCCCTGGCGGCGGTTGCGGAAGCCGTAGAAGCCCAGACGTCCGGGGTTCTTGGAGGAGGTCATCGAGCACCAGGCCGGCACCGTGATCGGCGGGTGGCTGGAGCGGAGCGGCCCCCAGCAGCCGCGCTCCCGGAACTGCGTGAAATGGGGCATGACGTCAGCGAACTGCTCGAAAGCGAGACTGGGGGGAGCGCTATCCCAACCGATAATGACTACGCGTGGGGCTATTACGGACATCAGGGCACCGAACCTCCTGGAAGAACAGCCTCTCCGCGGCCGCGGTCGGCGGTCACGGAGAGGGTTGATGTATCGCAGAACGCGTCGCGGTCGCTACTCGACGAAGGGCTGGGCGAAGGAGCGGATAACCGCGAAGACCTCCGGCCGCATGACCTCCGGCGGCGGCGCTTGGCCGTCGATAATCCCGCCGCGAATCAGACTACCGCTGAAGGGAATCTGTTCCTCCGCGCCGTGCGGGCAGGTGCGGTCGCTGGCTACCTGCGCGCAGTGCTTGCAGTACCAGAAGTCGCCGCGGATGATGATCGGCTGGATCTCCAGGTCCGGGAACTGGCTGAAGAACTCAATGGCTTCCTCTTCGCCGTAGAACTTGCCGACGCCGGCGTGGTCGCGCCCGATGATAATGTGGGTGCAGCCATAGTTCTTGCGCATGATCGCGTGCATGATGGCCTCTTTGGGGCCGGCGTAGCGCATCTCGGTGGGCAGGATGTTCAGGAAAACCCGCTCGGGGTTGAAGTACTCGTCAATGATGACCTTGTAGGCCTCCAGGATGACCTCGTCGCGGAAGTCGCCCGGCTTCTTCTTGCCGATGATCGGGTGGATGAGCAGCCCGTCACACAGGCCGAGGACGGTCTTTTGCAGCACTTCGTGGCCGGCATGGGGGACGTTGCGGGTCTGAAAGGCGACTACGGTCTTCCAGCCACGCTTGGCGAAGACCTCGCGAGTCTCAGCGGGGAAGAGGTTGAAGGCGGCGTAGGGGCCGCGGTCGTTGTCGAGCAGGCTGAGCGGCCCGCCCACGAGCCAGTCGCCGCGGGCCAGGAAGCCGGCCACGCCCGGATGAGCGGCGTCGGCGGTGCCAAAGACCTGCTGGCAAGCGGCGGCCTTGTCCCAGGCCCAAACGTCGTGGACTTCCATAATTGCCAGGGGAATCTCGGGGCGGGTCTCGTCGTAGAGGCAGATCTCGCCGCCGGGGGCTACGGTGTTGGCGGCCGGCACGTCGAGCATGATGGGAATGGTCCAGGCCACGCCGGAAACCAGGCGGTCGCCGGCCAGGACGGCATCAAAATCGGCCTTGCCAATAAAGCCGGTCAGCGGGCTGAATACGCCGCGGGCGATATTTTGCGCGTCACGCGCCAGGTCATGGTTGATCACCAGACGGGGCAGCGATTTGGCCTTGTCCAGCGCCGCGGCCAGCTCCGCCTCGGGTACGACGCGATCCACTAACTGACCACCGTGGGCAGCAATCATGGGGCAGCCTCCTTAAGGGCATGCAGCAAAAAACCCCGGCCTAACGCAGTTGTCGCAACAACCGCCCGCGCAAAGGACCCGGAACGGCCGCAACGACCTCTGACAGCCCGGGAACGGGGAGACCGCCCGCTACCAACTAGCCGGTTTGCGGCCTGCTTGCTTCTAGACGGGGTATCTTAAGTATAAGTTCTAGGTTAACCCACCCACCCGCTCCTTGTCAAGTCGGAGGCCCATTTTCAGCGGTTCTGGAGCGGGCAAACGGGGCAGATCGGGTAGCTGGCTGGGCCAACTACCCGATCTGCCCCAGTTATGTCGTTGCGGTCGAAAGCCTAGCTCTCGTTGGCGCCGGTCCACCAGGGGTTGCTGGGAACCGCGGTGCCGCAGAGGGCGCCGGTGCGGTCGGAGGCGTCTATGTTAATGCTGCCGCCGTTGGCGAGGGGCAGGGAAACGCCCGCGTTGCTGCTGAAGATCGCGCCCAGCTTCATCCACTTGGCGTGACCGTCGTAGAAGTTGACGTTGGTGCCGTCGGAGTGCCGATCGGAGATGTGCATGTAGTAGCCGCCATCCGAGGGGCCGGCGTCACCGTTGCGGCTGGTGTAGCCCAGCGAGTTCCAGGAATTGCCCGCCCCGTCATAGCCGATCATAGTGGACGCCGCATTCATCTCGGAGTCCTTGACGGGGTTGTTGCCGCCGCGGCAGCCGTTGCTGTAGTAGACCGGCTCGCGGTTACCGGCGTTCAGGGCGCACATGTTGGTCTCGTAGTCTTGCCCGCTGTTCGGGGTTGAGTTCTTGGAGGTGGGGCAGTTGAAGATCTGGATGTTCTTAACATACGGCATCAGGCAGTACATCTGGGGGGTCACGGAATTGGTAGTCGAGGTCCAGCTGGGGGTCATCCAGTTGGCCGGGAAGTTGATGACCTTCTGGTCGTTGTCGCTCATGTACATGGCGTTGCCCAGGGCGATCTGTTTCATGTTGCTCAGGCAGTTGGACTGCTGAGCCTTCATTCGCGCGCGCGCGAACACCGGGAAGAGAATTGCGGCCAGGATCGCAATGATCGCGATCACCACGAGTAGCTCGATCAGGGTGAAGCCTTTTCGTGCCATCTTTCTCATCTCCTCGGACTGGGCTGGGTGCTAGTTTACAGTATACTTACCGGCAAAGTCATGTCAAGAGTGTTTCGTTGGATTCTCCCTGTCCCCCGGGGGAGTCAGCCAAAGTCGGCAGGAGGCACGCAAAGAAAAGGGGCGGACCACGTAGGGCCCGCCCCGTTCTGGTCGTGAGGTCGAGAGCCTAGCTCTCGTTGGAGCCGGTCCACCAGGGGTTGGGGTTGACCGAGTTGGCGGCGGGGGCGCGTCGCGCCATGTCGAGGGTGGTGTCGTTGCAGGTGCCGCCCGGTAGGGTCACGCCTCTGTTGTCGCTGAACATCGCCGCCAGCTTCATCCACTTGGCGTGGCCGTCGTAGAAGGCGACGTTGGCGCCCTCGTTGTGTCGGTCGGAAGCGCGAATATCGCTGCAATTGGGGCCGGCGTCGCCATTGCGGCTGGCGTACTGCGGCGTGACCCAGTTGCGGCCGCCCGAGTTGCCGTCAAAGCACAGGATCGTCGCGGCGCAGTTCATTTCGCTGTCCTTCACCGGGTTGTTGCCGCCGCGCACCCCGCCCACCGGGTCGCGGGGCCCGCCGCTCAGCGCGCACATGTTAATCCCGTAGTCGTTCCCATCGGGCCACCCGCGGGTGGAGGTGGGGCAGGCGAATACCTGCTGGTTCTTGATGTAGGGCATCATGTCATAGCAGAAGTAGGTTTCCCAGTTGCCGTTGAGGTTGGTCATCGGGGGATTGGCCTGGATCCAGTTGCCGTTGAAGTAGAAGACTTTCTGGTCGTTGTCGCTCATGTACATGGCGTTAGCGAGGGCGATCTGCTTAATGTTGCTCAGACAAGTGGACTGCTGAGCCTTCATCCGCGCCCGGGCGAACACGGGAAACAGGATTGCGGCCAGGATCGCGATGATCGCGATGACGACCAACAGCTCGATCAGGGTGAAGCCTTTCCTTGCCATCTTTGTCATCTCCCCAAAACTCGGCTAGGTACGCTATTTACAGTATACTCACCGGTAAAGTCATGTCAAGAGTGGTTCGTTGGATATTTCCTTTTCTCGCGACTCCCGGAAGTCTTCGCTTGGTCCTGGCAAAGAAAAGGGGCAGGCCGTGTAACGGGCCTGCCCCGGTGGGTCAGTGGGCTTCAGTTAGCGGGACTAGCTCTCGTTGGAGCCGGTCCACCAGGGATTGGGACCCACGATGGTGCGGTTGGAGGCGTCGATGTTCCCGCTGCTGCCCAGGGGGATGGGGTTGCCCGCGTTGTCGCTCCAGACCTTCTGCAACTGCATCCACTTGGAGTGGCCGTCATAGAAGCTGACATTGGCGCCACCGTTGTGGCGGTCGGAGACTCGATAGCCCGTGGTGGGGCCGTTATCGCCATCGTGGCTGGCGTAGCCCGGCGTCGCCCACTGCTCGTCCTGCCAAACGCCATCAAAGCCGATCATCACGGAGACCGCGTTCATCTCGGAATCCTTCACCGGGTTGTTGCCGTTGCGCACACCGTTGACCGGATCGCGCGGGCCGCCGCTCAGGGCGCACATGTTGATGTGATAGTCGTTGCCGTTGAGGGGGTTGTTATTGGAGGAACTGGGGCAGGCGAACATCTGCTGGTTCTTGGAGTACGGCATGAGTCGGGCTTCCTGCTGAGTCGCCCATACCCCATTGACCAACTCCCAGGCTCGAATCCAGTAAATGACTTTCTGGTCGTTGTCGCTCATGTACATAGCGTTAGCGAGAGCGATCTGTTTGGTGTTACTCAAGCAGTTGGACTGCTGGGCCTTCGCTCGTGCTCGGGCGAACACGGGGAAGAGAATCGCGGCCAGGATCGCGATGATCGCGATAACGACCAACAGCTCGATCAAGGTGAAGCCTTTCCTTGCCATTTGTCTGCATCTCCTCAGTGGAAGAATAGGTGCACGTTTACAGTATACTCACCACGCAATTCATGTCAAGGGTGTTTCGTTGGATATTTTCGGAACGCCCTGATTCGTGCCCTTCCGGCCAACCCCTGCCCAAAAGAAAAGGGCAGGCCGTGTAACGGGCCTGCCCCGGTGGGTCAGTTGCTTCAGTTGGCGAGACTAGCTCTCGTTGGAGCCGGTCCACCACGGGTTGGGGCCGACCTGAGCGCGGTTGGAGGCGTCGGTTACTCGGGTGCCACCAACGCCGCAGCTATCGCCGAAGGCGACGCCGGCGTTGGTGCTCCAGATCGCGTTCAGCTTCATCCATTTGGCGTGGCCATCGTAGAAGTTAACGTTGGCGCCGCCGTTGTGGCGGTCGGAGACGCGCAGGTCACTGGTGCAGGCGGTGGCGATGTCGCCCTCGCGGCTGCCGTAGCCCGTGGTACACCAGGTGCGGCCCCCGGTGAAGCCGTCAAACGCGATCATTACGGCGGCCGCGTTCATCTCGGAATCCTTGACCGGGTTGTTGCCGCCGCGGACCCAGTTGACGGGATCCTGCGGGCCGCCGGTCAGGGCGCACATGTTGATGTGGTAGTTGGCCCCGTTGGGGGTGTCATTGTTGGAGGAGGGGCAGGTGAAGATCTGGTTGTTCTTGGCGTAGGGGGCCAGGTCGGCCATCATGCAGGTAACCCAGGCGCCGTTAAGCAGGTACCATTCACCATTCACGCCGCCAAAAGTGAAGACCTTCTGGTCGTTGTCGCTCATGTACATGGCGTTAGCCAGAGCGATCTGTTTCATGTTGCTAAGGCAGTTAGACTGCTGAGCTTTCGCCCGCGCGCGAGCGAATACGGGGAAGAGAATCGCGGCCAGGATCGCAATAATCGCTATCACGACTAGCAGCTCGATCAGGGTGAAACCTTTCTTCGACATTTGTCTGCCATCTCCTTGGAGTGGAAGGATAGGTGCACGTTAACAGTATACTCATTGGCTCACTCATGTCAAGCGTGTTTCGTTGCATTATCTTGAAAGGACACCGCCCGACTCGATCTGGAGGGCGCAGTTCGACAACGAGGACTAAGCTCGGCGCGTGGCGAAATGCAGCAATAGTGGGAGAACACCGTTCCTCGGCGCCGCCGCCGACACTAGGGAGTTGAGTGGTCCATGCGTAAAGCACTATGCATCGTGGCACTATTGGTTCTGGCAATGATGGCCGCAGCCGCTGCGCCGGTCAGCTATAGCCTGCGTGGCTATGGCCGGCTGCAGGTAGAGGAGCCGGCGACGGCCGCCGCGGCGACCAGCCCGGCGGTCTTCCGTGTGACTTGTGCCGACCCGGCGCACGCGCGCGTGTTTGCCTCCAAGCTGCTCTCCGACTACCAGGTGCTGGGGCGCAACCGCGCCACTACCGTGACCGTCGCGGGCGGCCGCGTGCCGGCGGTGCAGGCCCCGGAGGGCTGGGTCCTCGCCGCGCTGGCCCGCGAAGGCTCGGCCACGGTGGTCGTCGTCTGCGCCGCCAGCCCCGCGAGCGCCGTCGCCGCATTGACGCCGCTGGTCATCGGGCCGGGCCGCGTGTTGGCCGCCGCCGACCTGACGCACCCGCTCTATCTGGACAAGTGGGACCGCGACTGCTTCGGCTCCTGGCACCGGCACAACAACGTGGGGGACGACAAGGTCCACCTGGGGCCGGACGGCAAGCCCAGCGCCGAGGCCTACTACAGCTACGTGCAGTCGCTCGGGATCGGGCTGCAGGGCGCGGACTTCTTCACTTGCGCGGATGGCGTCGCCTCCGGCGTGGGTTTTGACGGCATCCGCCGCTACCTGGACGAGCACAAGATCCCCTTCCAATACGCCTCGTGGCTGACCGCGGACTACGACCTGTACAACCGCGATCCGCTGCTGGCCGCGCACTGGCAGGAGGGCTTCTCTCCGGTCCATAGCTACTACGGCGAGGTGCCCCACGTGCCCAGTCTGCTCGAGGATCAGCAGAACGCCACCTGGCTGGAGACGCTCAAGCAGGCCGAGGCCGACCCCAACTTCCTCGCCATTCTCGAGCCGCACGGCGAGATCGGACCCTTCGAGGCCGACTGGTTCGCCCAGCAGAGCGAGCCGGGGCGGCAGGACTTCATCCGTTTCCTGCGCGACGAGCGCCACTACGACCTGGCCACACTCGCCACGCGCTGGTTCGGCAAGCCCGACGCGCTCCAGCAGTGGAAGGAGGTCTCCTTTCCTGATGCCAAGACCTTCTACGGCTACACGCCCGGCAGCCAGCTCTTCCGCGGCGAATGGGCCACGCACAGCGATCCCACGCGCGCCGGCGAGGCCGGCGGCTGGGCGGCGCCCGGCTGGGACGACGCCACCTGGCGCCGACTGCGACTGCCCGGCGACCAGACCGTCAACTTCGCCAAGGGCTACACCTGGTACCGCTTCCGCTTTGACGTGGCCCCCAACCTGCGCAGTGCGGCGAAACTCTACCTGTCGGTGGTCAGCTTCAATCACGGCTTTGGCGACAAGCCGGGCGTAGTCTACGTCAACGGTCAGAAGATCGGCGAGATCCGGATGCGCGACTGGTACCACCAGGACAACGGCTGGTTCGAGGCGACCGCCGCCCTCAAGCCTGCCGGTAACGTGCTGGCGCTGCTCCTGCCCGACGGACCGCTGCCCGGGCCGGTCTTCCTCACCCCGCAGCCGGTGGAGGACTTCCCCACCAGCGACCCGCAGCTCAACGCGCGCAAGGCCGACTATCAGGACTGGGTGACCTACACCATCGGCACGGCCATGCGCCGCACCTGCTCCTACATCCGCTCGGTGGACCCCGACCGGGCGATCAAGTTCCATGCGGTGGAGAGCGAGTGGGCGGACCGGGCTATGCAGGACTACGGCGGCTACGGCCATTGCACCGGGGAGGGCGCTTTCTACCGGCCCTTCTTCAAGCGTTTCGGCTTCCCCCGCGGCAGCCAGGCCTCGGCTGAGCCCGGCGGCTCGCCGGCGGACCTCCCCGGCCTCAAGAACCTGTTCTGGTGCATCTGGATGGAGGGGCTCAACGCCTTCGACTTCTTCTACCGTCTGCCGGACGTTATCAATGCCCCCCAGCAGAAGGCGTATTTCGAGCAGATGCTACCTTATATGAAGCTGATGGGCAGCCACAATCTCAAGGACCCGCAGGTGGCCTTGCTCTTCTCCCGGCGCAGCGCGCGCTTCCAGGGCCCGTGGATGGACGCCACCCGCTTTGACTTCAACGGGGCGGTCATGGGCCTGCACCGCAGCTTTGTGTATCTCGATGAGGCGGCGATTATGGACGGGCTGGCGCCCAAGTACCCGCTGCTGCTCGATAACGGCACGGAGTGCTGGGACCCGGCGCTGAGCGCGCAACTGGAGGCCTACGTGCGGGCCGGCGGCACGCTCGCTTTGGTCAGCAACAGCGGGCGGCATACCTTCACCCAGCGCAATGCCTGGCCCGTCGCCGCGCTGGCCGGCTGCACCGTTACCGGCGAGCGCAAGCCCGGCGGCACCTGGGGCATGGAGGCCGCCCCGGCCGCCTTTGTACCGCTTGCCGGCAAGAGTTGGCCCGTCTGGGAGCGCCGCTATTGCGCTTACCCCCTGGTCGCGGCCGGCCCGGAGGCCCAGGTTCTGGGGCGCTTCAAGGAGGACAACGCTCCGGCTCTGATCCGCCGCCCGCTGGGCAAGGGCCAGGTTATCTGGGCGGTGGCTGCCGCCGGTTTCAACAACGACGTACTGGGGCAACTCTTCGCCGAGGCGAACTGCCCTGCCAACTCCACCGGCAACCTCTGGACCGAGTCCTTCCGCAGCAACGATGGCTGCGAGGAGATGCTGATGGTCGGCGGCGACGGCCAGAAAGACCTGCCGATGAATACCTCCTGGCGGCCCGGCTTCACGCCCCGGGCGGTCTTTGATCCGGTGACGGGGGAGACCGTCCCTGCGACTATCACCGAGGGCGACGTTAAGCTCCCGGAGATCACGCTCCCGGTGCGCGAGCTACGCTTCGTCTCCGCGCGCCGGCCGGTCACCGCCGAGCAGGCCTTCCGGCACTGGCTGCAGCGGCAGGGCGAGATCTGGAGCGGCGTCGGGCCCGTGGTCAAGCCACCCACGATTGTGCCCTTCCGCGATTTGGACCTCTCTCGCGAGTGGCAGATGGCCGCCTTTGACACCCCGGCCGAGCTGGAGGCCTTCGGCGCACTCCCCGTCGCCGCGCAGGAGAAGCAACTGAAACCCACCGCCCTGGTGACCTGGCAGGACGCCGGGCTGCCGACCGGCGTAGACCGCCGCGCCGACTACCGGCGCACCTTCACCGTCACGGCCGGCTGGCTGCGCAACTCCCGCCAGGACCTGGTTCTCGTGGGCCAGTGGCCGCGCAACGGCCTACCGGGCAAGGGGGAGCTTTGGATCAACGGGAAGAAAGTGGCGGACCTGGCGAGCGTGCCTTCCCAGGGCAGGACGGTGGAGGTTACCGCGGCGCTCCGTCCCGGTGAGAACACGCTAGACGTCGTGGCCGGCGCCACCGCTACGGACGGCGGTTTCGCGGCGGAGGTCTTCCTGCGCCGGACCGTCAACCCGCGCCAGGTGATCAGCTTGGCCGGGAACTGGCAGGCGCAGGTCAGCGAGGACCAGCTCTCGCGGGCGCCGCTGCCCGGTAAATTCGAGGGCGCGTACGTCTACACCGACTACACCCTGCCCGCCAACCTGGCCGGCAAGCAGATCTGGATCGTCGTGGATTCGGTGGACTCCAACTCCGCCTCCTGGATCGCCACTAACGGTCGGGTCCGCTACCTGAGCTACTTCGGCTCCCGCAGCGAGCAGGGCCGGGCCCTGCAGCTAGACATCACCCCGGACCTGCGCCCCGGCGAGTCCAACCGGATACAGATAGGCACCCAGCGCACCGCCAATGGCGACTGGAAACCCGGCAGCCACGAGTACCGGGACATCTCGCTCTGGGTCTACGAGCCGGGGGACTGGGAGGTGAAGGGGTAGAGGGGGAGAGGCCGTCTGCCCGCCGTCAGTGGCACCGGCGTCTCGCCGGTGTGCCGTTGTAGGGGCGGAAGTTCGGCGTCTGCGCCGAATCTCCGCCCGCGGTTACCGCGAACGGCCCTACCCCCTAACCCCCTCCCCAAAAGGGAAAGGGGGATTGCCTCGTGTCCGTCTATCTCCCCGCCGTTCCCCCCCTCTCCTGCCAGGAGAGGGGGCCGGGGGGTGAGGCCTCTCCACCCCCTCAGTTGAGACCTGCGGCCATTACTGGTATACTCCTAGCCGCAATTCCAATCGAGGACGGAGGACCCGTACATGTCCGGACATTCGAAGTGGGCCAATATTCAGCATCGCAAGGGACGCCAGGATGAGAAGCGCGGCAAGGTCTTTGCCAAGCTCTCCAAACGCATCATCGTGGCGGCTCGCGAGGGCGGCGGCGACCCCGACCTGAACGCCAAGTTGCGCACCGTGGTCGAGGAAGCCAAGTCCTCGGAGATGCCGAAGGATAAGATTGATTACGCTATCAAGCGGGGCACCGGCGAGGGCGACGACGTCAACTACGAGAGCGCCCAGTATGAGGGCTATGGCCCCGGCGGGGTGGCGATGATCATTACCGTCCTCACCGACAACGAGAAGCGCAGCGTAGCCGACGTCAAGTCCATCATCCGCAAGTCGGGCGGGAGCATGGGCGCCCCGGGCTCCGTGACCTGGATGTTCGCCCCCAAGGGCGAGATCGCCGTGCCGCAGGCGGCGGTGGACGAGGAAACCATCTTCAACCTCGCCGTGGAAGCGGGCGCGGAGGAAGTCGTCGGCGAGGGCGACCTGTGGGAGATTCGCACCGCTCCGGAGGATTTTGTGGCGGTCAGTGACGCCGTGCGGGCCGCGGGCCTCCAGCCGGAGCGCGCCGAGGTCACGATGATCCCCAGCACGACCACCGAACTCAACGAGGCCGACGCCGGCAAGCTCTTCCGCATGCTGGACGACCTCAACGACCACGACGACGTGCAGCAGGTCTACGCCAACTTTGAGGTCTCCGACGAGATCATGGAGAAGCTGGCCAGCTAGGCGAGCGAAGCAGATTTCCCGCCAGAGGAAACAGGGTGGAGGTGGCTGCGGCCACTTCCACCTTTTTTTTGTTCTCTCGGCATCTGGCGAATTGGGAGGAGCCCTCCGGCCGACTGGATCGGATTGCGGTGAGGAGGGCGAGTCCAGATAGTGAACCCGCCCTTCCCGAAGTGCGTCAAGCGGCACAACCGCCCCGCTCTGGGGCCAACCTAGGAGGGAGTGATCTGGATGAACGCAGTGTCTGGCAAGCTGTTGTTTGTGTTAACAGCGGTTGTCGCCGCCAGCCTCGTGCTGGGGTTGACGGGTTGCGGTAGCGGTGGCGATTCGTTCGCCGGCGCTATCATCGGCGTCAATATGACGGCTCTCGACAGCTTCGATCCCGTGAACGTCACGGTGAACCGGGGCGACATGATCAGGTGGACGAACCAGGACACGGACCCGCACACGGCGACCGCGGACCTGGCGAACCCCACGCCCGGCGGGCCGAACTCGGCCTTCCAGTTCCCGGCCGGGTTGCCGACCCACGCGACGTACAGCTTCATTGTCCCGAACAATACCCCCCACGGGACGGTCTGGTTCTACCATTGCTGCAACCACGGGATGGCCGGAAACGGCACTTCCCTGGGGTTGGGGATGAGTGGTTCGATCACGGTCAACTAGCCGGATGCGCGCGGACTAGTGCCCATCCCACGGAGTACCATTAAGGGCGGGCGTGCTCGCTAGGGCGACGCGCCCGCCCCCTGCTTCCCCGACGCCTCGGGCCCGGGTTACCGCAGCCTGGCCGCACCGCTCACCCCGCGCGCACTTCCTCCTTTCCCGCCGCTCTTGCCTGTGTTATAATAGGCTGGTTCACCCCCTCCACCATGCAGACTTCATCACAGAAAAAGGGTGGCAAAGTGGCGCAACCCCGGCGGCGTCCCGCGACGGAACCGCCCGACCATCTCAGTCGGGACCTCGTCGCCGTGGCCCTGGCTACGCTCGGGGCCCTGGTCCTGGTCAGCCTCCTGCTCAGCACCCAGGCCTACTTCAGCCGGTACGTCTCCGAGGCGCTGCTCCTGGCCTTCGGCTGGGGCGCCTATCTGGTGGCGGCGGGCCTGCTGGCCGGGGCCGTCTACTATTTCCTCGAGAAAGACCCCCTGGGCGACCGGCGCGTCCTCGCCGGCTCCTTCCTGCTCTTTTTGGTCATCGTCACCCTCTTTCACTTGCCCCATCTGACCACGCCCAAGCTGCTGCCTGCCGCCAAGATCTTCGTAGCGCCGGAGATGATCGCCGGGGGCGGCTACCTGGGAGCCGCGCTGGCCGTGACCCTGCTCCGGGTGCTCGGGGTCGTGGGCATCTACGTATTCCTCGGCGGCGTAGTGATCGCGTCGCTGCTGCTCATCACCCAGGCCTCGGTCCGCGACGTCCTGCGGCGCTGCGGCGAGTGGCGCGCCAGCTGGAGCGAGAACGAGCCGCGCTCCCGGGAGGTGGCGCCGGAGCCGCGCCGCCGCCGCGCCGCCGGTAAGCGTCAGCCGGACGAGGGCCCGCGCGTGGACCTCAGCGCCGAAGCCGCAGAGCCGGCCAAACCCTCCCGTCGCCGCCGACCGGCGGCGGGCGAGGCGATTCCGCCGCCCATCCCGGACGAGACTCCGGAGTCCGTACAGCTCCAGATTGACCCGCCCATCTCCCTGCCGCCGCTTCCGCGCCCCCGTCCGCGGGTGATCTCCGGCAACTACCAATTGCCCCCGGTGGAGATGCTCAAGCTTTTTGACGAGAACTCCGACCGCGAGGAGATGCGCGAGGAGACCCAGGATCGCATCGAGACCCTGGAAGACACCCTGGAGAGCTTCGGCATCATCGCCAAGGTCACCCACTACGAGCGCGGGCCGGTCTTGACCCGCTACGAGGTGGAGCCGGAGCGCGGCATCCGCGTCTCCAAGATCACCTCGCTGGCCGACGACCTGGCCATGAGCCTCGCCGCGGTGGACGTGCGCGTGGAGGCGCCCATCCCCGGCAAGGCCGCCATCGGCATTGAGGTCCCCAACGAGCACCGCTCCATGGTCAGCCTGCGCGGCCTGCTGGAGGCTCCCGAGTACGCCAGCCACCGGCGCGAGGAACTCCCCCTGGCCCTGGGCCGCGATATCGCCGGCGTCCCGGTGATCGCGGACCTCGTCGCCATGCCGCACCTGCTCATCGCCGGGGCCACCGGCTCGGGCAAGTCGGTGTGCCTGCACACGGTCATCCTCAGCCTGGTCATGATGCACACGCCCGAGGAAGTCCGCCTGATCATGATTGACCCCAAGCGGGTGGAAATGGCGATCTACGACGGCATCCCGCACCTGATCTCCCCGGTCGTGCACAGCGTCAAAATGGCGGCCGACATCATGCGCAAGGCCATCCGCGAGATGGAGAAGCGCTACGACCGCTTTGCCCTCAAGGGCGTCGTGAACCTCAACGAGTACAATGATCGCGCCCGGCTCTCGCAGGACGACGAGCTGGAGAAGTTCGATCCGCTGCCCCGCGTGGTCATCGTTATTGACGAGTTGGCCGACCTCATGATGCAGGCCAAGGCGGAGTTCGAGTACTCCATCTGCCGCCTGGCCCAGCTCGCCCGCGCCACCGGCATCCATCTGGTCGTCGCCACCCAGCGGCCCTCGGTCAAGATCCTCACCGGGAACATCAAGGCCAACATGCCCTCGCGAATCTCGCTGGCGGTGGCCAGCATCCACGACTCGCGGACCATCCTTGACGGCCTGGGCGCCGAGCGGCTCATCGGTCACGGGGACATGCTCTACGCGCCGCTGGACGCGCCCAAACCGCGCCGCATTCAGGGCTCCTTCGTCCCGCGCGAGGACATCAACAAGATTGCCGAGCACCTGCGCGAGCAGGGCGAGCCGCAGTTTGAGATCGTGCCGGAGCTGGAGGAGGGCGAGGACGACTTCAGCGAGGAGATGGAGACCAGCGACGAGTTGTACGCCGCCGCGGTGCAGTACGTGGTCATGGAGCAGATGGCCTCGGTCTCGATGATTCAGCGCCGCTTCAAGGTCGGCTACGCGCGCGCTGGCCGGCTGATTGACGATATGGAGCAGCGCGGCGTCATCGGCCCCCACGAGGGCTCCAAGCCGCGCCAGGTCCTGGTCGGCCCCGGTCGCGCTGAGGCCGCGTTGGGCGGGCCCGCGCCGGTAGTTGACTATGAGGACGACCTCGAAGACGAGGAAGAGGGCGTGCTCATGGCGACCGAAGACGAGGAAGACGACGACTCCGCGTAGGGGCGGCCAGATTGTCCATGTCCAAACCACCTCGCGAACCTGAACCGGGCCGCCACCACCCACGCAACACGCTCAACGACCTCACCGGTCGCGACTGGCTCAAATTCACCAAGTCCTGGTTCATCTGCGACTCCCGCCGCTACCGCCGCAACCAGGTCGCCGAGCTGCACCCCGCGCGCTACCCCGAGGAGCTGGTCACCGAGTTCCTGCAGTTCTTCACCAAGTCCGGCGAGTGGGTCCTGGACCCCTTCTGCGGCAGCGGCGCCACCCTGATCGCCTGCCGCGAGCAGGGCAGAAACGGCGTCGGCCTGGAGCTGGCCGAGAAGTACGCCGAGATCAGCCGCAGTCGCCTGGCGCGGACCTCCGGCGAGACCGCGGCGACGGTGCTGCAGGGCGACGCGCGGCGGCTGAGCGACCTCGACCTCCCTCAGTTTGACTTCGCGATCACTTCCCCGCCCTACTGGGACATGCTGCACCACCCGCGCGGGGGCGTGAAATCCGCGCACCAGCAGCGCATCGCGCGGGGCCTGGACCAGGTCTACTCCGGCGAGCCCGGCGACCTGGGCAACATCCGCGACTACGGGGAGTTCCTCGAGGCGCTGGGCCAGGTTTTCGACGGCTGCCGGGCGGTGGTCAAGCCGGGCAAGTACCTAACGGTAGTGATCCAAAACGTCCGCGCCCCGAGCGGCGAGGTCCTCCCCCTGGCCTGGGACCTGGCCCGCCGGATCAGCCAAACCTGGAGCTTCCAAGGCGAGAGAATCTGGTGTCAAAACAGCAAACGCCTAGGCATCTGGGGCTACCCCACCACCTTCGTGCCGAATTACCATCATCATTACTGTTTGATTTTTCGGAATAGCCGACCCTCCGGGTAGCACAGGCTTCCAAGCCTGTGGCAGCGCCGTTGTCGTTGGCCGTTGCCGTACTGTAGGGCGGGGGCTACGTACCCCGCCGGCCGTTGTCGTTTGCCGTTTTCTCTCTCCCGCTTGCGGGGGAGAGTACCCGGAGCGAAGCGCAGGGGGAGAGGGGGTCCGGCCGTTTTGCGTGGTATGCTTGGACGCCGCGCCCACATGGGATATACTGATGCCGAGAGATTCCTGTCCCGCGCGGGCGGCTGATGTATGCCTGAGGGCGGGATAAATGGGGCGATCTAGTAAAATATCCCCGGATACTCCGGGAATCAGGTGAGTCCGATGACCGCGAGGAAATGCCGGGTCTGTGTCTCGCTCGGGGCCTGCCTGTTCGTCGCCGGCTGCCTCCTGGGCGGCCTGGCGGCTCAGACGACCAGTCCGCCCCCGGCGCCCTACCGGCCGGAGCCGAAGACGTACCCTTCCTTGGTGCGGATCCCCCCGCAGGAGATCCCCGCAGACGCCCTGCCCGCCGTGCGGGACAAAATACAGGCGCTTTACTCGCCTTCTCCGGTGGAGCGTGCCGCCGCCGCCGACTCTCTCTGGGGCGACGGGGCGGCCGCCGTGCCGGCGATACCCTTCCTGATTGAGACGCTGGCCGACCAGTCCCCCGTGCCGCGTTCGATTTACAGTTCGCAATCGGGTCCGACCTCCCCGGGCGCGTGTGCCTCTTCAACTCTGGCACACCTGGGTCAGTTAGCTGTGCCCGCGGTGCTGGCCGCCTTGGAGAACGACCGCCCCGACGCCCGTGCCAGTGCGGTTGCTCTGTTGGGTAGCTGGGGCGAGATGCTCCGCGACTTGGCGGAGGCCCAGAAGGCCCCGGGGCAGGTATACGTGCAGGCGCCTACGCAACTCGACCTGCAGGCGGCGATCCCGGCCCTGCTGCGGCATCTACAGGACGACGACCCAGCCGTCAGAAAACAAACGATTTGGTCGCTCGGAGAGCTGCGTGCGACGGAAGCGGTAGATGCTATCCTCCAGGCGCTGCGCGACCCGGACGACCAGGTTCGGCAGCAGGCGGCGCTGGTCCTGGGGCAGATGAAGGAACCCCGCGCCCTGGAACCCATGCTGGCGCAACTGCACGACCCGGCTCCATATGCCCGGATGGGCGCGGCCTGGGCGCTGGGGGACCTCGGCGACAAGCGTGCCGTGGAACCCCTGGTGGCGGCGCTTCGGGACCCCGACGAGAGGGTCCGCCGCATGGCTACTTGGTCGCTGATGAAGTTGCACGCGGTGGAGGCCGTCGAGCCGCTCATCGCTATGTTGCGCGATCCCAGTCCGGTGGTTCGTTCCGCGGCGGCGGTGGCGCTCCGGGAGCTGGGGGACAAGCTCGCCATAGAGCCACTCCTGGCGACCTTGGCCGATCCGGAGCCAGACGTGCGCGCCACGGTCGCGCTGGCCCTGGGGTATCTGCGGGACCCTCGCGCGCTTGAGCCCCTGTTGGGAAGCCTGCAGGACCCCTCGGGCCAGGTACGGGGCACCGCCGCTCGCGCCCTGGCGGTGCTGGGCAACAAGAGCGTCCTCCCCGACCTGCAGGTCCTGCTCCACGACCCCGACGACGGAGTAAAGGCCGAGGCGGCGCGGGCGATCCATGACTTGGGGGATAAGTGAGTTTGGCCAGATGCTCAACACCATGCACCCAACCTTCACCACCCTAACCTTCGCTCTCCTCCTCGCCTGCCTTCCCTGCTGGGGGGAGACGGTTGCTTCTGGCGTTTTGATGCCGGGGACGCCTTGCGCTACCTCTTACTGGGTTAAGACCGGGGAGGTTGCCGGGCCGCGGTTGTTTGTGGCGGGGGGGATGCATGGGGATGAGGTGGCCGGGTACTTGGCGGGGGACCGGTTGCGGGAGTGGACGATTACTAAGGGCACGCTGATTCTGCTGCCGCGGGCGAGCCGGATGGCGATTGCGCGCGGGGAGCGGGCCTATCCGGGCAACGTTAATACCCTGTTCCCCGGCGACGCGCAGGGGGACCTGATGCACCGGCTGGCCGCCGCGATCTGGGGGCTGATGCGCGATTCTCAGCCCGATATGGTGGTCACGCTGCACGAGTCGGTGGACTTTTACCGCGACAGCCCGGAGCACTACGGCCAGACTCTGACCTACGATTTCCCGGCGCTCACCCCGCGCATGCAGGCCCTCGTGGACCGGGTGAACCCCGGCATCACCCCCGAGCATGACCGCTTCCTGGTCAAGGTGGACCCCTTCCCGCACTGCCCGACCTATGAGGCCTACCGCTGGCTGCACGTCCCGGCGACCAGCATCGAGACCTGCCGCCGCCTGCCCCTGGAGACGCGGGTGGGGCAGCAGCTCTTGATGCTCCGGGCGATGATGGACGAGATGGGGATGGAGTATGAAGTGGCGGCCCGGTAGGTCGCGGTTGCCCGGCCTCACCCCCTAACCCCCTCTCCTTGCAGGAGAGGGGGGATAAAGGCGGGAAGCATCTGGTTGTTGTCGTTCTCCCCTCTCCTGCCAGGAGAGGGGCCGGGGGTGAGGCCCCCTCCGCTTGCCCCTCGCCCCCGACTGCGCTATCATAGCCGCCAGAACCCCTATGCTCAAGATGACTTCCGTTGAACAGAAAGCGACCTTCTTCCGTGAGCTGGCGACTATGGTGCAGGCCGGGATGACGATTGGCGAATCGCTGGGGACGATCCGCGAGCGGATGGCCCCCGGGCGGCTGCGCATGGCCGCGATTGACGCGGCGGACAAGGCCCGGCGCGGCACGCCCTTCAGTGACACCATGGAGCTGTACCCGGACGTCTTTAGCGCGGTGGAGATCGCGATGGTGCGGGCCGGGGAGCAGTCCGGCCACCTGGACCGGCTGCTGGGCCAGATCGCGACCTACCTGGAGGCCGAGTACGCGCTGCGCCAGACCATCAGCCGCGAGACTTTTTACCCCAAGATCGTGTTCGCCTTCATCATTCTCTTCCCCACCGTCCTGAAGGGGCTGCTGGCGTACTTCGGCCCCGGCGGCAGTATGCTGGCGGCGATTCTGGTGATGCTCAAGGGCTTCCTGGGGCTGGCGGCGCTGGCGGTGGTGGTGATCGCCGTGTACTACGTTATTCGGCACCTGCTGGCCAACAGTCGAGAACTCCGGCGCGGCGTGGATACGCTCAAGCTGACCCTGCCGGTGATGGGGCCGGTGGTGCGGCGCATCGCGCTGGCGAAGTTCAGCCGGGCACTGGCCGCGATGTATGAGGCGGGGGTGTCGCTGCCCCGGGCCGTGGGCCTGGCGGCGGACCTCACCGGCAACGCGGCGCTCCGCGACCCGATGAAAGCCGCGGTGGCGCAGCTCGAGGGCGGCAAGGGCGTCTACGAGGTAATGCGCACCATCCCGCACATGGACAATATGGCGCTGCAGATGCTGCACACCGGCGAGACTACCGGCAACATTGACGTCATGATGGCCCGGGTGGCCGACCACTTTGACGAAGCCTCCGCCAGCAGTCTGAAGCGGATGACCACGCTAATCGTGCCCATCGCCACCATTATCGCCGGGATCGTCGTCGCGATCATGATGGTGCAGGCCTATAGCGGCTATTTCAACGCCATCTTCGAGAGCCAATAGCGGACCTCCCTGTGAAGGACACTCCCCCTCCCCAACCGGAGCAGGGTCCCTACCTTCCGGCCCCCTCGCGGGAGCCGGGGCAGGCCGCGGTGGCGCGCCGGGTGTTGAACGAGGCCCGCGACCAGTTCCGCTCCGGAGAGCTGGAGCAGGCCAAGCTGGCGTGCGCCGACCTCCTGGACCGGGGCTGGGAAGGGCGCGAGATCTACACGCTGCTGGCCGATATCTACCGCTACGAGGGCCAGCCGAAGATGGCGGAGGACCTGCTGCGCCGGGCCGCGGAGGCGCTGCCGCTGCCGGCGGGCCTGGGGGAGGCCGCCTGGCAGGAGGGGTCGCACCACGTCTGGGTCGCCCCGCCGCCGCCGGTGTTCTGGCTGGTGGTGATCGGCGGTCTGGCGGTGGCGCTGACGGCCGCGGTCTACGTCCACTGGGCCCCGCCGGTCGCCGATTGGTTCGGCGCCAACCCGCTGCAACTGGTCCTGATTTTCGTCGCCGGCTTCCTCGCGAGCAGCGCTCTGTCCGCTTCCGGGCTGATTCGGACCTTCGACCAGGAGCTATCCGAGCTGGGCCCGGGCGAGAACGTGCCGCTGTGGCTCTACCTGCTGGTCGCCGGGGTGGGCAGCGCCTGGATGGGCGTGGCGATCTACCTGTGGGCCTGCTATGTCCGCGGCGATTACTCGCTGACCATGGGGCTGATGCTAGCGTCCCTGGCGCTTCTGGGCTTGGTAATCGGCGTCGGCCTGGGCGGCGGAGTGCTGTTCTGGTGGCTGGGGCTGAATCTCCTGTGGGAGGGCGCGCTGCTCGGCTGGGCCTCCGGGAGTATCGCCAGCCCGCGCGAGTGGTGGCAGGCGTGAAGGTTCTCAACGGCGGACCCACCCCCGGCGGCGCAGACGCCGCCGTTCGCCGCGGGCGTATCCAATAATTGATCGGAGCCAAATATGCAGCTAGTTCACACTATCGCCGGAATTCGTAGCGCCGTGGCCTCCGCCCGGATGGGGCGGTTGGGGGTCGGCTTTGTCGCCACCATGGGGGCGCTGCACCAGGGGCACTTGTCCCTGATTCGTGAGGCCCGGGCGCGGGACGGACTGGTCGTGGTCAGCATCTTCGTGAATCCCACCCAGTTTGGCCCCCAGGAGGACTTCGCCCAGTACCCGCGCACCCTGGAGGCGGACGCGGTGCTCTGCCGGGAGGCGGGGGTGGACCTGATTTTCGCGCCCTCCGCGGAGGAAATGTACCCGCCGGGATTCTCCTCGGAGATCGTCGTGGCGGGGATCACAGACCAGCTGGAGGGCAGGTTCCGGCCGGGGCACTTCAACGGCGTGGCTACCGTGGTCGCCAAGCTGTTCAGCATTGTGCAGCCGGACGATGCGTATTTCGGGCAGAAAGACTACCAGCAACTCCTGGTGGTGCGGCGGATGGCCGCTGATCTGGACCTGCCGGTGCGCGTCGTGGGCTGCCCCACGCTGCGCGAGGCCGACGGACTGGCGCTCAGCTCGCGCAATCGCTACCTCAGCCCCGAGCAGCGGCAGGCCGCGCCGCGGCTCTATCAGGCACTGCAGGCCGGCGCGGAGGTGCTCCGCACCGGGGGCAGCGGGGAAGACGCGGTCCACTGCGCCCGGAAGGCACTGGCCTCCGAGTCGCTGTTTCGTGTACAATACCTGGTGGCGGCCGATCCCGCGACGCTGGAGCCCCAGTCGGGGCCGGTCCGGCCTGCCGTGCTGCTGGCCGCCGCTCATCTGGGCGAGACGCGGCTGATTGATAACCTCATCGTAGATTGAAGGAATCGCCATGTTGCGGAATATGCTCCGCTCCAAGATCCAGAACGCCGTTATCACCCAGGCCGAACTGGAATACGAGGGCTCCATCACCCTCGACGCCTCCATCGTGGACGCGGCCGGTCTGCTGCCCGGAGAGAACGTCCTGATCGTCAACCTCAACAACGGGGACCGTTTCGAGACTTACGTCATCGTGGGCGAGCCGGGCAGCGGGGTCGTATGCCTTAACGGGCCGGCGGCGCGCCGCGGGTTGGTCGGCGACCGCATCCACATCCTGGCTTTCGGCTGGGTGGAGGACGATCAGGCCGCGCAGGTGCAGCCCTATTTCGTCGCGCTCGGCCCCGGTAACTCCATCATCGAGACCCGACCATGAGTGAACCGCATCTAGGGCTGGAGGACCTGGTACGCCGCGCCCTCGAGGAAGACCTCGGCGCCGGCGACGTGACCTCCCAGGCCTGCGTGCCGGCGGAGCTGCAAGGCGTCGCGGTGATTGAGGCTCGGGCCCCCGGCGTGCTGGCGGGCGTCGCGGCCGCCGCTGAGGTCTTTCGCCAGGTCAGTCCCGACCTCGTCTGCCGCTGGGAGGCGGCGGAGGGCGATCGGTTCACGCCGGGTCAGCGCCTCGCCACCGTCACCGGTCCCGTGCGCGAATTGCTGACCGCGGAGCGCACGGCGCTCAATTTCCTGCAACATCTTTCCGGCATCGCCACGCTCACCCGCGCCTATGTGGAGGCCGTGGCGGGCACCGGCGCGACGATCGTGGACACGCGCAAGACCACTCCTGGTCTCCGCCTGCTGGAGAAAGCGGCGGTGCGCGCCGGGGGCGGCCGCAATCACCGCTTTGGCCTGGCCGACGGGGTGCTGATCAAGGACAATCATTTGGCCGCCGCGGGCGGAGTCACCGCCGCGGTGCAGGCCGCGCGGGCCGGCGCTCACCATCTGCTCAAGGTAGAGGTGGAGGTCGCCGACCTCGCCGGACTCCGCGAGGCGCTGGCCGGCGGGGCGGAGGTCGTGCTCCTCGACAACATGACCGTCGCGGAGATGGCGGAAGCCGTTCGCGTGACGCAGGGCCGGGCGCTGCTGGAGGCCTCCGGTGGCGTGAATCTGGAGACGGTCGCGGCCATCGCCGCGACCGGCGTGGATCTGATCTCGGTCGGCCGGCTGACCCATTCGGCGCCCTCGCTGGACCTCAGCCTGGAGCTGGAGAGCGTCGGGCAGTAGCGTGATTCTGGCGGGCACAGGAGCGAGCGTATGAGATGCGAACGAAATAGCCGCCTGCTGATCTTGCTCTGCGCCCTGCTCGTCGCGCCGAGTCTGGTCTGCGCCGCGGAGAACCTCGCCCTGCAGCGCCCCTATGTCTCCAGCGAGTTGCTCCTGGGAGGCTGGACGGGGCTAACCGACGGGGTCACCGACTCGGACGACGCCCCCGGCTGCTTCGCCACCAGCAACTCCGGAGCGTTCCCCAAGCAGGTCATCGTGGACCTCGGCGCGGTCTGCGCGGTCAGCAAGATCGTGGTGATGAGCAGCAAGAACGGCAACACCAAGCACGTGGCCCTGGCCATCTCCGCGGACGCGAAGAACTTCGAGCAGTTGCGGGAGTATTACTTCCCGGCGGACACCACCCAGACCCTGGTGCACAGCTTCGCGGCGCGGCAGGCGCGGTATGTGCGCGTCACTTTTTTCGATAGCTGGGGCACCGGCGAGCAGGGGGCCAACTGCCTGTTCCTGCGCGAGTTGCAGGTCTTTGGCGACCTCCCCGCCGAGGGGCGCGTGGCCAGTGGCCGCGAGGAACTGCGCCTGGCCCGGCAGCAGCCGGCGACGGTCGGCACCGCGGCGCTAGGCCTGTTCCGGCGCTACCGGCTGGGCGAGCCCGGCAAACTGCGGGTGGCGGTGCTGGGCGACAGTTTCGCCGCCGAGAGCGCCCCGGACCCCCGCCCCTGGCCCGAGACGCTGGGCGGGCTGCTGGAAGCCGAGTTGGGCGCCGGGCAGGTGGAAGTGCTGAACCTCGCCGCCGCCGGGCAGACTCCCGCGGACGGCGTGACGCACCTGGCCACCATCTCCGGTACGGAGACCCCGGACGTGGTGCTGCTGGCCTATGGCCGGGACGCCGCGCTGGCCGGAGGCGATCCGGTGACCTTCCGCAACCAGTGGCAGGCGCTGGCCGACAAGCTTACTCAGCAGGTCCCCGCGCTGCTGGTGGCGGTCACGCCGCCGCCGCTCTGGGATTCCACCGGGAAAGGCGCCGCCTCGGTGTTGCCGCTGGCCCTGGGCGAGGAGCAGTCGGCCGCGCAGCTTGGCCTGCCGCTGCTGCGCTGCGGCGCGACGCTGGGGGCCGCGCCCGACCCGACCATTTGCTTTGCCGCCGGCAACCGCCTCACCGAGGTGGGCAAGACCCTGGTGGCGAAAGCTCTGATGCGCCTGCTCTGGGCCAAAGAGTAGCGCCCGCCGCACCGTACCGCCGGACAACGGCCTCGCAGCACGCAGTTCCGGACGGAACTGCATATTGAAGGAGGGTGACTCTATGCGCACATTCTGGGGAGCGGTTCTGGGTCTGCTGCTATTTTTCCCCGGCACGGTGCTCCTGCAGTCGGTCACCAGGGGGCTGGGTCTGTATCAGACCATGAGTCTGACCGAGAGCTGCCTGGTGATGATCATGATCCTGCTCGCGGTGCTCGCCGTCCAGCGGCGTCCCCGCTCGGAGCAGGAAGCCAAGGCGCAGGCCCGCCCGGAACTCCGCCGCGCCGCCGGCAGCCGCACCCGCAGCTATGACGACGACCGCGCGCGCTCCGATCGTCGCCGCAGCCGGTTCTGAGCAGGACCGCCGCGTTTTACCTATGATTGATACTCACGCGCACCTCAACCATTCGGATTTTGCCGATGATCTCCCCGGGGCCGTAGCCCGCGCCCGCGCCGCCGGTGTGAACACTATCGTCAACGTAGGCTACGATCTCGCCTCGAGTCGCGACGCCCTGCAGTTGGCCGAGGAGTTCGACGGCCTGTATGCCACTATCGGTCTGCATCCGCATTCCGCGCTGGAGTACAGCGACGATCTGCTCCGCGAGTTGCAGCGGCTGATGGCCTGTCCCGGCGTGGTGGCGGTGGGGGAGACGGGGCTGGACTACTACCGCGACCTCGCGCCCCGCGACGCCCAGCGGGTCGCCTTCCGCGGGCTGGCCCAGGCGGCGGTAGCGGCCAATCTGCCGCTGGTCGTCCACAATCGCGACGCGCACGCCGACACCCTGGAGATTCTCGCCGAGATCGTGCCGCCGGAGGTGCCCGTCATCATGCATTGCTTCTCCGGAGACCAGGAATTCGCCCGCGAGTGCCGGGAGCGCGACTACTACCTGGGCGTCACCGGGCCGATCAGCTACCCCAAGAATCAGCTCCTGCGCGACATCGTGGCCGTCTATCCGGGCAAGCGGCTGCTGCTGGAGACCGACTGCCCCTGGCTGGCGCCCCAGTCGCACCGGGGCCGCCGCAATGAGCCGAGCTACCTGCCGGAGATCGCGGTGTGCGTGGCGGAGGTGCGCGGCGAGCCGCTGCCGCGGATCGAGGAGCAGACCGTGGAGAACACCCGGCGGGTCTTTCGACTGCCTCCGGAGGGCGACGCGTGAGCCGCCGCCGCTTGTGGTGCGCGCCGCTGTGGGGAGCGGTCGTGGCCGGCTTGCTGACCGGCTGCGGACGCGCGCAGCCGCCCGCCGCCCCGGCCCTGGAGTTCACCCGGCAGATGTGGAACGTGGACGAGAAGCATCAGACGGTCCGCGTGGTGGGGGAAGTCATCAACCGGGGAGCCCAGCCGGTGCGCGAGGTCGAGATTCATGCGGCCTTGATCGGCGCGGGCGGGGCCAACCGCGGCGAGAACATGGTCCTGGTCACGGACCTGCGCCCGGGCGAGCCGCGGGTTTTCGCTCTCAACGTGACCAGCCACGGCGGGATACTCACCGTTCAGCTCAGTTCCGAGCTACCTCGCCACCGCTAGCCGGCCCTATTCCGGCTCGGCGGGATACGACCCCAGGACCTTGAGCAGCGCGCAGTGCTCCTGCAACTCCGCTAGCGCCGCCTTCGCCTTTTCGTCCTCCTGGTGGCCCTCGAAATCCACGAAGAAGACGTACTGCCACGTCTGCCCGCGCAGGGGCCGCGACTGAATCAGCGTCAGGTTCAGCCCGTGTCGCGACAGCGCCCCGATGGCCTCCAGCAGCGCCCCCGCCTTGTGCGCCGTGGAGAAGACCACGGAGGTCTTGTCCCGCCCCGTGGGGCGCGACTCGGCGCAGGCGATCACGAAAAAGCGCGTGCGGTTGCCGGGCAGGTCCTCAATGTTGGTGGCCAGCACCGGAATCCCCAGCGCGATCCCCGCCTCCTCGGGAGCCAGCGCCGCCCCGGTGGGGTCGGCGGCGGCTTCCTGGGCGGCCACGCCGGTGCTGGAGACCAGCTTCACCTCCACGCTGGGCAGGTGCTCGCGCAGCCACTGTCGGCACTGGGCCAGCGGCGGCGGGATGCTGTACAGGGTCTGGATCTCGTCCAGTGGCGCGGAGGCGAGCAGCGACAGGTGCACCGGCAGGTGGGCCTCGGCGCAGATCTTCAGCCCGGTGTCGAGTAGCGCGTCCAGAGTCTCGGGGATAACGCCGCCGGTGGAGTTCTCGACCGGCACCACGCCGGTATCGGCCTGCCCCGACTCGACCAAGCGGAAGATATCCGGGATGCTGGGCGCGGGGAGGAAGGTGGTGTGCGCGCCGAATTTGCGCTGGGCGGCCAGGTGCGAGAAGGTCTGCTCGGGTCCCAGGTAGGCGACGCGCAGCGGCTGCTCCAGCGCCCGGCAGGCGGAGATGATCTCGGTGAAGACGCGGCGCAACTCCGGCCGCCCCAGGGGTCCGGGGGTCTCGGTGATCTGCCGCAGCACCTCAGCCTCGCGGGCCGGGTCCCAGGCGGGTTTGCCGGCGTCGGCCTTAATCGCCCCAATCTGCTGAGCCAGCGCGGCCCGCACCTGCAGCAAGTCGGCCACCTGGCGGTCAATGTCGTTAATTCGCTCCCGCTCGTTGTGCATGGGGCCGATGGTAGCACAAAGGGGAGGTGGGGTGCAATGCGGGGGCTAACGGCCGGTGGCACCGGCCGCCTGCCGGTGTGCCGTTTGCCGTACTGTAGGGCGGGGGGGTT
>DASXVN010000016.1:0-37233 GCA_036504235.1 Armatimonadota bacterium | reverse complement strand
ATCCCGGCAGGTTTCCCATGTAGTAGAGCCGGCTGTGTCCCTCCGGCAGGCGCACGCTGTAGGTCCCGTCTGCTGCCGTCTTCACCACGTGGCACCAGGCTCCCGACGGCGGCCGCGCCGGGCCGTACGAAGCGACACTGGCCCCGGCCATTGGTGCGCCGTCGGCAGCCGTCACCTTGCCCGTAACCAGGGCCCCCGGCGTGAGCGTCAGGTCAACGCCAGTCGCGTGGTCTCCTGCCTTGACCGCCACACCTTCCACCGCCGCCCCGGTGAGGCCCTCGGGGAAATCGGCAATACCAACATTGTACTTACCGGCAGGTAGATGCTCTATCCCGTAGCCACCGTCCGCCCCGGTGAGCGCCTTGCCCCACCCTCCCGGGGCTTGTGACTGGGCACTAATCGTAATGCCGGCAACCGGCTTCCCCTCGTGCAAGACATGGCCCGCAATGGTCGCTTCAGGCTGTAGCACGACACGCAGAGGGGTGGTGTCGCTAAGATCGCGCTTCCCGGTGATACGGGCTTGGTGCGGCGCGTCTACGTCGAACCAGAAGATGGCGTCAAAGGGTAAATCTTCCAGGCGAAACTCCCCTTGGGCGTCCGAGGTGCAATGGAGGAAGCGGTTCTTGTAGAAGTCCAGATAGCCTGTCTCGGGGTCGGCGGAGGGCTTGGCGATCCGGCCCGAGGTAATGGTCACCTCGGCCTGCGCCACCGCCTGGCCCTGCTCATCCACTATCGTCCCCACCAGGGCCGCAGGTTTCGCTCCGAGGCGCAGGACAGCGCCCTCTGGTTTGCCACTGTACCAGTTGTAGGCGAAAGCGAAGCCGGGCTTGGTGGCAAAGAGCATGACGGCGGGTCGGGGGTCCGCATCCGTTAAGACGAAGCTGTACCTCCCCTCAGCGTCGGTGTGAGTCTCCGCTTGCTTACCTTGCTGGGCCGAGTCGCGGTAGCCGGCGAGGACGCGAGCATCACTGGCCGGCTGGCCATCGGGTAGGAGAACCGTGCCGGAGATGGTGATCTTCGTGCGGGCGCTGGCGGTCTGCTGGGCTTGGGCTGGCGACAGGGGTATGGAGACAACCAGGCAAGCAAACAGCGTAATCAAGACCACTCGAAGTGACGTCATTGCTCGCTCCTTAGCCTGATCTTGGTTCCCCCTCTCCCTGACGGGGGAGGGGGAACTATGGTTCGCGTTTGCTACTTGCTAAACGCCTCCGCCACTTTCCGTATCCCCTCCGCTATCGCTTCCATGTGCTCCGGGTCGTACGTCGGGTGCGTGGGGACCCAGAAGCATTCCTTTTCTACCTCGGCGGCGTTCGGGCAGAACTCTGCTGCGTAGTTGACCGCCTCGGGGCGGGTCGCCGGGTCCTCGAAGGGGTACTTGAGCTTCCCGAAGCCGTTGTGCTCCTGGAAGGCCTTCTCCTTGTAGCACTGCGGCCACAGGACCGGGCCCGCGGGCAGCCCCTCGGCGCTCAGGGCCGCCGTGAACTCCTTGATATCGCAGCTCAGCGCGCCCCGGTCCACGATGATCGGGTACAGCCAGTAGGCGTTGCGCCGCGCCTCGGTGTCAATGGGCAGGCGCAGCAGGCCGGGGCAGCCCGCCAGCCGCTCGTTCAGGATCTGCGCATTGCGCCGGCGGTTAGCGAGGTTCCAGTTGTCCAGGCGCTCCAGTTCCTTGAGGCCGATGGCCGACTGCATCTCGGTCATGCGGAAGTTGAAGCCGACCATGTTGTGCACGTAGGGCAGCTTGGCCTCCAGCTCCAGCAGGCTCATGCGCTGCCTCACGTCATAGCCGTGGTCGCGGAAGGAGCGGCACAGCCAGGCCACGTCCTCGTCGTCGGTAACCACGCAGCCGCCCTCTCCCCCGGTCGAGAAATGCTTGGACTGGCAGAAGGAAAACGCGCCGATGTCGCCGAGGGTCCCGGCCTTCTTCCCGTGGCAACTGCCGCCGTGGGCCTGCGCGCAGTCCTCCACGACCTTTAGATTGTGCCGCTTGGCGATCTCCAGGATGGCGTCCATATCGCACATCTCGCCGTACAGGTGGACGACCAAAATCGCCTTGGTGTGCTCGCTGAGCTTGGCCTCGATGGCCGCCGGGCTGATCGTGTGGCCGTGCGGCTCCACATCGGCAAAGACCGGGACCGCGCCCGCCTGGCAGACCGAGAAGCTGCTGGCGATGAAGGTGTATGAGGGTACGATGACCTCATCGCCGGGGCCGATGCCGATTCCGCTGAGCGCCACGTGCAGGGCGCTGGTGCCGTTGGAGGTGGAAATCCCGTACTTCGCCCCGCACCAGTCGGCGAACGCCTGCTCAAACTGCATGCCCCGCGGGCCGGTCCAGTAGTTAATGCGTCCCTCGCGCAGCGGCTCCATCGCCGCCTGGATGATCTCCTCGGAGTACCACGGCCACGGCGGCAGCGGCGCCTCGATAGTTTTCGGTCCGCCGTTAATCGCTAGTTGCTCGGACATCGATAATCCCTCCTGAATTCGCTCAAACTACCGCCCTATATGCGCCATCCCCCGCAACTCTCCTCCCCGGCGAGGCCCCTGGGATGGGGGCGGGCGGGGGAACGGAAGGGGCTCCTCGTCCTAGTGCGAGAGCAGCCCGGGGCGAGGCGGGGCTGTAGAGGCGCGTACTACCAGCGAGACCGGACAGACAATGTGCTCGTCCTCGGTGGCCCGGCCCATGATGCGGTCCAGCAACAAGGCGGCGGCCTGCCGTCCCATCTCGCGCAGGGGAACCGACACCGTGGTCAGGATATTCTCCCGCCGATCATTGAGCAAGGGCCGGACCTCGTCAAAGCCCACCAAGCTGAGGTCCTCCGGCACCCGCAGACCCCACCGCTCCAGGCAGTCCACAATCCAGGGGGCCACGTAGTCGTTGCGGGCGAAGATCGCCGTGACGTCCGGGTGCCGCTCCAGCGCCCCCAGCAGAGCCAGGCGAACCCCCAGCAACTCTCGTTCCCCACCGGGGGGCTGGGCGCAGATCAGACACTCGTCCGGGTCGAGACCGTAGTCGCGGCACGCCTGCCGGTGTCCGGCGATCCGAGCTTCCACGGCCCGGTACCCGTCCGCCTCGAAATGCAGCAGGCGCCGGTGCCCTAGTTGCAGGAGGTGAGTCGCCAGCGCATAGCCTCCGTCGTAGTCGTCGGCGCACACGGAACTGCAATCGGGAATCGCCTCAACCAGGGTTACCACCGGGCGGGCGCCGAATCCGGGGACGGCCCGCAAGCGCTCCAGGATTGCGCTGGAGCGGAGACGGTTGTGGAACAACAAGACGCCGTCCGCCCCGCCTCGCAGCAGGTTCTGGGGCAACCGAGCCTGGTCCTCCTGGGGGGTCCGAAGGACCGAGATGATGTCGAATTCCGCCTGACTGATCGTATGGCAGATGGCCTGATACATGCGGAAAAAGTAGGGGTCGGGGAGCGTGTCATCGGGGAGGAACACCGCCACGGTGTGGTTGAGCGCCGTGCGGCCCTGGCGGCGCAGGCCCATACTGCGCGCGGCAAAATGCACCTCGGGATCATACCCGATCTCGGCCGCCGCGGCTCGGACCCGCTCGAAAGTGGCCGGACGCAGAGCGCGCCCTTCCCCATGCAGCGCGCGCCGCACCGTGGTTTTGGACAGCCCGCACCGGTCAGCGACGTCCTGGAGAGTAGCCGTTTTGCCCGCCGGCACCGGCGGATTCGTCTCCTCGCTCACGAGATCCAACGTCTCTGCGGCGATCGGTCCCCCGGTATTGGCCTGGTCAAGTATGCGCACCATACATTGAGTATATTCCGTTGCGGATTCCTACGTCAAATGCCGCGTTCCCGGCGCTACTCGATCTCCTGCAGCGCGTATTCGGGGCTCCCGAGGCCCATCGCCGCGGCTTGGCGGACCTGCTCATATGGGTCTTTGCCGTGCAGGCGCTGGAAAAGGTGCCCCTCCTCCCCTAACGGGCACATCTGGTCGGGAACAGAGCCGGGGATGAGATCCTCCACCTTGATCATATCCAGCGCCGCCTGCTCCATCGCCACGATGTCGTCTCCCGCGATGATCCCCTGGTCAGGGATCAAAGACGGCGTCGAGAAGCCCCAGCAGTCGCACAGCGGGGTGACGTTGAGCAGCGCCGTGATGAAATAGACTTGCGCGGGGTCGAAGCAAGCCAAGGTCTCCTTAACCGCGGCGGCCATGCCCTGCTGGAAAAGCACGAACTTCTGACCGGGGTCCTCCATGGTTAGCGCGTGGACCGGGCAGGTGTAGGCGCAATGCAGGCACCAGCGGCAGTGATGCTCGAAGATGCGCAGATCACCCTCCGGGCTAAAGCTGACCGCGCCCACCGGGCAGCCCTGGACGCACTGCTCGCAGTGGGTGCACAGCTCCTCGTTCCAGGCGAAGTTACTGGTCATCAAGGAGTGCAGGGCGCCCCGACTGCGGCAGGTGACGCAGCCCATGGCGATGTTCTTGATCGCGCCGCCAAAGCCGCTGTTGCCGTGCCCCTTGCCGTGGCTGAGAACGATCATGGCGTCGGCGTCGACGATGTTGCCGCACAGTTCGATCTCGGGCAGCCCCGGCACCTCGGTGGTGCGGGGGTAGAAGTACTGGTCATGCTCCCCTCCGGCGCCGACTACCCGGGCCCCGACCACTTCCGGGGTATAGCCGCGGGCGACGGCGGCGTCCGTGGAGAAGCTGCCGTCGGTCAGGAAAGGCTTGCCGCCCGCCGCCTTGACCGCGTCCACGACGGCGCGGACGAAGATCGGGTGCAGGGTGGTATAGCCGAGGCCGCCGCCGACGTGCATCTTGATAGCCACGCGCTTGTCTGCGAAGCGCGATTTGAAGTCAGCCTGCGCCAGCAAGCGCTCAAATTTGGCGGGCAAAGTGGCCTCGCCCGCAAGGCGCTTCACATGGGCGGAAGCGAAAAGTATGTTATTCATAGGGTAAAACGTCACTCCTTCGGCGATTCAAGACTCCCGGTTGCAGCAGACTCGAGTCTACCGTGGGATACTTCCCCGCCCGCGCGCTGAGTTCCTCCCCTCAAGATTACGTCCTTGAACGGAACAAGTTCTAAGTACACCTCGTCAAGAGACATACCGGACCTAAAGGAGACGCCTTGGCCGCAGCGCCAAGCCAGATCGCAGCCTAAAGGTCCTCCCCTTCCCCACCCGCCCCCCAGCCCCACAGATAACGCACGGTGAGTATGTTTATTGTATTATCCGACTGGGTATGCTCTCTCTACGTAGCAACTCGAGCGACCTATAGGGGGAGAAGCCCCCGCTCGAAGTAGACACGGTAGTTTGACAAAACACGACGTTTCTGGGCTGAGCGCGGGAGAGCACTCGCCCCCAGGACCTGACTAGGGCGTCCAACGAGGGCCACAGCTCGAGAGAGCCGGCCGTGACGCCGCCTATGGATAGCACTCAGAAAGGAAGCGTGACGCGTGTCCATCACTCGACGGGATTTTCTCAAGTACTGCAGCATCTCGGCAGCAGCCCTGGGGCTTACCGCCTCGGATCTGCTCCACATGGAACAGGCTTTGGCCAATCCGACCGCTCCCACCATTCTTTGGCTGCAGGGGGCGAGCTGCACGGGTTGCTCGGAGTCCTTCCTGAACCGCTTCTCCACGACCGCACCCACAACCGCGGCCGACACCCTAATCAACTCTGTGAACCTGGCCTATCACCCGAATCTTATGTCCATTGCCGGACAGGGAGCGGTCGACGTCATCAACGCCGCTTACACCCAGGGCAACTACATTCTGGCGGTTGAGGGCGGCGTCCCCACTGCCTTTGGCGGCGCGGCCTGCTGGGCGTACACCGACAACGGTGTCGACGTGACCTTCAAGGACGCCGTCACGCGCTTGGCGGGTAAGGCTGCCAAGATCCTGGCGATCGGGACTTGCGCCTCCTTCGGTGGCATCCCGGCCTCGGGAGCCAACCCGGCGGGGATTCAGAGCGTCAAAACGGCTACCGGCAAGGCGACGATCAACATCGCCGGCTGCGCCACCCACCCGGACTGGATCGTCTGGACTATCGTTCAGTTGCTCACGGGCAAGGCGATCCCGCTGGACTCGAACGGTCGCCCTACTGGTCTGTTCTCGGGCACGGTGCATAGCCGTTGCCCCCGCCGCGACCTGGATGATGGCAGCTATGGCCACGTAGGCTGCCTGGAGAGTATCGGCTGCCGCGGGCCCGCGACCACCGCTATGTGTCCAGTCAGCCAGTGGAACAACGGAGTAAACTGGTGTATCGGGGCGAACGTCCCGTGCCTCGGTTGCACGGAACCGACCTTCCCGGGGACCAACGCCTTCTACCGGCCCGGTAGCGGCTAACCGCAGCATCCCGAAAGACTTTGAGGAGAAATCAACCATGGCTACCATAACCACCATAGATCCCGTGACCCGTTTGGAGGGTCACCTCAAAATAGAAGTCAAAGTTGACACCGTAAACGGTGTTCAGCAAGTAGTGGACGCCTGGGCCACCGGAACCCTCTTCCGGGGCTTCGAGAAGATTCTCGAGGGGCGTGCTCCGGAGGATGCCGAGCATATTACCCAGCGCATCTGCGGCGTTTGTCCCGTGGCCCACGGCTTGTCCGCGGTTCTGGCCCTGGAGAACGCCTACAAGTTGACCATTCCGAACAACGCGCTCGTCATGCGCAACCTCGTGAACGCCGCCAACTTCATCCAGTCGCACATTCTGCACTTCTACCACCTGGCCGCGCCGGACTTCATCAACGGTCCCGCGATGCCTCCGTGGCAGCCGAGCTGGAACATTGACCGGCGGCTCGATGCCAACACCACCGCCACCCTGGTCAACCACTACGTGCAGGCGATTGACATGACCCGCCAGGCCCACCAACTGGGCGCGCTGTTCGGCGGGCGCATGCCCGCTCCCCCGGCCTACGTGGCCGGCGGATTCGCCTGCGACGTCACCGCCGCCCGCATCGCCGCGGCCAAGACGCTACTCGCGACCTTGACGCCCTTCATCACCAACGTGTACCTTCCCGACGTCGCCGCTCTGGCCGGGGCCTATGGTCCCGCCGGGTCCGGTCGGGACTGGTCCAAAATCGGCCGGGGCTACGGCAATCTGCTGGCCTACGGAGTCTTCGACCTGAACGCGGCCGGCACGACCAAGCTGCTCAAGCGCGGCCGCGTCGTCAATGGGGCGACCACTGTCGCCACGGTGAACCTGGCCGCTATCAAGGAGCAGGTCACCAACTCGTGGTACCAGGACAGCACCAACGGCCTCGGGCCGGCGGCCGGGCAGACCGTGCCCCAGTATCCTAAGGCCAACGCCTACTCGTGGCTGAAGGCGCCGCGTCTGGCGAGGCTGCCGTACGAGGCGGGCGCCCTGGCCCGGATGTGGGTCAACGGCGACTACCGCCAGGGGATCTCAGTGCTCGACCGCCATGCGGCGCGCGCCGCGGAGACGTTGAAGATCGCCACGGCCGCGCGCACCTGGCTGGACCAGCTCGTGGTCGGCGGTCCGGTGTGGAACAGCTACTCCCCGCCCGCGGCCGCGACCGGCGTAGGCCTGACCGAGGCCCCGCGCGGCGCTATTGGCCACTGGGTCGCGACGAGCGGCGGAAAGATCTCGCGTTACCAGATCATCACCCCGACCTGCTGGAACGCCTCGCCGCGCGACACGGTCGGCAAGCGCGGACCGATTGAGCAGGCGCTCATCGGGACGCCGGTGACGGACATCAACCAACCGACCGAAGTAGTGCGCGTTATCCACTCCTTCGATCCCTGTCTCTCCTGCGCCGTTCACGTCATGCACGCCGAAGAGGGCGCTAAGATCTTCCGGCTGGGACACTATCACACCGCCGACGAAGCGGCCGCCGGGCACGATCACGACCATGACGAACACGGCCACAGCCACGACGAAGCGCACGACCACGTGCACTAAGCACATCCGCAACTAGGAGAAGTGCCATGAACAAACCCGGTGGGGAGCCTCTGCGCATACTGGTAGCTGGATTGGGAAACGTTCTGCTCATGGACGACGGCATCGGAGTCCATGCCGCTCGGGCCCTGCAGGAGGCTCCCCCACCGGGGGCGATGGTAGTAGAGGTAGGAACGGCCGTCCTCGACGCGCTGCATCTGTTCGAGGCGGCCGATTACCTCCTGGCGATTGACGCGATGGAGGCCGGCGATCCCCCGGGGAGCGTCTACGCCTTTGATACGGACGCCATTGCCGACAACGGCGTCCCGGTCTCGATGCACGAACTCAGTCTGGTGGCGGCCCTGCGCTTCCTCCCAGCGCACCACCCCCGGCCGCAGATCGCCGTACTGGGCGTCGAGCCCGAGACCATCGAGTTCGGCCTGGACCTGACCCCCCCGGTCCAGGCCGCGCTCCCTCTGGTTCTCGCCGAGGCGCGGCGGATTGTGGCCCAGTGGCTCACCGAAGCCGGCTACGACCCGGCCGAGGTCCCGCAGAGTTCCTGGCTGCTGGTCGCCGAGTAGCGACGCCGGCCTAGAAGCAGAACTCCTCCAGAGCCTCCACCAGCGCCACGATGTTGCTTAGCGGCACGTCCTCACCCCACACGCTCCCCGAGACCATCAGCCCGCCCTCGGGCGCGGCCATCTCCCCCACCACCTCGCGCACCTGCTCGCGGATTTCCTCCGGCGTCATAAAGGGGAAGCCCTGCCGGTCCAGGTCCACATTGGCGCACAGCTTGCCCTTGTAGGCCTGCACGATGCCCGGCAAGGTGTTGGCGCGCAGTTGCGGGTCGTGCGTGGTGACGCCGCAATCCACTAGATCGTCCACGATCTCCAGCAGACAACCATCCGAGGACAGAGCCACCAGCGCTCCGCCCGCGTGACAGCGCTGGAAAAGCCGGGTGAACAGGGGTTTGAGGTACTGGCGGAACTTGGCGGGACTGATCATCAGCCCGCGTTGTGTGCCGATGTCCGTGTGGAAGCCCATGACCTCCACCCCGAGCGAGAGCCACTTGTCGATCAGCACGGTCTCGTACTGCTCCAGTATGTCGAGGAGCGCCGGCAGATGCGGATCGTCGGTGGCGAAGTCCATCATCAGGTTCTCAAACCCGCGCAGGAAATACAGGCGGTCGAAGAGCCGCTCGCCCGAGCCGCCCACCAGGCCGCCGGCGGCGCGCGCCTGCTCCACGTCCCGGGCGGTCTGCTCCCAGTCGCGGGGCTCCTCCCCGCGCTCAAACTGCGTCAGCGGGTCAGGAGCCCGGTAATCCGCCAACCGGTCCCAGTCCGCCAGCGGCGACTCCACCACCTGGCCCTCCAGGCCCTCGTGGGCGTTGTACCACACGCAACCCCAGTTATCGCGGAAACGCTCGCCCTGGCGATGTACCGCGGGCATCTCGTCGTAGTAGCCGTTGGCGCCGGGCACGAAACCGGGAAACAGCCGCGGATGGTCCAGGTGCACCCGGTCCAACTCTTCCCGGTAGGTCCGCCAGGTTATCGGCGAAAAGCCCGCCCCGCACGGAATCCACTCGGGATAGTCAAAGGTAGCCGCTCGTCGCCAGTTCTCTCCGGTGGTCATGCCCCGCTTCTCCTATCTTACATGCAGTTCCGGGACGCCGCCCAGGCCCAGTGGCCCGAGCAGATAGCCGTCCAGCCGGTGCGCCACATCGGTCCAGGGCGGGCGATGATGCGTGGTGCCCAGGAGGTTGCCCAGGGTGGAGAACAGGTCCACCTGGATCTCATTCTCCCCCTCGTGCAGCAAGCGCGTGCAGTCGGCCTCATAGGGTGCGCACCACAGGTCGCGGACCGGCTTACCGTTAACGCTGAGCCGCAGCCCCTCGCCGTGGCCGGGCGGGAACTTCAGCACCAGCCGCGCTCCCTGGGGGATTTCCGCCAGCTTGAGCTTCTTCTCATAGCGCACGGCCCCCGCGTAGAAGGGCAGCCCGTGCTTGGTGAGGTCGGCGCTGGGATCGCTGGGGAGCCGGACCGCCGGGGCCACGCGCCAGCCGTTCTTGCCCTGCGGCGTGACCGCAAAATCGCCCAGCAGGTAGCAGTTGTCCAACTCCGTGCCGTCCGGCGTATAAATCATGGTCCCCGGCACCATGGGCTCCACCCAGTGTACCTGGCACTCGAACTGATTTCGACCGGGGCGCAGGAAGCCGGCCGACTCCAGCACGGAAAACTGCCGGTCGAGCCACCAGCCGCCGGGAACCGTCCGCATCGCCTCGCCATTGGCCCGCCAGTCGGACATGGCCCGCAGGTCCTCCGTGACCAGCGAGGCGCTAATCTTGGCGTTCGCGGGCAGGTCGGCGGCCACCTCAAAGCGCAGAGACACCGGCCAATCGGGCCAGATCATCCCCCGCTGGACCGCCCCGCCGATGGTGTCGTTCGCGTTAGGCACGGTGCAGGTGCCATTGGCGCCGCCGAAGATGCCCATCGGCGCCGACCAGGGCGAGGTCCCCACGCGCACCCGCGCTTGGTCGAGCAGCAGGGTGTTGGGGTCCAGGCGCTGCACGGCCCAGGCGCCGGAGAGCGCCTGCACGCGCGCCTTGACCGTCGTCGCCGCGGGCCGCGCGGCGGGACGGCCGGAGTCCACCACGATCAGCCGGGCGCCCTGCGCGGGGAAGTCCAGCTCAAAGCAACTCCGTCCCTCCTCCACCGCGGACGCCACGGGCGTGGTCAACCCCGTCTCGGCGTCAAACAGCTCCACGCGGCCGGTTCCTTCCACGGTGATTTTGGCGCGGAAGGCCTCGTCGCGGCGCCCGCAGGTGAGGAAGTACATCTGCCGGTCACCGCAGTCCCGGTGCATGTAGACGAGTTCCCGCACCGGCTGCCCGGCCTCATCGGCGCAGCGCACGTCGGCGGGAATCGCCGCCAGCGCCCGGTCCAGCGTCTCCGGGGTCACGCGCCGCACGCGCTTGACCGCCGGGCCGGCCAGCAGCGCCGCCAATTCCGGCGACTCGTGCCCATCCACGAGCGTCGCCACCGGCTCCGCGGCGACAATCAGCCCGCCCTGCGCGGCGAAGTCCTGCAGCAGCTTCAGCGTGGCGGCGCTCCACGTCGTCGCGGCGGGCATCACTACCGCCTGGTAGCGGCCGTCCCCGACCCGCAGCTCCCCGTTCGCCACGCTACCGTGCTTCTCCATGATCAACTCGTCGCCAAAGTCAAAGTCGCGCTGCGTCCGCAGCAAGTCGGCCGCCAGCGCCTGGAAGCGCTGGTCGAGCGCGTTGACTTTGTCCTGCTGCAGCGGCGAGAACTCGGCCCAGGCGCTGCCGATCGGATGCAGGCAGAGCACCCGGCGCTCGGCGCGGCCCCGAGTGAGCAGGTACGTGAGTCGCGCATAGTAGTCGTTGAACGACTTGTACAGCGAGTATCCCGGCGACTGGTAGCAGCAGCCGGCGGGGTAGTCGCGCTTGCGCGCGCCCCGGATCGAGTAGTAGGCCAAGTGCTGGTTCAGGAAGTTGACGCCCATCGCGAAATCCCAGTCGCCGACCCGCTTTAGCCGGCCTATCGGGGCTTCCCAGCCCGCGCCGCCGAACAGCTCGGACAGCACCCGGCGCCCGCCCAACTGCGTGGCGACGCTGGCGCACTGCTTGGGCAGCAGCGGCGAGTCGGGAATCCCGGAACCCAGGTGGTCAATGCCCGGCATCTGCATGTACTCATAGTGCGGCATGGCCGCGCCGACGGCCTCCACCTGGCTGAGCAGGTTGTCCTCCATCATCATGTGGCCGGTGGAGGTCAGCTTGCGCGGCCGGCACCAGTCGTAGATCTGCCCGCAGAAGGCCTCGACGAACAGCTCAGTGACCGTCCGGTAGAAGTCCACCCGGATCTTGCGGTAGTCCCCCTCGTCGAAGAACAGGCTGTCCACGTGCGGCATGATCTCGTAGCCGCGGCGCTGCTGGAACTCCGCCTCCATGTCCCGGGTCCAGGGGACCAGGTCGAACATCTCGTCGCTACCCCACAGCACGTAGCTCGGCTCATCAGTGAACGTGCCCGGCACCGTCTTGGCGAACTGCGTGCCCACCGCTTGCTCGTACTTGTCGTGGGTCAGGTGGAGGAAGGCGGCGATGACTTCCTTGTTCATCACGTCCACGTTGGCAGCGTCGTTGAACACCTCGTTGTGCGGAGCGCGGACGACCTCATACCGGCGCTTCCCCCCCTCCTGGCGGCAGGCCAGGGCATACGCCTCGTACTCCAGCCCGGGCACCGTGGCGATCTGTCCCCCGGCGAAGCCGCTGGGCCAGCGGTCCTCGTCGTAGATCCAGGCGTCCAGGCCCTGCTGGGCCGCCTCGTCCACACTGAGCTTGACGTGCTCAAACCACTCCTCGCTCAGATACGGGGTCTTGAGCCCCACCCGCGCGTGCATGAAGAAGCCGCCCAAGCCGAGGCGGCGCATCTCCTTGATCTGGCGCCACAACTCGCGGGGCTCCTGGGCCTCGTTCCACGCCCAGAAGGGGGCGGGACGGTACTCCACGGGCGGATTGCGCCAAGCGGACAGGTCAATCGCAGGAGCAGACGGCGACTTTTTCACGGTGAAACCTCCTGATTGGAGCAGTTGTGTCTAGCCGCGAGCTGCCTGGCGCAGGGCCTCGATCGCCGCCGCCGCTTCGGCCTCGGTGCGCGCCGGGTTGGTGCCGACGTTGACGGTGCGGGCGAGGACGTCCAGCGTCTGCGGGCACATGTCCGGCGCATACACCCAGTCGCACTCGCCGCTGCGGAAGGGGTTCAGGCCCTCGTTGTGGCTGCCCCGCTGGGTCATAATCGCTTCCCAGTTGGAGTAGACGTGGCGGCCGCTGTTGATCGGCGAGCCGCAAGGCACTCCCGCCTCGTTCGCGCGGGTCACGAAACCAGCGGCCTGCTCGGCGCTCTCCAACAGCAGGCTCAGGGTGACGCCGCAGTCCCCGTCAAGGTCGTTGACCGGGTTGAAGGTAAAGCCGGTCGCGCCGGCCAGACCCTCGCGCAGGCGGCGCTTGTCGGCGCGCAGGTCGGCCAGGATGCCGTCCAGTCGCGACAACTGGACGCGCAAGATCGCCGCGGAAATCTCGTTGAACCGGTAGCTGCCACCGGCGAAGATGGGCAGGTGCTGCGGGCCCTTCTCCCGGAAGAAGACGCAGCCGCCGTCATGATGCAGGATGGCGCGCTCGTAGACTTCCTCATCGTCGGTGACCATCGCGCCGCCCTCGCCGCAACTGATGATCTTGAAGTAGTTGAACGAGAAGCCGCCCGCGTCGCCGATGGAGCCCAGCCGGCGCCCCCGGTAAGAGCCGCCGTCGGCCTGGCAGGCGTCCTCGATGACCTTCAACTCGTGGCGGGCCGCGATGTCCATGATTGCCTCCATATTGCAGGGCAGGCCGTTCATGTGCACCGGCAGGATCGCCTTCGTGCGCGGCGTGATCTTGGCCTCGACGTCCAGCGGGTCGAGCGTCAGCGACTCGTCCACCTCGGCGATCACCGGCACTGCGCCCACAGCCAGCGGAGCCAGCGCGGTGGCGATGAAGGTGTAGCCGGGGACAATGACCTCGTCGCCCGGCCCCACGCCCAGACCGGCCAGGGCGCAGATCAGCGAGGCGGTGCCGCTGGTGAGGGCCAGCGCGTACTTAGCGCCCACTTTCGCCGCCCATTCCTGCTCAAACCGGTCGGTTTCACTCGCGTTCTCGCCCTGATAGCGGAACAACTGCCGCGACTCAATGACCCGGCGTACCGCCTGAATTTCCTCTTCGCCCATCACGTACATAGCGATCCTCCTCGCAATTGTCTCTTCAGTCCGCGAAAGCCAGCCGCAGAGTGACGACCTCGTAGGCTCCCAGAGGGAACTGCACCCGATTCCCCGCCACGGTTGGCTTGTCCTGCCCCCCGCGTTCATAAAGAAAAGCAGCTTCCCGCACCGGCGCCTGACAGACCACCTCGGCCGGCCGCGTCTCGGCGGTGGTATTGGCGACGCGCAGGATTCCCGGCGGCCGCCAGGAGGTGGCCACTATGCCCGACGTGTCCACGCTCACCGCCTGCGGCAGTGGCCCGGAGGCCTCGCCACTGGCCAGGAACAACGGCTCGTTCAGGTCAAAGGCAGCCCGAATCGGGTCCGCCAAGTCCACGCCCAGCGCCAGTTGCCGCCGGGTGACGTTCTCCAGAGGGTACATGATCCCTGCCTCCAGGCTCTGCGGCCCGACCCGGTGCCAGATATTCCCGTAGTTGAGCAGGCTCAGCGCGTGCTCGGCGGTGCGCCCGACCAGCACGTAGGGGCTGGTGACGATGGTCTTCTCCGTCGGGGCCAGGTAGTGGCTGATAAAGGCCTCGCGCGTCGCGAACGGCTCGGCGGAGTCCACGCCCAGATACAGTGCGTGCGCCAGCTTCTCCACCGCCCCAGGGTCGTAGCCATGCACCTGCAGGTCCACGTGCAGCAGCGGGCTGCCCGGCACCTCAATGAGCAACGCGCGCACCATGAGGCGCAAGTGCTCCTCGCGCCAGACGACCTCCGTGTGCGCCAGGGGGTGCTGGTGGCGGTGGTGCTCGGTGAGCTGGAAGAGCCCGCCCTCCGCCAGGCGCGGGACCATCTGCAGGGACATTCCGCTCCGGGCCAGGGTCAGTTGCCCGCCGGCGGCCGTGATCTCCCACTCCGCGCGGCCCGCCAGGGGCTCGCCCTCCGCGCCCAGCGTCACGCCGACCGCGCTGCCCGCCTCCATCTCACCGGCCAGGTAGCAGATCTCATCCACGCTAACTCCGGTCAGAGTCGGGCCAAGCAGCGTCGTCCCGGAGGCCGGCCCCCGGATCAGGCCGCCGTATCGTCGCCCCCGCGGCGAGGAGTTGACGACCTGTATCGCCCCCGCGGGCGGAATCGCCGCCACCAGACCGCCGGCCGTAAGCGCCCGGTCCACCGTCTGGGCCACGCGAGCGCATTCGGCGCCCTCCCGCTCGCTGAGGATCCCCTCCAGGCTCTGGGGCCCCTCGGGACCGGCATAGTCGCGCATGGAGTGGGCGTAGAAATCGCCGGTCGTGCCCGCCGGGCACAGCAGGGAATCGTGCGCCTCCCGGCCCAGCGCCGTCTCCCACGCAGTTCGCCAGCCGAGCGCCAGTTCCGCTCCACACGACGCGGCTAGAGCCTCGACCGCCAGCAGCCGGTGCGCATACGAGTAGTGCCGCTCCAGCCCGCTGAGCAGGTCCTGCGAAACCGCGCCCCAGTACGGCGACTCCCAGGCGTATTCGTCGGGCGCGAAGGTCTGCGGCGTGTCCCCGGCCTCAGCGCGCGCGTCTCGGGAGCGGGCCAGGGTGGTGTGCTCCAGCCACACCGGCGCGTAGCGGTGCGCGCGGATCATCTCGAAACGCAGCGGCAGATACCCCTGGTCCTGGAAGCAGGTGGTGACCATCTCGGCCACGCCCTCGGCGCGGGCGCGCAGGAACATCAGCGGCAGCTCCAGATAAGTATTGTTGCCACGGCGCATCATGTTCAGGTGATGGTGGCCAATCGCCGGCACCGAGCGCCCGTCCGCACCCTGCCAGGCGAAGAATAGCGCGTTACTCTCCGGGCAGGTGCCGCGATTCTGAGTGGCGTGCAGCGCCCGGCGGTACCCGAGATCGCGCAGCACCCCGGGGAAAGCGGGCGTGAAGGAGAACTCCTGGCAAGCATAAGTGCTCACCGGGAGGCCCAGTTCGCCGAGCACCTCCTGGCCCACCTCAAACTCCCGGTAAGTCATCTCCACGCCGGTGTACTGCTGCAGCGGGCCCGAGTAGCTCCCATTGACCAGCTCCAGCTTCCCGGCGCGGGTCAGCCGCTGCAACTCGCTAAGGTACTGCGGGTAGCGGCGGGCGACCTCCTGCAGGGTGCCCACGTTGGTCTCCAGCGCCATATGGTAGGGGGTCTGGTCCAGATAGGGGGCGTAGAGCTGGAGGAATTCCGCGCAAAAATGCGGCCACTCAGCCTCCGCAATCCCGCCCTCGGGGAAGAGAATCCCGGCGTGGGGGCAGTCGATCATCTCCAGGCGCAGGGGAAAGCGCCGGGCGCGCTCAGCGGCCAGCGCGGTGAAGACCTCTGCCAGCGCCTGCCGCGCGTCGTCGCGGGAGCCGCCCACGAAAACCCGCGCCGCGGCCACCAACTGGGCCTCCCAGCCGGGAATCAGGTCGCAGGTTTCCTCCGCCTCGCGCAACAGGAAGCGGAACAGCTCCAGCATCACGCCGGCGGCCTGGAAGTCCCGCCGCAGGCAGTCCGCGGCCCCGGTGCAGACGCCGACGGTCGCAGGGTCCCGGCCGACCAGCGTCAGCACCACGCGGGACAGCAGCGTCGCGAACTCCGCGCGGGTCGCCTCCGGTCGGCGGTATTCGGTGGCGTAGAGCAGCCGAAACAGCTCGCAGGCGCAGACGGCAGTATCGCCGCGCACTACCCACAGCGGCCGGTCGCCGATGCGCCCCAGCGTCACCGCGCCCTCCGTCTCCTCCAGCGCCCAGAAGTCCACGCTCTGCGGCTGGTAGCGCACCGTGCCGCTGCCCAGGTCCAAGCTCTCGCACATGCTGCGGCAGCGTCCCGCGTGCGGCCAGTCGCTCAGCAGCCGCCCCGGCGGATCGCACCACAGACCAGACCCGAGACCGTCCCCCGCCAGGGCCTCCGTCACCACGCGATTGGCCGCCAGCCACAGACCGGGGCCGCCCGCTTGCGCGTCGGTCACCCCTAGCAGCAGAGGCGCCTCGCCCAGAGCAGCGAGGACATGCGGGTCCCAGAGCAGCCCGTAGCCCTCCAGCCAGGCGTAGAGGTTCTCCCAGAGCAGGCCGTTCTCGCGGTCCTCCTCCCAGTGCGGCATGTCGGGAATCACCAGGGTCAGTCGCATACGGCTCCTCCTAGTACAGCGCCGGGGGGCGGCGCTGGTCAGCGCTTTGGCCCCACTTCGTAGCGCAGGCGGAGGCGCACGGACTCGCCCTTCTCGCACCAGCGGGGCTGGCCCAGCGGCTCCAGGGTGAACGCCTCCGGGGCGATGTCCGACAGAATCCGCGACAGCTCGGCCCGCCGGAAAGTCATCCGCAGGAACTTGCCGTCCAGCGGCGACTCGACCGCGGCCACGGTGGAGACCGGCTCGAAATGCAACGAACCGTCACCGTCAATCAGCCAGCGGCTGGTCGCCGTGGCGCCCTTGCCTTCCACCAGACGCAGCACCGGCGAGCAGCTCCCCGGCAGCACGTGCCCCACATTGGGCTGGATCGCCAGGAAGCCCGGCCGGTAGCGGTTGGTGGCGGTGCAGTCAATCTCCAACCCCAGGCGACCGGCCGACAGGGTCACCGTGCGCCGGACCTCAGCGGCGGTGCTGGCGCCCCGGAACTCCACGGAGACCCGGTCGCCGCCCTTCTCGAGTATCTTGGTCTTGAAAGGCCGTCCCCAGATCGAGGACGGATTCAGCCGGGCGTTATAGAAGATGGTCTCGCGCCAGCCGCCGACGCCGGCCGCGCCCCAGGGACACTGCAACTGGGGATCGCCCGGGACGCGCGGCTCCGCCGCGGCCCAGCGCTGATAGCCGGAGTCCACCGCCGACCAGGGCGACGCGCCGAGTACCGTCCACTCCAGCATCGCGGCGCCGAAATCAGGCGCCACGGCGACCGCGAAGAGCCCGTTGGTCAGCACGAGCAGTTCATGGCCGAACTCGGTCTCGGTGCGGATAACCCGGCAGCTCCGGTCCGCCCCGTCCACCAGCGCCGGGGTCAGCAGCTTCTGCTCCGTCGCGCCGGTGCGCGGGTACGACCGGGCCCGGCGCAAGTTAGCGCCCATACGCTGCACGACCTTCGCCAGATCGGGGTTCTTCTGGGACTCGCAAGTCACCATCGGCTCGGTCAGTTTCTCCATCCGCTTGCTGATCTCCGCCGTCTGGCGGCTCAGGATCGCGCTTTCCTCGGGGGACCGGGGTCCCGCCTGGGCCTGCGCGATCAGACGCAGGCGGTAGTCATCCAGGGAGGCCGCGGCCCAGTTCTTGCCTACCCGCGCTGCCGGTACGCCCAGCAGGTCCTTGCTGAAGCTGCCCAGGACCTGATCGGTGGTGCGGCCGGCGTCCCGCGTCCAGCGCCCGGTGGCGTGGATGCCCAGCAGCGCCTGCCCCCAGTTGCAGCTCTCCCACACGGTGGTCATGGTGCCCAGGCAGCGCCCCGCGCGGGTCTGGCCGGCGGCGGGAACGCCCTCGGCGTACTGGGCGGCGGCGCGAGCCTGGCCCTCGATGTTCGGCAAAGCGCGGCCGTAGCACGCCCCCCAGCGCCCGGTCTTCATGATCCCCGGCGCGGCGATGACGTCATAGCCCTGCCCGCAGAACCACGGAATGGCCGGAAAATCAGGCTGCGAATCGTAGAACCAATAGGCGATGATCGTCTCCGGCGGCAGGTGCTGGAGCGAGCCGAGGTGGTGCAGGAGGATGTCGTGCCACACGATCGGCCGGCGCCCCTGCTCCACAATCATGCGGCAAACGCGGCCCAGAGCCTCGCCGTAGAGCGCGGCCATGCCCCGTTTGCGCACGACTTCCTTGGCTTCCTCGGTCAGGTGGCTCAGGTGCATCTCGTCGCCGTTAACAAAGACGTAGGGACTGGTGAAGTGCGGTAGGACCTCGCCAAACAGCTCGCCCAGCAGGTCAAAAACCGCCGGGTTGAGCACATCAAACTCTTCCGGCTTACCGGGGAAGGCCAGGTGGCGATACTTGGGTTTGGTGAGAATGTGCAGCGAGTGCCCCAGCGTGGTCAGCGAGGGGACCAGGTCCACGCCCCGGTCCGCGGCGTAGCCGGCCAGCGCCCCCATGTCCTCGAGCTTGTAGGCGTCGGCGTGGGACAGGGTCGGGTGCTTACGATACTTCCACAAGTCCTCCATGTAGAAGACCAACTCGTTCAGGCCGCAGTCGGCGCAGAGCCGCACCAGGCGGCGCAACGTGGACAGGGATTCGTGGTTCTGGCGAGCGAGATCGTAGTGTAATCCGCGGAACGACTGGGGGGTGATCGGCGCCATATGAGGGCTCCCTCTGGGCATGGTGTGGAGTGACGGGTGCAACGCGTATCAATGACACAAAGATAAAGTCCGGCCCGCGAGTCAGGCGGGCCGGACTGAGGTGACTCGCTAGCGGTCCAGGTGAATGACACTGAACCGATGCGGATGGGGCGTGCGCAGAGCGTTGATCGCCTGCTCCTCGTTGGCGATGGCCCGGTCCAGCCGGTCCATCTCCGTCAGCCGGCGCGCCTGCCCCTGCGCCGTCGTCGGCGCCGAGAGCTGCACCTCGCGCCAGCGCTGGAAGAACAGCTTGTTCTTGGCCCGCACCAGGTCCATCAGGCGCAGGGACTGGGCGCCAATCGGGCCGGTATCCAGGCCCAGATTCGCCCCGCCGTCCAACTGCGCGGCGCTGAAAACGCCCACCCGAACGCCATCAATATCTATCTCATAGTCGCCGGCGGCGAGGTCAGTGACCTGCAGCCGGTACTGATTGAGATCCCGGGCGAAGGAGTTGCCGGGAATCTGGAAGATGATGCGGCTTTCCGGCTGAATCGGCATGGGCAGACAGTCGTCCAGCCGGGTGAAGATCAGCCGGTCGCGATGCCGCAGGACGTCGCTGATCCGGCAACTGTCGGTGCGCACCACCTCACCGGTGGCCCCGTTCAGGCGAGCACTGCTGACCAGCGCGGGGGCGTGCAGCGACTTGAGGATGGTCTGGGCCATGATCAGATGGCCGGCCCAGTTGGGATGCACGTGGTCGGGCACCAGCACGAAGCCCGGAATCTCGGCCGCGCGCCCGGCCTCGAGAGCCGCCACGAACGGATGGAACTGGTCCACGAAGGGGACCTGCTGCGCCGCGGCCACCTCCCCGGCCGTGGCCGCGAACTTCTCGAGCAGCCGATTGTACTCGCTGCCGCCCGGCTGCAGGTACTGGTTGCGCTCCTCCGGACTGGAGGTGAGCACGGCCACGCGGGCTCCGGAGGCGGAAATCTCTTTCACCAGACGGGTTAGGTTCTCGCGGTACAGCGGGATGTTCTCGTAATCGCCGCGAGCATCGTTCATGCCGAAATCAATGGTTACCGCGGCCGGCTTGAGGTCCAGCACGTCGCGCCGGAGCGTGGTCTCAAAATCGCCCCGCATGCGCAGCCAGGAGGTGTCTCCCGACCAGCCGACATTGCGAAAACGCACCTTCCAGTCGGGGAAGCGCGTCAAAATGTACGACTCGAGGTAAGCGGTGTACATGTCCGGCTCGGTGATACTGTCGCCCAGAAAGACAATCGGATCGTCACCGTTGTGGAAGAAGAACTTGTCCGCCGCTTGCGCTGCGGCGCCGCTCAGGACCAGCGTCAACAAAACTAGATTAATCAACCTACGCATAGACTTACGACCTCCAGAATCCCTGGGCAGAGAGACGCCGGTGGCGCCTCCGTGGTGTTAGGGCCCGCCAACGGGCCGGGCGCTGTCGTCGCGCCCCGAGGATTCCCCGAGGAGCGGTCAGACCTCCCAGGGCAAGTATGCCGGCAGGTCAAACACGGGAGCCAGTTCGCGATAGAAAGCCAAATGACCTGCGGGGCCGGGATGGATGGCGTCGGACATGCGCATCCACAGCTTATTGGGGTCGGCGCCCGGCGCTCCGGTATGCGTGTTGTCCATGGTCGTCCACAGCGTGTAGTGATCCACCACCGGCAACTGCAGCTCCTCGGCCAGCGCCACGATCTGCGCGGCGCTCTCGGCCGACTTCTGGCCGGGCCACTCCCGGTTGATGACCAGGGGCGGGTCGAACACCGGCGGCTGGTTGGTGGCCACGATCGGGCTGCCGGTACGCAGCACCACCTCCGGGCCGGACGCGAGCAAGTGCCTGACCAACTCGCGCAGGGGCTCGATCTCCGCCAGCAGGTAGCCCACAATCACCAGGTCCGGCGTGAACCGCAACACGTCGCGGTCGAGCCGGTCCCACACACTGGACGCCGGCTGGCCCGCGGGCTCGGCCACGCGCATGGGCTCGGAGGAGCCGGAGCGCGTGATTCCCTGGCCCGACTGCGCGGCGTTGATCACCATCGCGTGATTCGGCCCGTAGCGGTCAAAAAGCGCCGCCTGCAGCAGCCCCACCCAGTTCAGCGCCCCGCGGGTGTGAAAATTCAGCTCGGTGTTGGAGTCGCCCAGGGCCACGATGACCACGTGCTCCCCGGCCCGGAGCTTGGCCAGTAGTCGCTCAGGCTTGCGCAGTTCGCTCATGATAGCTCCTCTACTTGGCTAGCTCCCACACCACGAAGCTCCAGTACTCAACCGAGGGCACGACCACAGTGGCGCGATTGCCCTCGAGTACCGGCTTGACCTCGCGGCACCAGCCGGCCCGGTCGGCGTCGGCGGTCAGCACGAAGGCGCGCTCCACCTTCTCGCCAGCCTCCGGGGTGAGGGTCACCGCCACGTCCTTCTGGATCGGCGGCGCGTCCTTCTCGAACTCGTCCTGGCGCTCGTGCATCGGCTTGTTGAGCACGTGCGTGACCACCATGCGCTTGCCGTTGCCGCGGTCGAGAACGTGCACAAACTGCTTCCACCACAGGCGATTGGCCGGGTCGGCGACCTGCACCAAGCCGGTCGGATCGGTCAGGTTCTTGAGCTTGGTGTCCCAGAAATACGCGCCGTAGCGCATGCTGAAGGCGTCATAGCGTAGCGGGTTCCAGGTGTCCCAGTGCCCGCCGGCCGCGTAGTAGACGGCCTGGGTGTGGTTCTGCTGAATGAGATCGGTGAAACCGTACCAGCCGAAGTGCTGGAAGTTGCCGTTGGGCCGAGCGAAGTCGTTGATTTCGTTGCGGACGCCCTGCACGAAACCTTCCCAGACGTTCAGGGGATCGTTGGGGTCCTTCCAGCGGCCGTTGATGGACTCCCAGAGCACGTAGGCGTTGGGCCCCAGCGCCTTGTAGGTCTCGGGCCAATGTACGCCTTCCTCGATGCTCTGCGGTCCCCAGTTGTAGTTGATAGTCGCGTAGGGCACGCCTTCGAGGATCCCCGCTTTCATCTTGCGGGTCCAGTCCGTGTTGATTCTGTCCAGGTCGGCAGCGTCAATCTTGCCGCCAAAAACGGTGTAACCGGCGGAGGCGTTGTGGCCATCCCAGCGGATGCCGTCGTAGCCCTCCAGCTTGATGGTCTGCACCAGTTCCGCGATGGCTGCATCCTGCACCTGCGGGTTGGAGACCTCCACGCTCAGCGAAACGGGGGTGTTGTTCCGGTGGTTCTCGACGGTCTCGTGCCGGTAGAAGTCCGCGTCAGCCATGTTGAAAGCGCCGTTCGGACGCCCGCGATCGTTGTACTGCAGATAGTCCGGATGCGCGCGGGAGTACTCCTCCCCGAGCGCGCCGCTGGCCAGGACGATATCGTAGACCATTACCGCCTGCCCCAGCCGGTGCGCCGCCTCGATGAAGGCCTTCTCGCCGGTCAGGGTCTCGTAGTAGCCGTTCTGGCCGGCGAACCACTGCTCGGTGGTGGGCACCATTCCGCCCCACAGACCCGGCGCGGTGGAGAACAGCTCATGGCAGGTCACGTACCAGCTGCGCCACTTAGCCTCGGTGGTGGCCAGGACGTCCTCCGGGGTCTTGAAGCGCCCGGTCTCGAAGAAGGTCAGGTAGCGCCCCATGTTGTAGTACCAGGGCCCCACGCAGAAGACCTCGCGGCCCTCAGCGGCGACCGTCCCGTCGGCGGCCTGCGCCACCACGTGCACGGCGCTGCCGAACTCCGGGAGAGCGACGCGCAGCTTGTCGGTGAAGCTCAGCTCCGCTCCGGCGGCCAATTGCAGGTCGTGCGTAGCCAGCGGCGTCACCTGCGCCACCCCCGATTCCACCGTGCCCACCAGCTTCCCCGACCACGCCTGCGCGCCGGCGTTCTTCACCGTAACGGCGAAGGTCGCCTCTTCCCCGGCCACATAGCGAATCTTGTCGGGTTGCAGCTTGGTGATCGTGATCTGCGCGGCGGTCGGAGCGCCCAGCCCCAGCCCCGCCAGAGCGACCGCCCCCAGGACACTCAACCACAGCCGATTGTGGGTCGCGGATCTGCGCATGTCGGTTCTCCTGTCCTTGTCTAGCGCTGGAGTTCCCAAACGACAAACGACCAGTACTCCACGGAAGGTACCGTTACCACGGCCTTTTCGCCCTCGACGGAGACCGGGGCCGGGGTGAGCCAGCCGTTGCGGTCCGCATCCGGATTGAGGAGGAAGGCGCGCGCCAGCTTCTCACCCGGTTGCAGGGTCAGCGTCACCTTGACGTCGCGCTGGATCGCCGGAGCAGTCTTCTCGAAGCCGGTCTGTCGTTCCTCCACCGGGCGGTTGATCAGATGCGTGACCAGCAGCCGGCGCCCCGCCCCGAGGTCCCGCTCCTGGGCGAACTGTTTCCACCACAGGTGCTGCTCGGGGTCGGTCACCGCAATCCGCGGGGAGGCGTCCGGCAGGTTGCGGAACTGGGTATCCCACAGATACGCGCCAAAGCGCATCGAGAACGCGTCATACTTGAGCCCCACCCACGTGTCCCAGTGCGCGCCCAGGGCGTAGACGATAGCCTGGGTATGGTTCTGGTGAATCGGCGAGTCGGTGCCGTACCAGCCCAGATGCTGGAAATTGGCGGTGGGACGAGCGAATTGATTGACCTCGGCGCGCACGCCCTCGAGGTAGCCCTCCCAGCGGTTCAGCGGGCTGTTGGGATCCTTAAAGGAGCCCCGGATGGACTCCCACAGCAGGTAGGAGTTCGGCCCCATCGCCTTGTATGTCTCCGGCAGGACCGCGCCTTCCTCTTGGCTCTGGGGACCGTAGTTGTAGTTGATGGTGTAGCCCGGCAGGTTCTTCTGCAGGGTGCTGCGCATGTTCCGGGTCCAGGCGGCGTTGCGCTCGTCGAGCCGGTCCGACAGCTTCTCGCCGAACACCGACCAGCCGGGCAAGATGGTGTGCCCGTCCCAGCGGATGCCGTCGAAGTGGAAGCGGCGGCTGAAGGCGATGATGTCCTCCAGGTCGGCCTGCTGCACGTCCGCGCGGGTGATGTCGGGACTTAGCCACAGGGGACACCCGTGGAGGTAGTTGTCCACGGTCTCCGTGCGCCACGTCTCCAGTTCCCCCACATTGAAGTAGCCCTGGGGTCGGCCGCGGTCGTTGTAGAGAATCCAGTCCGGATGCGCTCGCGAGTACTCCTCGCCAAAGGGACCACACGTGCCGTTGATCTCGTAGATCATTACGCCCATGCCGTAGCTATGGGCGGCGCCGACCAACGACTCTTCGCCGGCCACCGACTCAAAGTAGCCGTTCTGCCCGGCGAACCACTGGTCTTGCGTGGGATTGAGCCCATTCCACTGCCCCGGCGCGCCGGAGTAGTGCTCGATGCAGGTCACATACCAACTGCGCCACTTGGGACCCAGCGAGGCCTGTACCTGTTCCGGCGTCTTGAAGCGCCCCAACTCGAAAGCGGTCATATACCGCCCCATATTGTAGTACCAGGGGCCGACGCAGAAGACGTCCCGGGCCTCAGCCGCGACCGTGCCGTCGGCGGCCTGGGCTATCACGCGCACCGCGCTGCCAAACTCCGGCAGGTCAATCCGCAACTGGTCGGCAAAGCTCTTTACTTCCCCGGGGGCAAGTTGCAGGTTGTGCGAGGCCAGCGGCGTGACCTGCGCCAGCCCGGACTCCACCGTACCCACCAACTTGCCGGACCACGGCTGCGCGCCGGCGTTCTTCACCGAGATGGCGAAGGTCGCTTCTTCCCCGGCTACATACCGGATCTTGTCGGGCTGCAGCTTGGTGATCGTGATCTGCGCCACGGTCGGCGCGCCCAGCCCCAGCCCGGCCAGGACGATCGCCCCGAGTATGCTGAACGACACCCGACCGTGCGGTGTGGATCTGCGCATGTCGGTTCTCCTGTCTGTGTCTAGCGCTGCAGTTCCCAAACGACGAACGACCAGAACTCAACGGACGGGACGGTAACGGCGGCCTGCTGGCCCTCGGCGGTTACGGTGGCCGGGGTGACCCAGCCGGCGCGGTCCGCGTCGGGGTTCACCAGGTAGGCGCGGGCCAGCTTCTCCCCGGGCTGCAGGGTGAGCGTGACTTTCACGTCGCGCTGGATCGCCGGCGCCTGCTTCTCAAAGCCGGTCTGGCGCTCCTCCACCGGGCGGTTCAGCAGATGCGTCACCAGCAGGCGGCGCCCCGTCCCGAGGTCCCGCTCCTGGGCGAACTGCTTCCACCACAGGTGCTGCTCGGGGTCGGTCACCGTGATCCGCGCCGAGGCGTCCGGCAAGTTGCGGAACCTGGTGTCCCATAGATACGCGCCAAAGCGCATCGAGAAGGCGTCATACTTCAGCGTCGTCCAGGTGTCCCAGTGGCCGCCCAGAGAATAGAGAATCGCCTGGGTATGGTTCTGGTGAATCGGCGAGTCCGAGGCATACCAGCCGAAGTGCTGGAAGTTGCCGTTGGGCCGCGCGAACTTGTTGATCTCGTTGCGCACGCCCTCGATATAGCCCTCCCAGCGACTCAGCGGGTTCTTAGCCTCGTTGAAAGAGCCGCGGATGGACTCCCACAGCAGGTAGGCGTTCGGCCCCATAACCTTGTAGGTCTCGGGGAGTTCCTGCCCCTCCTGCTGGCTCTGGGGGTAGTAGTTGTAGTTGATGGTTACCTTGGGCAGGGCCGCGTGCAGGCGCGACTTCATGTGGACTACCCAGCGCGCGTTGGCGGCGTCCAGGTCTCCGGACACGGTCGGCCGACCGTAGACATCCCAGGCCTTGCCGAAAGTATGCCCGTCCCAGCGCACCCCATCGAAGTCGAACCTCTTCAGCCCGGCGATCAGGTCCGTGAGCGCGGCCTCCTGCGCCTGGAGGTTGGACACGTTTCCGTTGAGAGCGCCGGGGGACATGGGCTTCGCGTTGGCTGGGGTCATGGTGCGGAAGTAGTCCATCTCCGCCATGTTGAAGAAGCCCGCGGGTCGCCCCCGGTCGTTGTACTCGATCCAGTCGGGATGGGCGCGGGAGTACTCCTCCAGCGGCGGCCCCCAGATCGAGACGACATCGTACTGCATCATGGCAATGCCATTGTTGTGCGCGGCGGTGATGAGCGCGCGCTCACTCGTCTGGCTCTCGGCGAAGGCGGCCTGGCCGGTGTAGAACTCCTCCGTGGCCGGGACGGTGTCCCCCCAGGCTCCCGGCGGGCCGGCAAAGTGCTCGGCGCAGGTGATGTACCACTTGCGCCAGCCGTCCACCCGCGCGGTCTGCGCCGCCTCGGGGGTCTTCAGGTCTCGGAGGTTGAAGAAAGTAATGTACCGCCCCATATTGTAGTACCAGGGGCCGACACAGAACACCTCGCGGGCTTCCGCGCCGCGCTTCCCGGCGCCGTCCTCCGCCCACACGTGCAGGGCGTGGCCAAACTCGCCGAGTTGGATGCGCACGCGCTTTTCGACGCTGGCCACCGCCCCCGGCGCCACGGTCAGCGGCGCCTCCATGACCGGCAGGCGGTCGGACACCCCGCTCTCGATCTCGCCCCCCAGCCGCCCCGACCAGAGCGCGTTCCCGGTGTTCTTTACCGTAATGGTAAAGACTGCCTCTTCCCCGACCACGTAACGGACCTTGTCGGGCCAGACCTTGGTAATCGTCAGATCAGCCGAGGCCGACCACGCGGCGGCGAGGCAGAGCACCAGCAACCCGGCTCGCGCCATCATCCTTGCGCTTTGGTAACGCATCTACTTCGCCTCCCCGGGCTGGCGGAGCCAGTCGATCAGGTGCGCCAGCTCGCGGGGCCACCAGTGCCACTGCCAGAAGCCGGTCTCGCCGGCGGCAGGCACGCCATAGGGGGTCAGCAGCACCGCCGCCACCCGCCCCTGGCCGTAGTGGCCGGTAACGATCGCCGGGTACGAGCCGGCCTTCATGATGACCTCGGCGCCCGGCTGCACGGCGACGATCTTGTGCAGCCAGTAGGCGCGCGGCGCCAGCTCGGGCGCCGCCCAGTCCGGGAAGAGTTGCGCGCCCAGCGCGCCCGCGGGCAGCACCGGGACACCGGAGGACAGCTTCACGCGGTCGTAGGGGCCGTCCACCTTGACGGGGAGGATCGAGCCCAGATCGCCCGCGGCGTAGGAGCCGGCGCCGTACGCGTTCAGCCCCCCCAGCACCAGCAGCGAGCCGCCGTGCTCTACGTACAGCTTCAGGAAGGCCTGACCCACGTCGGTGAAGGCCTCGCCGGGCACGTTGGAGATGACGATCAGGTCGTATTTCAGCAGTTCTTCGGGCGTAGCAGCCATGTAGTCGAGCTGGTCGCCGTAGACGAAGATGGTGTGGTGCGCGGTCTTGACGTCCGCGGCCTTGATCCGCCGGAAGGTCTCGTCCAGCCCCCAGTAGCGACTGTGCAGGCCCTCATAGACCAGCACCAGCGGCGCGGCGTGGCGCTCCACTTTGGCCCCCGCGGGCAGCGCGAAGACCTTGTTCTTGCGCGGCCGAGGAACGTAGTAGCTGCTGTTGACCTGGCCGAACTGCGCCTTCTCGGCGGCCAGCGGGTCAAAGTACTTCTCGAAGTTGGCGGTATAGTCGCCGGAGGCCAGCTTGACCCGGATCAGCCCGGGCTGGGTCTTAACCAGGTCGCCCAGGGCCAACTCGGAAGCGCTGGGCGTGCGGCCCACGCTGGGAATCGTGACGGTCTCCTCGGAGACAACCTTCATCTCGGGATGCGTGTAGAGGGTGACCGTGGCCGTAACCGGGGCCACCGGCGTCGCCGAGGTGGACACGAGCCGCAGCGTCGCGCTCAGCTTCTGGTTGCTGTAGGCGGTATCCACCGCGGCGACCAGCTTGGCGTCGGCGTAGTCCACGGACTTGAGCCCGGTGAAGGGTACGATCGTGACCGGCGTCTCCCAGGAAGCGCCCGCGGCCAGGGGCACCGGATCGTCCCACCATTCCAGGGTCAGGCTGCTGGTGCAGTTGTAGAGCCAGTACAGGTCGTCGTACTTGACCTCAAAGACCGCGCCCTCGCCCTTGACCGTATCGGCGACCGCGGACCAGCCGGCGGTCGGCTCGCGGACAAAGTCCGAGCCCTTGGTCGTCACGGTGGTGGCGCTGTACTCGTTCCAGCTCTCCTGGACACCGGTCGTCGAGGGGCGGAAGAAGCGGTCATTCTCCTTGTCCCCGCCCATGTAGAGCAGGTTCTGCGTCCAGGGAATCGGCGACCGGGCCACGTCGGTGGGGTTCTTCAGGCGGATCACCACATGGATGCGCGGATCGCCGCGCCGCAGGGTAATCTCCTTCTCGAAGATGACGCCGGTGATCGCTACGTCGCCGTTGCCCTCAATCTTGCGCCACAGGCGCACGGTGGCCACGTCGGGACCGCTCGCGATGATCGCATACTCATAGGCGGCCCGGTACAGCTCACCCGGCCAGGTCTGCTGGGTCACGTGGTCGGCGAACAGCCCGCCGCCGGGGTAGATCCAGTCGCTGCCCGTCACCTTGTAGACGGCATGCTTGATCTTGCCGCCTTCGCCGGGCCAAATGCTCAGCTTCCAGAACTCGTTTTCCAGTACGACCGCGGCCTGCTGCTGATCCTCGGTGGCGGTCGTGACCGTAGCCGGGGCTCCGGTCTGGGCGGCGGCGGGGGCCAGGACGGCGACCCCGGCCAGCACCACGAAACAGGCACTGAGCAGCAGGGATACGACTCTGGGCAGACGGCGGGGGGACGGATCTGTTCCTAGCGTCATCTCAAGTCACTCCTCCAGCGGTGAGTAGGGAAAGCGGCGGCGGTTCTTCTCCGTGTGGCGGAGGGTTTCGCCGCCCTCGCGACAGCACCTTCCTGTACTGAATCGAAAAAGTGCGGTTTCGGCTTGCTTTAGCGTTACGCGCAGGGTATTATCCTGCGGTCGGGCCTGAGGCCCGCTATTTTGCCACTACGGGAGGACCTTGCCCATGATTCGCAAAGCCGATGCCCTTGAGTACCAACTGTCCCTCAACGCCCCCGAGCAGGTCCAGTTTGAGGAGGGCGGCGAGACGCTGCTGACCCCCGCCCGCTGGACGCCGACCCTGGCCTATAGCGAGCCCGTGCAGCTTGCCGGCGAGTGGCAGGTGGCTTACTGGCCCTTCCCCGCCGCGCCCGAGGCGATTCTGGCGGGCTCCTGCGGCAGCCTCACCTGGGAGCCGATTCAGCAACCCGGCAAGGTCTTCTACTATGACCCGGAGGAGAATCCCGCCACCGTCGAGGGCTGGAACCGGGTGACGATGGAGCATATTGACGAGGACGACGGCGCGCTGCTCAAGCGCGAGGTGGAAGTGCCCGCCGCCTGGTGCGGCAAGCGCATTCTGCTGCGGTTTGAGGGCCTCTTCCCCGCCGGCGTAATCTACTGGGACGGCCAGCCGGTCGGCGAGCAGTGGAGCGGCCTGACGCCGATTGAGGTAGACGTGACCGCCCTGGCGAAACCGGGAGCGCGCCACACCGTCGCCGTGCGCCTCTACCGCCGCCACTCCTCCGTGCAACTGGACATGCCGCGCCACGCCGTGGAGTTTGTCGGGCTCTCCCGCCAGGCGTTCCTCCACGCGGTGGAGCCGGTGCATATCGCCGACCTCCGCCTGGTGCCCCAGGTGGACGAGGACCTCACCGGCGGCGCCCTGACCGGCGAGGTGACCCTGCACAACCCCACCGCTGACGAGCGGGAGGTCGCCCTGCGCGTGTCGCTGCTGGACGCCGGCGGCGCGGTCGTGGCCACCGAGCAGTATGAGGTCACCCTCGTCCCCGGCCCGGGCCAGTGCCTGCCGATTCACCTGTCCGTCGAGGGTCTCCAGCTCTGGAACGCCGAGCGCCCGCACCTGTACACGGTGTCCGTGCAGCTTACCTGCAAGGGCCAGGTCGAGCAGGTCGTGCAGCAGCGCGTGGGCTTCCGGCGCTTTGAGATCATCAACGAGCGGGCTCTGCTCAACGGACAGCCCGTCAAGTTCCGCGGCGTCAACCACCTCACGTTCCACCCCGAGTTTGGCCTGTATACCCCTGAGCCCTGGCTGCGCCAGTGCCTCACCATGATGAAGCGGGCCAACGTGAACGCCATCCGCACGCACTTCTTCGGCCCGCCGGAGTTGACCGACCTCTGCGATGAGCTGGGCATCTACTTCCTGCAGGAGTTGCCGGTGGACTGGGGGCACAGCTACGTGGCCGACCCGGTGCACCTGGGGCCGATCCTGCACCGCATGGAGGCCTGCGTACGCCGCGACCGCAACCACCCCTCCGTCATGGTCTGGAGCCTGGGCAACGAGAACATGCCCCAGAAAGAGGAGACCCATGACATTTTCATGGAGCACCTCCGCCTGGCCCAGAAGATGGTCAAGACCGTAGACCCGACCCGCATGACCATGTTCCCGCCCCCCGGCCCGGCCGGCAAGATCAAGGGCATCTTCGAGACCCGCTACGGCGACCTCGCCGATATCCACTACAGCTTCAAGATGATCCGTCAGTTCAACGAGACCGGAGTGCTTACCGGCAACCCCCGCACCTGGGAGCCGACCTTCGAGGAGGACAAGACCCGCGCGCAGCTTCTCGCCGAGGGCTGGAACGGCGTCTGGTTCTCGTCGGAGTACGGGATCATCAACTTCCAGGCCGACATGATGAACTCCCCGTACTTGTCGATCATCGCCGACATCCTGGAGGACCCGCTTTCGGGCAAGAACACCCAGCAGGTCTTCATTGACCGGCTCACCCGCGAGTGGGGATACATGCGCGACGACCCGACCTGCCTCGGCGGGGCGTACTTCCCCTGGATGGCCTCCGGCGCCGGCGACGTGTGGGGCTGGACCCGCTGGGGCGAGGACGCCGACTGGGGCGTCATGACCGGCGACCTCACCCCCAAGCCCGCCTTCTGGGCGCTGCGCGTGATCTTCTCCCCGGTGCGTCTGCCCGAGCGCCTCACCTGGAAGCCCGGCGACACCGAGGTCACCTTCACGGTGTACAACGACTACAACAGCGTCAACCTGAGCGAGTGCACCTTCCGCACCCAGATGGGCGGCGGCCCGCCGTACATGGGCATGATGCGCGAGTGGAAGGATATCTCCGTCTCCTGTCCCCCGGCCAGCACCGTCGAGGTGACCGTACCGATCTGGAATCCGAGCAGCCTCGAGACGCTGGAAAAGGGCAGCCCCATAGTCCTGCGCTGCACGGTTCTCGACCCCACGGGCTTCCGCCCGCTGGCCGCGGACATCGTCATCGTGCCCCAGCAGGTGGACCAGGAGGTCGAGGCCGTGATCCCGGTAGGCCCCGACGCTCCCGACGCCATGCAGGAGTAACCAGCGGGCCGCAAGCGCGCAGAATGAAGGCCCCGGAGCTTAGCAACAGCTCCGGGGCCTTTTGTTTGGTATGTCGGGTTGGACGATTCTGCGGCCGCCGTCTCCGCGTAGGGGCGCGTTTGTCGGCGTCTGCGCCGGCACACACGCCCGCTCGCTGACTGCCAGGCAGCGCCCCGGGGGAGGCCTCACCCCCCGGCCCCTCTCCCTCGCGGGAGAGGGGAGAACGAGAGCCACAAACCGCGTCGGCGGCACTGAGACGATCCCCCCTCCCTTCAGGGAGGGGGTTAGGGGGTAGGGCCGTTAGCGGTGGCCGCTTCTATCTACCCCGCCGGCCCCAGGGTCCGGATGACCGAGGTCCCCGCCGCCAACGTCAGCTTCTCGTTGAAGGTGAAGCCGGTGAACAGCGAGTTGCTGCGTACGGTGGCGGTGACTGCTTTATCGGTGGGGTTGTGGATCTCCGCCACCCAGTACTTCCGGTCGCCGCTGCGGGCCACGGTGAGACCGACCTCCGGGTTATCGGCGATCAGCGGGTGGCCGAGGAAGAGCGTATTGCCCTCTTCCGCGGCGGTGACCACGGCGTAGCCGGTGCCCTTCTCCACGGAGATGATCCGGGTCTGGCCACCGGTCCCCTGGGTCTGGAAGAAGGCCGTCCAGTTATCCCGCAGGCCCGAAACCGCGACGCCCAGGTTGGCGGCCAGCTTGTCCACGCCGCTCACGCGACCCACAAAGCACTGCCCCGCGCCGGCCTGCAGCGCTGCCGGATAGTCGGCGGGCCCGACCGTGCCCTGGACCGGCTCGAACTTCCAGGTCGGCGTGCCGGTGAGTCCGAAATCCGCGGCAAACTGCGCGGCGGCGGCGGCCGGATCGGCAACCAGGCGGTGCATCCCCACCAGCAGCAGGCGCGCGCGCAGTTTGGTCCCCTTGGCGTAGACGGCGCCGGTGGGCTTGAAGCCCACCCCATAATTGACGCCGTCGCCGGCGATCACCAGGCCGTCGGTGAGGCTGTAGACCGCCAGCGAGCCGAAGGGGCTTTTCAGCAGGCCCACGTAGTCGCCCTTATTGAAGGCGAAGCTCTGCACCGGCTTGCCGGCCACCTTCCCGCTGTCCACGAACTGGCCGCCGTTGTTGATCACGAACTCCGTGGCCGTGGAGCCCAGGATGTTGCCGATGCTCAGGGCGAAGGCCCCCTTCGGCGCAACCGGCACGTCCTGGAGGAACTCATAGCTCTGATCCCACAGGTACACGCTGGCCCCATCGGGCTTCACGAGGTAGAGATACTCGCGGGCGGTGGTCTTGAGGTACTGGCTGGGCGACACCGGATAGAGCGTGTGCCAAACATGGATGACCGGCTCGGTGTTCACGCCGAAGACGCCGTCCAGGATGCGGTCGGCGATGATGACGTCAGACGAGTTGGAGACGCGGTAGGGCTGCACGTGCGCCGCGCCCTCCTTGCCGCCGACCAGCTGGCTCTCCCAGCCCATGGCCTTTGGCTGGGTGTCGCCATACCACAGTGAGGGGCTGAAGGAGCACTGGGGATGGTTCTCCGGCGAGCCGTCGTAGGCCATGGAGCCCGCGCCCAGTTTCTGGTCGAAGACGAAGATGCCGACCGGCCGGGTGCGACCGTTCCAGGGTCCCTTGTCGGGCATGGGCGTGTCGCCACCGTAGCCGATGTAGAAGGGCACGCCGTCGGCGCGGGTCTGCATCGAGTACAGCAGTTGGTTGTTGCGGTCGGCGCACTGCGTATCACGCAGCAGCCAGGAGTCGCAGGTGATGTCGCGGCTGATCGCCTCGCGGCCCTGGGTGTCAATCGCCCGCACCCAGATCGCCTTCTGGCGCTCGCGCGGCAGGCTGGTCACGTGGTCGAACTCCTTGGCCCCACCCGGGAGGAACCGGCGAATCATCGTCGTCCCGTCCATCACCCGCACCTCGCGCAGGCCCACCGGAGAGCTGACCTTCAGCTTGAAGGACCACTCCTGCAGGTTCGGATTCCAGATGTTGCTCTGCGGATCAGTGTCGCCGCGGGGCATCTGCAGGTCAATGCGGGGCCCGTTGGACAGGAAGACCTGACCGAAGCAGGGAGCCCCCGGAAACAGGTTCCGCGCGCTTCTTCCCCCCAGAGTATTGAGCCAGGTATCCAACTTCTGGAGGCCTTCGATGCCGATCTCGGTGTGGTAGTAGACGCCGCTCTGGGTCAGGGCGATCTCCTTGGCGTTCTTCATCAAAGTCAGGGCCAGCGGCCACTCGAACTGGCCGTTGCGGGCCTCGGCGGCGTAGGAGTCCACGACGGATTCCACGGTTTTGCCGCCTTCCTGCGTGATGACGCCCATCGCGTTGCAGTCGCGGGCGTCGTAGTGCGGGTAGGGGTTCTTGCCGAACCGGTACCACCCCGAGGTGCTCTCGAAGCCGCACAGCGTATAGAGCCAGTTGATATCGAACATCGAGTTAGGCGTGAAGGAGTGCGCGTCCCGGGTCAGGAAGCGCTTGCCATCGGGCGTGAGCAGCTTGGCGGAGGGGAGCTTGAGGTACCGGCTCCAGGCGAACTCGTGGTTGCCGTCGTCATTCTCGTAGGTCAGCCCCGGGATGGCCAGGAAGTTCCCGCTCGACAAGCGGCGGCAGTCGGCCTTGAGCGACTCAAAGCCGCCGGGCTTGAAGGCCCCGAAGTCGTCCAGGAACACGATGAAGTCATAACCGGCCGCCTGGGCGGCGGCTACGTACTGCTCGGGGGTGGACTCTCCCGAGGAGTAGCTGGTGCGCGCGCCGATGATCCCCTTGAAGAACTTGAAGCCGGTGGCGTACTGCACGCCGACCACCGTGGGGCGGGTCAACGGGGCGGCCATCAACTGGTCGGCGTTGGCGCCCAGCCACTGGAAGGTGTTGAGATAGAGCTTCTGCAGATCACTGCCGAAGCCGCCGGTACCCGCGACCAGGTAGGCCTCGTGGACCTTGCGGTCGTCATCGGTGGCGATGGGGCGGGTGAAAACGATGTCGGGATACAGGCCCAGGTAGCCCACCCGGCCCTGACCGTACTCGCGGATCCCGCCGAGAGGAACGTTGGACGCGAAACCCGCGGGGCGGGCGTGCTTGTCGACTTCCTCCAGACCCAGCTCGAAAGTCTCGCTCTTGGAGCCGGGCCCCGCCGAGAGGACGACCTGCCAGGGCGGCGTGGGCAGGAAGGGCAAGTTCCCGCCGTAGACCTGCAGGTCCACGTAGGACTGGTACAGCACGCCCTTAACCCCCTCGGCCACCGGGCCGGATACCTGATCGGTGTAGGTGTACGTATCCGATCCCCCCCAGGCGCCCACCGTTTTGGTGAGTTGGGGGTCGGAGATGGTCTTCTCGAAGAGCAGATCGGTGCCGAAGTTTCGGGCCAGGGCCCAGGAGAGGGTCATCGAGGTGATGATCTGGCCGACTTGCTCGTTGAGCAGCAGCCCGCCTCCGGCTTTCACATAGTCATCCAGCAGCTTGATCGTCGCCTGATCGGCGTCGGTGACCTCGGGCCGGATGGGCAGGCCGACCATGACCACCACGCGGCACTGCTTGAGCAGCGCCGGGGTCAGGTTATCCCAAGTCTCGTAGCTCACGCGCTGCCAACCGGCATTCTTGAGCGCCGCTTCCCACAGGTAAGTGACCTTGGTGGCGGCCGGCGTCACAAAGAGGATGCGGTCGGGCTTGCCGCCGGCCGCGGCCAGGGGGGTGCGCAGTATCGCGGCATCGTCGAAACGGTACTCCCCGGGCTTGTCCACGCGCAGTTCGAACTGAATATCGCGCGTTCCCGCCGGCACCTGGATAGTGGCTTTGATCTGCGTCCAGTCGGTACTCTGGGGCAGCGCAATCGAGTCGCCCCCCTTGGGCACCGACTTGCCGTCCTCAAAAGCGCTGAAACCCAGGACAATGTTGGCGCCGTTCTGCGGCGCGCGGTACCAGACGGAGACCTGGTCGGGCAACTCGGCGTCCGACTTGAGGATAACGTGCTGCGCCCAGGCGGCGTAGACCTTGGGGTTAGCCGCGACTGACACGGAGGCAGCTTTGAGCCCAGTGTGGAAGTCCTGGGCCTCGATCTCGCCGCGATAGGCCGGCTGGCCGTTGTCGGCAAAAGCCCAGTTTATGTATCCATTGTCCATCTTCCCCGGAATGAGTTCTTCAAAGCTGGGGTTCTTGAGCAGGTTGCCCTCATTCGCTTGCGACCAACCGGCCGCGGCGAACAAGCCGGTGAGCAGAGCGCTTACGAGCAGGACTCGCCAAGTGACACGCATCGAAAATCTTCCTCTCCAACTGGGCGGATGCACACTATTGGTACCGGTGCTCTTCGCCCCGACGCCCTCCCGTACCTTCCCTACGTCCGGCGGAGACTTGTCGGGGGAAATCACCGGAGGAGGGAATCCGGGCGCGGAGTCGAAAGTCTCGCTTCGGACCGAAATTCGACCAAGGAGAACCGTTATGCCCCGTATAGCCATCATTGGCGCCGGCTCGATCGGCTTTGCCCAGACGCTCATCAAGGACGTGCTGTCCTTCGAAGCCCTCCGCGACTCGCATATCAGCCTCATGGACATTGACCCCGAGCGGCTGGACATCACCTATCAGGTGGCCCAGAAGCTTTTCGCGCAGGAGAACCTGCCCACCACGGTCAGCAAGACCCTGGACCGGGCCGAGGCCCTGGAGGGCGCGGACTACGTCATGTGCGCCATCCTCGCCAACGGCCTGGAGCCCTTTGAGAACGAGATCAACATCCCCTACAAGTACGGAATCACCCAGCCGGTCGGCGACACCATGTGCGTGGGCGGCATCTTCCGCGCCCTGCGCACCATCCCCAAGCTGCTGGAGATCTGCCGCGATATTGAGCGGCTCTGCCCGCAGGCCTGGATGCTCAACTACACCAACCCCATGACCATGCTGACCTGGGCCTGCAGTGTGGCTACTAAGGTCAAGTTCGTCGGCCTCTGCCACGGCGTGCAGGGCACCGGCAACTGGCTGGGCGAGCTGGCCGGGCTGAAACCCGAGGAGATCAAGTATTGGGCCGCGGGCATCAACCACATGGCCTGGTTCCTGCGTATCGAGGACCTGGCGGGGCGCAACCTGTGGCCGGCGATTCTGGAGAAGATTGACCGCGACGGCGTCCCGGTTGGGGAGAAGGTGCGCTGGGACCTGGCCCGGCATATCGGCTACTTCATGACCGAATCCAGCGGCCACCTCTCCGAGTACCTGCCGTACTACCGCAAGCGGCCCGACCTGGTGGAGGCTTTTGACAACCCCGGCGGGTTCGCCGGGCAGCACGCGCAGATTCTCGAGTCCTACCGCGAGCACTGGCTGCCTCACGCCGAGCGCACGCTCAAGCAGATCCGCGGCGAGGAGCCGATTCCCTTCGGCGAGCGCAGCCACGAATACGCCTCCAACATCATCAACTCCCTGGAGACCGGCGCCATGTTCCGTTTCAACGGCAACGTGCTCAACCACGGCCTGATCAGCAATCTCACCCCCGGCGCCTGCGTGGAGGTGCCGTGCATGGTGGACAACACCGGCGTGCATCCCTGCGTGGTCGGCGATCTGCCCCCGGTCTGCGCGGCGCTGAACCAGTCCAACCTCAGCTCCATGGGCATGGCCGTGCAGGCGGCGCTCACCGGCGACCGCGAGCTGGCGTATCACGCGGTGCTCACCGACCCGCTGACCGCGGCGATGCTCGCCCCCGGCGAGATTCGGGCCATGTTCGACGAGCTGTTCGCCGCTAACCGGCAGTGGATGCCGGAGTTCGCCTAGGGGGAGGCATTTCCCGCGTGCCGTTTCCCGTAGGGGCGGAAGTTCGGCGTCTGCGCCGAATCTCCGCCCGCGGCTACCGCTGAGCCACGGTTATTGGCACACGCGGGCGGAGATTGCCCGGCAGACCGGGCAACTTCCGCCCCTACACGGAAACGGTCGTACCTGCCCGCCGTTCCCCCCTCTCCCGCGAGGGAGAGGGGCCGGGGGTGAGGAGCCGTTCGCCGCCAACCGGCAGTGGATGCCGGAGTTTGCCTAGTTCGGGGGGGGCGCTGTGGCCTAGGGGCGCGTCTTGGGTCGTCGGTGCGGCCGTTGCCGTACTGTAGGGCGGGGGCTTGTACCCCTCCGGACTAACGGTTGGCTAGCGACGGTGGGGTACGAGCCCCCG
>DASXVN010000015.1:0-41016 GCA_036504235.1 Armatimonadota bacterium | reverse complement strand
TGACCGGCGCATCCTCGTGATCGCCAAGCATAAAGCACCTCCGGAGTGAAGTGCCTTCAGTCTAGCAGATTCGCCAAGATTTGAGGAGTACCAGGACGGACTTTTTTAACAGAACCCAAGCTCCGCCCCTACGCGGAAACGGCCCCGCTGTCCACAAATCCCCGCCTCCGCGGAAGGTGTACCCGGCCCGACGGGGAACGTTTACGCAGATCTACTCTGATTGCGTTAGCTGCCAGGGGGGAACGCCATGAGGCGCCTCGGGATGCTGGTCGTCGGAATGCTGCTGCTGGTCGCCTCGCAGGTGGGGGCGCAGGTGTATGAGGCGGAGAATCAGGACGCCTCTTACGGCGTGGACCGGCGGGTGGTGGACCCGACTGCCTCGGGCGGGGTGGCCGTCGCGTGCGACAAGGGCGTCCATCCCGGCGGTCAGTATGTGTTCGCCACCGGCTACTTCGATACGCCCCCCGGACGCTACCGCGCCACTTGGCGCCTGCGCACCGACGATGTCACCGCCACCGCGCCGGTGATTACCCTCGACGAGACCGCCCCCGGCGATTTGCCCTATGAGCTGCACGTGGTCACCCTCAAAGGCACTGACTTTGCCCAGCCCAACCAGTGGCAGGATTTCGTGTATGAGTTTGACCGCCTGGAGCAGGGCCGCGTGCAGTACCGGGGCTTCTGGCCGGGCGCGGCTAACGTGGTGCTGGATAAGCTGACGGTGGAGAAGATCGCGGACTTCACCGAACAGGAGCTGTATGACCGCGTGGTTAAGCAGTATCCGCTGCCGGTTCCCCCCGACCTCCCCGCGCTGTGGAAGCAGAGTCGCGACGACAAGCTCCAGGTGCTGGAGCTGACCGGCGTGGAGTGGCAGGAACTGTGGCAGACGGACCAGGCCGCGCCGCTGGTCCCCGCGCAGATGGACAGCAAGGCGTGGACGCATAACTGGTCGAGTACCTCCGTCCCCGGCGAGTATTTTCCCAACGATTACGCGACGCTCTTCAAGTATGACGTGGTGCTGCTGACCAACGGCGACGGGCGGCGGCTGACCGCGCCCGGCCGGCGCATGCTGCGGGATTTCGTGCAGCAAGGCGGCGGGTTGGTGGTGCTGGGCGGCTACCAGTCGTACGGCAAGGGGCGGCTGAAGGGCTCCTGGCTGGAGGAAGTTCTGCCGGTCACGGTCGGCGATCCCTGGGACCTGCGCGCCGCGGAGAGCCGGCCGGTGTCCTGCCCGCCGGGCACGCCGGGGCTGCTCGCGATGCCCCGGACCTGGACGCCCGAGGTGCTGTGGCTGCATGAGGTCACCCCCAAGCCGGGGGCGCAGGTGGTATGGACCGCGGGCAAACGTCCGGTGTTGGTCACCGGGAAGGCCGGGGCGGGCTGGGTGGCGGCGGTGACGGCGAGCGACCTGGGCCAGCCGGCGGACGAGAGCCTGTTCTTCTGCAAGTCGGAGGTCTGGCCGCTGATGCTGGGCCGGATTATCCGCTGGGCCGGGCAGACGGCGTGCCCCTTGGGGTGAGGGCGGGACGGAGGCCATTTCCGCCCCTACGACGGCGAACGGCCGGCGGGGGACCCTTCGACAGGCTCAGGGCCTTCGGCGTAGCCCCCGCCCTACAAAAGGCAACGGAGGCACCCGCGAGACACTGGTGCCACTAACGGATAGACGCGACAAGGAAGGTGGAGCTTTCATGCTCAGACTCACGCAACTTATGCTGGTTCTCGCGCTGCTTTCTGTGGCTCTAGCGGTTGAGGCGCAGGGGCCGCCGGTGGGGTATCTGATGGCCTACAACGCCGGCCCGGCGGCGCGGACCGGGGTGGCCGTGGGCTCGGTGCCGGAGTTGGGGTTGACGCTGCCGGCCGAGATCAACGTTGCCGACGGCGATCAGCCGGTGCCGGTGCAGGTCTCCGGCGACCTGATCGGCGTTTACGTGACGCTGGCGGGCTATGAGCATAAGCGGCTGGCGATCTACGCGGGCAAGTCGGCGGCCGCGCCGGTGGCCGTGCCCCTCCGGCACAGCGAGGACCAGGCGGCGTGGATGACCTTGGGCACCAACACCAACCTGCGCATCGAAAAGACGCGGCATGGCGTCAGCGGGGTGCAACTGGGCGGCGGGGCCTTTGACGGAGCGCCGGAGTGGGACGTGCTGATCTTCCCGCCTACCAAGGACGACCGCTCGGACAACTGGACTCTGGAGCCGCCGCTGAGCGCGGTCAAAGCCACGGATTTCGCCTGCGAGGTGCTGGCCGGGGGGCCGCTGTTTAGCTGCTACCGCCTGACCTGGTCCTGCGAGCAGGCGCGGGTCGCGGAGACGGTCACGGTCTGCACCGGCGAGTCCTTTGCGGAGTTCGATGTGCAGACGGAGCTGCGCCAGCCGGTCAGTCAGGTGGTCTTCAAGTACCAGATTCCCTACCGTTTTGACTGCGCCAACACCACCTTCTACCCCCTGGGCAAGCGCCCGCAGGGACGCTATGACGGGTACAAGTCGTACTACGACGGCCAGTACGATTCCGCGCCGGGCTGGGTGCTGGGCTGGTCGCCGAAGTCGGAGGGGATGGGTTTCGCGGTGCCCGACCGGGGGGTCTTCACCCGGCTGGCCTACGCCTGCCAGGCCGAGGGCGACCTGGGCTACTTCCGGCACACCTCCGGTCAGGGCAAAGCGGGGGAGACCTTCTTCCTGACCGCGCAGAGCGAGAACCTGTCGGAGGCCGCGCCGGGGACGGTCGTGGGCGGGACGGTCTACGTCTTCACTCAGAAGGACCCGGCGAACGTGCAGGACACGCTGGGCAAGATCAAAAGCCCGTTGCGCCTGCGGGCGGCGCAGCCGCTGGACGTTACGGGGATAGTGAGCCTGCCGGCGGTCCTGCCGCTGGGGCGGGCCACGGAGGCGACGCTGCCGGTGGCCAACGCGGGCGACAAGCCGGCCCCGGCGACCGCGCGGCTGACCCCGGCGGACCGGGCCAACCTGACCTTCCGCATGCCGCCGACCAACGCGGCGATTGCGGTCGGCGCGCGGCAGGACCTGAAGGTGGGGCTGACGCCGCTGGTGCGCGGGCCGCAGGAGATCATGCTGGGCGTGGACCAGGGCGCCTCGCGGCTGCGTTTCGAGGCTCAGCCGGTAGTCAGCGTGGACCGCGTCTGGCCCAACAAGGTGCTCTACGCCAACAACGAGGCAGCGACCTGCGAGGTCACCCTGCACAACTGGCAGGACCAGGCGAACACGGTGGAACTCGTCACCACGCTGGCCAGCGACCTCAACGCCGGCGAGCCGCTGGACAAGCGCACGGTTACGCTCGCGCCCGGGGCGACGCAGATCGTGCCGATCACCTGGAACACCGGCAAGCGCGAGTACGGCTACGAGATCCATGCCGCAGCCCTGATGGCGGGCAAGGAAGTGGACAGCGCCAGCGAGTACTTCGGCATTGCCAGCGACTGGCTCAAGATCATGCAGGACGGCAGCGACCGCCGCTACTATCAGAACATCGAGCGCATCCACAATACGCAGCAGGACAACGGCGGCCTGACCATTCCGACCGGCGACTACGCCATCTGGACTACCGACCACAACTACTACGCCAACGGCGCCAAGGTGCGCGAGTACGTGGCCGACCGCAATGCGCAGGGGATCAAGCCCTGCTTCTACATCTACGCGGCCGCCACGCCCTGGGCCGCCGTGGACTACGGGCGCGACCCCAGCAAGATTCTCTACGAGGCCGACGGGCACCCGGCGATTGACTACGGGGTAGTGCCCAACATCTACGCGCCGGGCTTCCGCGACTGGCTGGTGGGGCAGATCAACTGGGCGGTGACCAACGTGGGCTGGGCGGGCTGCTTCCTGGACGTCTCGCAGGGGCCGCCGCAGAACGCGCGCGAGAAGCTGGACTGGCAGGGCAAGCCGGCCGGCGCGGAGCTGGGCGGGGACCCCGATAGCATCGGCGCGGCCTGGTTCACCGACGTGCGGAGCCGGATCAAAGCCGCGCACCCGGAGTTCCAGAACCAGCACAACCCGGAGGTATTCAAGTCGGAGATTCAGTTCCCCAAGTCCTTCGAGGCGGCGGGGAGCATGTCCATGATCGAGATCGGCGGCGGCGGCGCCTCCATCTGCGAGAAGAGCAGCAAGCTGGGGCAGTGGGCCTCGCTGCTGGAGTTCTTCGACTCCATCCGCTCGACCAAGCACCGCTACGGTTTCGACCGCCTGCGCTCCTACCCGCTGACCATGGCGGCGATGGGCGGCGATACCTGCGTGAAGACGATGAACGCGTTCTCCTTCGCCTGCGGCTTCAACACCGCGAACGTCGCCTACCCGGCGGGGAGCATCTACGGCGATGCGCTGCGCAACTACCTGCAGTTCGCCACGCGCTACTCGGCGCTGCTCTATCACGACAATCTCAAGTGGATCATCCCCGAGGAAGTCACCGCGACCGTGAAGGCGCCGCCCAGCGTGCGCTGGAAGCCGTACGTCTACCAGCGGGACTTGGGGCAGGAGACCGACATCCTCATGCATCTGGCGCAACTGCCGCCGGACCAGTTTATCTACCGGCGGCCCGGCAAGCAGGCCAAGCTGACGGCGCTGCCCGTGACCGTGCCGATCCCGGCCGGGGCGACGCTGCGCGACGTGTGGCTGCTCTCGCCGGACCGGGCGCCGCGGGCCGAGCAGCTCAAGGCCACCACCGCGACCGGCAAGGTGCTATTCACGGTCCCCGACCTGGAGGTGTACGACCTGCTGGTCGTGCGCTTCACGAAGGGGGGCTAAGCGATGCGGCGTGGCGTCTGGTGGGTGGGTCTGGCCCTGCTGCTGCTGCCCCGGGCAGCCGGGGCGGGGGAAGTCGGAACGAAGACCGTTGGCGGTATGAATTTCATACAACTCAAGTCGCCGCTGCTGGAGGCCCTGGTGGCCCCGGAGCGCGGCGGGCAGATCGTGAGCCTGGTGCAGACCAAAACCGGCCTGCAGTTCGGCAACACCGGCAGCCTGGTAAATGGTCTGTTCAGCGATCACGACCTCAAGCAGCCGCATCCCGGTGAGCTGATGGGGGCGGTCTATACCGCCGGCGCGCCGGAGGTCGGGCCGGACGGCGCAGCGACGGTCAGTCTGTCGCGGCTGGCCGCGGGGGGCTGGCGCGACGAGGTGGCCCCGGGCCTGAAGGGCCTGCGCTACGACAAGACCTATGAACTCGCGCCGGACGCCCCGGTGCTGCGGATGCGCATGCGCGTGACCAACGAGAGCGGCGACGACAAGCTGCTGGACTACTGGCTGCAGAGCATTGCGCACGTGGGGCCCGGGGAGGACCGGAATTACTACTTCCGACCCAGCCGCACCGGCCTGTCGGTCATCTCCAGCGACGACGTGAGCGGGCGCCACGAGTTCGTGCGCGACTTCACCGCCGGCTGGATGGCCGCGCTGGACCGCAAAGCCAAGACCGGGTTGGTCTACCTGGCGGACTACAATTACCTGGACCGCCTCTACAACTGCGCCAGCGCCTACAGCGAGGAGTTCATGTACGACCGGGTGCCGTTGCCGGCCGGGAAATCCTGGGAGACCGCGGTGCAGGTGCGGGTGGTGGACGGTTTCGACAGCGTGAGCTATGCCTCGGAGCGGCTGGTGGCCGATTCGCAGGTGGTGGTCGGGCCGGACGCCCTGCAGGTGACGCATCGCCTGTGCGCCTGGGCGAAGCCGCTGACCGGGGTGCGGATGGAGACGGTGCTCGTGGATGGGGCCAGCCAGACACGCAAGGCGGCCGCGCCGGTGGTTGTGCCCACGCTGGGCCTCGATACGACGAGCTTCACCGTGGACTTTGACTCCACCGAGGGCGGACTCAAGCTGCTGGTGGTCACCGTCACCTCCGACCAGGGCGTGGACACCTATCAGGTGCCGCTGTACCCCTACGGAGACACGGCGGGAGTCTACCGGGCGGTGGCCCCGGCCAAGCAGGTGACGCTGCCCAAGCCGGATGACCTGGCGGCGGTGTGGCGGCAGGCCAAGGCCAAGCCGGCGGGGCTGCTGCAGGTGGGCGATTTTGGCTTTGCCGGCGAGTGGAAGCTGGCGGCGCTGGCCAAGGACCTGGGTCTGGCGTACACGGTGGCGGCCTACACGCCGCAGGCCTCCTGGCGCGCGGCCTCGCTGTTCCCGATGCCCATATCCGACGCGGAACTGTTCCGCTACGACGTGGTGGTGCTGGCCGACGCCGACGCGCTGGCCCTGCGCCGCTACGGCTGCGAGATGCTGCGCGACTACGTGATGCAGGGGGGCGGCCTGCTGGTGCTGGGCGGCCTCAACAGCCTGGGCAAGGGCGGCATGGAAAGCACGCCGCTGGAGGAACTGCTGCCGGTGGCGACCAAGGGCGCGTGGGATATGCGGCCGGCCGCAGGGCGGCCGGTAGCCACCTTGAGGCCGGTGACGGCTGACGTGACCCTGGAGCCGCGCACGGCCGCTGCCGTGGATGGTCCTCCGCGGGTGGACTGGTTCCAGGACACCTCGCTGCGGTCGGGGGCCGCGGCCAGCTTGGTGATTGACGACCGGCCGTTGTTGGCGACTTGGACGAGAGGGCAGGGGAGAGTCGCAGTGTTCACCGGGACGACGCTGGTCAACAGCCAGGTTCCGCCCGGCGGTCTCCCGCTGCTGACCGATTGGTCGGGCTACGCTGGGTGGATGAAGAGCTTGCTGACGTGGGTACAGACCGAGAAGTAAGATGACGATACTGTCGTACGGTGGAAGATGGCTGCTGGCGGTGGGGCTGGTCGTCGGGCTGAGCGGCTGCCTGCGCGAGGACGCCTCCGCGCCGCCGCGGGTGGCTGCCCCTGCGGATAGACCGGTGGCAGCCATCCCGGCTCCCGCGCCCGCGGCAGTGGCCTTTACGCGCGTCCGCACCAGCCAGCGGCTGGTGGCGCTTACTTTTGACTGTTGCCAGACAGCCAAGCCCGCGGGTTTTGACCGGGCGATTGTGGACCTGCTGCGAGCGCGGGGGGTGCCGGCGACCTTCTTCCTGGGCGGGCGGTGGATGGAGGCGCATCCCGAGGCGGTGCGGCTGCTGGCCGCGACTCCGGAGTTTGAGCTGGCGAACCACTCTTATCTGCACCCGCACATGACCAAGCTCACCGCCGCGCAGTGCCGCGAGGAACTCGAGCGGCCCCAGACGATCCTGAGCGAAATGACGGGGCGCCGAGCGCGGTTCTTCCGCCCGCCCTACGGCGAGTGGAATCCGACCGTGGCGGCGACCGCCGCGGGCGCGGGGATGAGCACGGTGACCTGGGACATCTCTACCGGGGACCCCGACCCGCACGCTACGGTCGCGGACCTGCTGGGGGAAGTCCACCAGGCCAAGCCGGGATCAGTCATTATTATGCACGCCAATGGGCGCGGCTGGAAGACGGCGCAGGCCCTGCCGCGGATCCTGGACTGGCTGAAGTCCCAGGGGCTGCGGCCGGTGACCCTGACCGATCTAGTGGCCGCGGGAGAGCCCGTCGCGGCCGCGCCAACGCGGCGCAGATCCTAACCGGTTGAACGAGAAACTTGAGAGATGCTTGACTCTACATTGCTCGGTGAAATATACTACGCAACATTGTGTCAACTTGCGCTCAGCCCTAACGAGGGCCGGGAGCAGGGCCGAATGCCTCGTATACTGACCGCCACAGTGAGGATGACGTCCCGATGGAAAAGTCCAAGATCCTGATTATTGACGACGAAAAGGGCCCGCGTGAATCGCTGCGCATGATCCTCAAGGACCAGTACGAGATCGTGCTGGCCGAGGGGCCGCTGCAGGGACTGGAGCTGGCTGAGGCCGAGCGCCCGGAGGTCGTCTTCCTCGACATCAAGATGCCGGAGATGGAGGGCACCGAGGTCCTGCGGCGGCTCAAGATAATCGATCCGGAGATCGAGGTGGCGATGATCACCGCTTACGCGGCGGTGGAGAGCGCCCAGGAAGCCGTGCGGCACGGGGCGATCGACTACCTCACGAAGCCCTTTGGCATGGCCGACGTGCTGCGCGTGGCCGAGCGAGCCGTGGCCCGGCGCGAGGAGCGGCGCGAAAAAGAGGAGTTCATGCGTCAACTCCAGCACGCCACCCGGAACCTCTCCGAGCAGCTCAGCGAGCTGCGGCGCAAGTCTGAGTTTAGCGACCTGAGCACCATCTATGAGGGCCTGACCTCCGCGCATACCTCGATTGAGTCGCAACTGGACGGCATGGCCCGCCTGCGCGCGATTGGCGAGATCGCGGCGGAGGTGGCCCACGACGTGGACAACTACCTGTCCGCCATCCTCATGCGCATCGAGATTCTGCTGATGAACCTCAAGCAGGACCCCGCGCTGCTCCCCCAGGGCGTGGAAGGCGCGCTGCAGGAGATCGCGCAGGCCACCAACGACAGCGCCCACGCGATCGCCCGGATTTCGCTGATGTCCGGCGATCCCTACGAACCCAGCCAGGCCCTGAATATTAACGAGATTCTCGAGGACGCGGTCAAGCTCAGTGCCGGACACGCGCCGGACGGGGACGAGGGGCTGCACGTGGACTTGGACCTGGGCGAGGTGCCCCCCGTGATGGGGAATGCCGGCGGGCTGCGTACGGCGCTCATGAACGTGATGATCAACGCGCGCCAGGCGCTGGAGGGCGGCGGCGAGTTGCACGTGCGGACCTTCGCGGAGGGCGGGGACGTGGTCGTGGAGATTCGGGACACCGGGGTGGGCATCCCCGAGGAGTTGCTGGAGAAGGTGACGCAGCCCTTCTTCACCACCAAGGGGACGGAGGGCAGCGGCCTGGGGCTGAGCATCGCGCGGAAGGTCGTCTCGCGCCACGAGGGGGACCTCTCGCTGGCCAGCCGGCAGGGCGAGGGCACCACGGTAACCATCCGCCTGCCGGTCGGCGAGGGGGCCACGTGCGATCCGGCGGCCAGTGCGGTGCCCGAGGTGCTGGTGGTGGACGACGATGAGCGGCTGCTGCGGCTGATCGATGACTACCTGACCGCGGCGGGCCTGTCGGTGGGCACGGCGACCAGTGGGGCGCAGGGCCTGCGGCAGTTCGAGCAGTACCTGACGGCCTTCCACCGGGGGCCGCGCGTCGTGGTGACGGATGCGCGCATGCCGGACCTGCTGGGGACGGAAGTCGCCCGGCGGATCAAGGAACTCGCGCCGGACACCCGCATCCTGCTGCTCAGCGCCTACGTGGCCGACCAGGAGGAGCTGAAGAGCCCTTACCTGGATGCGACCATGCACAAGCCCTTTGACCTGCCCGACCTGCTCAAGCAGGTGGCGGGGCTGGCCGGGGTCGCCCTGGCCTAGCTCGTCGCGCCGGGGCGGACCGCTTGCTGGTTGATCTTCGTGACCAACGCGGCCATCGCGTCGGCGTCACCGGTCAGGCACAGCGCTCGCGACAGGTCGCGGAAGGCGACGGGCGTCACGCCCGCGAATTGCGCCAGCAGCGCGTTATCATCGGGAATCCCGGTGCTGATCCCGGCTGCCTCCAGGGCGCCGGCGAACTTCGCGGTGATCGCCGTGAACTCGGCGTAGGTGAGACCGTTTACGGTGTAGGGGAGCGGCTTCCAGTACGCCGGCGGGTAGAGCAGCTTGATCTTGTAGTCCAGAACCTCGTCCAGAATCGTGCTGCGGTCCACGCCCAGGTTGTACTTCTCCGGATTCTGCCACCAGGGGGTGCCGGGCACCAGCCCCGGGAACTGCACCGGCACGGAATCCGGGCGCAGGTCCCGGAGGAAGTCCAGGCTCTCCTGGAGGGTCTCCTCGGTGTCGAAGGGCAGCGGGACGATCATGCTGGCCACGGTGAAAATCCCCGCCTGCTGCGCCTTGCGGATCGTCTCCTTGACCTCGGTGAGCTTGATGTGCTTGCCCACTGCGCGGTCCAGGACCTCCTGACACCCCGACTCCAGCCCGAAGAAGATGGCCTTGAGGCCCGAGGCGGCCATAGCCTCGAAATGGTTCTGGTCGGCGCTGGCGAAGTGCCCGAAGCAGGTGTAGGCGACGTCCAGCCCACGGCGGGTGATCTCCTCGGCGGTCTCGCGCATGAGCGAGCCGGGGGTGGAGGAACCTGAGAAGCGGAAGGCGCGGAAGCCCCAGGCCTGGCCCAGTTGCTCCATGCGGTCCGCCAGGAGGCTCGCCGAGGTGGTCCGCAGGACGCGGCCGCTCTCAATCGGATGCATGCAAAAACCGCAGCCGAAGGGGCAGCCGCGGCTATCGTCCAGGACGATGATCTTGATCTTCTCCTCGCCGGCCATGGCGGGGTATAGCTCGGGATCGTACACCGGAGCGGGCAGGAGCTTGAGGTCCACGTCGTCTACGCGATCCGTGCGGCGCAGTTCGCCGTCGGCCCGGAAGAGCAGGCCGGGGATGCTGGGCAGGTCGCGGCGTCCCTGCGCGTGCTCGACCAGGTCCAGGATCAGGTGCTCGCCCTCCCCGTAGGCCAGCGCCGCGAATACGTCGGTACGCTGGAGGATCGCCTCACGGAACCAGGAGGCTTGCGGCCCCCCGCCGTAGAGGGGCAGGCCGGGAAATTCGCTGCGCAGGCGCTCGGCCAGGGCCACGCTGCCGGTGAACCCGTCCCCGTTCCAGAGCTTAAAAGCCACCAAGTCCGGTCGGAAGCGGCGGGCCTCCGCGGCCAACTCCTCCGCCAGGAGCACCACTTGGTCGGCCTGATGCTGCTCAAGCGCCGCTGACAGCGCCTGCAACTGGGCGAGATCACTCGCCGCGGGCGGCCCCGAGGGATCCAGCAGCCGCCGGGCCAGAGGCCGGAACTGCGCGGACATCTCGGCGGGGAAGAGGCGGCGCATCATGGAGACGGTGCCGAAGTCGAGAACGCGCGGCTCATGACCTGCCTCAACCAGGGCGCCGGCGAGATTCGCCAGGCCATTGTCGGGCGTCAGGCTGCTGGGAGTGAAGGGGTAACCGGAGTAGCTGACCAGCAAAGCTCGGGCCATGGTGGCGCATCCTTTCACGGGTGGGTGGGGTCTGGGGGAGGCTCGCGAGGACTAGGCGGGCGCTTCCGGGCACTCCAGGAGCTGGCGAACCACCAGGGCGAAGTCCTCGAAATCACTGATGGGCTTGCCGTAGTACCAGGTGCAACCCGCGGCGAAGCTCTGGGTCACATCCTGCTGGCTGCGCCGGGCCGTGAGCATGAGCACGGGCAACTTGGCAGTGGCAGGATTCTGGCGGAGCGACTCCAGAGTCGCCCAGCCGTCCAGCCGCGGCATCATCACGTCGAGGATGACCAGATCGGGCGTCTGGAGAGCTATCTGACCCAGGGCGTCCATGCCATCATGGGCGAGCGCTACCTCGTAGCCCTTGCTAGCGAGGAACTCCTGGGAGGCGGCCGCGAACTCGCGATGGTCATCGACGAAGAGTATACGATGGGGCACAGGAGACTCCTTGGAGGCCGGCTGCGAGAACGCCGGCAGGCGGCGCATAGTATTGAACCTTGTTAGTATATGGCTGTTCGCGGGTAGCGTCAACCGGTCGAGTGAAGTGGTTGCAGAGGGGGGGCAAATGTAGTATCATCAATAGCGGTTATAGGCGACCGAGCCGACCTTCCGGCTCGCCTCAACTCCCGCAATATCTGGAGCAACCGCCATCGCCGCCGGCTGCTGGGCGCAGCCGATCACAGCCATCACTGCAATAAGGGAGCTACCATGATGACGTACCGCCGTTCGCTCGTCTGTGCGTTCCTGCTCATCCTCACCGTGCTTGTCACTCCGTTGTATGCTCAGCATCTGGAGACCTACGCGACCCCGCACCTCTTCGCGCTGCCCACCGCTACCACCACCCGTCTGTTTGGCATGGGCGGCTTTGTTTCCTGCATCAAGGACCAGGGCTTTGGCCAGCCCGCTTTCGCCGGGATGCTCACCGAAAACAGCTCGGTGGGGCGTGCCTCGATCACGGAATTTGCAGGCGGGCTGCGGCTAAACGGGTACCAGGGCTCCCTCGCCGTCCCCCTGAAGAGCGACCGCCAGGGCCTGCAGATTACCAGCTTCACGCTGACCAGCAAGGCGGGTCTCATGAATACGCCGCTCGGTCCGGTTAGCGCCCGACTGGCGGAAGAGGACCTGTCCCTGCAGTACGGCTACCGCGTTAGTCCGCAGTGGGTATTCGGCATTGGCGTTTCGCCCAAGCTGCATACCGACACCGACCTGAGCAACCCCCTGAATGGCATGCCGCTGGCGCACTACCACAGCACCGCTAAGCTGGGCGCGCGTCTGGGCGGGACTTACCAATTCAGCAACGAGGGCTGCGCCGGTTTTATCTTCGACAATTACACCGAGGACGTGCGTGGCTCCGGCTTGGCGATAGGTCCGCCGGTCAGCGACACCTTTACCTCCCGGGAGATCGTCATCGGCGTCTCCCAGCGGCTCAGCCGCAACGTGCTGGGCGCCGTGGAGTGGCAGCAGTTGAGCAGCAAGGGCGCGGGCGTGACGGTGGGCGACTCCGGCCTGCGCGTGGGTGTGGAGGTGCAGCCGGCGCCGGCCTGGGCCTTCCGCCTCGGCAGCAACCTGGGCGCCGCGTCCACGGGGCTCGGTTATCAGGACGACGCCTGGTCGTGCAACTACACCTACGTGCGCAACTGGAACGACGACTCGGTGGGCCCGCTGTTCGGCCACTCCAACACCAACCAACTCGAGTTGCAGTATCACTGGTAGCGTCGGGACGGGCGCGGCCCGTTCCTCTGGTCGCTTTCGAGAGGCAGTCATGGCAGCCGATAATCTCCGACAACGGGTGGTCATAACAGGGCTGGGGGTCGTTTCCTCCACGGGCATGGGGAGAGAGGCCTTCTGGCAGGCGGTGCTCGAGGGTCGCTCCGGGGTTGACTGGATCAAGGGCTTCGATACCGCCGATCTGTACTGTAAGATTGGTGGGGAGATCAAGGGTTTTGAGCCGCGGGAGCACATCGAGAACCGCGACGCGCTGCGCGGAGGGCGCTTCGGTCATTTTGCGGTCGCCTCAGCCCGGTACGCCCTGCGGGACGCCGGACTGGAGAACGAGCCGCGCGGGGTGGACCCGCTGATGATCGGGGCGGTCTTTGGCACGAGCACCGCGGGCAATGGCAACATCTCGGATCAGATCTACGCTCGCTACGCGGAGCATGGGGTCCGCTCGCTGGCCCTGGGGGGCGGGGTGCAGATGGAAGCGCACGCCGCTACGAGCCACGTGTTCATCGAGTTTGGACTGCGGGGGCCGAATACGACCTCCGGCGTAGGTTGCTCCAGCGGCCTGGATAGCATCAACACAGCGGCCGGCTTTGTCCGGAATGGCGACGCGCACGTGATGCTCGGAGGCGCGACGGAAGCCTGTCTGAGTTTGTTCGGCATGGGCACCCTGTGCAAGCTGGGGGTCATGACCGGGGCCAACGATCCGCCCTGGGCCGCCGCCCGGCCGTACGACGACACCCGCGATGGTCTGGTACTCAGTGAGGGCGCCGGCGCGGTGGTCCTGGAGCGGGCTGACCTCGCCATGGAGCGCGGCGCGCACATTTATGCCGAGATCATGGGCTTTTCCTCTTCTGCGGAAGCCCGCCACCTGGTGGCGCCGCACCCCGGAGGTGAAGAGCTGGCTCATGCTTTCCGCCGGGCGCTGCTCTCCGCGAAGATCGGGGCGGACGAGGTGGACTACGTCTGCGCCCACGGGATCGGCAATCGCCAGTACGATGTGGCGGAGACCAACGCCGTGAAGCAAGTCCTGGGCCAGCGCGCCTACAACGTCCCCATGAGCTCCATTAAGGGCACGACGGGGCAGCCCTTCGCCCCCGGCGGCTGCTGGCAGGTCGCGGCGGCCTGCATGACCCTGGAGACCGGCATGATCGCCCCGACCATGAACTACCGGGTCCCCGATCCGGAGTGCGATCTGGACTACGTGCCCAACCGCGCTCGACGGGCGCGCGTGGACACGGTGATGCTCAACTCGCACGCGTTCGGCGGGAGCCACGCGTGTTTGCTGCTGCGGCGTTTTGTCGAGTAGCTCCTGGCGGGAGCCGACTAGCCCGCTCGTTGGTGTTCCGAAAGAGAGCCCATGCACGGGGAACTACTAAGTCTGGCGTGTAGAGTCATGCTGCTGGCGGTTTCGGCGACCTTCCTGGTGGCGGGGGTGGTCGTGTACAGCCGCGCGCGCGACCGGGTGTGGAACCGGATCTACGCCGTGCACGCCTTGAGCGCCGGCGTGTGGATCTTCTGCAACTACCTGATCGAGTCAGGGCATACCCCCGCGGAAAGCGGCATGTGGCTGCGGATCGCCCACCCCCTGTCCGCCCTGGTGGTGTGCACCGCGGTAGACTTGGCCTGGGTCTTCCCGGAGAAGATGTCCCCCGCGCCGCGGCTGCATCGGGTGATACTGTATTCGCTCGCGGCCCTGTTTGGCTCCGTCGGTCTTTCCCCCGACTTGTACAAGTCTCTGACGCTCTCGCACGGGCTGGTCGTCATTGACTACGGCTGGCCCTTCGTGGCCTTCGGGGTCTTTGTCACGGCGGTCTTGGGCTACTCAGATTACGTCTTTTTCGGCAAGGTGATGCACCTCAAAGGGCTGCAGCGGGTGCAGGTCATCTACATTCTGGCCGGGATGCTCGTGGGCCAGGTCTTCGCGATCGCGGCGATTATCGTCATCCCGCTGGTCCTGCATGACACCACGGCGAGCCACTGGGGGGCGGGGGCCTACGCCTTCATGGTCCTGGGCATGGCCTACGCCATCGCCAAGTACCAGATCGTGAAGCCCAAAGCAGCGCTGCTGCGAGCGGCGTCCTACCTGGTGGCGCTGAGCGGGGCCGGGGTGGTGCTGGTCTTTGGGGTGCTGGTGGCTGAGCCTTTCCTGACCGAGCAGGGGGTCCCCGTACTGATCTCCTACTTGGCCTGCGGACTGGCCACCGGCGTGGTGACCATCCCCGGCTTCAACGCGGTACGGAAGCGCTTGGAGCGTCTGGGGACCAGGCCGAACGACCCCGCCCCGGATGAGCAGTATGCCCCCGAGGCGATGCTGCGCACCCTGGACGTGCAGAGAGTTCTGGAGTACGTCTGCGACCTGGGCATGGCTCGACTGCGGCCGACGCGCATGTGCGTGATGCTGGTGAATACCCAGACGCCGGACCTGCTGACCCGAGCCTTTCGCGATGCTGAGCGTCCCGGCGCGGACGCCCCGTGGCTGGAGGCGCTGCCCGCCGATCATGTGCTGGTGCGCACGGCAGCCGCCCGCCGGGCGGTGGTCAACAAAGACGATGTCTTCCGCTTCTTCTCGCTGCAGCAGGCGCAGGTGATGGTCGAGGTCATGACCGAGCTCCAACTGCAACTGCTTTCGCCGCTGCTGTGGGAGGGAGACCTGGTTGGTCTGATTTGCCTCGGGGAGAAGGCCTCCGGGGAGATGTATGAGGAGACCGACCTGGACTTGCTGGCGAGCATGAGCCCGCAGGTATCCCTGGCCGTGCGGAACGCGCAGCTTTACGACGAGATGGCCCGGACCCGCGAGTTCAGCGAGAATATTCTGCGAGAGATGGAAAGCGGCGTGATCGCGGTCTCCGCCGCCGGCAGTATTCTCCTGTACAATGCGGCGGCCGCGCGCATCCTGGGGCTGGAGCCGGAAACGGTGGTCGGGGCGCACCTGAGCGCCTTGCCCCCCGGGATTGGACGCTGCTTTTTGCGGGCGCTGGAGGGACCCGTGCTCGGGACCTCCGACCAGTTTGACATCTCCCGGCCCGATGGCTCCAAAGTACCGGTGACCTGCAGCGCCTCCAACTGGGGCGCGCAGACGCCCGACCGGGGGGCGGGCGCGGTCGCGGTTATCCACGATCTGACCCTGGTGCAGGAGCTGGAGCGGGAGCGCGAAGAGTCGGAGCGGCTGGCCACCATCCGCTTCCTCGCCGCCGGAATGGCCCACGAAATCCGCAATCCGCTGGTCGCGATTCGCACCTTCGCCGAGTTGCTCCCGGCGCATTGGGAGGACGAGGAGTTCCGCAACGATTTCATGGTGACCGCCCAGGGGGAGATCGACCGTATCGTCGGACTGGTCTCCGCCCTGCTCATGCTCTCCAAGCCGGCCAACGCGGTCAACAAGGAGATCCGCGTGGACGAGGTCTGCGAGACGGCGGTCCGCGCTATGTCGGCCCAGGCGGAGAGCCGCGGCGTGCGACTGGAGCTGGAAGTGGCGCCGCTGAGCCTGTCCCCGCGGGGGGACGCCCATCGCCTGCACCAGGCGCTGATCAACCTGATCGGCAATGCGGTGGATGCCGAGCCGGCGGGAGGCCGGGTGCGCCTAACGGCCTCGGAGGCGGGGAACGGGCGAGCCCCGGGGGTGCTGCTGAGCGTGTTCAACCCGGGCAGCTACATTCCGCCGGAGCAGGCGGCCGAGATCTTCCAGCCCTTCTACTCGCAGAAGGCGAACGGGACCGGGCTGGGGCTGGCCATCTGCCAAACGATTATTGAGGAGCACGACGGGACCCTCGAAGTCCGTTCCGGGGAGGGAGCGGGCACCGAGTTCATCATTCACTTGCCGGTGTCGGAATTCTCGGAGGCCAAAGAAGGCTAGTATGCTAATCATCCTGCTGGCGGATCTAGACCCGGTTCTGGCTGAACGTATCGAAGCCCGGGCAGGCGCCCGGGCGCTGGTACTGCGCGCTGAGGACCATTCCCAGGCGATGGACCTGATCTGGTCTGTCCCCGTGTCGGCGATCATCACCTCGCTGGAGCCCTTGAGCACCGAGCGCCTGACCCAGTGCGCCCGATATCGGGAGGCGGCGCCGGAGGCAGTCTTGGTCTGCCTGGCGTCGGCATCGTCGCGGGACCAGGTGCGCCACGAGCAGTTGCCTACCCCGGATCTATGGATCGCAGCGGAGGCCGCCCCCGAGGAGATCGGGGAGATCGTCGACGCGACCGTGCAGACGGCGGCCCTCAAGCTGGTGAGTGGCGGACTGCTGCTGGGGGCCGGCGGGGCCCCGCGGGGAGCCACCGAGGCGCTGTCAGGCGAGTCGGCGCTCTTCCAGCGTCTGATGAGCGGGCTGGCCGCTGGTTTCGACCTGAATCGTCTGCTCCACACTTACGTGGATGCGGTGGGCCACTATGCCCGGTGCGCCACTTTCTGTCTGCTGTGGCGCCAGGAAGGCGACGAGGCCTACCGGGTCTTCGCCTCCCAAGGCTTGCCGGCGGCGATGATCGCGCAGGGGCGGCTGCTGCCCTCCGACGGTCTGGCCCGCTGGTACCACCAGAGCAGCCGCGTACTCACGCGCTGGGAGCTGGCTGACTGGGCCGACCGGTCGGCCGCAGTGACCATCGCGCGCGAGCTGGAGGCCTTCCGCGCCCAGGTCGCGGTGCCGCTGATGACCGAGGGCCGACTGGCCGGGATCATGCTCCTGGGGGACAAGGTCATCGGCGAGCCCTATTCCGTCGGGGAGATTGAGACGCTGTTTATGCTCTCCAACTACGTGGCGCTGCAGGTGCAGAGCTTCGCCCTCCACGCCGAGATCAGCCGGAGCAATAACTACATGGAGCGCATTCTGTCCGGGATGGGCAGCGGCGTGATCACCCTGGGGCGCGAGGGGAACGTGGCGGTCTGCAACCCATATGCCGCCCGCGTCCTGGGATTGCGCCGCGAGGAAGTCGAGGGGCAGGACCTGCGCTGCTTGCCCTCGCCGTTGGGGGACTACCTGTACTCCGCGCTCCGGTCTTCGGACGAGGTCGTCCTGGGCCTGGAAGTATCCATCCGCGGTGGCAAGGAAACACTGCGGGTCAGCACCTCCCATCTCGCCGACGAGCAGGGCGCCCCGCTGGGCAGCGTGCTGCTGCTGGAGGACATGACCGCGCAGATTTCGCTGGCCACAGAGCGCCACCGGCGCGAGCGCCTGGACATGCTCACCCAGGTGGTGGGCGGAATCGCGCACGAGGTGAAGACGCCTCTGACCGCGATCAAGACCTACGCGGAGTTGACCGGGGCCGGCCGGGCCTCCAGCGATCTGCAGGAGTTCTGGCGGGACACTGTGACCCCGCAGATCGATCGCCTGGACATGCTGATCGATCAACTGGTGCAACTGGTGCAACAGGCGGAGCCGGATTTTGAGCTGGTCCGCCTGGAGACGCTGGTGGAGGACGCCCTCGAACTACTGCGCACGCAGGACGACGAGCAGGCGGTCTTCGAACTGCAGGTCCAGCGCCCTGTGCCGCGGGTCATCGCCGATCCGGACCATACGCGGCAGGCGCTACGCTACTTGCTGCGCCACCTGCGGGGGGAAGGCTCGTCGCCGGTGCACATTCGCGTGGGGCAGGAAGAGGGGACCGGCAACGGGGACCGCCGAGTGGTGGTCACCATGCAGCGGCTGAAACGGGACGCGAAAGAGGTGCAGCCCGACGAGTTTTTCGACCCGCTGCGGGCGCTGCGCGAGACCGACGCCGACCTGGGACCTGCGATCAGCCGGACGATCCTCGAGAACCAGGGGGGAACGGTCACGGCGTCGGCGAATGAAGGGCGGCTGGAAATCAAGGTCGCCTTCCCGATGACCACGCTGATGGCGAGTCCCTCCGCGGGGGGAGAGCCGGCGGAAGCGACTAGCCGGCGAGGCGAGGCAGGGTAAGGCGGAAGGTGGAGCCCGCCCCGGGCGTCGAGTCAACCTCGAGGTGACCGCCATAGGCCTCCAAGGTGCGCCGCACCAGGGCGAGGCCCAGTCCCGTGCCGACGATGTGGCGCCGGTCGGGGGTGTTGAGGCGGAAGAACTCCTGGCCCAGGCAAGGCAGCGCCTCGGCGGGGATGCCCAGACCGGTGTCGGTCACCGCCAGGGTCAACTCCTCGTCCGTGCCCGCCGCCGAGATCGTCACCGAACCCCCGGGGCGGTTGTACTTGATGCCGTTGCTGACCAAGTTGGTCAGGATGCGCAGCATGTCGGCCCGATCCGCTTCCAGGGTCAGGTCGGGCGGGATCTCCGGGGCAAGCGTCCGGACCCCCAGCGATTCCGCCAGATGCTCGTTCTGCTCCAGCGCCGCCGCTACGACTTCGGCGAGGTTGAGCGTCTCGTTGTGGCGCTCCGGCAGGGCCTCGGTGAGCGATAGCTCCAGCAGGTCGCGCACCATCTGCACCATACCCTCCACCCGCTCGCTGCACCGCGTCATAACCTCCGTCAGCTTCTCGGGCGCAAGCTCCTTGCCGCTGAGGATCACCTTGAGGTACCCCTGAACCGCCGCCAGGGGGGACTTGAGTTCATGGGCCACGGTCTTGACGAACTGGGACCGCGCCCGCTGCAGCGTGAGCAGATCGGTAACGTCGCGCAGGACGGTGGCGGTGCCGAGGAACTCCTCGCGGCTATTGGCGATGGCGACGACGCGGGCCATATAGGCGCGGTCGCCGCAGTGCAACTCGCCGGTGAAGGCGCAGGCGCTGTGCGGGGAGCGGGTGACCTCCGCGACCAAGTCGCTCAGAGCCGCGCAGCCGGCGAGTTCCGCGAGCGGGGGCGGCGCGGCCGGCTCGGCCGGTAGGCCCAGGGCCTCGCGCGCCGCCGGATTGGTCAGCACCACCTGGCCCTCGCGGTTGATGACCATGACCCCGTCGGCGAGGCTGTTGACGATCGCGTGGAGCTGCGACTGGTCGGCGTCGAGCTGCAGCAGGTGCTCTTCGGCGACCTGGCGCAGCCGACGCCAGGCCACCGCGCGCTCGAGGCGCACGACCAACTCCGCGGGGACGAAGGGCTTGGGGAGGTAGTCGAAGGCCCCCAGCTTGATGGCCTCGATGGCGGTGTCAATGGTGGCGTGGGCGGTGATGACCATCGAGACCACGGGGCTGTGGATCTCGCCGAGGCGGCGCAGCAACTCCATGCCGCCGAAAGTGGGCATAATCAGGTCCACGATGGCCACGTCGAAGTCCTCGGCGGCGAGCAGCTCCAGCGCCTCAGCGCCGGTGCCGGCGACCGCGACGGAGGCCCCGCAGCTTTCCAGGATGCGGCGGCAGCCACTGCGGATGCCGGGCTCGTCATCCGCGACCAGGATGCGGGCGTGCTCCAGACTAGCGCTCACGGCTGTGCCTCCTCTCGCGCGGGCCGGCGGGCGGCGGCGGTCAGGATTCGGCCGGGGCCTCGTCGGTGACGGGGAGGTTCTCCGCGCTGGGCGGAGTCTCCTCGGCTCCCGCCAGCAGGCGGCGCAAGGTGTTGGCGAGTTCCGCGACCGGCGCGGGCTTATCGAACCAGGCGTCGGCTTTCATCCACTCCAGGACTTCCCGAGGATTGCGCTGGAACTCGAAGCCCATGTCCTGCACCACCGAGGTGAGCAGGATGATCGGCGCCCGGCGGAAGCGCGGATCGCGCCGCAGGGTCCGGGCCAGGCGCGCCCCGGAATCGTTGCGCTCCATCATCAAGTCGAGCAGGAAGGCGTCGGGAATCTCGCGCCCGGCGACCTCCAGAGCCTCGTCGCTACGCTCGGCGGTGACCACCTCAAACCCCATTCCCGCGAGCATAAGACGGTGCTGCTCCAGGAAGTCCGGGTCGTCGTCCACGACCAGTACCTTCGCCGCCTCGGGCGCCTTGGCGGGGACGTCCAGGGGCAAGCTCACCGTGAACGTAGTGCCGAAACCGGGCTTGCTCTGGACGTGGACCTCGCCGCCGTGCGCGTGAATGATCCCGTGCACCACGGCCAGGCCGAGACCCGCGCCGGGCCGAACTTCCTTGGTGGTGATGAAGGGCTGGAAGAGCTTGGGCAGCAGGTCGGGCGGGATGCCGCGGCCGTTGTCGCTGACCGCCAGCTCCAGGAAATGCCCCTCGGGCGCCGGGCGCCCCTCGATCCAGATGCGGCCCGAACCCTCAATGGCCTCCAGACTGTTGGTCAGCAGGGTGACCACCACCTGCGTGAGTTGGGCGGGGTCGGCGATGAGCAGCGGCAGGTCGTCGGGGACGTTGACCTCCACGTCCACGTCGGTGAAAGTGAGCTTGGGCTCCAGCTCGCCCAGGGCCTTGTCGAGAACCGCCCGCAGGGAAATGTCGGGCTCCCACTGCGGCTCGCGCTGGCGGGCAAAGCCCTGCAGGCTGGACATGACCTCGCGGCACTCCAGCGCCTCGGCGACGATGGTCGCGACGTCCTCGCGGCGCGCGTCGCCGGGGGGCAGGCTCTCCCAGAGGAGCTGCGCGTAGACGACGATGTTGCCTAGCGGGTTGCTGACCTCGTGCGCGATGTCAGCGGCGAGTTGCCCCATCGAAGCAAGTTGCTGCGCGCGGTTGGCCAGCTCGCGGGCCCTCTCGATCTCCTCTTTGCTGCGCGTGAGCCGCTCCAGATTGACCTGAAGCTGATCGATAAGATACGGCAGGCACATCTCCGGCTCGGCGAGTCCCTGGTAGACGGCGACCGCCTTGTCCCGGCAGGTCGCGTAGCCGCAGGCGCCGCAATTAAGCTCGTCCTCCGGCCCTGACTTGTTGCTGCGGGCCAGGATATCGCGGATTTCGGTCTCGTTGGGCAGCGCCAGGCCCATCTCCTCCGGCTGGAAGGCCCGGGCCAGCCGCACGCCGGCCACGCGGCGCAGCGCTCCGCCCATCCGGCGCGCGCCGGCCTGGAGGCTGCGCACGTGGGCGGTGATCAGCGCCTTGCGCGAGAGGGGGGTCATGCTGCCGCAGAAGGCCGGTCCGCTCACGCAGCCCTCGCAGAACAGCGCGTCGAGGAACTTGGCGGGGAACCGTCCCTCGCTGAGTTCCTGGAGCGCCGCCAGGCAGCGGCTCGGCCCCTCGACGACCGCCACGGAATCGTCCATCACGTCGGCCTGGATGGATGCGGCCTTGAGCAGCCCGCCCGAGACGGGGAAGAGGCCGCCGTAGAAGGGGAGCGGCCCGTCCGCCGCCACCGGGGTAAGCGCGGGGACGTCAATCTCCTTCTCGGCGAGCAGGCGCGCGAGTTCCTGGAAGGTCATGGCGGCGTCCACCGCATCGGCGATGGCCGGGTCGCGAATCTCGGCCTTTTTGGCGGTGCAGGGGCCGATAAAGACGACCTGCGCGCCGGGCAGATACTGCTCCTTGATGGCGCGGCCCATGGCGATCATGGGCGACACGATCGGCGCCAGGCTGGGGACGAGCTCGGGCGCGTACTTCTGCACGTAGGCGGTGACCGCGGGGCAGGCGGTGCTGATCAGCGGGTGAGCGGGAGGGCGGCGCAGCAGGCGGGAGTACTCGCGCGCGACTAGCTCGGCGCCGAAGCCGACCTCATAGACCTGGGCAAAGCCCAGCGCGCGCAGGGCGGCAACTACGCCGCCAGGCGTCGCGCCTTCCCAGGCGGCGGGGTAGGAGGGGGCGAGCATCGCCGCGACCGGAGCGGGCCCGGCCAACATCGCGCTCACGGCAGGGAGGGCGTTTTCGACCTGCTTGGCGTTCTGGGCGCAGACGCGGATGCAGTTTCCGCAGCCCAGGCAGCGCTCGGCGATCACGCAGGCCTGGCCGCCCTGGACGCGAATCGCCTTAGCCGGGCACGAGCGCACGCAGTTGTAGCAGCGCCGGCAGCGCGCGGCGATAGTGGTGATTACGCCGGTGATAGGTTGAGGTGATTCGGCCAAGGGCCGACCTCCCAGGGTTCCAGGGTACGCCGCGACGGTGCGACCTAGAGCATCTGCCCGCGCAAACCGGCCTCGGCCTCGACCATCAGGCCGAGCGTGGCCTCGCGGACCGGCTCGGGCAGGCGCGACAGCTCCTTCTGAATGAGGCGCTCGCCGATAGTACGCGTGTCGGGCGAGGCGTAGTCCATCAGGTATTCCTTGAGCGATAGCAGCGCGTTGGGGGCGCAGTGCTGGCGGGCGCGCTCCTGCGGACTGGTCCGCTGGTGGAGCGCGGCGCGGCGGCGCTCGGCATAGCAGGCAGCGCAGAAATTGGGCACAAAGCCGGCCTCCGCCATGCGGTAGACGAGTTCCTCCAGCGGGCGCGGGCGACCGATGACCAGCTCCCCGCCGGCGGTCGGGTCCCCATCGCGGGTGTAGGTGCCGGGGTAGCTGAGCGACCCGACGCTGACCCGCGAGATGCCGTGGTCGTAGAGTTCGCGGCGCAACTCCGCCGAGGCCGGGGTGCTGAGGATCAGGTCAGACGCGGGCAGCGCGAGGCGGGTGACGCCAACCACGTACAGGAAATCTTCGTCGGCGACCTGGCGCTCGGGCTCGCGGGAGGTGGGTGCTCCGGGGGAGGCGACCATGCGCGGGTAAGTGATGGTCTGCGGGTGGTCGCCGTAGGTGGCGGTCAGGTACTGCGCGTGGCGAATCAGCGCCAGCACGTCGAAATGGAGGTTGCCCGCCCCCAAGAGCACACCCAGACCGACGTCGGTAAGCCCGGCGGCGTGGGCGCGGTCGTGGCAGGTGAGCCGCCATGCGTAATCCGCCTTGGGCCCCTGCGGATGCAGCCGGGCATACTCCTGCGCGTCGTAAGTTTCCTGGAAGACGTGGTAGGTGCCGAGCGCCGCGGCGTCCTGGATCTCGTGCAGAGCGGCGATGCTGAGCGCGTCCACGTTGAGGTCCACGCGCTGCAACTGGCGCAGGCCGGAGCGCGCGCCGTACGCCGCCCACAGCATATCGTGGATATAGTGGACGCCGCTGCGGTCGTCGCCGAAGACGAGAATGACGTGGCGGTGGCCCTCATCGAGCAGGGCGACAATCTCCCGCTGCAGGTCGCGGCCCGTGCTGGCGGTGCGGCGCAGACCGGCGTTGGAGCGGCGCAGGGGGCAATAGAGGCAGTCGTTCACGCAGCGGTTGGTGGGGCAGACCGGCGTGGCGATGCTGATGCGGCGGGCGAAGAGCTTGGCGTGGACGTGGTGCGCGGCGTTCAGGACCTCCCGGCGCAGGTCCGGGTCGGTGACCTGCAGGAGCGCGGCGACCTCGTCGAGCGTCAGCCCCTCCTGAGCCGAGGCGTGATGCAGGATATCCCGCAGCGCCTCGGGAGCCGTGTCGGCGCCGGCCTGCAGAGCGGCAGCCACGGCCGCCGGGTCGAATACCCGGGCGGCCGTGGCCTCTACCTGTTCGCGCGACCAATCGGTCGCCGCGGTTGAGTCACTCATGCGCTACACCTCGATGTGGTGCGCGATTAGTCCACCTGCACGGCCCGCTTGGTGCGCGGGGTGTACTTCGTGTGCAGCAGGTGGTGCGATTTCTCGCTCAGCGGCTCGCCCAGGAACTTGGCGTAGATCTCCGTGATGGACGGATTCTCGTGCGAGCGGCGGATGGGCAGGTCCGCGTCGGCCTGGTAGATGGCCGCGGCGCGGGCTTTGCGAATCTCCAGCGACGTCGGAATCGGCTGGCCACCGCCGCCGAGGCAACCGCCGGGGCAGGCCATGATCTCCACGAAGTGATAGTCGGCCTCGCCGGCTGCGATCTTGTCGAGCAGCTTCGCCGCGTTGGCCAGACCGCTGGCGACCGCCGCCTTGACCTCCAGGTCGCCGATCATCACGGACGCTTCCTTGATGCCTTCCATGCCGCGAACCGGCAGGATGTCGATATCCTCCAGGCGCTCGCCGCTGATGACCTCATAGGCGGTGCGCAGGGCGGCCTCCATAACGCCGCCGGTGGCGCCGAAGATGACCGCCGCGCCGGTGGACTGGCCCAGCGGATCGTCGTAGTCGCTCTCCGGCAGGTTCACGAAGTCCAGGCCCTGCTGGCGGATCATCTGGCCCAACTCGCGGGTGGTCAGGACATAGTCTACATCCTGATAGCCGGAATCGTTCATCTCCGGGCGCGCCGCCTCGAACTTCTTGGCGGTGCAGGGCATGATGGAGATGACCTTTATCTTCGCCGGGTCCACGCCCGCCACCTCGGCGAAGTAGGTTTTCGCCAGCGTCCCGAACATCTGTTGCGGCGACTTGCAGGAGGAGAGGTTGGGGAGCAGCTCCGGATAGAAGTGCTCGATGTATTTGATCCAGCCGGGGCTGCAGGAGCTCAGCAGAGGCAGGACCCCGGCGTTGGTGACGCGCTGAATCAGCTCGTGGCCTTCCTCCATGATGGTCAGGTCGGCGGTGAAGTCGGTGTCGAAAATCCGGTCAAAGCCCAGCTCGCGCAGGGCGGAGGTCATCTTGCCGGTGACGATCTGGCCCATGCCCATGCCCAGGAGCTCGCCGAGCGCGATGCGCACCGCCGGGGCGGTCTGCACCACGGTGAAGGTGTCGGGGTCCTCCAGAGCGGCCCAGACCTCCGCGATCTGCGACTTCTCGGTGAGTGCGCCGGTCGGGCAGCGGTTGATGCACTGGCCGCAGTTGACGCACAGGGCGTCGCCCAGCGGCGTGTTGAAGGGCGCGCCGACCTGGCTGGTGTAGCCGCGACCGTGGAGGCGCAGGCCGGATACGTTCTGGATCAGCTCACAGGTCTGCAGGCAGCGGCGGCAGAGAATGCACTTATCCGGGTCGCGCACCACGGCGAGGCTGGAGTCGTCCAGCGGATGTCCGTGCGGGGCGACGCGTACGCGCACCTCGCGGATGCCGAGGTCCTCAGCGAGCGACTGTAGCTCGCAGGAGCCGCTGCGCACGCAGGCGGTGCAGTCGGAGGGGTGGTCGGAAAGCAGCAGCTCGACCACCGTCCGCCGCGCCTTGCGCACCTTGGCGGAGTGCGTCTGGACCTTCATCCCGGCGCGCACCGGGAAGGAGCAGGCCGGCTGCAGACTGCGCTCCTTCTCGATCTCCACCAGGCAAACCCGACACGCCCCCATCGCGGGGAGGTCGGGGTGATAGCACAGCGTGGGGATCTTGAACCCGGCGGCTTGGGCTGCCTCCAGGACCGTCATCCCCTCGCGCGCGGGTACCTCTTTGTCGTTAATCGTGATCGTGAACTCAGACATTATCTATCCTCCTCAGGCCGGCTGGGCCTGGTCAGTTATCCTCTTCAATCATCACGTAATCGCAGTGCAGGCAACGCGAGGCCTCGCGGCATGCGACCGGCACCGAGAAGCCCAACTCCACCTCGGCAAAGCCGCTGTAGCGGTAGGAGTCGGGGATCTTGGGCACCTGCGCCGCCGGGCGCTCCTGGTCGCCGGTCTCCTCCAGCGCGGCCATGACTTCCGCGGCCACGCGGGTCTTGGAGCGCTTGCGGGCCGCGGGCTGCGGCTCGCCGGAGAGGAAGGAGTGGATCGCGCGCGCGGCCCGGTGGCCGTCGGCGATGGCGTCCACGACGGTCATCGAGCCCGGAGTGGCGTCGCCGCCGGCGAAGACGTTGGGCTGGGCAGTGGCGAGCGTCAGGGGATCGCAGCAGAGTTTGCCGCGCTTGGTCTCCACGCAGGCGCAGTCCTCGATGCGCTGGCCGATGGCGGGGATGACCGTGTCCAGCTCGATGGTGAAGGTCTCCTCCGCCGGCACCGGGCGGCGGCGGCCGCTGGCGTCCCAGTCGCCCAGCGTCATCTGCTGGCAGACCAAGCCGCTGACCTTGTCGTCCTGCACCAGGACCTCGGCGGGGGCGGCCAGGAAGTGGAAGTGCACGCCCTCGCGCTCGGCCTCGGAGATCTCCTCGTCATGCGCGGGCATCTCGTCGCGGGTGCGCCGATAGACCAGGTGCACCTCGGTGGCGCCCAGGCGCAGCGCCGAGCGGGCCGAGTCAATCGCGGTGTCGCCGCCGCCGATAACGGCGACGCGCTTGCCCACCTGCGGCTCGCGGCCCAGCGCGATGTCCTTGAGGAACTGCACGGCGTCCAGTACGCCCGTGGCGTCGCCGCCGGGGCAGTCCAGCGGAATTCCGGCGTGGCAGCCGATGGCCAGGAAGGTGGCCGCAAAGCCCTGCGCTTCCAGGTCCTCCACCGAGAAGTCCTTGCCTAGCGCCATGCCGAGCTTGAGGTCCACGCCGAGGTCCACGACCTCCTGGATCTCGCGCTGCAGGACGTCCTGCGGCAGGCGATAGTCCGGGATGCCCAGCGCCATCATGCCGCCGGGGAGCTGCTCCTTCTCAAAGACCGTCACGTCGTAGCCGTTGCGAACCAGATCGTACGCGGCGGTCAGACCGGCCGGGCCGCTGCCCACGATGGCCACTTTCTGGTGCCGCTGGGCATGGAGTTGCGGCTGCCAGGTGGTGGTGCGGTGGTCGGCCAGCGCCCGCTTGAGCAGGCGAATGGCGACCGGGGAGTCCATCTGGCCCCGGCGGCAGTGCGTCTCGCAGTAGGCGGTGCAGACGCGCCCGCAGACCGAGGGGAAGGGGTTGGCCTCCCGCACCACGCGATAGGCGTCGTCAATGCGGCCCTCAGCCAGCAGCGACACGTAGGCCGGCACGTCCACCCCGGCGGGGCAGGCGTGCTCACAGGGGGCCTTCATGATGTCGTTGCAGGTCCCGGCGCGGCACTGCTTGTCGCGGATGTGCTCCTCGTACTCGTGGCGGAAGTAGCGGATGGTGCTCAGGACCGGGTTGGGCGCGGTCTGGCCCAGCCCGCACAGGGAGGTGGCCTTGATCTGCTCGCCGAGGTCCTCGAGTAGCTCAATGTCGCCCTCGCGACCCTCGCCGGCGCAGATGCGCTCGACGATCTCCAGCATCCGCTTGGTGCCGATCCGGCACGGCGGGCACTTGCCGCAGGACTCGTCCTGGACGAACTCCAGGAAGAAGCGGGCCAGGTCCACCATGCAGGTGGTGTCGTCCATGACGATCAGGCCGCCGGAACCCATGATGGAGCCGAGTTCCTTGAGGCTCTCGTAATCCACCGGCGTGTTGAGGAACTCCCGGGGGAGGCAGCCGCCGGAGGGGCCGCCGCTCTGCGCGGCCTTGAACTCGCGCCCGCCGCGGATGCCGCCGCCGATCTCATGGATGATGGTGCCCAGCGGGGTGCCCATCGGCACCTCGACGAGGCCGGTGTTATTCACGTGGCCGGCCAGGGCGAAGACCTTGGTGCCCTTGCTGGTCTCGGTCCCGAAGGAGGCGAACCACTCCGCGCCGTTGAGAATGATCGGCGCGATGTTGGCGTAGGTCTCCACGTTGTTGAGCAGCGTGGGCTTGCCCCAGAGACCGGAATTAGCGGGGAAGGGCGGCCGGGGCCGCGGCTCGCCGCGCTTGCCCTCGATGGAGTTCATCAGCGCGGTCTCCTCGCCGCAGACGAAGGCGCCGGCGCCCATGCGCAGCTTGATGTCAAAGCCAAAGCCGGTGCCGAAGAGGTCCTCGCCCAGCAGCCCATACGAGCGGGCCTGCTCCAGCGCGGTGGTTAGCCGCTGGATGGCGAGCGGATACTCGGCGCGCACGTAGATGTAGCCCTCGGAGGCGCCGATGGCGTAACCGGCGATGGTCATGGCCTCAATGACGCTGTGGGGGTCGCCCTCGAGCACGCTGCGGTCCATGAAGGCCCCGGGGTCGCCCTCGTCGGCGTTGCAGCAGACGTACTTAACGTCGCCGGTGGCCTTGGCGGTGAGTTCCCACTTGAGCCCGGTGGGGAAGCCGCCGCCGCCCCGGCCGCGCAGACCGGAGGCCTTGATCTCGGCCACGACCGCCTCGGGGGTCATCTCGGTGAGCACCCTGGCGAGCGCCTCGTAGCCGTCGCGGGCGATGTACTCCTCGATGTTCCCGGGATCAATTTCGCCGCAGTTGCGCAGGACGATCTTGCGCTGGAGGGCGAAGAAGGGAATCTGGTCCATCTGCAGCGCCGGCTCGCCGGTGGCGGGCGGCACGTACATCAGCCGCTGCACCGGGCGGCCCTTGAGCAGATGCTCCTCGGCGATGACCGCGGCGTCCTCGGGGGTGAGCTTCATGTAGAAGACGCCCTCCGGGTAGACTACCGCCACCGGCCCGAGATCGCACGAGCCCATACAGCCGGTGCGTACAACTCTGACTTCCTGGCTCAGCCCCAGCTCAACGAGGGTCTGCTCCATAGTATCAGCAACTGCCTGGCAGCCGGAGGAGACGCAACTGGCTCCGGCGCACACCAGGACGTGGGATCTGAAAGTTGGCATCGAGAATTCTCCTTTGGTCAAAATGCCGTCGTGCCGCTGAGGCCGGAGGCCTCGCGCAGGTCAGTCCGGGCCGCTATTCGTACTTGTTGAGAATCTCCGTCACCTTGGTCGGCTTGACGCGGTCGAAGATGTCTTCGTCCACGGTCATGACCGGCGACAGACCGCAGGCCCCGATGCAGCGGACTACTTCGAGGCTGTACTTGAGGTCCTCGCTGGTCTCGCCGATGCCGCAGCCGGCGTGCTTGGCGACCGACTCCATCACGCGCTTGCCGCCGCGCACGTAGCAGGCGGTGCCCAGGCAGACCTTGATGGTGTGGCGGCCGCGGGGGACGACGGTGAAGAAGCTGTAGAAGCTCACCACGCCCTCCACGGTCCCGACCGGCATGTCCAGGGCGTCGGCGATGTACTCCTGCACCGGCTGGGGCAGGTAGCCGACTTCCTCTTGCACCGCGTGGAGGATTTCAATGAGCGAGTCGGGCACCGCGCCCTTCTCCACGATAATGGCGTCTATTTTCGGATACGTCTCCGCGCACAAACAATCCCCGGCCATGACTACTCCGCCTCCGATCCGGTGGCGATGGCGTACTCGGCCACCACCTGTCCGTTAACGATGTGATCCGCGACGATCCGGCGCATGATCTGCGGGTTGACCGCGCCGTAGGTGACCGCCGGCAGGCCCGGGGTGCAGACCTCTACCAACGGCTCCCGGTCGCAGAGGCCCTTACAGCCCGTCTGCGACACACTTACCTCGCTCAAACCGCGCTGGGCCAGCTCCTCCAGCAGGGAGGACATGACCTCGCGAGCGCCGGCGGCAATGCCGCAGGTGCCCATCGCGATTACGACGCGGGCGCCGCCCTGTTGGTCGCGCACCGCCAGCGCCGCTTTCGCCCTCTCCCGCAGAGCCTGGAGTTCCTCTCGAGTCTTCACGTAACAACCTCCTCCTACGTTTTGGTCACGAGCCGGAGGCCCGCGCCGCTAACAGAAATACTCAAGCCTGACTGCCGATCTCAGCTAGTTCCTCCCTAACCCACCCGCGCAGCCAGTGGAGCACCGTCGGGTCACAAACCGGGACCTCCTGCAGCTCCTGCTGCAGTTCCCGCGTATCAAAGTCAAAATGCCGCGCGCCTACCTCGTGCCGGTAGCGCAGGTGCACCGCCGGGGCCTCGCAGGCCAGCGCCTGCAGCACCCCGCCCATGTCCCCGAGCGGCGGCCGGTCCCAGTGCGTGAGTTGCAGCCGCCCGGTAACCGTGGTGCCCGCGCCGGGGGCGGAGGTGATCTCCAGCCCGCCGCCGCTGCGCTCGCAGGTCCCGCGCCACAGCGCCAGACCCAGCCCCATCTTCCGCGTCCGGCGCGAGGTGAAGAAGGCGTCCGTCGCCCGCCGGACTGCCTCTTCGTCCATCCCGCGCCCGTCGTCGGCTACGGTTATGACCAGCTCGTCCCGGGCCGGGTCCTCGCGTACCAGAATGTCAATACTGGCCGCCCCCGCTTCCAGCGAGTTGCGCGCCAGGTCCAAAAGGTGCAGCGAAAGCTCGCGCATGGCAGGGCCGGGCGGCTAGGACCGCGCCCGGAGCACCTCCGCGACGGCCTGGCCCCAGTCCCGGGCGCCCAGGGGAGCCCAAGCCAGCTCCTCCGGAATCCAGGTGACGGCCTGGCCGAGGGCGTCCAACTGGTGCGCGTCGGAGCTGGTGAGCAGCGGCAGCTCCGGCCAGCGCCGGCGGGCCTCGGTCAGGTCCAGATGGCGGGACACCTCAAACAGCTCAACCTGCAGACGTGGGGGGACGAAGCCTAGCATGGGGAAGAGGCCGTGCGCGGTGCGGTCCACGTGCGCCGGGAGGGCCATCCCTCCGCAGGCGTGGATGCTGTCCGCAAGTTGCTCCACGGTCCTATCGGTAGCGGCAATCAACAGCCGTTGCTCGATCCCCACCACTTCACCCCACGCGTCGAGAAGATGCTGCTCGCCGAGAATCTCGGGGCGGTTGGTCAGGCCGGGCAAGTGCTCGGCGACTTCCGCGTCCATAGTCATGGCGGCTTCGGCACTGTCAAAGAGCCCCAGTAGGTGGACTCCCTCCGCGCTCTCCACTTCTACTCCCACAAAAACCCGGACGGCAAAAGCTGCGGCGGCTTCCATAATCGCGCCGGCGTTGCCGGCCGTGGAATGGTCTACGATTCCTAGTACGCTGATCCCGAGTCGCTCCGCCGTGAGCAGAATCTCCGGCGGACGCATGCGCTCGTCCCCGCAGGGGGAAAGCGCCGTGTGCACGTGCAGATCAATCGCGGCCTGCGGCATGGCCGCAACTCACCTTACACCCAGTTGATAAAGCCGACCGGCCAGGGTGTACGCCGTCTCCAGGGAGGTGCACAGCGGCATCTCTTCCTCCTCGGCGCGAATCACCGCTTCCGCTTCCGGCTCAAAGCCCGCCGCGACTACGATGGCCGCCAGCCCCGCCAGGGCGGCAACCGCCACAATGTTGGCGTGAGTCTGGTTGGTAATCCACAGATGCCCGGCCTTGCCGTGCGCCATGACGTGGCTGAGCAGGTCGCTCACCTGCGCGCCGGTCAGGACCGTATCGAGCCGCTCTTCGCCGGCCAGGACGGTCAGCCCCAGCGCCTCCACGGCTTGCGCGACGGTCACTTCACTCATCAGCGGCGGCCTCCCGGCGGAAGACCAGGTGCATAGTAGCACCCTGGCCCTTCACGCTGTCCAGTTGCATATCGTCGGCCTGGGCGCGGATGTTGGGCAGGCCCATCCCGGCGCCAAAGCCCAGGGAGCGGGCTTCCTCGCTGGCCGAGGACCAGCCCGGCTGCAGCGCGAGCGTGATATTCTCAATCCCCGGCCCCTGATCCACTACGGCCACCTCCACCCGGTCGTCCCAGACCTCCAGGGTGATGTGGCCGGAGCGCGCGTGCAGCACCACGTTCATCTCCGCCTCATAGCAGGCCACGCAGATGCGCTGAATGACCTCCGGGTCCACTCCGACCTCGCCGAGGACCCGCTTGACCGACGTCGAGGCGCGGCCACCTAGGAAGTAGGCGCGCCCCAGGATCGGAAATTCGTGATGACACAGCGGCGTGGGTTCCATGGTGAGGAGAGCGGCGTGGATCACTGCAGGCACGTCACGCCCTTCCGGTAGGGGCGCAGCCCGGCCTGCATAAGCAAACCGCACGCCTCGTATTTGGACAGAGGCGTGCGGTAAATGGGGATACCTTCATCGCGGGCAGCTTCGATCATATCGCTACCGATCTGCTTGCCCTGAATGACCACGACCGCGGTCAAACGCTTGACCGCGGCCGTACGGATTGTCTGGTCGGTCGTCAGACCGGTGAGGAGCAGCGAGCCCTCGCGGGCGAAGGCCAAGACGTCACTCATCAGGTCCGCGACAAAGCACCCGCCTAGTTCCGCTTCTTGCGAAAGCGCGGGAACCACCGTTTCTGCCTTTAAAACCTCAACCGCACCGGCGATAGTCAGGGGGCAACGCTCCCTATCGGTACGAAATCAGGCTATAAATCTCTATTTCATTGTAGCGGCTTTTCGTCAAGGCGTCAAGGGCCGCTGAATCCCTCACTAACCCGTCAAATACGCGTGCATAGCGGCGGCGGCCTTGCGGCCCGCGCCCATCGCCTCGATAACCGTGGCCGCGCCGGTGACGATGTCGCCGCCCGCGTAGACGCCGGGGAGGTTGGTCGCCCCGGTCTCCTCGTCGGTCACGATGTAGCCCCAGCGGTTGATCTCCAGGCCCGGAGTCGTGGCGCTGATCAGGGGATTGGCGCCGGTGCCGACCGCGATTACGACTACGTCAATGGGCTCCTCATACTCGGAACCCTCCACCGGTACGGGACGGCGGCGGCCGCTGGCGTCCGGCTCGCCCAGCTCCATCTTCTGAATGATCGCGGCCCGCAGCCGGCCCTGCTCGTCGCCGAGAAACTCGACGGGCGCAGTCAGCAGGTGGAACTCGATGCCTTCCTCTTCCGCGTGGTGGATTTCCTCCGACCGCGCCGGCATCTCCTCGCGGGAGCGCCGGTAGGACAGGATGACCTTCTCCGCGCCCAGCCGCAGGGCGGTGCGCGCCGAGTCCATGGCCACGTTGCCGCCGCCGACGACCATGACTCGCTGGCCGCGGGCGATGGGCGTGTCGGTGGTGCCGAAGTCATAGGCGCGCATCAGGTTGGAGCGGGTCAGGAACTCATTGGCCGAGTAAACACCCAGCAGGTTCTCGCCGGGAATCTTCATGAAAGTAGGTAGCCCGGCGCCGGTGCCGACGAACACCGCGTCAAAGCCCTCGCGGGTCATCAGGTCCTCAATGGTGTCCAGCTTGCCGATCACGGCACTGGTTTCCAGGGTCACGCCCATGCCCTGCAGCGCCTCGATCTCGCACTTGAGGATGCGCTTGGGCAGGCGGAACTCGGGGATCCCGTAGACCAGCACGCCGCCCATCTCGTGCAGGGCCTCAAAGATATGGACCTCGTGGCCCAGGCGCGCCAGGTCGGCGGCGGCGGTCAGCCCGGAGGGACCCGAGCCGATGATGGCGACCTTTTTGCCGGTAGGCGGTGCGACGGTCGGCTGCTCGGCCAGACCGTGCTCCCGCTCGTAGTCGGCCACAAAGCGCTCCAGCCGGCCGATGGCCACCGGCTCGCCCTTCTTGCCGAGCACGCAGAGCGCCTCGCACTGCGACTCCTGCGGGCAGACGCGCCCACAGACGGCGGGGAGGATGTTGGTCTCCTTGATCTGGCGCGCCGCGGCGGCGAAATCGCCGGCCTTGACCAGCGCGATAAAGGCGGGAATATTCACCGCGACCGGGCAGCCGGCTACGCAGGGCATCTTCTTGCACTGCAGGCAGCGGCCGGCCTCCAGGAGCGCCTGCTCCTCGGTATAGCCCAGGGGCACCTCGCGGAAGTTGCAGGCGCGCTCCCGGGCAGGCTGCTCCGGCATATTCTGGCGCGAAACGCGAACAGGAACGTCAGGCATGGTGGTTTCTCCTGTACTTGGTAGGAGCGGCTGGTTTTCTAAATGTAGAGGTCAGTGGCACCGGCGTCTGCCCTGAGCTTGTCGAAGGGTCTCGCCGGTGTGCCGTTGGCCTTTGCCGTACTGTAGGGCGGGGGCGTGCAGAATGCCCTGAGCCTGTCGAAGGGTACCCCGCCGGCCGTTAGCCGTTGTCGTTGTAGGGGCGCGTTTCACGAGGTACCCCTCGTGACACACGCCCGTACGCTGACTGTCAATCTGCGGGTGGGCGTGTATCGTCCGCCCTTTACGGTCGGCCGAGACGCGCCCCTACGGGAAACTGCCTCCCCGCCCGCCCTTACTCGTCCAAACCGATCTTGCAGTGCGACCCGACCTCCCGCGCCTCGGCCTCGTGCGATCGGTAGGTGGCCTGGCGCTTCATGAGCAGGTCGAAATTGACCAGATGGCCGTCAAACTCGGGGCCGTCCACGCAGGCGAACTTGGTCTGGCCGTCCACCTCCACCCGGCAGCCGCCGCACATGCCGGTGCCGTCAATCATCAGGGGGTTGAGGCTGACCATGGTGCGGATGCCGTGCTCGCGGGTGAGGTTGGAGACCGCCCGCATCATCGGCGTGGGGCCGACGGCCAGCACGAAGTCCAGCGTGGTCTCGGTGAGGAGCTGCGCCAGGACGTCGGTAACGAATCCGTGGTGCCCGTAGGAGCCGTCGTCGGTGGCTACGCGCAGGTCCGGGCAGATCGCGGAGAGTTCCTTCTCGAGGATGACCAGGTCCTTGCTGCGCGCGCCGATGATGCCGTGCATCTCGTTGCCCGCCGCCGCGAGCGCCGCCGCGATGGGGAGGACCGGGGCCGTGCCGTAGCCGCCGCCGATCACGCAGACCTTGCCGAAGTTCTCGATGTGGGTAGGCTGGCCTAGCGGTCCGGCCAGGTCCAGCAGCCGGTCGCCGACGCCGAGCTCCGCCAGCTCCCGGGTAGAGTGGCCGACCGCCTGGAAGATGAGGGTGACGGTGCCGGCCTCGGGGTCCGAATCTACGATGGTCAGCGGCACGCGCTCGCCGCCCTCATGGGTGCGGAGGATGACGAACTGCCCGGCTTTCCGCTTGCGCGCGATCTTGGGATGCGCGATTACATAGCGGTAGGTCGCCGGGGCGATCTCTTCTTTGGACACAATTTCGTTCATCTGAGCGCTGGGCCCCCTCCGGACAGTCGCGGCAGAGCCTGGCCAAAAGGCGCCAGGCTCGTTGCCACCTTAGCGGTGCGATAAACCTAGGCGATACGAAATTCTGGGAGAATTCTAACACCCTATTCCCCGGGCGTCAACGAACCCCCTCTGTGGCCCTCAGGCCGTCGGCGCGACCAGGTCCCGGCTACCGAGGCGGGCCACCTGCGGCTCGCCCCACGCGGTCTCCCAGGGCAGGGAATAGGGGATTCCGGGCAGCAGGTCGAAGCAGTCGTCGCCGTAGGGAGCCTCCCCGTCCGGGTCCAAACACACGCCCCAGACGAAGACCGGCGAGGTGAAAGTCGCCTTGCCGTCAGCCACCTCTATGGTGATTTCCGGCGTCGCAAAGCGCAAGTCCCCAAACCGCGCCCGGAAGAGCCGATGCTGGGCCACCAGTGCGCCCTGCTGCCACAGCACGGCGAAAGCGCCGGTGGTCTCCAGACCCAACGCGTCCCACTCGGCCTGCGGGAACTCGGCCAGGAGCGTCGCGGCGTTGGCCGCGAGCGTCGCCGGCTGCGTGGTGTCCTGAGGCAGCGCGCCGGAGAGGCCAAACAGCCCCCAGCGGACCTCGCCGGACCAGGCCTGCGGGCTGTCGTTGACGCCAAAGACCCGCACCTGGTCCTGCTCAGCGGCCACGACCACCGACACCGGCTGGTTGGCCCGGCGCACGGGGTGGTAGGACAGCTTCCGGCGTAGGTAGTAGTCCACGATGGTCCAGCCGTGGGTCACGGGCCAGGAGTCGTTGTACATCCAGAAGATCGCGGAGGCGCTGCTGAACATGCGCCGGCGGTAGTTGCTCACGTACTCCACGAGGCCCTCCGCCTGGAGCAGTGCGCTGGCGAAGGCGTAGTCGTCCAGGTCCATCGCCAGCGGGTCGCGGCCCGTCCACAGCATCACCGTCTGGTACGCGTGCCCCAGGTTGCCCGCGACGCTGTCGGTGCAGGCGAAGGGGTTGTCGTGGTGGTCCCAGCTAGGGGAGAGCAACTCCTGCTCGCCCTCCGGCAGGAACTGGCGCAAGGTGGCGGGGGAGACCGCGCCCAGGACGCCGCCCTCGTTGGGGAAGCGGTCCACGAAGTCGCGATACGCCCACCAGTCGGCGCCGCCGGGGCTCATGGAGACGCTCCAGGGGTGCTGGTCGCCGGCGGTCGGGTCGTTGGGATGCAGGTAGTCAGGCGAATACGGTGAGCTGATCCAGTAGAACTGCGCGGGCGCCTCGGCCGAGGCGATCTGCGGCAGGTCGTGGTGGAAGAGCGCGTAGTGCGGATGCGTGCGGCCCGCGTTGTCGTAGCCCCAGGCCCAGTCGCCCCACTCGATCTCATTGTTGCCGCACCAGACGATCAGGGCGGGATGGTGGGCCAGTTCGCGGGTGGCCTGAGTGACCTCCCGGCGCACCTCGGCGGCGAACTCCGGGACGTCACCGGGGTACTTGGCGCAGGCGAAGAGCAGGTCATGCCAGACGAGGACGCCGCGCTCGTCGCAGATTTCCAGCAGTTCCTTGGCGAAAACCGCGCCGCCCCAGACGCGGAGGGTGTTGAAGTTGGCCTGCACGGCCAGCTCCACCAGTGCGCGGTAGCGCTCCTCAGAAACTGTGGTGAAAAGCAGGTCCGGCGGGACCCAGTTGCCGCCCTTGCAGAAAATCGGGCGATTGTTCACCTTGAGGATGAAGTGCCGGCCGGTGACCGGGTGCGCCGACTGGTCCACTTCCACGCGGCGGATTCCCGTCCGGCGGGTGACGGTCTGGGTCTCCCCAGCGAACTCGGCAGTCACCTCGACATGATATAGCAGCTGCTCGCCGTGCCCGACCGGCCACCACAGGCGCGGATTCTCGAGCGTCACGCATACCTCGTGGCGGCTCTCGCCGGGCGCGGCGGTCACGGCTACCGCGACTTCCTGCCCGGTTTCCACCACGCGGGCGCGGAGCACGCCCTCTACCGCCGCCTCCGCCGGGTTGGCGAGGGTGGCGCGCGCGACGATCCGCGCGGTGGTCAGGTCCTCGCTGAGCAGGGCGCAGACGGCTACCTCGTCCAGGCGCGGCCCGGCGGTCCACTCCAGGCGCACGTCGCCCAGGATACCCACATTCATCAGCCGCGGCGACCAGTCCCAGCCGCTCTGGAACTGCGCCTTGCGCTGCCAGGGGCGCTTCACCAGCAGCGAGATGCCGGTCGCCCCGTACTCGCCACCCGGCTGGTCCGCGTACTCCTGCAGGCCGGCGGTCACCTGGACAACGATCAGGTTCTCGCCCGCCTGGAGCTTGTCGGTCACCTCAAAGCGCGCGCGCCGGTGGGCGTTCGCGTGCGAGCCCAGTTCCTCGCCGTTGAGCCAGACCGTAGCGCAGATCTCCAGGTGCTCGAAGACCAGCCAGACCGGGCCGCTGACTGCCTCCGCGGGCGCGGAGAAGGTGTGCCGGTAGATCCAGTACTGCTCCTCCACCCAGCGGGCGCGCAGGGAGTTCAGGCCGAGATTGGGGTCCTCGATCAGCCCGACCTCCCGCAGCACCTGGTGCACCGGCGCGGGCACGGTCGCGGGCAGGAGCTTGCAGCCGTGCAGGTGATCCGCGATATACTGGCGCGGCGGCATGCGGTCCGTGCCCTCCGCCCACATCAGTCCCCAGGTCCCGTTCAGCGATAATGATCCGGCCATGTGTGTTCCTCCTGCGACTAGGGGCGACATGTCTCCGTGTAGGGGCGCGTCTCGTTCGCCCGGCACGGGCGGACGATACACGCCCGCGCCAAGGCGGAAGGGGGAGGCCGGACGCCACTCTTACCTCACCCCCCGGCCCCCTCTCCCGCGGCAGACCTTGGGAGAGGGGGAGAAGGCCAACGGCCTAGGACAGGCTCGTTGCAGGAGCTTGCCCGCTCGCTGCCTCTCAGTTAGCGAACGGGCGTGTGTCACGAGGAGTACCTCGTGAAACGCGCCCCTACGGGAATCCGTGCTACTCGGCGACTTCGACCAGCTTCAGATCGTCAAACCAGGCCGAGCCGGGCCCGTACAGGCGCAGAATCGGCATCACGTAGGCCTCTTCGTCGCTGTTCAGCTCCACCTCCACATAGGTCCAGTCCTTGGTGCCGACGACGTTGGCGGTGGCGGCCTTGTCTATGTGATTGTCGTAGCTATACTCGAAGGAGGCCAGCTCCAGGCGCGCGAAGCGATCCACGCCCTTGGTCTTGATCCAGCCGCTGAGCCGGTAGCGCGTGTGCGACTTGACGTTGCAGACGGCGCCGGCCGGGTGCAGCTCGTTGCGCTCGTTGAGGATATGGTTGGTGAGGCGAATCGAGCGCTTGCCGCTGTGGGCCTCATCGTCCGCCCAGACCACGGGACCGTCGGTGGCCTTCGGCAAGGTGAACAGGGGGCAATCCTCCGGCTGCCACACGTCCACTGCCTCCTCGAAGTCGTTCTCCACGCCCATATGGAAGGCCAGAGCCACCATCTGCTTGCGCCAGGTCTTGGGCCGGACCGGGTCCTGCGCCTTCTTCAGTAGTTGCCGGGCCAGCGCGCCGCCGATATTGACGAACTCGCAAGCCATGTGAAAGTGGAACATGCCATTTTCGTCGAGGTTCTCGGTGCCGGCGTCGTTCCAGATGACGTGCTCGTCAAAGAGCTGGCTGCAGGTGGCGAGCTTCATCGGGACGTTGTTGTCACGGATGAGAACGGCCGGGTTGAAGCTCTCGTGCGCCGCATTGGCGACCCAGCCGCCGCGATAGGGGATGTTGCGGGTGCGCCAGTAGCCATAGTCATCGCCGTAATCGGTGACGCTGAACAGCGCGTTGGAGTGGACGAAGCGCTGGAGCCGGTTGTCGGCGTCTTCCCAGATCGAGTGGGTCCAGCGGCGATCCTCGCAGCACGAGCACAGAGCCCCGGCGAGCATCATATTGAAGGGCTCGAAGCCGGTGTGCACCACGGTCCAGGCGTCAATGGTGGTCTCGTAGCGGTAGCGCGCCCAGGACGCGTCGTACCAGATCCGCAGAACCCAGCGGACGCGGTCCTCGCCGAAGGCGCCGGTAATCTCGGCCTCGAGCTCCGCTCCGGCCTTCTTCGTCCAGCGCCACTTGACCATTTCCTCGGGGTTGCTGCACTCAGCGGTAAACCAACGCTTGGGCCAGCCGGCGCCCAGGTTGACGACCGTATTGTGGACGGTGTACAGGTCCACGACCTTGCCCGCTGGCTCCTCGTTGAAGAGGATCGGGTCCTCGAAGGGCGAGAAGGACCAGATATCAAAGGAGGTGGCGTACAGGAAGGCGATTGCCGTGTCGCCGTCGTACACGCGCCAGCCGGACTTCTCCTTCTTCAGGCGGAACTGCGGAGTGTAGGCCTTCTTCTTTTCCTGCACGAAACTGGCAACGATGTCGTCGAAATACATCTGATTTTCTCCTCACGGGGCCTGGATTGGCTTAAGACTGAGTTTGCTGTTCGTCGGCTTTGTCGGCAGCGGCGGCGAGGGCGCGCACCCGCTCTCGGTCGGACTCCATCTCCTCGACGGTCTTGACATGCTGCCGCGTCGAGCCCTGGAAACCCTCCCGCGTGGGGAGCAGATTCCCGGCGGCGAGACGCTGCTCGGCGGCGGCGATGGCCGGTCCGTACTGGGGCAGCCACTGCTGCTGGCCGACCAGCAGCTCATCGGCGAGCTGCCAGATCTCCGGCGGATTGCAGACCGCGCCGGTCAGCGGGTCCATCATCAACGCTTGGCGCAGCAGGGTGTCGTCGCCGTGCACCGCGGCCTCCACGGCGAGACGCTGCACACTGACCGAGGTATTGCAGACCGCCGCGCAGCCCAGGGGCAGGTCGCCGACAATCGGCGTGCTGATCCCGTTGCCGTCCACGTAGCCTGGGGCCTCCACGATGCAGTCCTCCGGCAGATTGGTGAGGCAGCCCCGGTTGACGGTGTTGAAATGCCCGCGGTAGACCCGGCCCGTCTCCAGCCCCTCAATGATGTATGAGCCATGCTCCATACCGCGCTTGTCGGGCTCGAAAGTCAGCGGCGGGTCCTGCATCCACTGCGGGAAGTCGTGCTCGAACCAGTTGCGGCCCTCGATGCACACGCGCAGATAGCCGCCGGTCTCCCCGTGAATCCAGGAACTCAGGTCTATCCACGAGGCGATTTCGTCCAGCCGCTTGCGGTACCAGGGGACGTACTCGGAGAGGTGCCCGTTGGACTCCGTGGAGTAGTACCCGAACCGCCGCATCATGTCAATGCGGACCTTCTCGGTGCGGCTGAAGTCCTCGTGCTGCTCGAAGCCCTCCAGCAGCTTGCCGGTCATGTCCTCGCCGTGGACCTTGACGCTGACATACCAGGTCTGGTGGTTGATCCCGGCGCAGATGATGTCCACTTCCTCGCGCGGCACCCCCAGGACCGTCGCGATCTGCTGGTGCCCGCCCTCCACGCCGTGGCACAGACCGATGGTCTTCACGCCGTAGCCGTACTTGTTGCAGGCCCAGGTATTCATGGCCATGGGGTTGGAGTAGTTCAGAAACAGGCAGCCGGGGGCGCTGACCTCGCTGATGTCCTGGCAGAACTCCAGCAGTACGGGAATGGTGCGCTGCCCGTACATGATTCCGCCCGGCCCGAGCGTGTCGCCGACGCACTGGTCCACACCGTATCTCAGCGGGATGTCAATGTCGGTCTCAAAAGCCTCCAACCCGCCGACGCGGACGAAAGAGAAGACGTAGTTTGCGTCAGTAAGCGCCGCGCGGCGGTCCTCGGTGGCCTCCAGCGTAGCCGGCAGCCCCGCCGACTCGATATCCCGCTTACAGAGTTGGTAGACCATATCCAGGTTGTGCGGGTTGAGGTCGGTAAAGGCAAAGCGCGTGTCCTGCAACTCCGGCACGCACAGGATATCCCGGACCATAGCGCGGGTGAATCCCACGCTACCGGCGCCGATTACGGCTACTTTGATGGACATAAAGGAACCTCCTGATACATTGGTTGATCTATGAAAAGGTAAGACGGTCTTACGTAAGACGGTCTTACCTTCTGGGACAAGCTGCCGTTGCCGTTCTGTAGGGCGGGGGCTCGTACCCCGCCGACGCTAACGTTTGCTTACCGACGACGGGGTACGCGCCCCCGCCCTA
>DASXVN010000014.1:0-34348 GCA_036504235.1 Armatimonadota bacterium | reverse complement strand
AAAGAAACTGACCGGCGCATCCTCGTGATCGCCAAGCATAAAGCACCTCCGGAGTGAAGTGCCTTCAGTCTAGCAGATTCGCCAAGATTTGAGGAGTACCAGGACGGACTTTTTTAACAGAACCCAAGCTCCGCCCCTACGGGGAGACGGCCGCTCCCCTTTGGCCCGAATCCTCTCCTTCCCCGCTTTGTGCTATAATCCGGGCCATACCTCGACGGGTGGGAGTTGGGCTTGGACTATCGCCGACGCTGGCAGGAAACTCGGATGCGCAGGACCCGGACGCGGCTGCTGATCGCCGTGGGCGCGGGCGTGGTTCTCCTCCTGGTCGCTGTCCTGAGCCACTTCGTCAGACACGGCAACGCGGTTTGGGTCTACACCCCGCCGGAGCCGGGCGTCGCGCATTTCGATGCCTCCGGCGGCGATCTGTTTGTGGCCTCGAGCAGCGGCCGCGCGGTGGATCTGGATCTCGCCACCGGCGTGGAGCGTCCCGGCTCGGAGTTCCGCCGCCCCTTCGCTTTGCTGGGCCAGCCCCTGATTGTGGACCGCCGCGTCCTGCTGGGCGGCGACGACAGCCGGCTGCGCTGCCTGGACCTGGCCGGCGGGCGGGCGCTGTGGGAAATCCCTACCGGCGGCGCTGTGCGCGGTCGGCCTACGGTCAGCGAGGGGCGCGTGTATTTCGGCTCTGATGATGGCTATGTGTACTGCGCCGACCTCAACACCGGCACGCTGCTCTGGCAGTGCTACAGTGGCGGACCGGTGGGCGCGGAGGTGGCGCTGACCGACTCGCATCTGGTGGCCGGCCTGGCCAGCCGGGGCGTGGTCGGGATGGACGCCTCGCCCGCGCCGTCGCCCCCGGAAGCCTCCGCCGAGGCTCCGACCGCCGCGGTGACGGCTCCGGCCGCGAGCGTCTCGGACATGTCGCGCTGGTCGTGGGGACTGCGCCTTCCGGCGGCGGTGCTCAGCCCCGTGGTTAGCTACGAGCCGGGCAAGATTGTGGTGGGCAGCGACGAGGGGGCCGCCTACTTCCTGCAGGCGGCCGACGGGAAGTTTTTGTTCAAGGTGAATTTCGGCGGGATGGTGCGGTGCCGGCCGGCGGCCGTGCGCGGCTACGTGGTCCTGGCGGACACCAACGGGGACGTGCGCATGGTGGATGATACCGGGCGCCCGGTGTGGTCGCGGGAGCTGAGGACGAATCCCACCGCGGGCGTGGTCTTCAGCGGGGCGGCGCTCTATCTGAGTACGGCGGCGGGGCAGGTCCTGGCCCTGCGGCTGACCGATGGCGCCACTCTGTGGCGCCGCGATCTGCCCGCGCCCGGCGGCGACTGCCTGCAGGTCACCGATGCGCTGGTGTTGGTCGGCCTAGATGACGGCCGCATCTGCGCCTTCCGGCGTCCGCCGCGGGGCTAGCTCGGACTTACGGCCAAGAGTAGTAGTCGTTTCCGCGTAGGGGCGGAAGGGGGAAGCCGGACGCCAGTCCAACCTCACCCCCCGGCCCCCTCTCCCGCGCCTTTGGCTTGGGAGAGGGGGAGAAAGGCAACGGCGAGCGGAGTGTTCGCCAGCGGGGTGATTCCCCCTCCCTTTAGGGAGGGGGTTAGGGGGTAGGGCCGTTAGCGACTTTCCCGGGAGGTGGCGTCACTTTCTCCCCCGGCGGTTCCGGCCGCAGCGCAACGTGGCCGTCCGCGTAACCCACCTCATACTGTCCCTGGTGCGGTCCGCGTCCACTCGCCAGCGGTGGCTCCCAGAACAGGGGCGTCTGCGGGTCGCCGCTTTTCACCTTGCCGAGGTCCGGCGCGGGGGCGTGCAGGTAGGGGAGATGGTCGGCGCGGACCGGGCAGACCCAGGTCTCGCGCGGGACCTGGCGGGTCTCCAGCGCGGCTTCCCAGTCGGCGGGCAGCGCCGCGTAATCGGCGGCGTACATGCGCACGCTCAGCGCCAGGACCTTGAGTTGCTCCGAGCAACGCTCGGCCTGATTGGCGTCGTGGACCGCATTGGCGCCCTGTTTGGCCAGCACTCCGGCGACGATTCCCCCCACGATTATCAGCCCCACCGCCACCAGCGGCAGCACCCACAAAAGCGGATTGGACCGGGAGGTCGGCGCGACGGCGGCGACGGCGGTGGCCGGGGGCGGCGGCGGGGGAGGCGGGCCGGCGGCAAACAGCTTGCTCGGCGCCTGCCAGGGGCTACCCTCACCCACGGAGACCAGATCATCGGGGCCCAGGCGGCCCTGGCGGAAGAGCTGCTCCACCGTCACCAGGGTGTAGGGGCCATGGACTTGGCCCTGCCGGGAGATCCAGGCGGGCGTCGGATTCGCTGGCGGGTTCTCGCTCATTGTTCTTCCTCCGGGCCGTATTCGGCCTCCGGCGCGCGCCGCAGGTAGTGGGCGGCCTCCGCGTCCTGCGCCGCCACCGCCTCCAGCCGCGCGACCAGTTCCTCGCGCCATTCCTCCTGCCGCCAGAGCAGCTCCGCCTCCGGGCTCAGGCAGGTCTCCAGGCACGGCTCCAGCAACTCCAGCAGGCGATCGTAGCCCTCCGCGCTGCGCTCCACCCACCGGCCGGGGAGCGTCTCCAGGTCCTCGGCCAGGACGTACAGATGGTCGCGGACGGCGGCCCGCGCCTCGGCCACGGTGGCCAGCGCCGCCCCGAGCGCCGCGGGCAGCCCCTCGGGCGGCTCCTCCGCGGAGGCCAGCAGATGCCGCCAGACGCGGTAGGCGCCCGCGTTGCCCGGCTTGTCCTCCGCCCAGACGGCGTGGGCCTGGCGGGCCAGGCTGGGGAGCGTTCCGCCGGGAGACGCCTCCCGCTGGCCCAAGACAATCGCCAGCCGGCAAACCGGCGCGGCGGCCAGGTACGGCGCGCCGGGCTCCGCTCCCGCCGGATGCGCGCAGATCAGACCGTCCGCGGTAACCCCGGCGGCCAGCGCCAGGGTCTCCGGGGCCGGTAACCAGCCGCCCAGCAGCACCGGGCGCCCCGCGGCGGTCTCGGTAGTCACCACCGCCAGCACCAGAGGCTCATCCAGCCCCGCCGGGTCGCGGTGCACCTGCGCCAGCGCCCAGCCCAGCGCCGCCAGCCCCGCGAGCGTCTCGCGAGCCACCTCGGCGGTCTCGGGCAGCGCCGGACAGGGGGGCGGGGTACGCAATCCGTGCCCGCTCAGCGTCAGCAGCGCCGCGTAGGCTCCCGGCTGGTCCAGGTACTCCAGCGCCTGGCCCAGCACCCGCAGCAGGCCAAACGGCCCCTCCGGGCGCGGGATCGGCACCTCGGCCAGCAGGCGATGCGCGGGCGAGGCGGCCAGCGACATGCGGGCAGCTCTCATGCGGGCTCGCCTGCCGCCCGCAGCCGCCGGGCCAGCTCGTGGTTGAGCCGGTGACCGGACTGATAGCCGATAATCTGGCCCTGTACGGGCCGCCCCAGCAGATAGAGGTCGCCGATCAGGTCCAGCAGCTTGTGTCGGGCGCAGGCCATGGGCAGGGTCGGCTCCTCGGAATAGCGGTCCGGGTAGATCACCAGCGCGTTGGCCTCCGAGCCGCCGCGCAACAGACCGTGGTCCTGCGCCCAGGTGGCTTCCTCGCTGGTGGTGAAGGTCCGGGCGGGGGCAAGATCGCGGGCGAAATCGTCCTGGTCGGGACGGAAAGTGGCCCACTGCTTGCCGACCAGAGGATGGGGATGCTCCAGAATGAAAGTGAGGCTGGCCTCCGCGGCGGGCAGGGCCGTCAGCCAGGCCGTACCGCTCTGCACGACGATCGGGGCGGTGACCAGCAGGGGGGCGATCTCCTCGCCGGGGACCTCCACGACGCCGGCCTCGTCCAGGGCGAGCACCCAGGGGAGGGCGCTGCCGTCGAGGAGGGGAATCTCCGGACCGTCTACGCTGAACGCCGCGTCGGTGATCCCGCGGGCGGCCAGGGCGGCCATGAGGTGCTCTATATAGATGACGCCGCCGGCCCCCGGACCCACGGCGCTGCAGCCGGGTGCGGCCCAGGCGGCGGAGAGGTCCAACGGCCAGGACTCGCCGTGGTCGGTGCGCGCCAGCCGCAGGCCGGAACCGGCCGGGGCGGGCCGCCCGGTCACCACCAGGGGCAAGCCGCTGCGCACCCCCACGCCCGCCAGGGTGAAGTCATGCTGGAAAGAGCGCCGTCTCGCCATCTGCTGGGGAAACCTCCCGGCCCGCTAAGGCCGCTCGCAGTATAGATTCGGCCCCTCGGCAGTGTCAAGGTGAGGGAGACGCCGGCGGGCCTGTAGGGCGGGGGCTACGTCCCCCGCCGCTGGTAAGCGAACGTTAGTCGGCGGGGGACGTAGCCCCCGCCCTACAAAGGACCGCCCCTTCTCCGCCGTGGCCCTTTTCCACGTTCCACCCACCTTGACTGCCTAGGCCCGGTGGGGTAGAATATCCTTAGGTTTGAACGTCTGTCTCCTCTCAGCGAGACAGACGCTTGGGAGGCTGAAAGGGACCAATGATTATTTTCTTCACGGTAATCGCCGCTCTGGCGGGAATCTCCGTCATCGCGTGCATGTGTTTGCAGACCGGCAACCCGGACGCGGGCTTCTCCGCGGCCATGGGGGGCGGCGGGGATTCCAGCTCGCACAAAGGCGGCGCCGACGAGTTGCTCTCGCGGATCCTCAAGATCAGCGCTGTCGTCTGGATTCTGTCTTGCCTCTTCATCGCCATCATGGAGGCGCACCCGAGCACCTTCGGCGGCGGTCTGGGCGGCTAGTCAATGAAGCACCTGTGGGCGCCTTGGAGGATGGATTACGTGACCAGTGCCCGGTCGGATACGTGTGTGCTCTGCCGGATGGCCGCGGAGACCGACGCGGAGGACAGCCACGTTCTGTATCGGGGCCAGGCCGCTTACGTCGTGCTCAACCGCTTTCCGTACAACAGCGGTCACCTCATGGTGGTGCCGACGCGGCATCTGAGCGACTTCACCGCCCTGGGCGGCGAGGAGTTGGCGGAGATTATGGACCTGGCGCAGGGCTGCATCGAGGCCTTGAGCCAGTGTCTCCGGCCGGACGGGGTGAACCTCGGGATGAACCTGGGGCAAGCGGCCGGGGCCGGCATTGACGACCATTTGCACCTGCACGTCATCCCCCGCTGGGCGGGTGACACCAATTTTATCTCCACCGTGGGTGAGACCCGGGTGGTTCCCCAGTCCCTCGACGCCTGCGCCGAGCAGGTGGGACCGGTTCTGAGGAAGATAATGGCTACGCGGACCGGTGCGTCTGCCACCGAATGCGCCGAGGCGTGAACCTGCTAAAGGGGCGTAAGCAATGAGACTACAACCCGCAGTTTGCCTGGCCCTACTCCTGCTGGCGGCGGTGACGCTGTTGGCTCCCCTCGCCGCGCAAGCGCAAGTCAAGCTGGAGGCCCCCGCGGACGGCGCTACCGTCTTTGGCGTCGTGACGGTCCAGGCCTCCAAGCCCAACCCCACCGACGGCTGGATTTCCTACCGCTTCGGCACGGCTCAGAAATACGGTATCGCCACCACTGCCCCCTTCCGCTACGATTGGGACACCGCCGAGCGCGGGGACACCGGGCAGCCGCTCTACCCGGATGGCGACTATGCCGTGGAGGCGGCGGGCTACGACGCCTCGGGCCGCCTGCAGAACAAGGCCACCATCACGCTCCACGTGCGCAACACCATTGACGCCAGTGCGCTGGGCGGCAGCGTGTTGCTACGCCCGATCTACGACCGTGGCGACATTTTCCAGTATGAAATGCAGGGCGACCAGGTGGTGGACGTCCCCGGCAAGGCCGGCGACGCGCTCCGCAACCCGCCCGAGATGACCGCCGGCGGCCCGCCCGGAATGGGCGGCGGTATGGGTATGCCCCCCGGGGGCATGGGTATGGGCGGCGGCATGGGCATGGGCGCGCAGACGACCGGCGTCCCCTCCAATATTAAGATCAAGGGCGAGGCGTCCTGGACGGTGGAGGTTCTCTCCCCGATGGCCACCGGCCGCGGCGTGGTTGATGATGACCTGCAGCGGGGCTACTACCTGGTGAACTGGGTGTGGCCCAAGAAGGCCGACGAGAAGACGGGCAAGATGAAGAGCAACGTGCCCGACAAGTTCACCGGCTGGCTCCCCGGCTCGATGGTGGACCGACCCACGAGCGGCGAGTTGTACCGCTTCAAGGTCATGGCGAACGGTGTTTTCCAGCCGATGCACGAGGATTCTCCCACGTTCCCCATGGGAGGCTTCTACATGGAGTTGCCCGCGCAGGCGGTCATGTCCGGCGCGGCCTGGACCGGCAAAATGGGTATGATCACGGGCCTCACCGACAGCAAGGCGAGGGTGGTCGAGGCCAGCTTCCGCCTGGAGGGCTTCGAGTATCGCGGGCGCTATCGCTGCGCCCGGATCACGGCCAGCCACACCGAGACCGATGTAGAGATTCCCTGGGACCTGCCCGGCAACCCCCACCCTAGCACGGGCGGGATGGGCGGCCCCGGCGGCGTTCTCGGCGCCATCGGCGGCCCCGGCGGCGGCGCGGGTCCGGCGGGCGGCGCCATGCCCGGCGGGATGCCCGGCATGGGCGGCGGTCCCGGCATGGGCGGCATGATGGGCATGACGAACCAAACGGGCCCCAATGGCGAGCCCCTGGGCACCCTGAAGGGCGACGTCACCATCCAGCGCGTGGCCTACTTTGCGATTGACGAGGGGCGCTTCGTGTCCTTCGAGGACACTATTACCAAGAAGATCATCCGCATCTTGGCCCCCCCGCCGATGACCGGCGGCATGGGCGGCGCGATGGGTGGCCCCATGGGCGGGGGCGGCATGATGGGCACCGAGCCCCTCGATTTCCGCGACATCGTGCACACTGACGCGCAGGACCTCATTGGCCGCATGCTCGGCGTCGGTACCGGTATGGGCGGCGCGATGGGCGGCATGGGCGGCGGCATGGGCGGCGCGCCCCCTCCGCCGTTTGGCGGCATGATGCCGCCGCTAATGGGCGCGATGGGCATGGGTGGCGAGATGCCCCCGGGCGGCATGCCTCCCGGCGGGATGCCCGGTGGTATGGGCGGCATGGGCGGCGGCGGTATGGCGATGATGGCGCCCCCGGTTAAGGGTGTTATCAACGTGGACACCACGATCACCGTGCGTGAGGTGCGGCAGATTGCGGGCAAGGGCCTGAACCGCGGCCAGCCGCAGAGCTAACCCCGCGGCCAGTTACACCAGGCGGAGGTTACCCCCCGGGGCCCTCCGCCTTTTGCTTCGTACGGGACCCTGGTAGGCTGGGAGGGCGATTGCAGATGAGTCAGTTGCGACTGCCGTTAGCGCTGAGCCTGGTTGCGGTGCTGCTGGCCGCGGGTTCCGCCGGGAGCGCGGAAACGCCCGCCGAGCCTACGCATTTGGAGATTGCCGTCTGGTATGACGGCGCCGCCTCCGACCTGGGCCCCCTCAATGACCTCACCTGGAGCTTCCAACAGCGTCATCCGAGCGTGGTGGTTAGTCTCCGCCGTCGTGCCACGCTCACCGCTTATCCCTTGCTGCAGCAGTGGGCTCTGGACCCGGCCTCCGCGCCCGATCTCACCGTGATCAGCAGCACGTGGCTGCCCCAGTTCCAAGCCTCTTTCGCCTCGCTTGACGCCGCGGCGCAGTCCGATGCCGGGCGGAAGATCACGCCCTCAGTATGGAGTCTGTTCACCACCGGCGGGCAGGTGAAAGCGGTGCCCTGGGGCGTGGCCGCACGGGTGCTGCTGATCCGCTCCGACCTGCTGCAGGCCAAGCATCTTCAGGCTCCGGAGAACTGGGACCAGGTGCTGGCGCTGCTCCCGGGGCTGTCCTCGCCGCCGCAGGTCTACGCGATCGGCCTGCCCGGCGCGCGGGCCGGCGGGGGCGCGGCGTTGTTGCAGGAGATGATCTGGGCGGAGGGCGACTCGCTGGTGGGCGCAGAGGGCGCGGTGGACCTGACCGCCCCGGCCAAGCTGAAGGCGCTGACCAACTTCTGTGCGCTGGCCCACGCCGCCCAGCCCGAGGTGCTGTCCTGGACGCAGAACGAGCTGGAGTCCGCTTTCGCCGCCGGCCGGGTGGGCATGGTGTTCAGCGACACCTGGGCGGCCCGCGGGCTGAAAGGCGCGACCGGCGTCCCGGCCTATCAGGTGCTGCCGCTGCCGCGGGGCGCTTCGGAGGCTCAGCACATCATGGGCGATGGCCTGGCCGTCATGGCCAAGGGCAAATCGGTGGCGTTGGCCACGGAGTTCGCCCAGTTCATCCTGACCGCCAGTGCGCAGGAGAAGCTGGTGGCGTGGGGTGGGCTGCCGGTGCAGCAGGACCTGGTGAAGAAGTCCGCCGACCCGCTGCTGACCACGCTGCTGCCCACGCTGACCACGGCCCGTCTCTCCCCGCCGGGGCAGCCGGTAGCGCTGGCCAACGCCCTGGACTATGCGATTTACCTGGCGGTCAGCGGCCGGTCCGCGCCCGCCGAGGCTCTCGCCGCGGCCGAGGAAATGCTGCGCGGCACCGTCACCCCCCCGGCGACCGGCGCGCCGACCGGCGTCGAGAAGTAGGCTGGACCCCGGACCGGCGTCACTGCAGACCAAGCAAAACGGGCGTCCCTCTGGGGGCGCCCGTTTGTTTTGTGGCGGGGAGGCGGGCTGGTCGGTTAGCTGAGCGCCTCGTGTGACTCCTTGAGCTGCGCCATGATGGGAATCTTCTGCGGGCACTTCTCCTCGCACTGGCCGCACTCGATACAGGCGTCCGCGCGGCGCTGGCCGTGCTCATTGTCCGGGCCCAGCTTGGCATACTGCTCGCGGGCCAGATCGGTCAGCCCCCACACGCGGTGGTAGTTCATCATCGAGAAAATCTCCGGAATCGCCACCCCCTGCGGGCAGGGCACGCAATAGCGGCAGCCGGTGCAGTACAGGTCGGCCAGTTGCCGGTTCTCTTCCGTCGCCTGCTGGATGGCCGCCAGCTCTGCCGGGCTGAGCAGCTCCTCGCGGCTCGCGGTGGCGACATTCTCGTCGATCTGCGCCCTGGTGTTCATGCCGGAGATGGCGCAGGTCACGTTCGGATTGGCCAGGACAAAGCGCAGAGCCAGCTCGGGGATGGAGCCCACCGTGGCCCCGCCCATGCTCGCCATTAGCTCCGAACGGTGCGCCAGTCGCCCGCCGGCCACCGGCCCCATGATGACCACGCCCAGGCCCTTCTCGTGCGCGTACTGCAGGGCCGGCTCGTTGCGGCGGTCGAGCAGGTTGTACTGGACGATCATCCCCTCCAGCCAGCCCTCGTCAATCAACTTGATCATGTTCTCCGGCGTGTCGTGGCAGGACATGCACAGGTGCCGGATCAGGCCCTGCTCCTTGGCCTGGAAGGCCGCCTCCAGGCCGCCGCCGGGCTTGCTAAACCGCTCGGTATAGTCCTCCCAGGTCAGGCCGTGGACCACCTCGTAGAAGTCAATGTAGTCCGTGTCCAGCTTGGTCAGGGATAGCTCCAGGCGCTGCTGCCAGGCCTCGTTGGTCCAGACGTCGCAGGCGTTCTTGGTGGACAGATAGATCTGGTCCCGGCGCCCCTTCATGGCCTTGCCGACCATGATCTCGCTCTCGCCGCCCACATAGAACATGGCGGTGTCCAGGAAATTGACGCCCAGGTCCAGCGCGTGCCGGAGCAGCTCCACCGACTCGTCATGGTCCTTGGGCACGCGCATGGCGCCGAAGCCCAGGGCGGAAACGAACTTGCCCGTCTTTCCATACTCACGATAAATCACAGCTAGGTACCTCCAGGGTCTCGTTTCGGTTAGGGTCAGCAAACAGGCGCCCCGGATAGGAGCGCCCGTCGCTCAGCATCGTGCGCCGCGCCCAGGGTCAGCGCATGTTGGCCGGCACTTTTCCGGCCTCCACCTGTGCGGCTAGTTGCTCGCGTCCCCGCTGCACCGTCATGGTGATCTGGTCGCCGATGCGGTGCTTGAGGATCGCCTTCGTCAGTTCATCTGCGGTCTTGACGGCCGCGCCATCCGCCTGCATGACGACGTCGCCGGCGCGCAGGCCGGCCTTCGCCGCGGGGCTGTCCGCCGACACCTTCATCAGGACCACGCCGGTGTCGGCCGCCAGGCCCAGGGCGCGGGCCAACCCCGCGCTGTTGGTGAGGGTGGCCACGCCAATCCAGGGGCCGCCGTTGATCAGCAGCGACATGAGTTGCTTGACTTCGTTGACCGGGATGGCCCAGCCGATGCCCAGGTTGGTCTGGGTGGGGCTGAAGATCATCTCGTTAATGCCAATCACGTTCGCGCCCAGGTCAATCAGCGGCCCGCCGCTGTTGCCGCTGTTGATCGCCGTGTCCGTCTGGATCAGGTAGCGGCTGTCGTTCTCGCCCACCTGGGTGTAGCCCTTGCGGCTGACCACGCCGACGGTAACCGTGTTGTCGAAGCCAAAGGGGCTGCCCACCGCGATGACCCAGGAGCCCACTGGAATGGTATCCGAGTCGCCCAGCGCCAGCGCGGGCGGGTGGGCCGGGCCCTTGATCGGCTCCAGCACCGCCACGTCCATGGGGCTGGCGCCCACGATCTTGGCGTCGAACACCGTGCCGTCAATCATGTGCACGGTCAGCTTGTCGGCACCCGCGATCACGTGGGAGTTGGTCAGAATCAGGCGCTTGCCGTCCTGCTCGAAGAAGAACCCGGAGCCCAGGCTGCGGCGCATCTGCGGCGCGCCGAACATGCCGAAAGGCCCCTGCCCCGCGACCTGCGAGGTGGCGGTGATGGTGACCACGGCCGGGGAGGCCTTGGCGGCCGCCTGCACGATCGCGCTCTGGGAATTGTCCACGGACACCACGCGCGGCGTCGCCGTGGAGGCGCCCAGCACCGGCCCGGAGGCCGACGGCGCATACCGGGCATACAGGTACGCCCCGCCCAAGCCCCCGACGAGGCCTACCAGTAAGGAAACGAACAGAATTCCCGCCCAGTTGGTCCTGTGGCTCACCAGCTTCACCCTCCTACCCGATCTGACGCAGTGAGTTGACCATCTCGATGGCGGTCAGCGCGGCCTCAAAGCCCTTGTTGCCCATGCGCGCGCCGGCCCGCTCGACGGACTGCTCGATGGTGTCGGTGGTGATGACGCCGAAGATCACCGGCACCCCGGTCTGCATAGACGCCATGGCCACGCCTTTGGCACACTCACCGGCCACAAAATCGAAATGCGGCGTGGTGCCGCGGATCACGGCGCCGATGGTGATGACCGCGTCGAACTTGCCGGACTGCGCCATTTTCAGCGCCGCCAGCGGAATCTCAAAGGCCCCCGGCACGTACATGATGGTCAGGTCCTCATCCGCCGCGCCGTTGCGCGCGAGGCCGTCCTTGACGCCGTCGAGCAGATGCCCGGTGATAAAGCTGTTGTAGCGCGCCACGATGACCCCGAATTTGAGGCCCTTGCCCTCCATTTGCCCTTCAATCAGCTTGGCCATTTCCTGTCTCCTTGTCCTCGGTTCGAGGTATTATCCGGTCACTCCGTCTCGCTCGAGGCGCCCTCTAGCAGGTGTCCCATCTTCTCGCGCTTGGTATCCAGGTAGTGCGCGTTGCAGGGGTTGGGCGTGGCCTCCAGCGGTACGCGCTCCACGACCTGCAGCCCGTAGCCCTCCATGGCCGCGAACTTGGCCGGGTTATTGGTCATCAGGCGCATCTTGGTGATGCCCAGATCGGCCAGCACCTGCGCGCCGATGCCGTAGTCCCGCAGGTCCGGGCCAAAGCCCAGCGCCTCGTTGGCCTCCACGGTGTCCAGGCCCTCATCCTGCAGGTGATAGGCGGCGATCTTGTTGGCCAGGCCGATCCCACGGCCCTCGTGCGCCGCCACGTAGACCACCACGCCGCAGCCCGCCTCCTCAATCTTGCGCAGCGCGGCCTGCAGTTGCCAGCCGCAGTCGCACTTGAGCGAGCCCAGCACATCGCCGGTCACGCAGCCCGAGTGGACGCGCACCAGCGGGACCTCGCAGGTCGCCGGCTCGCCCTTGATGATCGCGAGGTAGTCGGTCCCATCCAGCAGGCTGGTGAAGACCACCACCTGGAAGTCGCCCCACAGGGTGGGCAGATGCGTCGCCGCGCCTCGCTTGATGAGGTGCTCGGTCCGGCGCCGGTAGCGAATCAGGTCGGCGATGGAGATCATGCTCAGCCCGTAGAGGCTGGCGAACTGCTGCAACTCGGCCAGGTTGGCGGCCCGGCCGGAAGCGTCCAGAATCTGGCAGGTCGCGCCCGCCGGGGTCAGCCCGGCCAGCCGCGCCAGGTCCACCGCGGCCTCGGTGTGGCCCACGCGCTGCAGGACCCCGCCCTCGGCGGCGCGGATGGGGAAGATGTGCCCCGGTTTGGCCAGGTCCAGCGGCTTGGTCGCCGGGTCCACCAGCGCCCGGATGGTTGCCGCGCGGCCCTCGGCGCTGTCGCCGCTCTCCGCGCCGCGCGCGTCCACCGACACGGTGAAGTCCGCCTGGTGACTGTCCTCCGCCTCCGCCACCATCGGCGGCAGGCTCAGTTCCTCCACGCGATCTCGGGTGAGCGCTACGCACACCAGGCCGTGGGCTCGTTGCAGCATGAAATTCACGCGTTCGGGGGTGGCCTGCTCTGCGGCCAGGACCAGATCGCCGGTGTTCGTCTCGCCCTCGTCATCCACGACGATCAGAAACTCTCCGGCTTTCAGCTTTTCCAGCGCTGCTTCGATAGGGACAAACATAATATGTGGCACAGGCCGGGCCTCCGGGCCCTGCCGCCTCTCTTGTGTCGGTTGAGTTGCTGCTCCGCTCCGCCTCAGGCGAATCCGTTTTCGGCCAGGAAGCCCTCGGTGAGCCCGCCGCCCGCCGGATTCTCTCGCAGTTGCAGGAAGCGCACCAGATACTTGCCCAGCAGATCGTACTCCAGGTTGACCTCGCTACCCACGTGCAGCCCGGCCAGGGTGGTGTGCTCCCAGGTGAAGGGGATCACCGCCACCTGCAGCTCCTGCGCCGCCAGCCTAGCCACGGTCAAGCTGATGCCGTCCACGGTAACGCTGCCCTTCTCCACCAGGAAGGGCGCGCCCTCCGGGGGAAAGCTGACGCCCAGCCACACGGTATCGCCGGCGGGGCGCAGGCTGGTCACGGTGCCGGTGGTGTCCACGTGCCCCGAGACAAAATGCCCGCCCAGCCGGTCCCCGACGGCCAGCGCCGGCTCCAGGTTGACCGCCGCGCCCACCTGCCAGCGTCGCGCGGTCGTGCGGCCCATCGTTTCTTGACCGAGATGAAAGGTCAGTTGTTCGCCGCGGATCTGCTCCACCGTCAGGCAGATGCCGCTGATCGCAACGCTGTCGCCCAGCTGGGCGGTCGGCGCCACGGCGGCCGCGCGCACGGCCAACTCCGCCCCGCCCGCGCCGGGCCGCCAGCCGGTGATCTGTCCCACCTCGGTGACTATCCCGGTGAACATGGGTACAGAGTCACCACCAGGTCGGAGCCGATCTGCTCGCTCTCGCGCAGTTCGTACTCCAGCGCGTCGCTCATCCGCAGCGCCACGCGGCCGCGGACGCCGGGCACAGCGCGCTCGTCGCCCAGCACCTTGGGCGCGTAGAAAAAGACCAATTTGTCCACCAACCCCTGGCTCAGCAGGCTCCCGGCCAGCGTCGGCCCGCCCTCGACGAGCACGCTCATGAGGTCGCGCCGGCCCAGCTCCTCGAGCAGCGCCGGCAGGTCAATGCGGCCCTCCCGCTCGGGGAGGCGCACGATCTGCGCGCCCTTGTCCTCCAGGGGCCGCAGGCGCTGCGCGTCCGCCTTCTCGCTGACGGCGATCAGCGTCGCGCCCGGCTGGCGCAGCAGTTGCGCCTCGGGGGAGATGCCCTCCACCGCGACGACTACGCGCAGCGGCTGGCGCCCCTCGCCGGCGGCCACCAAGCGCGTGGTCAGCAGCGGATCGTCGGAGCGGATGGTGCCGCTGCCCACCAGCACCGCGTCGGCCTGGTCGCGCATCCGGTGCACGCGGCGGCGGGCGGGCTCGCCGGTGATCCAGTGGGAATCGTACTCGCGGGTCGCCGCGTGGCCGTCCAGGGTCAGGGCCATCTTCAGGGTGACAAAGGGCAACGCCGTGCGCTTGTGCTTGCAGTACGCCTCCAGCAGCCGCTGCCCTTCCGTCTCCAGCAAGCCGCAGGTGACCTCGATGCCCACCTGCCGCAGGATGTCGTCGGCCTGTCCGGCGGTGCGCGGGTCGCAGTCTTTCACGGCGTACACCACCCGCGAGACGCCGGCGGCGATCAGCGCCGCGGTGCAGGGGGGCGTGCGGCCATAGTGCGAGCAGGGCTCCAGGGTTACGTAAATCGTGCCGCCGCGGGCCCGCTCCCCGGCGTCGTGGAGGGCCTCCACCTCGGCGTGGGGCCGACCGGCGGCGTGATGCCAGCCGCGGCCTGCCACCTCCCCCGCGCGGACTACCACGGCTCCTACGGGAGGATTGGGCGCGGTGCGACCCAGACCGCGGGCGGCCAGGGCCAGAGCCTGTTGCATGAATTCCGTGTCGTGAACGACCATGCTGGTCATGGCGGGGGGGGAGCCGAGGGCTCCCCGGCCTCCTCCTGAGAGGGTGGCGGCGCTTGCCGCTGCGCTTGGGCGGCGCGCAGGTCCTGCTGGAGGCGCGCCATGTTCTCATACATGGTCGCGCGAACCCGGTGGCGGGTGGCCCGCAGATAGCGCAGGTCTAGCAGCGCCATGACGACCGCCGCCATCAGCAAGCCGATGACGACCGACCAGTAGACTACCGCAGCGCGTACCACGGCGATCCGCTCGGCGGGCGCCAGCGCCTGCCCCGCCTGCGCGGTCTGCGAGACCACGCCGTAGACACTGAGCCCCAGCACCGCCAGGAGCAGCGCGGCGGTGACCAGGCGCAAGACCAACTGCGGTCGAGAGAGTAATGATTCACGCCGGCGGAAGGCCAGCCACTGGCCCAGGGCCGCGGCGAGAATAACCAGCCCGGCCACAATCACAAACAGCAGCCCACCGGCCCCCAAGGCTTCCATTAACCGCAATTATAACGGAGGGGGAGGAGAGGCGCAAGGAGAGAAGGCCTAGGTGCAATGGGCGTCTCGCCCGTCAGCCTCGAGGTAGCTCACCGCGCCGGTCTTCTCACCACCACCAGCGCGTTGCCCACGGGGCGGGGCTCGCCGTCCGAGGGCTGATTCATCACTTGGTCGTTCAGCCACAGCGTCGCCGAGCCGCCACCATCGAGGTTCAGCGCCTCGGTGCAGCCTAGCCGCTGCGCGAGAGCCGCCAACTCTGGGATCGTCATCCCCACCGACCACCCGGCCCGGCGTCCGTCAACCACGATCAGGAACCAGTAAGCGGCATTCCACCCCAGCGCCGCCCGCGGGTGTCGCGGCAGGTCGCCGGCGCCGAAGTCCGGCGCCTTCCCCTCCCGCAGCAGCGTTTGCCCGCCCCCCAGGGCCAGTTCCACCCCCGTCAGGTCCGGCTCCGAGGCCACCGTGAGCGCCACCGTCGCGCCCGGGGCCAGCGGCGGCAACTTGGCGACCAGCGCCGGACCCAGCGACAGCACCATCGTCTCCGGTGCCAGCGGCGTGTCGCCGCCCTCCCGCACCTCTCGTACCCGGGCCGACCGTCTCCGCCCCATGCGCAGCGGCAGCCACGGCCCCTCGCCGTCTCGCTCCAGCACCAGCTCCCGCCCGCCCCTCGTCCGCGTCGAGGCGCCCAGGACCGGCGTGTACAGCACGCCTCGTCGTCCCGGCGCGCCCGGTTCAGCCCCAGCGTCGTCCGGGTCCCGTCCCGCCAAGTCACCGCCAGCTCGGTGATCACCGGCCCCAGTTGCGGCTGCCCGTGTTGGTCGAGCCAGAAACAGTCGCCGGGTCCCGCGTCGCTGACTAGCTCTCCGTTGCGGATCAGCAGATCCCGCAGGTCCCCCTGATAGGGCCCGGCCGGCAACTCAAACCAGTCACCGTTGATTGCCGCCACCGGATGCCCCACCGTCTCCGGCACGCGCCGGGCCTGCTCCGGCACCGTCTCCAGGCCCACGACCGTATCCTGCGCCAGCGTTCCCACCAGCCGGTACTCGGGCCGGGACCGCTCCACCTTCAGCACGAAGACCGCCCAGGGCCCCGCCCCGTCTCGCTCCAAGGCGTAGGTCATCCCGGGCGCGACCTCGGGGGGCGGCGCCGCTCCTCCGGCGACCGCCCCGAGTAGCAGCGCCGCTATCACCAGCCACCGTCGTCTCATGTGCAGTCCCTTCTCGCCCTTGACTAGGGCGGGGCCGGCGTCTGCCGCCGCAGCCTCGCCCCTTTTACGATCTCAAACCACACAACGCTGGCCAGGCCCGCGGCCAGGCAGGCGCCGACCTGGGCGAAGCTGAGGCGGGCAAACTGGAAGAGCCTGGCCAGTTCGGGGATATTCAGCAAGCCGCCCAGGAGCACGGTCGCTCCCCCGAGCACCCACCACATCGCGCGATTCGGCGAACGCAAGGTCGCCGCCAGGCTGCGCGTCCAGGACACGTTGGTCACGATGAGCGTCAGGTTGGCGACCGTCAGCGTGACGAAGGCCATGGTCCGGGCCACCGCGTCCCCCCGGCCCCACAGTTGCGCCAGCAGGAACACGCCCAGGCTGAACACGAGGATGCACGCGCCTTGCACGAGACTCATCACCAGCGTGCGGCGGTCAAAGATGGACTCGCGCGAGGAGCGCGGGGGGCGGCGCATCACATTGCTCTCTTCCGGCTCGGCCTCAAAAACCGTCGAGCAGGCCGGGTCGATGATCAACTCCATCAGCACGATGTAGATCGGGAGCAGCAACAGGGGCCACCCCAGCACCACCGGGATCAGCGACAGCCCCGCGATCGGTATGTGGATGGCGAAGATGTAGGCCATCGCCTTGCGCAAATTGTCGTAGATGCGGCGGCCTAGCCGCACGGCGTCCACGATGGAGGAAAAGTCGTCTTCCAGCAGCACTAACCCCGCGGCCTCGCGCGCCACGTCGGTGCCGCGGCCGCCCATGGCTATGCCGATATCGGCAGCCTGCAGCGCCGGCGCGTCATTAACGCCATCGCCGGTCATCGCTACGACCTCGCCGCCGGCCTGCAGCGCCTGGACCAGCCGCAGCTTCTGCTCCGGCACCATGCGGGCAAAGACGTTCACCTGGCCCACCCGCTCGCCCAGGGCGGCGTCATCCAGGCGCATCATCTCCTCGCCGGTCATGACCGTCTCCGGTGAGGCCAGCCCAATCTGCCGAGCAATGTTGCGCGCCGTAGCGGGATAATCGCCGGTGATCATCACGACCCGGATGCCCGCGGCGGCGCATTCGGCCAGGGCGGCGGGCACCGCCGGCCGCACCGGGTCGATCAGGCCGACCAGTCCCAGGAAGCGGAAATCGAAGTCGTGCTGAACCTTCGGCAGCGCGCCCTCGGCCGGCGCGTCCGCGCACGCTACCCCCAGCACCCGCAGCCCCTGCTCGGCCATCTCGTTGATACTGCCCGCCAGGGCGTGGCGCTTCGCCTCGGAAAAGTGGCACAGGTCGGCGATGGCCTCCGGCGCGCCTTTGGCCGCGATCACATACGCGTCGCTGGTCGTCGAGCGCCAGGCTTGCGAGATCGCCAGCAGCTCGGGAGACAAGGGGTACTGATGCAGGATGGTCCAGTCCTGGTGGAGGTGCTCCGTTCTCGCGAGGTACTCGCGCCCGAACTGGTGGAGCGCCTTTTCCATGGGGTCGAAGGGGTTGCGCTGGCTGGCGAGGATGCTGAATTCCACCAGCGCATGCAGCTCCTCCGGCAGCGGCGCGACCGGTTCGGGGGTGACCGGGTACGTGAGGCGATCCGTGCGCAGTTCGCCGACCGACATGGAGTTGAGCGTGAGGGTCCCGGTCTTGTCCACGCACAGTACGGTAGCCGACCCCAGAATCTCCACCGCGTGCATCCGCCGGGCCAGCACGTGCCGGCGCGAGATGCGCCAGGCGCCGAGGGCCAGGAAGATCGTTAGCACCACCGGAATCTCTTCCGGCAGCAGGGCCATCGCCAGCGCGATTCCGGCCAGCAGGCCCCGCAGCCAATCCCCCCGCACCAGGCCATAGACGAGCAGGACGATCGTGCTGGTGCCCAGGCCGGCAATGGCCAGGGCTCGCACCAGCCGGTTCGTCTGTTGCTGCAGACCGGTCTGCTCCGGCGCCAGTTGCTGCAACGACTTGCCGATCTTGCCGATCTCGGTCTGCAGACCAATCCGCAGAATCTCCAGCGTGGCCTGCCCCTGCACGACCAGGGTGCCGGAGAAGACGAAGGGCTCGTCGTCTCCGCCCGGCCGGGGGATTTCCCGAGTGCCGTCCCCGACCCGCTTGCGCACCGGCACCGACTCCCCGGTGAGCAGCGACTCATCTACCGAGAGATTGGTGGCCGCGCGCACCGCCCCGTCCGCCGGGATGCGGTCGCCCTCCGCCACCAGCACGATATCGCCGCGCACCACCTCGCGCCCCGGAACGTAGCGCGCCTCCCCGTCGCGCACGACTCGCGCCCGGGGGCTGGAGAGATTCTTGAGCGCCTGCAGGGCGTTGTCGGTCTTCCGCTCCTGGTACAGCTCGATGCCGATGATTACGAAGACGAACGCGAGCAGCGACAGGGCTTCCTGCAGATCGCCCAGGAGCATGTAGATCGCGCCGCCGGCCAGCAGGAGCAGCAGCATCGGCTCCCGCAGCACGTCGAGCACGACCTGCAGCAGGCTGCGCGGCTTGGCCGAGGGCAAGTCATTAGCGCCCTCGCGCAGCAGTCGCGCCACCGCCTCTTCCGCCGAAAGCCCCCTGAGCACGACTCGCCCTCCCCTCGCGGCCCGGCTACCCTCTGCTTGCTCGTCCCTGGCGTCCGCCCCGGACTAGATGTGGTAGCACAGGCGTCCCGCCCGTCTCGGGGCAGCGCCGGCAGCCCCCAGCGCCGCCCTCACCAGATGACGCAACCGCACGGGCAAGTCCCCCCACCGCATCGCTACGAGCGAGGACGAGGGGCGGCAGGAGAGGGTTCGAGTCCCGGTAGGCCGGGCGTCTCGCCCGTCAGCCGTTTCCCCGTAGGGGCGGAGGTTCCGACCTCCGCCCTCGCGTACCGCTAACCGGGGCCTCCCCCGCCGGCACACCGGGGAGGCCGAGAGGGGGGGGCCGTTCTCCCGTAGGGGCGGAGGTTCCGACCTCCGCCCTCGCGTACCGCTAACCGGGGCCCTCGCCGGCACACCGGGGAGGACGAGAGGGGGGCCGTTTCCCCGTAGGGGCGGCTTTTGCTCGTCCGCGAGCAATTGCCGCCCGCTCGCTGGGCCGGGGCTGCCACCGGGGGCCTCAAGGGGAACTGGTGACGAGGAAAACAGGCAGAATTAAGTACGGTGTCCCCGGAATTCCCCGTAGCTATCCTCACCGTCCCCGACGTTCCAGGTCCGACTCGACAATGCGCCTGCCTATCTTGGCCGCGCGCTCGTGCTCGGACCAATAGCTCTCTTTGTTTCGCTTCCGAAAGTCGCAGGCGACACAGCGCCATGTGAAGCCTCCCATGAACAATGCCCTTTCCTCAAGCTCTGTTCGGCATTTCGGGCATCTGGGGGGGAATGACGCCTCGACCTCGTCGAGTAGTCGTGACGCGCTGCGGCCGTACGGCGGCGGCAGGTCCATGTCGAGAGCACCCTTAGGAACACGCATGATCCACAACACTCCCGCGTGCTCCAGCTCCCTAAGGTTCTTCCACCCGAATAGCGCGTTTCTTCTTATCTGTGCGCGAGCGTTCAGTGCCAGAATCATCCGCTGGCGGGCAGCTACTCGTGCGGCCACGGTCCAGGTCAGCGCGAACACTGCCACCGCGCCAAGGGGCCATTCCCTAACGGTGCTCAACCACAGCCACGGCAGGCCTTGCCGAATCCACGTGACCAGCGAAATAGCTCCGCTTGCTATCAGTGTGGCCGCTGTCGAGATCAACACCTGGGATAGGATGGCGTTGCGGGTTGTTCCCATGAGTCAGCGTTGCCTTTGCATGCGTCGCGAGCGATGCTAACTAGGTCGTTTCGCTACTGACTACCCTAGATCCACGGCAACCCCTGCAGCTCCTCCGCACTAAACACCGGGCCATCCATGCAGACTAGCTTGGGGCCTACGTTGCAGCGGCCGCATTTGCCGAAGCCGCATTTCATTTTGGCCTCCAGGCTGGCGAAGACTTGGGCGCGGGGCCAGCCGATTTTGTCGAAGCTCTGCAGGACGAACTTGATCATGATCGGCGGGCCGACCGTGTAGGCCACCGCGTTCTCCGGGGAGGGGTTGAGCTGCTCCAGGTACGCCGGGACGAAGCCCTCGTTGCCCTGCCAGGTCTCGTCGGCCTTGTCCACGGTCAGCTTCAGGTCCAGGTCGCAACAGGCGTCCCACTCGGTCAGGCAGTCCTTGTAGCAGAGCAGTTGCGGGCTGCGCGCGCCGTAGATGATCGTGATGTCGGCGTAGTCCGCGCGGTGCTCGCGCAGGTAGTCAATCACCGAGCGCAGCGGGGGCAGGCCGATGCCGCCGCCCACGATGACGAGGTTCTTCCCCTTGTGCTCCAGCACCGGGAAGCCGTTGCCGAAGGGGCCGCGGACGGCGATGGTCGCGCCCTCCGACAGGCCGTGCAGGGCGGTGGTGACCAGGCCCATCTTCTGCACCGAGAAGCGAATCGGCCGCCCCGGTCCGGCCACCGAGGCCAGCCCAAAGGGGGCCTCGCCCGCCCCCAGCACGCCGATCTCCAGGAACTGGCCCGGCATGTAGGTGAAGCTCCGCGCGGTCTCCGGGTCCTGGAATTCGGCCTCGAAAGTCATCAGGTTAGGCCCCTCCTCGCGCACCAGGGTCAGGGTCGCCAGGTGCGGGAGGTAGGCGTTATTCTGCAGCGCGCAGGGGTGGGCGCGGTTGTCGGCCACGGGGCTACTCATCGGCGGTCACCGGTTCTTTGTTGAGGTCGGCCAGCATTTCCACGATGTCGCTATGCCCGGCGCAGCCGCGCAGGCAGCGGCCGCAGCCGACGCAGGAGAGCACGCCGCAGCGGTCCACGGAGTACCAGAACTTGTGGCAGACGCGGTTGCGCTGTTTCTGCCACTGCTGGGCGCGGGCGTCGTGGCCGCTGGCTTCCTTGGAGAAATCCGCGAACTGGCAGGTGTCCCAGCAGCGGAAGCGTTGGCCGCGCCCGCTGACGGCGTCGTCGCGCACGTCAAAGCAGGTGCAGGTGGGGCAGAGGAAGGTACACACGCCGCAGCCGATACAGGCCTCGGTATGGCTCTTCCAGAACGCCTCGTCGCCATAGGACCGGCGCACGCGCTCGGTGAGGCCCTCCAGGTCCACCCGGCGCATCTGCTGGGCCGCGGTCTGCGCGACCGCCTCGGCCTTGGCGGCCAGGTCGGCCTCGCCGCCCTCCGCCAGGCCCGCCGCCGTCTCTGCCAGCAGCGCCTCGCCCTGGTCGGTGAGCGCCTCCAGCAGGAACTGCTCGCCCAGCGGGGTGAGCAGCACGTCGCTGCCCGGGGCCTCGGTCAGGGCGTTGTTCAGGGAGGCGCAGAAGCACTCGGGCGCGGGCTCGGCGCAGTTGACGCTGATGATCAGCCCCGCCTCGCGCCGCGCCTGATAGTAGGGGTCGGGCAGGCCGGCCAGGAACACCAGGTCCGCCACCTGCGTGGCCAGCGCGTCACAGGGCCGCACGCCGAACACCGCAAAGGGCTCCGCCGGAGGCGCGACCGCCGCCACCGCGGCCTGCTCGCTCCGGTACCCGAACCGCAGCATGACCTCGCTGGGCGGGAAGAAGAGCTTCTTGAGCGGCAGTTCGGGCACGCCGGGCGCCAGGACGATCTGCGCGGGGTCAGAAACCTCGCGCCAGTCCAGCACCCCGGCAGCATCCGCCAGCGGCGCAAACAGAGTACGCTGCGCCTTAACGCGCAGCAGCCAGTCGTTCAGTTGGTCTTTAGGGAGGAGGTAGGTTTTCATCTTGCAGGTCGGGTCTTGAGGCCTGTGCGGACGACCACTTCTCCCCCAGTTCTCGGTTTCTCGTCGGCGGACATTCTGAGGATGCTCTGCCACCAAGCGGCCTGGGCAAAGGAGCAACGAGTACTGAGGAGCTTGATCTCTTTTCCCCAACGAGGACTCGTTCGGGAGAGGGCTCTCGCGAAGACGCGGTCCAGCCTTGGCAGTCGGACTTGCGCTTCCGGCACCTCAGCGAGGGCCTTGCGGCTCAGCAAGAACGCCAGCATCTCTTCAAAAGCATCCGGCGAGTATGGAGCGGCCGCAATCTTCGAGGCCAGCGCATACTGACGCAGATGGTCTTCCCAGTCCTTTGTCTTCATCTTTTCAGCACCCTTCCCTCTAGCCCTTTCACATATTCGTCAAAATCTTGAACCTTGAAAGCATTGAAGATGCTGCCTGAGGGTAGTCTCGCGATCACGAAGATCTTACTGTCCGGATCCCACACCGCGAGCTTCCCGGCGCCATCTTTCTCATAGGTTACCAGCGACGCCTTGCGGCGCACGGCGAGAGCCACTTCCCGGTCGGATCGCCCGTGCCCGGCGATCTTCGGGTAGAACTCATCGTCGAGACGTTCGCCGCTCTCCATGCCCTCGCGGGCGCAGGCTACGAAGGCCTGCCATTCCGCTTCACTATATGCTTGCTCCAGTTGGCAATCCAACATGGTCATCCTCGCTTACGCCTTCAGTGCCCACCCGCCGCGTCCCGGTCCTGGCTCTGGAAGACCGCCAGGGGCGGCTCTTTCTCCGCGTCTAGGCCCGCTACGTGGTCGTAGGCTGCTTTCATTTCGCGCGCCATTTTCGCGTTGAGCACTCGCAGGGGCAGGTTCACCGGGCAGACTCGGTCGCAGCCGCCGCAGCCTACGCAGCGGCCCGCCAGGTGCATGGCCCGGCCCAGTTGGAACATCTCGTTTTCCTCGCCGCCAACCGTCCGGGGGACCCACTGCGGCTTGGTCTGCACCGCGAAACAGGTCGTGCAGTAGCACATCGGGCAGGTCCGCACGCAGGCGTAGCAGCGCACGCAGCGCGAGAAGGCCGCCCGGAAATACTCCTCCCGCTCGGCGGGGGACATGGCCTCCAAGCGCTCCAGTTCGGCGTCCTCGCCCTCCGGATTGCGCGCGGGCGTCTCGGCCCCCAGCAGTTCGTCATAGACCACCGGGTTGGGGTAGGAGCAGACCAAGCAGGTGTCCTCCAGGATTTCCGTGGCAGGGAAGCGCTTCTCGCCCTCGGCCGTCTTGACGATCACCTGGTTCTCCTCGACGCGGACCTCCTGCACCTGACCGAGCGGCACGTGGGCGGCCAGCTTGTCCACATCCACCAGTCCGGTGCAGGGCGCGCCCAGCAGGTAGACCTGCTCGCGGAGCAGTTGGTGCTCGGAGAGCAGCGTGTTGACCGCCCGGGCGTCGCAGCCCTTGACGACCACCGCGACCTTCCCGTCCTCGGGCTTGAGGCCCCGCAGGTAGCGCGTCAGATTCTGGGTGCAGAAGGGCGTCAGGACCAGTTTGTCGCACTGCTCGGGCGTGGTGGCGAAGAGCGGGGAGACGTGGTAGGTCGCCCGCCCCTGGCGGTAGCCGATGACCTTGACCACCGTCCCCTCGCCCAGCAGGCGCTTGCAGGTCTCTCTGAGTTGTTCGGTTTCGTTTGTCATAATGTTCGGTAGGACGGGCGTCTACTCCAAGGTGAAGATCCGCGTCTGCGGCGGGTTGATCTCCAGGCGAATCTCGGTCAGGCCCTCGCCCAGCTTCTCCTGGGTCAGCGCGTCGTGCACCGTGCAGGCCCGCGGCAGCCGCAAGGTGCGGGGGCCGGCCTTGACGCTGTGCAGGGCGGCCAGCGAGTCGCTGGCGTAGATCACGTCATCTTCCTCGCACCAGATGTGGCTGCCCGCGTAGCGCGCGGCGGCCCGCAGCAGGTTGCTGGGCAGCGGCAGGGCGCAACTCCACAGCACCCCGTAGTCGTCCGCGCCCCGCGCTCCCGATCGGCCGTTGCCCGCCGCGCCCGCGCCGAATTCCTTCAGGAACAGGCCGGTGCGGTTGATGAACCAACTGGCGCTCGCGTGGCCCAGCGGCACGCCGCCGCCATTTTCCACGGCGCGGTCGCCGGGCATCAGCGTCGGTCCGTAGGGCAGGCTGTCGCCGTAGGTGAAGCTCGCCGGCAGCTCCCGGCTGATCGGGTGTCCGTAGTCCTGCACGATCACGTGGCGCGGCGTGGTGCGCGGGATCAGCTCCATCGGCACGCCGAGCAGGGCGCTCGCGCCCTCCGCGCCCAGATAGCGCCCGTCGCTGATGCCGGAAGCCGGCCCGAAGATCGCCAGGTTGCCGTCGCGCAAGACCTTCTCGCGTAGCAGCGCCAGGCGCTCCTCGTTCACGACGAAGAGGTCCGGGAACAGCCAGGTGTGGTAGTTCGGTATGTCCTTGGTCAGGTCGCTGAACAGATAAATCCGGTAGGGCACGCCGCAGTGCGCCAGCCCCAGAATCCGCTGCCAGATCACCGCCAGCGTCTGGTAGCCGGAGGTGAAGTCCTCCGTGAACAGGCTCTCGTCGTCAATCACGAAGGCCAGCGCGTCGCGCGTCTCGCGGTGCGGATACTCGTTCAGCCGGTCCAGCAGCGGCGTCAGCTTCGCGATGGTTCGCTGAATCCCCGGCGCATGGAAGTACGAGCTCCCCACGTTGCACCAGTACGACTGAATCCCGCGCGACAGGGTCAGCGCCGCGTTGCGGGTGAGACCCGCCTCGACTTCCCGGTCGTCGCGGAAGGCGCCCTGGTCAATGATGCCCTCGCCCACGTAGTTGCGAGCGTCGTTTTCGATGATCATCGTCTTGCCGCGCAGCAGCATCGAGTCGGTCACGCCCTCCGCCTCGTAGGCAAACCCGAGGGTCCGCGCGTGATAGTCGGCGGGCGTGAAGATCAGGTCAATATGGGGATCGTCGAGCAGCTCCGCCGTATCGTAGGACCCGGAGAGCAGCAGGAGATTGCCGAAGCTCTGCCCGTCGCCGAGGCCGTCGAAGGCCGACAGAATCTGCCAGCCCATGAGCGGCTGCTTGGTGATGTCAAAGCCCACCCAGCGCTCCCGGCCGAACTCCGCGCAGGTTTCCTTGAGCGTGCGCGCCGCCAGGCGATACTTGTGGGTGAAGACCTCCCGCAGGAAGCGGCAGTAGTCGTGCTCGCGGGCCGCCTGGGCGGGCTCAATCCAGTGGAACAGCCCCGGCGCCTCGAGGTTCCTCCCGCTGGGCAGCGAGAACATGCCCTGCGGCTCGCCCTTAATGGTCGGCGTCCCGTGCGCCCGTTTCTCGAGCCAGTCGCGGTCGCGGGGCACGCTCGCCGTCGCGCGGTTCACCGCCGGGTCGCCCCACGCCGCCTGCAGTTCCGCGTCGGTGGCGTAACTCGTCTGGACCCAGGCGCGGAAGCCCGCCTCGCTGGGCGGGGCGCAGTCGAACATCTTCCCGCTGATGGTCAGCATGGTGCAGCCTTCGCCGTACGAGGCCTCCAGATAACCCAGGACGCGCTCGCCCCACGGCTGAGACTCGCAGTGCCGCACCAACCGCTGCAGAAAGACGACCATGTCGGCCAGATAGCGCTCCGAGGCGGGACAGGCGTCCGGGTAGGTGTGGCCGTCCTCGTCCGTCTGCACCTCTTCCGGATACTTCGTCAGCCACTCCGCCGGGGGCGTGCAGTTGGGCCGGATCACAAACTGCGCGTCGGGCCGCACGGAGAGGATATACTCGACCTGGTCCGCCAGGCGGAGCCGCGCCGCGCCCCAATCCTGCAGGCGCTCCGCCGGCGGGATCCCCCACAGCTCCTTGTCCTCTTCCTGGTGCAAGCGCACGTAGAAGACCCGCACGCCGTTATCGGCGAACTCTCGGATCCGGTCCTCCCAGTCGTCCTTGATGATGTAGTCGCAGTAGGCGGCCTGCGACACCGGCTCGCCCTCATGCAGCAGCACCGGGCGCCCGTGGACGTAGCGGATCAGTTCAGGGCTGTGTGATTGCATGCTCATCTCTTTCGTGTTCACCCGGTGGCTTCGTTGCCGGTCCCGGCCGGGAGCGGTTCCTCGTTCGGGTCCCAGATGTGCGCGGGGTCCGGGTAGAAGGCCAAGCTGTCGTTCGTCCCCGAGAGCACCCGCACCAGCCAGCCGCCGGGGACCGCACAGCGCATCACCGTAGTGTAAAAGTCGCTATCGTCTTTGTACCGCTCCCATTTCATGGGTTCGGCCTCGTTCCTCGCGGACCGCTTAGGTCTCCGGCTCCGCTTCCGTCGCCTCGGCCTCCGCCCCGTGCGCGCACTCCGGCGTCGTCTCGTCCAGGGCGTTCAGTTCGGCCAGCAGGTCTTCCGGCAGCTCAAACTTCTCGTGCGCCTCGGGCTTGTAGGGGCCGAGGGGAGTGACCTTCTCGGTGATCTCGGAAATGAGGTGCGCGAATTCCGGCCCCTCGGCGGCCGAGACCCAGCGGAAGTAGAAGCGCTCCTCGGGCACCCCGGCAAAGCGCAGCAGTTCCTGGAGCATGGTCAGCCGCCGCCGGGCGTAGTAGTTGCCCTCGGCGTAGTGGCAGTCGCCGGGATGGCAGCCCGCCACCAGCACCGCGTCGGCGCCGCGCTCGAAGGCCCGCAGCACATACAGCGGGTCAATCCGCCCCGAGCAGGGCACCCGTACGATGCGCAGCGAGGCCGGATAGTGGATCCGCGAGGACCCGGCCAAATCGGCCCCGGCGTAGGAGCACCAGTTGCACAAAATCGCCACCAGCCGCGGCTGGAAGGGAGCAGGTTCGGTTGTCGTGGGTTGGTCGGTTGTTTCGGTTGCCATGTTAGTTACCTTTGCGGGTTAACCGGATACTTGCATCGCTCGCTCCGTTACCCCCCTCTCCTGCCAGGAGAGGGGCAGGGGGTGAGGCCCCCTACACGCACAAGGCATCCACCTCCGCCAGAATCTGCTCGTCGGTAAAGCCGCGCAGGGTCGCGCAGCCCGAGGGGCAGGCTACCGCGCAGGTGCCGCAGCCCTTGCAGAGGCCCTCGTTGACCTTGGCCACCTTGCGCTTTTCGTGGGTGCGCGGGTTCTCGATTTCGGCTTCCTCAATGGCGCCGAAGGGGCAGACGCGCACGCACGTCAGACACCCGGCACACAGGTCGGCGTCAATCATCGAGACCGTGGGCACCGAGAGCAGATGGTCCTTGGAGAGCAGGTCCACGACCTTGGCCGCGGCCGCGCCGCCGGAGGCCACCGACTCGGGAATGTCCCGCGGGAAGAGGCAGCCGCCCGCCAGGAACACGCCGTCGGTCAGCGTTTCGGCCGGGCGCAGCTTGGGATGGGCCTCGGTGAACCAGCCGTACTTGTCCACCTGGATGGAGAGCTGCCGAGCGATATCGGCGGAGTCCTTCCGCGCCAGCAGCGGGGTAGCCAGGATCACCAGGTCGGCGTCAATCTCCACCTGCCGCCCCAGCAGCGTATCCGCGCCGCGCACGACCAGGTGATCGCCCTCGGGCACAATCGAGGAGACGCGGCCCCGGATGTAGTTGGCCTGGAACTCGTCCTGCACGCGGTTGATGAACTCCTCGTAGCCCTTGCCGGCCGCGCGGATATCAATGTAGAAGATGTACACCTGCGTGTTGGGCATCTTCTCCTTGAGCAGCAGCGCCTGCTTGGCGGTATACATGCAGCAGACCTTGGAGCAGTAGGGCACGCCTTTCTCCTCGTCGCGCGAGCCGCAGCACTGGAGGAAGACAATGGTCTTAGGCTCCTGCCCCTCCTGCTTCTTGGCGTCCCAGGTGGAGGGGCGCACGATGTGCCCGCCGGTGGGGCCGGAGACGTTGACCATGCGCTCAAACTGCAGGCCGGTGATGATGTCCGGGTGCGAGCCGTAGCCGTACTCGCCATAGATTTTGCCCGGCTCGACCTCAAAACCGGTGGCCACCACGACCGCGCCCGCCTGCACCGTTACCAGCTTGTCCTCGTCGTCGTAGTGGATGCACTGCTTGGGACAGGCCTTGGCGCAAGCGCCGCAGCGGCCCTTGGTCAGGTAGATGCAGTTCTCCTTATCAATCACCGGCACGTTGGGGATCGCCTGCGGGAAAGGCCGATAGATGGCGGTGCGCGGCCCCAGTTCGGCCTGGAACTCCGCCGGGATGTTCTTGACCGGGCACTTAGCCCAACAGTCGCCGCAGCCGATGCAGGCTTCCTCGTCTACGTAGCGCGCCTTGCGCCGGATGGTAACCTCAAAGTTGCCCACGAACCCCTCGACCTTCTCGATTTCCGACCAGGTCATCAGGGTGATGTTCGGATTGGAGGCGACCTCCACCATCTTGGGCGTCAGGATACACGCCGCGCAGTCCAGCGTGGGGAAAGTCTTGTCAAACTGGGCCATGCGCCCGCCGATGGAGGGCGATTTCTCGACCAGGATGACCTCCACCCCGGCGTCGGCGATGTCCAGCGCGGCCTGAATCCCGGCGATGCCGCCGCCGATCACCACCGCGCGCTTGGTCACGGGCAGCTCCTGCGGGAACAGCGGCGCGTTGCGCTGGACCTTGGCGACGGCGCTACGCACCAGGTCCAGAGCCTTCTCGGTAGCGCCCTCGTCCTTGCCGTGCACCCAGGAGACCTGCTCCCGGATGTTGGCCATCTCCATCAGGTAGGGGTTAATCCCCGCGCCCTCCACGCACTTCTGGAAGGTCGGCTCATGGAGCCGCGGGCTGCAGGAGGCCACCACCACGGAATCCAGCTTGTGCTCGGCGATAGCCTCACGCAGCATGTCCTGCCCCGGCCCGGAGCACATATAGATATAGTCGCTGGCGAAAACCACGCCCGGCAACTTGGCCGCCTCCTCGGCAACGCGCTTAACGTCCACCGACTTGGCGATATTGGTTCCGCAATGACAGACAAACACACCAGTTCTTGCCATAGTTGTTCACTCAGTCAGATGTTCAGTAGGACAGGCGTCTCGCCTGTCTCTCGGGTAGCACAGTCCAGCTCGTGTCATTTCCGCGTAGGGGCGGCGGCTACGTCCGCCGCCCGCGCCCACCACTAACTTGCTTCCATAATGAGAACGCGCCGGCACGCCCCCCTGCGTCGCGCCGAGCGGGCGGCACGCGTAGGTGCCGCCCCTGCAACGGCTTAGGCACCCGTGGCGGCCGGCACAGGTTTCCCCTTCGCCCCCAGGGCCTCGACGAACAATTGGATAGCGTCCTCCGCCATCAGCAACGCTTCCGCCACGGTCTCGCCAAAAGTCAGGCAGCCGGGCAAGGCCGGGACCTCGACGGTGTAGGTCCCGTTGGACTCTCTGGTCAGCACGACCGTATACGTGAGTTTCACGTCGGCCCTCGCCTCCTCCGCTGATCTGCTAATCCAACAACCTCCGCAAGTCCGCACTGGTCAGCCCGGCTTCCGCAATCGTCCCGGCAATTGTTCCCACCGGGAGCGTCCCGCCCGAAAGAACCACCACGGCGCGGCGACCATCCGGGTGGGCCATAAAGGCGTGATCGCCCCGGATTCGCACCGTCCGGAATCCGGCCTTCTCCAGCACACGAGCGAGCCTCTTGCCGGATACGCGAGGAAGCTTAGGCAACCTCGGCGACCTCCTGCGGAATCTCCACCGCAACCCGGAAGGGAAGCAGCGCTCCGGCCATTTCGCTCCTGAGCAAAGTCAGCTCTTTGCCCTCGACGGGTATCTTTTCTCCCAGGTCCTGAAGTCCCAGCAGGTAGCATTCAATGGCTTCCGTGGCGGCGCGGAGAGCGTCGGGCACGTCTTTGCCGTAAGTCACGCAACCGCGCAGCGCCGGCACGAAAACGGTAAAGCCACCTTCCGGCTCAGATCGCAATACTGCGGTATAGGTCCGGTTCATAATCCTCGCCTCCTAGTGCCCTTTCGCCCCGACCAGCGCCTTGCTCAACAAATGTCGCTGTGTGCCTAGCTTTTCCGGGGCTACGCCTATCGCCGCCGCTACTATTTCGCTTAGGTAGAACACCGGCAGCGGCTCGGGCTCCGCCTGGCGGCTTTCTAGATTCAGCACGCACAGCGGGCAGGCCGCTACCAGGCAGTTGGCCTCGCTGCGTTTGGCGCAGGAGACGATCTTGCCTACCTGGTTGGTGACGTAGCCGGGCCGGGTGCTGGCCAGGGAGGCGCCGCAGCACTCGGTGCGGGCGCACCAGTCCACCGGGTGCAGCCCCACCGCCGTCAGGATGCGCTCCATGCTGGTCGGCTGCTCGGCATCGTCAAACTGCACCGCTTTGGGCGGCCGGAGCATCAGGCAGCCGTAGTACGCGCCGGGGTGCAGGTAGCTCAGGTCCACCTTCACCATTTCCGCCAGCCGCTCCAGGCCGGGGTACTCCAGCAGCATCTCCGGCAGGTTCATGATGCGCGTGTTGAGCGCCTTGGCCGGGACCTCGTACTCCGCGGCCAGCGCCGGCTTCTCGCGCAGTTCCAGTTGCGCGGTCTTGAGGCGGTTGTAGCAGGCGGCGCAGGGCGCGAGAATCGGCGCGTCCAGAGCCGCCGCCTGCTTGAGATTGCGCGAGTTCAGCGCCGCGCTCATATGGGGGCTGAGCACGCCCGCGGAGGTCGCGCCGCAGCAGTTCCAGTCCGGGATTTCCACCAGGGCTAGCCCCAGCGCCTCACAAAGCGCCTCGGTAGATTCCGCAAACTCACGGCCCGTCGAGGCCGCCGAGCAACCGGGGAAGTAGGCGATGGTCAAAGCGATCCCCCTCCCTGCGCGACCGGTGGCACCGGCGTCTCGCCGGTGTGAGGGCGTTTCGCCAGGCTCTCGCGGATCAGCCGCCGCACCTCGGCGTTGCCCTTCACGTAGTCGGGAAGTAAGTTAATCTTACCTTTGGCAAATAGCTTCATTCCCAGGCCGATATCTTGGAAGAAGTTGCGGGTGCGCAGCTTCATCAGGCCGATCATGCCCAGTTCATAGTTGCGGCCCAGCACACCGACCGTGTCCATGAAGGATTGGTGGAAGGCCACCACATCCGGCGCCGCGGAGGTGCGCCCCTCGGCGTAGGCCTCGCTGGTGAGCGCCTTCATCACGTGGCAGAGGTCCAGCCCCTTGGGGCAGCGCGCCGCGCAGGTCTGACAGCCCGCGCAGCACCAGATACTGCGGCTGTCCAGCACCAGGTCCTTGAGCCCGGCCTGCACCCCGCGCATCACCTGGGAGGGCGCCAGGTCCATCTCCTCCATCGCGGGGCAGCCGGCGGTGCACTTGCCGCACTGGTAGCACTTGCGGACATCCTCGCCGGAAAGCTCGCAGATCAGGTCCACGAATTCCGGGTGGGAAGTTGACTCCCGACCTTGGTCCAGTACTCTCATGGGGCGGGTCCTTGGGGCAGCCAAGCAGGCTCCGGCGGAGCCGGAGGGCGGCTGCAAATAGTCTGTCTCTACTCATTTAGACGAGAAAGCGCGCCTCGCGGGTCCTTGCGGGTGAGCTTTTGGGCGTGACGCACGTCCCTTGAACTGTCCCCGGCATTATACACGAGTCGAGGGACAGGGAGAAGGGCGCGCCCACCCCCTCGCGGCTTCCTCGGTAGGCGAGGCAGGACCTTTCCGATCCCGGAAGGAACCCCGTCTTAGGACGGTGGCGGGACGGTATCCCTCAGGCAAGGAGCAATGAACCGCGATGGCCGATAACTACTTCAGCAGTCTGGTGCAGGAGACCCCGGCCGTAGACGTCCACTCCCACCAGGGGGTGAAGGGCGTCTGGCAGGCCCGGAGTCTGGCCGAGATTCTCTCCTACCACTGGCTGCGCTTCGACCTCTTGGCCGTGGGGGCGCCGATGGAGGACTACCGCGTCTCCACGATGGACCCCCGCGAGCAGGTGCGCCGCGTGGCGCCCTACTTCAAGCTGGTCCGCAATACCGTCAACTACTGGTGCTTTGCCAACCTGGCGCGCGACCTGTACGGCTTCCGCGACGAGTACGTGGACGAGGGCAACTGGGAGTGGCTATACGCCGCGGTGGAGGCGCACGTGGAGGACCCCAACTGGGAGCGCCACGTGCTGGATCAGGCCGGCGTGGACCAGGTCAGCGCGCCCTTCCACATGCCGGCCCGGGTGCCGGAGCGCTACTTCCTCTACGAGACGGGCGAGTACATGTTCTGCCCCGGCTTGCAGGGCAACACTCAGCAGTGCCTCGCCAAAATCGGCGACGGTCCCATCACCTCCGCCGCGGGTCTGGCGGAGGCCATTGACGCGAACGTCCGCTTCCTCGTCGCGGCGGAGAAGATCCGGGCGCTGCATGTCTGGGCGCCGCAAAGCTGGACCTATACCCAGGTGGACGAGGGCCGCGCCGAGACCCTGCTGCACCGCAGCCTGGCCTCCACGCACATGGAGCAGACCGAGCAGGACGAACTGGTCTCCTTCGCCGCCGAGCGCGTCGCCGAGGTCTGCGGCGAGTTGGGGATCGTCGTGCAGCTCTTCTGCGGGGTAGATCGCATGGAGCCGGGCGGCCCGCACGTCAGCTACTACCGGCCCGAGTTCCTGCGCGCCCTGGTGCCCTTCTTCTCCCGCTACGCGGAGACCCAGTTTGACCTGTTCCTGGGCACGCGCCTGCTGAGCCACGAGGCCGCGGTGCTGGCTCGCCACTACCCCAACCTGTGGGTATCCGGCGGCTGGTGGTCGGCCTTCACGCCCAGCACCCTCACCGAGTTTTTCCGCGACCGGCTGGAGATGCTGCCCATGACCAAGTGGAACGCCTTCTTCTCCGACGCCTACTGCGTAGAGTGGGTCTACGGCAAGTCCACGCTCACCCGCAACCGCCTGGCCCTGGCCCTGAGCGACATGGTCGAGGAGGACCTGCTCAACCGCTCCACCGCCGAGGAAATGGCCCGCCGCGTGCTCTACGACAACCCGCGCCAGCTCTACCTGAAGATCGACTCGGAGACGTGCGGGGAGTAACGGCCGCTGTTGGCCGTTTGTAGGGCGGGGGCTACGTCCCCCGCCGGCCGTTAGCCTTGGCCGTCAGTGGCACCGGCGTCTCGCCGGTGGGGGCTGCCACTGGGCCAGGTCGGGAAGCCGTTTGCCTCTGCCGTCGTAGGGGCGGAATTTGCGGGTCTGCCCGCAATCTCCGCCCGCGCCTAGCGGTAGAGCTACAACCATCCCCTCCAGGTGCATCAGTGGAACCCGCGGGCGGAGATTGTCCCGCGGACGGGCCAACCGCCGCCCCTACAACGGCAACGGCCCGCCCGTGCCGTTCCGGCGTCCCCTCTCCCGCAGGGAGAGGGGCAGGGGTGAGGCTCCCCGCCGTTGCCGTTTCTCCCCCCCTCCAAGGACCTCGCCCTCCTTCTGCCGAATTGACCCGCGTTCGCTTATCTGGTCCCGCCCAAGGAGAACCACATGCCGCGCATCGCCCGTATCCTCACCTTGTCGCTGATTCTGCTCGCCTCGGCCCTGGCCCCCGTCCTCGCCGCGCCGGCGACTATTGACGTCTTTGCCTCGAAACTGGGGCTCAACGAGACCCGGTGGCGGGCGGGCAACATTGACACCACCACCGACGCTGAATATATCGCCTATGACCGGGTCTTCACCCGGGACGCGGGGTTGATGAAGTTCAGCATCCCGGCCGCGGACCCGCCCACCCGCTACCGCTACTGTGGCGCGGGGCCCTTCCCCGTGGCGGGGGGCTACCGCTACGCGCTCTCCTTCCGGGCCACCAAGAAGCTGGACAGCAAGTTCATGGTGCTGTTTGGCGCCACTTTCTTCCGCGGGGCCCGGCCGCTGGGGTATGAAACGCTGTTCACCTACCGGGAAGCCCAGCCGGGGATGCCGCTGGTCGAGCAGGACTTCATGGTCCCCCCCGGCGCCGACCGCATGATCGTCTGGATCGGGGTCAGCAACTCGCCGGACCCTCTCCCGCCCGGTCCGCAGGTGGTGTTCCAGTCGCTGCGGCTAATCCCCCGCGGCCCCCTGAACGGGACCCCGGCTACCCGTGCCCTGATCGGCCGGAACCTGCTTCCCCTGGACAACTTCCGCACCGCCCCCCTCGGGCCATACGCGCCGGGGCCCAAGGTGTTCGGCGTGGGGGACCTCAAGCCAGAGATCGTCGAGCAGGACGGCCGGCGCTACCTGCACCTGGTGCGGCCCGGCGCGGGCTATGTCTTCCCCTATTTCAACAGCCGCCCGGTCAACCTGGACAACTGCCTGACCGAGTTCTCCTTCCGCGTCAAGGGCACTGGCAAGCTTCAGCCCATGATCTGGTGGTGGCTGCGCGACAATAACTGGAGCTACTACGGCGGCAAGGGCATAGAGCTAACCGGCGAGTGGCAGACGCTCTCCGTAATCCGCGGCTGCCTCAACCCCGACATGGAGTACGCCGGCTGCTCCTTTGCGATCCAGTCCGACCAGGCGGATTTCCTCGTGGATGACATGAAGCTCACGGTGATTCCGTACCGTTAGCCCGGACGTGGCGGCTGAACGCCGGGCCGTTTCCCCCTGTAGGGCGGGGGCTACGTCCCCCGCCGCGGCTAGCGCTAACCTAGGGCAGCGACGGCGGGGGACGTA
>DASXVN010000013.1:0-1651 GCA_036504235.1 Armatimonadota bacterium | reverse complement strand
CATGTCCACCGGGCCGGTGGTAGCGCTGATCCCGGGGAATCGGGCTGCATCGGCCGCGACGTGCCGGGCCTCGGCGGCGGCAATGAGGGCCTTGGACGGGATGCAGCCAGTGTTGACGCAGGTGCCGCCGAGCGTACTGCGCTCGATCATCACCACACGCTTGCCGAGGGTGGTCGCGTGGATAGCCGCGGCGAAGGCCGCACCTCCCGATCCGATCACCGCGAGATCCACCTTGTGCCGGTTCATTCGGTCCTCCGCAGTCACTTGGGATTCTTCTCTGCTGAGGTGATACTGGACCTTCCAGCGCAGGGGAAGGTCAAGCCCCGCGGGCAACCAGGAGAAGATAGTGCGAATCGGAGAACTTGCACGGGCCGCCGGCACCACCACCAAGACGCTGCGGTTCTACGAAGACCAAGGCCTGCTGCCGCCTGCCGAGCGGACCGCCGCCGGCTACCGCGACTACACCCCCGACGCGCTCGCCCGTGTGGACTTCATTCACCGTGGGCAGACCGCCGCGCTGACCCTGGCCCAGATCCGTCAGATCCTCGACGTACGGGACGGGGGCCAGGTGCCGTGCGAGCACGTCCGAGACCTGCTCGAGACCCGCCTCGCCAACCTGGATGAACAGATCCAGCAGCTCTTGGTGATGCGCGAGACCATTGCCCAACTTCGCGACCGGGCCTCCCAGATCGAGCCCGACACCTGCAGCGCCGACCAGGTCTGCCGCTATCTCTGACCAAGGAAGACTCCGTTGACCACAGTCCCCGACACCGGCCACAACACCGTCACTGAGGACTGTTGGTGCTGCGGCAACCCCTACCCCTCAGCGGATCTGATCCACCTGGGCGCGCACCCTGAAACGGTCGTGTGCTTGCAGTGCTCCACCTACCTGGGCCGCCGATCGAAGGCTGCCCACGACGCCCGCAATCCCAGTTTCGGCGGACACCTGCGTGGCGTCGTGGGCGCAGGTCGCGACCAGGTCATCCGACTCCGGCTCCACGAGCGCCCCCTTCTCGGCAGGCTCCTCCGCGGGATAGACCGGCGCCTGCCGTGACGCGCCGCTCAACGGGTTTCGCCTCGCGCCCGAGGTCCACGGCCGATCAACGAAGGTTGCGGCGGAATCAGGGAGGGTCGGGCCAGCTACCCCTCGGCGACGCCACAGCTCGCGGGTATTCTCGGCGTGTGGTCGGCGCGCAGCTCCACCGCAGGGTCGTTTCTCGGATCGCATTCCCCACGTCTTCCCCACGACCCGATACCGCAGGGGGTATCCGGGCCGGTCAATCCCCTAGTCAACCCAGGGTCATGCGAGGGCTCCACGAAGTTTCAAGTCCTCTCTCGGACACAACGCGACAGTGGCTCTGACTAGGCAAGATAGTCAGAGCCACTGTCGTACCCGGAGCCTTGCACAACATCTCCGGGGCAGATTGGTCCCTGCTGGGCAGGAGTGGGCAGGAGTGTGCAGACAGCTCAGCTGAACAAGCTGAGGTTGGGCAGGAGGCTGTCGGCCGCGTCGATGATGCTGCGGGATTGGGTCACCGCCTCCCCCGCGTTGGGCGGCCCTGATGTCGACCGCGCCTGGCTCCTCGGAGTTGTGCGGGCAGGACGACCGCACCGTCTGCGGCAGGACCGGGTGGTCAAGTCCGGCCGGTAC
>DASXVN010000012.1:0-59526 GCA_036504235.1 Armatimonadota bacterium | reverse complement strand
TAGGGCGGGGGCTCGTACCCCGCCGTCGGTAAGCAAACGTTAGTCCGGCGGGGTACGAGCCCCCGCCCTACAAACGGCCACGGCAGACCCCTAGAGCCACTGCTCCAGCCAGCGCACAATCCGCGCCCGCATGTCGGCGTTTTCGAAGTGGCCGGTGTCGTAGCGGACCATCTCCCAGGCCTCCGGCGCGCCGGCGGCGGCGTAGACCTGGCGCAGCGCGGCGTCGAGGCGGTCCAGGCCCGCGGGCGGGGTGAGTCGGTCGTAGTTGCCGTTGCAGGACAGGTGCGCCCGGGGGGCGATCAGGGCGTTGATCTCCGCCGTGGTGAAGTGCGGGAGCAGCCGGGGGACGTAGTAGTAGATCCCGTGCCCGTCGAGGCCCTGCGACTGGATCAGGGCGTGGAAGTCGGTGAGGCAGCAGAGGTCCACGCAGACGCGGACGCGCTCGTCCAGCGCCGCGTGCCACCAGGCCATCGTGCTGCCCATGGACAGGCCCAGCGCGGCCAGGCGCGTGGCGTCCACCTCCGGGCGGGTGGTCAGGTAGTCGGTGGCGCGCAGGCTATCGTAGACCATCATCCCCCACATCACCTGACCGTGCCAGAGCATGTGCTTGAAAATAGCGCTCTCGGTGCGGCCCCGGCGCTCGCCGAAGGCCCAGGTGTCGGCGCAGAAGACGCAGTAGCCGCGGCGGGTCAGCTCCACCGCATACGGCGGGTCTTCGAGGGCGGGCCGCCCGCGGAGCAACTCGTCCTTGCCCAGCTCGTAGTCGCCGCCGTGGGCGTGATGGTAGATGACGGTGGGCGCGGGGCCGGAAAGCTGCAGCGGCCGGGCGAAATACGCCGGCACCGGCTCGATCCCGTTGAGGTCGAGCTGCAGCTTCTCCAGGAGGTAACCGTCCCGCTCCTCCACCAGCACGGTCTCGACGGAAAGCGGATAGTCCCGGGGCGGCAGGTCCCCCAGGAGGGAGTAGAGTTCGGCGCGGCGGGCGGTGGCGTCAGTCATGGTGAAGCTCCCCGGTGGGCAGGTTGAAATCGGCGAAACGTTCCCGGCAGGCGGCGCATTTTTCGCGCAGTTGGCGCAGTTGTTCGGCCGGTGCGTCCTTGTACTCGGTCTGTATGCTCTCGCCGGTCGCCAGCGTGGCGTCTAGGGGCGAGCGATGGTGGTAGCCGCGGCGCTCCATTTCGGCTACGTCGGCCTGATGGCGCGCATAGAGGGCGGCCAGGCGGCCCTGCCACCGCAAGGTTTCCGGGTGATGCGACCAGCCGGACAGGCCCCGGGTCAGCACCGACCAGAGGGTGTGAATCTCATAGTGCTCGGCCAGCAGGTGGCGAGGGCATAGCTTCTCCGGCGGCAAGTCCCACACGCGCATGACAGCCGACCTCGGCGACAGGATGGAGTGCGCTTCGCCCCGGGGGAAGGAGAATCCTGCCGGATCGCGGCGGGGAAGGCGGCGCTGTGGCGGGAAAGTTACAGCCGAGGGCAGGAATCTCACTCGCGGCGACGAAGAAACAACTGGGTGGTGCGGACACGTGGCTTGTTTCGCGAGGAGCTGGAACTATGGCCGTACGAATCGTGCTGGCCGATGATCATCAGATTATGCGCGAGGGTTTGCGCATGCTCCTCGAAAAAGAAGCTGACTTTGAGGTCATCGCGGAGGCGGACAACGGGCGGCAGGCGGTAGAATTATGCCGCAAGCATCGCCCCGATCTGGTAGTCATGGACGTGGCTATGCCGGACCTCAACGGGATGGACGCCACCCGGCAGATCCTCGCCGACCGCCCCGAGGCGCGGGTGCTGGCGCTGTCCATGTACGCCGACCGGAGGTACGCCTCGGGCATGCTGGCCGCCGGGGCCGCCGGATATGTGCTCAAGGACGCAGCTTTCGAGGAACTGGTGCGGGCCATCCGCGCCGTGCTGAGCGGCAAGTCTTACCTGAGCCCGGCGGTCACCGAAGCCGTGGTGGAGGACTACGTGCACCGGCTGTCGGACGCTTCCTCGGCCTTCTCGGTGCTGACCGCGCGCGAGCGCGAGGTGCTGCAGGCCATGGCGGAGGGCAAGTCCACCCGCCAGATCGCCGAGGCGCTACACATCAGCATCAAGACGGTGGAAACGCATCGGCAACAGATCATGAACAAGCTGGACATTCACAGCGTCGCCGAACTGACCAAATACGCTCTGCGCGAGGGCCTGACCTCCCTGGATAGCTAAGGGGACCGGCGGCGGACGCAGAGCCCCGGGGTGGTGTGGCGATGCTTCCGACGCAGACCGTTCAGGAACTAGCAGTCCAGTTGGACCTGCAGGACGCGCAGCTCCACGGCGACCTGCGGCTACCCGCAACCCCGCGGGGGATCATCCTCTTCGCTCATGGCAGCGGCAGCAGCCGGCGCAGTCCCCGCAACCGTTTTGTGGCCCGGGCGCTAGGCGAGGCCGGGTTGGCCACCTTCCTTTTCGACCTGCTCACCGAGCGGGAAGAAGCCACCGACGCGTACACCGCTGAGTTCCGCTTTGACCTCCCCCGGCTCACCCGCCGCCTACTGGGGGCGACCCGTTGGATCCGCGCCCAGAAACTCACCGCCGCTCTGTCCGTGGGTTACTTTGGGGCCAGCACCGGCGCGGCGGCGGCGCTGAGGGCGGCCGCGGAGGAGCCGGAGGGGATCTTCGCCGTAGTCTCGCGCGGCGGGCGGCCCGACCTCGCCGGGCCGGCGCTGAGTAAGGTCTTGGCGCCGACGCTGCTCATCGTGGGTGGCTATGACACCGAGGTCATCACGCTCAACCAGCAAGCCCTCGAGCAGCTCCCCGGCGAAAAGGCGCTGACCATCGTACCCCGCGCCACGCATCTTTTCGAGGAACCCGGCGCCCTGGAGCAGGTAGCCACCCTGGCGGCCGACTGGTTTGGGAGGCATGCGCCGGGCGAGAGGTAGTAAGGCGTGGCCCGGAGGCAACGGCGGACCCCTCCCCGGAGTCTGCTACGCAGCCTCCGCCCTCCCCTAGATAGGGGAGGGTGGGGACCTTGGAGCTTCGTTCATCGCCGTAGCCTTGGCCGTAATCTGAATCCCCTCCCTATTTGGGGAGGGGCGTGGAGACTGCGTGGCAGTCTCCCAGGGGTGGGTTCCGGCGACCGCTAGCGAACGGCACACCGGCGAGACGCCGGTGCCACCGACAAGAGGCCAACGGCCGGCGGGGGACGTAGCCCCCGCCCTACAAACGGCAACGACCCCTCCCCCACAGCTCTCCGCAGGTATCCGAGCCCCCGACCGGGAAGCTCTCTTCGGACCTTCCGTCCGTTTCCCCTTTCTATCCATCATTGTGTACCGGGGCTACCTGTGGAGACCATTACCAGTTTCGAACAAGCTCGTGACTACCTGCGCTCGTTCATTGATTTCGAGAAGCGCGGTTTTCGGCGGCATTTCTCGGACGTCGTCAACCTGGAGACGATCCGGGCCTTGCTGACCGAACTGGGCGATCCGCACCGGCGCTTTGGCGTGGTGCATGTGGCCGGGACCAAGGGCAAAGGCTCGACCGCGGCGCTGATCGAGGCGGCGCTGCGGGCCAGCGGCTACCGCACCGGGTTGTTCACCTCCCCGCACCTGCTGAGCATGCGCGAGCGCATCCGCCTGCAGGGGCAGCCGGTGACCGCCGAACAGATCGTGGCGACGGTCAACATGCTCGTGCCGATCGTGGAGCGCCTGAAACAGCGGCCGGAGCTGAATCCCCCGTCCTTTTTTGAGCTGTACACGGCGATGGCCTTTGTGGCTTTCGCGCAGGCCCAGGTAGAGATCGCGGTGATCGAGACGGGCCTGGGCGGGCGGCTGGACGCTACCAATGTGGTCTCGCCCCTGGTCACGGCCATCACCACGGTGGGGCGGGACCATACGGAGATTCTGGGCGACACGCTGGCGCAGATTGCCCACGAGAAAGCGGGGATCATCAAGCCGGGCGTGCCCCTGGCCCTGGCGGCGCAGGAGCCGGAGGCCGAGGCGGTGATTCTGCGCCGGGCGGAGGAGCTGGGCGCCCGGGTGCTGCCCGCGCCGGCCTGTCGGCTGGCCGCGCCCCCGGCCCCGCTGGCCCCCACCGCCGCGCATCACTTCTACGGTCCCGACGAGCCGGCGCCGGGGGGGCAGGAGGTCGTGCTCGACAGCGCCGCCTATGGCCCGCTGCCGGTGCACCTGCCGCTACCGGGACGCCACCAGCGCGGCAACCTGGCGCTGGCCTGGGCGACGCTGGAGTTGCTGCGGGAGCGCGGGTACGGCGTCTCCCCGCGCGATTTCGCGGCCGGGGTGGCCGGGCTGCGCTGGCCGGGGCGATTTGAGGTCCTGGAGAGTGCGCCCTGGCTGGTCCTGGACTGCGCCCACAATGTGCCCTCCCTGCGTGCCCTGGCCCACACGCTGCCGGAGGCGCTGGAGTACGACCGGCTGATTCTGATCTTCGGGATGTCGGCGGACAAGGAGATCGCCGAATCCGCGGCGGAGATCGCCCCGCTGGCGGACGTGGTGATCCTGACGCAGGCGCTGATGCCCCGGGCGCTGTGGGCCAGTGAGCTGGCCAAGACCACGTGGCACCTGTGGCGCCCCACCCCGCATGTTGCCTGGACGACCCGGGAAGCCCTGGCCCAGGCGCGGAAGCTGGCCGGGCCGCGCGACTGTATCTGCGTGACCGGCTCCATCTTCGTAGTCGGCGAGGCCCTGGAGGCCTTGGGGCTGCCGGTGCGCTAGGGGAAGGCACCTTGGGTACCGGTGAACCGCCGACCCGCCCGCGAGGTCAGAGGAAGTGTCCCCCGCGACCGCCACGGGGAGGTTCAGGCACGTATCTTGATTCCGCGGGAGGCGCGAGCTTCTATGTCCAACCGATGGCTGCCCCTGACGTGTATTCTGGCACTGGTATTGACCACGCTGACCCTCCCCACGCGCGCCGCCGCCCCGTCCCCGGCCCGACAAGCGTATGAGCAGGCCGTGACGCTCACCCTGGTGCGCGGGCTGGGACTGACCACCGAGCAGATGCAGGCGCTGGTCGAGGTGCTGCAGGAGACGCAGGCGGCGCGCCAGGCGGCGCAGCAGCAGGCGGCGGACCTCTACGTCCCGGCCCAGGTGGCCCTCGAGGCGGCGCGGGACGCGGCGATTGCCGGACGAGCGCCGACCCCGGACCAGGCGGCCGCCGCCACGGCGGCCCTCAACGCCTACACGCAGGTGCAAAGCGGGCTGCAGACGGCCTACGAGAACGCGGACCGCCGCTGGAGCACGATCCTCGGACCGGCCCAGGACCGCATGGTGGAGACCCTCACCGCGGCCCAGCAGCGCAAAGCGGCTGAGGCGCTCCTGGGCGGCGCGCCGAGCCTGGCCGACTACTTCGCCGGGCAGATGGACCTGATGCGGGACCTGGGCGCTGGCGACTATCACCTGCTCCGCTACTGGGAGTCGCGACGGTTAGCCGCCCTGCTGCGGCCCGACACGGCGCCCGGCTACGACAATCTGGCCAATCGCGTCCTCGACGTGATGGACACCACGTACAACACCAACGACCAGGTCTACACCTATCAGCGGCCCCAACTCGGCACGCGGATCGCCTCATACCTGGGCCTGCCCGCCGCGCAGCAAGCCACCTACTTCCAGTATGATCTGGTCGCGACCATGCTCGCGAGCGACCAGGCAATCCCACTGTTGCAGGAGATCATGGGGCTGCCGGTGAGCCCTGCTCCGCTGGTGGTCCCCGAGAAGGTAGCGGCCGCCGACGCGCTGCAGACCCTCGCGGAGCAAGCCCGGGTGACCCGGCTGACCGCGGCGCTGGCTCTGACCTCCGGGCAGTTGCGGGCGATCCAGCCGCTGGTGACGCAGGCGGCGGGTGCGATCTCCGCGGCGTCGCAGGCGGAGGAGGGGCGGCTGGGGGGGCGCCTGACTCTGCTGCAGGAGGTCAGAACGCAACTGCGGGCCGGCCCGGCCCTGAACGCCGACACGCAGCAAGGGTGGAACCAACTAGACGCGGCGCTGGATGCGGACCGGGAACTGGCCTGGGGGAACGCCGCGAGCCTGATCCTCGGCCTCCGGGAGTTTCTCACCACCGACCAGACGAATCTGGTGAACTGGCCGGTCCTGCTCTCCGGCGGGGCCGCCACCCGCGCCACGCAGTTGCAGCAACTGCAGGGGATCGCCGGCCAGTTGCAGCGGGGCTACTCGTTCATGGTCCTGCTACGCTACCAGCGGCAGACACTGTATCCGAGTATCCGCATCGCCCGCACCCAGGAACTGCTTGACGAGTACCTACCGCCCGGCGCCGATCGCGCGGCCGGCCAGACCTTCGTGCTGAATCTGCTTTCCCAGATGCGCAACACCCGTGAGTCGTTCTGGGACGCGACCTGGCCCAACCTGATAACCCAACTCATGGTCGGCCTGGGCGCCATCCCCGGACCGGGCGCGCCGCTGCTCCTCAACCGGCCGCTGGCCTGGGACGATCTGGTCAACGCTTTCACCGCCGACTCCTCCCCGAGCCTGGTGGCCGCGATGGTCGTCGCGCGGGGCGGGTAGAGGGGGGCTGACAGAGCGCCAGCGGCAGCCGGCCTCACCCCCGGCCCCTCTCCCCGCGCGGACTGGGGAGAGGGGAGAACTACAACGACAACGGCGTGGACGTCAGCGGGGTAATCCCCCCTCCCTTCAGGGAGGGGGTAGGGGGTAGGGCCGTTAGCGTTTAGCCGCGCCCGGCCGTCCCTCGTCGCCGCAGCCACAGGGGCAAGAGCAGCGTCCCGGCGCGCAGCCAGATGCCCGCCCAGACCAGAGCCTGCAGCAAGGGGTTGCGGGTGACGTGCTTGCGGTAGAGCCGGAACATGCTCCGGTGCGTGCGGATGATCGTCTTGGCGACCGCCTGATCGCTGCTGCGTCCCACGACGTGGGTGATCTGGGGCGTCGGCGTGTAGAGCACCTTCCAGCCGGCTTGGTGCGCCCGCCAGCAGTAGTCCACGTCCTCCGACCCCCAAAAAAAGCCCTCGTCCAGGCCGCCGATCTGCGCATACAGCTCACGCCGAATCAGCAGCGCCGCCCCCGAGACCCAGTCCACCTCGCGCACCGAGTCGTGGTCCCAATCGGTCATCAGGTAGCGCTGCACTGGTCCGGCGTGCCGGAACAGTCGGCCCAGGAACGTATTGCGAAAGAGGGCCGCGCCAACGGTCGGGAAGTGGCGGGCTGAGTACTGCAGAGATCCGTCCGGATAGAGCAACTGGGGGCCCACAATCCCGGCCTCGGGGTGACGGTCAGCGAAATCCAGCAACTCGCGCAGGGCGCCGGGGGGGACGATCGTGTCGGGGTTGAGCAGCAGCAGGTAGCGGCCCTGGCCGGCCGCCAGCGCCTGGTTGGAGGCCGCGGCAAAGCCCCGGTTATCCGCGTTGGCGATGACCTCCGCTTCCGGGAACTCGTCGCGCAGGTGCGCCAGCGTGTCGTCGGCCGAGGCGTTGTCCACCACGATAGTCTGCCGGGCCACCTGCTGAGGGTCGCGCAGGCTCAGCAGACACCGCTCCAGGTCCGGCCAGACGTTCCAGGAGACCAGACAAATCGTGACGTCAATCTCGGCCGGAGCGGGCATGAGCTAACCGCGGTCCTCGGACTGTTCCTCGGCGGCCCCTGGGGGCAGCTTCGCCTCTTCGATCAGCATGATGGGGATTTCGTCGCGAATCGGGTAGCGCCGGCCGCAGCCGGTGCAGACGATCTCTTGCTCTTCCTGGCACACGGCCTCGCGGCAGGCGGGGCACGCCAGGATTTCCAGCAACATGGCATCAATCATAATCTGTCACCTCACAGCGAGATACGGCACAAGGGCCAGGCATCCATCGCGGTTGTGTTCGCCGCGGTCGCCCCCGGTTCCTGCCCGTCCTCGAACGGGCGCGTTGACACTATCCCCACAAGTTGGTATGATTTACCTGAGGTATATGCGACTGTTGTTCCGGGCAGACCCGGTAGCGCTCGAGGGAGGTCCCATTGATGTCCAACCCCAGGCTGAGTCAGTCAACGCTGGCCAAAGTCCCCTTCGCTGTCATCCTCTCCGTCTTGTGTCTGCTGGCTGCGACCCTCGCTTGGGCCTTGCCTCCGACGGAGGTAGTCTCCCCGCGCATGGTCAAGCTGCCCGGCGCGCGGACCGGCCCGCAGGTCGCTCCCGACCTGGCGGTTTCCGGCCAAGTCGTGGTTTCTGTGCAACCCGGGGTCAGCGACGCCGCCTTGCAGGCCTCCCTGCAGGCCAAGGGCTGTACTCTGCTGCATCGGTACACCGTCGGCTCCCTGGCGCTCATCAAGCTCCCCGCCGGGACGGCAGTCACCGCGGGCGTCACGCTCCTGCAGAGCGCTACGTACGTCAGCAAGGCGGAGCCGGACCGGCTGATGTATCTCCAGGCCATCCCCAATGATCCGCTCTACCCCTCGCAGTGGCAGTGGCCGCTGGTCTCTGCCCCGCAAGGCTGGGACATGCAGACCGGCAACCCGGAGACCGTGGTAGCCATCGTGGACAGCGGGATCCAGACCACTCACCCCGACCTGATGAACAAGATCTGGGTGAACCCCAACCCCGGCTCCGACCCGCGCTACCGCAATGACATCAACGGCTGGAACTTCGTCGACCAGAACAATATCGTCGACCCCGTGCCTGACAAGGGCACCAACGGCAACATCGGTCACGGCACCCACGTCGCGGGCCTGGTGGGCGCTACCACCAATAATGGCGAGGGCGTGGCCGGCGCTAACTGGCAGTGCATGCTCATGCCCCTCAAGGTTTTTCCCTCGGAGGGCAGCTCCCCGTCGAGCGTCATCCTCGAGGGCTTCGAGTACGCGGTCAACCACGGGGCGAACGTCATCAATCTGAGCCTCGGCGGCGGTTACTCCGCCTTCTGGTCGACGCCCATCACCGAAGCCTACAACCGCGGCATCGTGGTCGTGGCCGCGGCGGGTAACGAAAGCTGGGTCTTCACCGACGACCCGCTCACCTGGAGTTCCCCCGTCTGCAACGACGGCCCCAACTTCGGCGACAACCACGTGCTCGGCGTCGCCGCTTGCGACAAGAACAAGGGGATCACCTTCTACTCGAATCTCGACGGCTCCTCGCATCAGTTTGTGGATGTGACCGCCCCGGGCGGAGACGCCTCCGGCTTCTCCTCCGGCGAGATGCTCAGCACCTGGCCCTTCTTCCCCACCGTCGCCGGCTTTGGGATGGAGTACAACTCGATCTCGGGGACCTCGATGGCCTGCCCCGTCGTCGCCGGGTTGGCTTCCCTGGTGCAGGGGGCGCGCCCCACGGCAGACGCCGGCACGATCATCAATCTGGTCCGCAACTCATGCACCAGCATTGACGCCCAGAACCCCACCACTGTCGGCATGATGGGCGCGGGGCTCATCAACTTCGCCCGGGCCTTCCCCTCGGGCCCTCCTGGTCCCGCCCGCAACGTGCAAGCGGCCGATACCCCGGGTGACGAGGGCGGCAGCATCACGGTTACCTGGTCCCGCTCCGTAGACGACGGGGGCGGCCAGAATAACGTCAGCGGCTACGAGGTGCTCCGCGCGGACGCCGCGACGGGCCCCTTCACGCTCCTCAAGGCGCTTCCCGCCGGGTCGACCAGCTACGTGGACACGCCCGTAGTCGATGGCACGCCCTACTGGTACCGGGTCGACACGCGCAACCCGAACGGGGTCACCCTGTCGGCTGTCGCGGGTCCGGCTTCGGCTCGCGATGATCTCCCGCCGCCGGCGGTGGAGACGCTCACGGTGATCGACACGCCGTCCGATAACGGCGGCTCCCTGACCCTGGACTGGGCCGGCTATGTCGGCTCGTCGGACTTGGCCAAGTTCCGGATCTACCGGGCCACTGCCAACTTCACGGACGTCAGCGCCATGACGCCCCTCACGGAACTCAATGATCCCACGGCTCGCCACTATGTAGACGACACCACCACGGACGGCGTCAGCTACTGGTACGCGGTCACCGGGCTCGACGACGGCGGCAACGAAAACAAGGCCGTCGTCGCGACCGGCCCGACCCAGTCCTTCCTGAACGTGAGCCTCACCTACCCGTCGGGTGTCTCGATGATCTCGGTGCCGCTGACCCCGCAGTCCACGGACATGGGCCTCATCCTGGGCATTACCGCGGCCAACCGTATCCGCCTGGCCCGCTGGGACCCGGTCGCCCTGCAGTATGCGGACTACGCGACTGACCCCAGCAACCCGCTCCTGCAGCAGGCGCTCGGTCGCGGCTTCTGGATGAGCAGCGCCCTGCCGCTGACGGTGAACCTGGCCGGCTCTCCGGCCCCCGCCGGCAATATTAGTCTCCCGCTGACGCCCGGCTGGTTGATGCTGGGGAATCCCTTCACCGCCGCCTTGACCTTCGGCTCCTCCCGAGTCGTCTTCGGGGGAACGAACGAAGACCTGGACACGTCGAATGCGAACGGTGATACGAACAACTACGCGTGGGCGTACGACGGCGTGGCCCAGAGCTATCGCCTGATCAGCGCCAGTTTGCCCTTCGCGACCCGCACCGTCGGCGTCGGCCAGGGCCTGTGGTTCCGGAGCCGCATCTTCGGCACCTTACTCGTCAAGCGCCCCGCCGGCGCTTTGAGCGCCCCCGAGGCCACGGTCTCGGCGCCGCCCACTTCCGAGGACTGGTTCCTGCGCCTGGCGGCTCGTACCGCGGCCGGCGCCAGCACCGACAACTTCCTGGGAGTCAGCCCGCAGGCCACCCAGCTCAATGGCGTGGCGCTGCCGCCGACGGCCGAGGGGGGCGTGCAACTCTCCTTCGGGGGCGGCGACCAGCCGACCGCTACCAGTTTCGTCAAGCCGCAAGCCAACCAGCCGGCCTGGCCGCTGCAAGTAACGGCTCCCGCCGGCGCTGAGGTGACGTTGTCGTGGCCGGATCTGACCACGCTACCCAATTCGGTACGGCCCTTGCTCACCGACCTGGCGACCGGCCGCAGCATTTACCTGCGCACGGTCGGCTCCTACCAGTTCACGGCGGGCCGCAACGCGCGCCAGTTCAAGATGACCCTGGTCTCCGCCGGCCCCGCGATGCTCAGCCAGGTCAGTGCCCAGAACGTGGGCGGCGGAGCGCAGATCGTCTGGACGCTGTCGAATCCCGCGCAGGTGACCGTCGAGATTCTCAACATCGGCGGGCGCCTGGTGCGCCAGATTGGCGACCAGTCGGTTTCCCCGGCCGGAGTGGGCAGCGCCAGTTGGGATGGCCGCAACACGGTCGGCGCGCTGGTTCCCTCCGGAGTCTACCTGGTGCGAGTAACCGCGCAGGCCGATACGGGACAGCGGTCCTCGCTGGTTCAGACGCTGTCACTGCGGCGCTAGGCGTCGTCGCGGGCAACTATGATAGGTCTCTGACAGCACAAATGCCGCCTGCCGGGCGGCATTTGTGCGTCTGGCCGCCGGCGCGCGCGGCGGGCAGGCATCTTCTCAAGAGGTGGGAGTCTCGCGTATGTCAGTGATTGGTCGGGGTCTGCGCAACTGCTGGGGGGTCGGGCTGCTCGTGGTTTTCTGCGCGGCCGGCTGGGCCCTGCCGGAGGCCACTGTGCCGGTTCCCGGCGCTCCGTACCCGCAGGTAATAGCCCGCGGGCAAGTGGTCATGCGCGCGCCCCGCGCGGTTGCCGACCGCCTGATCGTCGGGCTCCAGCCGGGGCTGAGCACCGCCTCCGTGTCGCCTCTGGCCGTCGCCGGCGGGGGGCAAGTGCGGCGCTATCTGCCGCGTTCCCGGATGCTGGTCGTGGACTTGCCTCCCGGCTCGGACCTGGCCGCGGCCGCCGCCCGTTACACCCGCCAGCCCGGCGTGCAGTTCGCGGTGCCGGACATGCTCGTCTATCCCCAACTCGTCCCCAACGACCCGCAGTATGCCCAGCAGTGGCATCTGCCCCTCTGCCACGCTCCGGAGGGCTGGGACGTGACCACCGGCTCGTCCAGCGTGATCATCGCCGTGGTTGATTCCGGCGTGGACACCCAGCACCCGGACTTGGCCGGGAAGATCTGGACCAACCCCAATCCCGGCAGCGACCCGCGCTATCCTAACGATATCCACGGCTGGAACTTCATCGAGAACAACAATAACGTCCGCCCGGTCCCCGTGGTCGGGGGCAATAACGACACCGTCTCGCACGGCACGCTGGCCGCCGGTCTCGCGGCGGCGGTCTCTAATGAGGGCTGGGGGGCGGCCGGGGTATCCTGGCAGGCGCAGATCATGTCCCTCAAGGTCTTCGCGCACGATGGCGTCGGCACCGTCTCCGGGGTCATCGAGGCCATCGACTATGCCACTGCCCACGGAGCCAAGGTCATCAACCTCAGCCTCGGCGGGAGTTGGAGCACCGCCTATACGCCCTCGATTCAGGCGGCCTACAACGCCGGCATCGTCGTCGTCTGCGCGGCCGGCAACGGCTCGATGGCCCTGGGCGACGCGCAATCCTCCTGGCAATCCCCCGTCTGCAACAACGGCCCCGCTCCCCTGTCGGACAACATGATCATCGGGGTAGGCGCCACCGACCGCGACGACCGCAAGTCCTACTACACGAACTGGGATACGTCTTCCACCAAGCACTTCGTGGACCTGTGCGCGCCCGGCGACGCCATCTACGGGCCGCTCTACTACGATGCCGGCTTCGCGGGTTTCACCTCGTACTGGGGAACGAACACCGGCACCTCTTTCTCCTGCCCGATCGTGGCGGGCGCGGCCGCGCTGGTCCTGGCCCTGCACCCCGCATATACCCCGGCCCAGGTGCTGGCGGCCCTGCGCGGCGGAGCCGACAACATTGACGCGCTCAACCCTGGCTACGCCGGGATGCTCGGCGGCGGGCGCCTCAACATCGCCCGGGCCCTGGGCGTAGTCTCCCCTCCGCAGATGGTGCACAATGTAGTGGCGACCGACACCCTCGGCGATGAGGGCGGCAGCATCACGGTCACCTGGACCAAGTCGGGAGACGACGGGGCGGGGGCCAGCAGCGTCACTAAGTACCAGGTGCTGCGCCGCACGGGCGCGACCGGAGCCTTCGCGATGGTCAAGGAGCTCCCCGCGGGCACCGAGCTGTACGTGGATGCCTCGACCACGGACGGCCAGGACTACTACTACAAGATTCGGACCTGGGCCGGGAGCCAGTCCAGCGACTCGGACGTCGTTGGCCCCGCGCAGTCGCGGGACGACCTTCCGCCGGCCGCGGTCACCACGCTGACCGCCGTCGATCGCCCCGCCGACAGCGGGGGCGCGATCGTGCTGAGCTGGACCTACACCCCGGCCGCCGATTTCCAGGCCTACCGCGTGTACCGCCAGAACTACAAGTTCACCGTGGTGACGGGCCGCACGCCCGTCGCCACTCTCACCGACGGGGCCCTCCAGACCTGGACGGACACCTCGGTCAGCGACGGCGTGGACTACTACTACGCGATCACCGCCGTGGATCAGGCCGGCAACGAGAACGCGGCCGTAACCGCCGTCGGACCGGTGCAGTCCTACACCAACCAGCCGCTCCAGTTCCCCGCGGGAATTCAGCTCCTCTCCTCCCCGGTGATCCCGGCGGACCAGCACCCGGGCACGCTGCTCGGCCTCGCGCCCGCCCAGTTGCGCGTGGCTCGCTACAACCCGGCGAGCAGCGCGTACGTGATGTATAAGAGCGAGCCGCTCCCCAATTTCCTGAAGCTGCGACTGGGGCAGGGCTTCTGGCTCAATCTGGGCCAGCCGCTGACGGTGAGCCCCACCGGCCAGTCCGCCCCCGCCGGCGACCTGGCCGCGCCCGTGGTGGCCGGTTGGCAGATGCTGGGCAATCCCTTCTTCGGTTCAGTGGACTTCGCCGCCTGCACGGCCACCTACCTGGGCAACACCATGGACCTGGCTTCGGCGGAGGCTGCCGGCCTGCTGCTGAGTACCGCCTGGGTCTACGATACCGCCACCCACGGGTATGTGTTGGTCAACGACGGGGCAGGCGGCAACTCCTTGATCGCGCCCTGGCAGGGGATCTGGGTGCAAGGCCTGAAGAGCTGCACGCTCAACCTGGTGCGGCCCAGCGGGGCCGCGGTCAGCGCTGCGGTCGCCGCCCCGAGGACCGCCGCCGCGGAGGGCTGGCGGCTGCGACTCACCGCCCAGGCGGGCCTCTACCAGGACCGGGACAACTTCGTGGGCGTGGCGGCCGCGGCCCGGCAGATCGAGTCTCCCCCCCTGCCCGGCGTCGGCGTGGACCTCTCGCTCACTGCTCGGCCGGAGCAGGCTCCGGTGGCCCTGGCCCTGCAGACGGCCGGGGCGGCCAGCCTGACCCAACCGCTCACCGTGTCCTGGGCGGGTGTAACCGGCCCGGTCCGGGTCGCCTGGCCCGATCTGACCGCGCTGCCGGCGAGCAAGACCGCGCTGCTGACGGACCTGTCCAGCGGCCAGGTCGTCAACCTGCGCAACTCGCCCGACTACGTTTTCACGGCCACTGCGGCCTCCGGGCAGCGGCAGTTTTCGCTGACCATCAGCGACCGCGGTGCGGGCCTCCTGCAGGTCACGGCCCTCGCCGCGCAACCGGCGGGCGCCGGAGCCCAGATCACCTTCACGCTGTCGGCCCCGGCGACCTGTGACCTGACCATCCTCAACATCGCCGGGCGCGTGATACGGCAAGTGGCGAGCGGGGCGCTCCGTCCCGCGGGCGTGAGCACCCTCGCCTGGGACGGTCGCAACCAGGGAGGAGCCCGGGTCCCGGCCGGGCGCTATCTGGTCACGCTACAGGCCCGCGACGAGCAGGGCAATGCCACCCGGGTCCTACGCGACCTCCAGCTCGGCGGTTAGCGCGCCCGGCTGGAAGGCCCCGCGCCGGACACATTTCGGTGCCCTAGCGTCTTGCTGCTTTGCCACTTTCCCCTCGCCGGGTTTTTCTGTTATAATGGGCGGGAATCTTCCCGGCGCGCCGGGGAAGGTCGGTAGGCGCCCGGGCCTTGCTTCCTGCGTTTTCAGCCGGACGCCCCAGAGGAGGACGCACCATGAGAAGTCTGCCGCCGACCGTGGCTGCGATCGTAGCACTGACTCTGACCGTGATCCTGACTATAATCCTGGCGGGCTGTGGCGGCGGGGATAGCACCACCCCCATTACGCCGCCTCCGGCTGGCGAGGTCACGGTCGTCGGACGCGTGACCGCCGCCGACAATCCTGCCCTCTCCTTCCCCTCGGCCACGGTGACCTTGCAGCCTTCGGGACGCACGGTGCGCACCGACACGCACGGCGGGTTCACGCTCGCCCACGTGACTGCCGGCCACCTCATCCTGGATGTGAACCCCTTGTCGGCGCCTACCTACCGGGCTGCCGAGATCTTCGTGGACACCCAGGCGGGGGACGTCGTCCACGTTACCGTGTCGCTCCTGCCGGTGGCCGTCCCGCTGCCCACCGACATCCGCATCTCCCCCCTGACGCAGTCGGTGGAGGTCCAGAGTAAGGTCCAGTTCAGCGCCCAGATTATCAATGCGGACGGGCCGACTGCTCTGCGCCCCACGTGGCTCTCGGTGGGGACCGCCGGAACGATTGATGCCAACGGTCTGTTCACCACCACGCACCAGGGCGTCTCCACGATCTTCGCTTTCAGCGGCCCGGTTTACACGACCACTACCATCACCGCTACCGCCCCGGCGGGTCCGGTCATCTTTGACGTCGTGATCGACCCGCTGCAGGTCCCGGCCTCCGGAGGCCCGGTAGTCTTCACGATCCCCGCGAGCGATGCCCAGGGGGTCGAGACGGTCCAGGTGCTAATCTTCCCGCCCTCCGCGGCCACGATAACGCGGCCCGCCGCCCTGGTCTCCGGCACCGCGATCAACGGCACCTTCCGCGCCAGCTACCAGGTCCCGGCCAATACCAACCCGACCAATCCGGACGGCTCCCAGCCACCCCAGACCTACCGCGTACGGGTCCGCGCGGTGGACGGAAGTGGCCAGGTGACGCTGTCCGCGATCAAGAACTTCACCGTTCTGGGCTTGGAGGCGCCGCCGCCCCCGCCCTAGGGCGACGCGCTTTTCCCTAGACACAAAAACGCCGGCGAGAGCTTCTCGCCGGCGTTTCTTTTTGACCGTGGTCCGGGCGCTCAGTACATCACGGCGGGGGTAACGATGAACTTCATGCCCGGCGTGATGGGGTAGCTGTCGCGAATGGCGTGCAGCCGCTCGACAACGGCCGGAATCTGGTCGCTGGGCATGTAGATGAGCATCACGGTGTTGAGCCCCGGCCAAATCGGGTCGCCCTGGCGGGGGCCGGTCTCGCCCGCTCCCGCCACATCCGCCAACTTGGTGAAATGGTTGAGCCCCATATCCGCCAAGGCCTCTTCCGCCTCGCCCTCGACGCTCTGGTCCAGGATCAGCATGACCAGACTGTGCGCTTGCTGCTCGTCCGTTGCCATTAGAACAATCCCTCCCCGGGGTTGGTGCTGTCCCCACTCGGGGGCGGCGGCGGAGGCTCCGCGGCCGGCTTGTGCCCCCCAATGAGCCGGTGCCCCAGGCGCCCGGCCAGTTCGCCCAGGTTGTCCCAGATGACGTAGGTGGCCGGTACCAGCAGTAGCGAGACCCCGGTCGCCAGGGCCAGTCCGAAGATGACCGCCACCGCCATCGGCGCGCGGAACTCGCTGCCTTCATTGACCGCCAAGGCGGTCGGCAACATGCCGCCGATGGTCGCGATCGAGGTCATCAAGACCGGCTTCATCCGGTGGGGCCCCGCGGTGATCAGCGCCTCGGTGCGGGGCAGGCCGCGTTTGCGGAGCGTATTGGCGTAGTCCACCACCAGAATCGAGTTCTTGCCCACGATACCGATGAGCATGATGATCCCGATCATGGAGATGATCGTGAGCTGCATGTGACAGATGAGCAGGCCCAGACCGGCGCCAACCATGGCTACCGGCAGGTTGAACAAGATGTTGAACGGCTCCAGGACCGAGTTGTACAGGGCCGCGGTCAGCATGTAGATCAAGATGATCGCCAGGGCCAGCGCGCCAAACAGGTTGCGGAAGGACTCCTGGAACATCTCGACATCTCCGCCCCAGGAACTGGTGACGCCGCCCATCTGGGCCTTGTCGAGTAACGCGTTGATCTTGGTCGTGGCCACGCTGATGCTGATCACGTCGGAGTCGTTGTAGGCGGTAACCGCCACTTCCCGCTGCCGGTTGAGGCGGTCGATGCGGCTGGGTCCCGTGCTCATGACGACGGCCGCGATGTCCCGCACCCGCACCACTTGCCCGCTCGGCGACACGCCGACCAGGGCGTCGGGCACGTCCGTGACCTTGCTCGTATCCTGGTCACTGGCCTCCACGCGCAGGTCGTAGACGTCGCCCGCGTCCCGGTACTTGGTCTCGGTGGTGCCGCTATAGGCGCCGCGCAGGTTGGCGGCCACGTCGCCCAGCGTCAGTCCCAACTCCGTCAGCCGCTCGCGGTTGACCCGCAACTGCACCTCGGGCCGCCCCGGCTTGGAGGAGGTATCCACGTAGCGCAGACCGGGAATCTCGGCGAGCTTGCGGGCCAGGTCCTGGGCCACGCGTCCCAGTTCGTCCAGGTTGTCCCCCATCAGGTCGAGCTGGATGGGAGCGCCGCCCCCGCCCATACCGGCCACCGTATTGGACCGGATGGTCGCCCCGGGAATGTCGGCCAGGTCCTGGCGCAACTGCACGGCCAACTGGTCGTCGCTGCGCTGCCCCGCCGACACGCGAGCGTGCCGCTTGCTCATTTCGAGGAAGACGTACCCATACTGGCCGCCCGCGTCCCCTCCGCCGAAGGCCCCGCCCGAGCCCTGGCCGGCGGTGGCGGTCATGTTGACAATCTCCGGATACTTCTGACGATCCGAGAGCCGCTGCTCTATGATCCGCAAGATGCGGTCGGTCTGGGCCAGCCGCGTTCCCGGGGAGGCCTCTACGTCAACGGCCACCCGGCCGCTGTCGCTGACCGGGAACATGCCGCCGCCCAGGTTGCTGAAGATGAAGACAAAGGCGAAGATCAGCACGGTGTAGGCGACGCCCACCGTGATCCACGGATGGTGGACCGCCGCGGAGAGCACGACGCGGTAGCGCCGCTCCAGGCGGCTGAAGTTGTGGTCCCAGCCGTCGAAGAACCATTGCACCCCGCGCTGGAACCAGCCGTGCGCCGACGCCAGCTTGTCGATCCGCACGAACCACCAGGAGGCCAGCGAGGGCGTCAAGGTAAACGAGACCATCAGCGAAAACAGCGTACAGGTGGCTACCGTCAGGCCAAAGGCGTAGAAGAACTGGCCGACGATGCCGCCCATTAAGGCGATCGGCACAAAGACCACGACGTCCACCATGGTGATGGCCACGGCGGCCGCCCCGATCTCGGAACGTCCATTGTAGGCCGCGGCCGTTGGGGTTTCTCCGCTATTAAGGTGGCGTTGGACGTTTTCCAGCACTACAATTGAGTCATCAATCAGAATACCTACCGAGAGTGCTAAGCCCAGGAGCACCATCATGTTCAGGCTGAAGGCGAAACCCATCCCGATGGGCAGGAAGGTGCAGATGATGGAGGTGGGGATCGCCAAGGCCACGATGATGGTGGCGCGGACATTATGCAGGAACAAGAAGACGATCAGCGAGGCGAGAATCGCGCCATCGCGCAAGGCGCTGAGCACGTCGAAGATGGACTCGCGCACCTTGTCCGAGGAATCCTCGGCGATGATGGACTTGACGTCCGCGGGCAGTAGACCGGGCTTGCCCTCCGTCCCGGTCAGCTTCTCCAGCGCCGCGCGAGCCGCGTCGCAGACCTGGACGGTGTTGGCGTCGGACTGCTTCTGGATGGCGATGCCCACCGAGGGCTGGCCGTCAATCCGGGCGATGGTCTCCGGCTCCACGCTGGTGTCCAGCACCTGGGCGAGGCTGTCCACGCGCACCAGACCCCCGTTCGGCGTGGGGAGGCGCAGGGCCCGAATCTCGTCCATACCCGCGAACTCGCCCATCACGCGGACGGTGTAGCTGCGCAGGCCTTCCTTGAGGTCACCGGCAGGCAGCTTGAGGTTGGAGGCCGCCAGGTACTTGGAGAGCTGGCTGAGGGTCAGCCCCACCGCGTCCAGTCGCTGGCGATCCACGCGGATCTGGATCTCGCGCTTGGCGCCGCCGGTGACGGCCACGGAGGCGACCCCGGGAATCTGCCCCAGGACCGGCTTGATCTTATCGTCCACCAGCCGGTAGAGGTCACGCGGGTCGCGTTGGGCTACGATGCCGATGCGCATGACCGGTAGCGCGCTGATGTTCAGCTTCAGAAGCTGGGGCGGGTCGGTGACATCGGTGGGAAAGCTGACCCGAGCCCGGTCCACGGCGTCCCGCACGTCCGAGGCGGCCGCGTCCAGGTTGGTGCCATACTCAAACTGAATGGAGACGGTGCCCACGCCTTCGCGACAGGTCGAGGTCACTTTCTTGACCTTGTTGATGATGCTGACCTGGTCCTCGACGGGCTTGACTACCCCCTGCTCCACCTCTTCCGGACCCGCGCCCGGGTAGGGCATGGTGATGAAGATGTAGGGGAAGTCCACCTTGGGGAACTGGTCCCAAGGCATGCGGGTATAGCCCACCAACCCCATGAGCATGATCCCCAGGATCACCATGGCGATGGTCACACGGCGATTAATGGCGAGACGAGTTAGCCACATAAGGTTTATCCCCTAGTCAGTCACAAACTTCTTTTGGGCGAAAACGGTACGGCCCTGCCTAGCGCCCCGGGGGCGCGGCGGTCGGGGCCGCGGCCGAAGGGGCCGCGCCGTTGGACAGGCCCGCCTTGGCGGCCTCCTGCTCCGTCGGCAGCGGCGTAGCGGAGGCCCCCTGCGGCTGGACCGCCTGGCCCGCGGCGAGCAGGCTCTGGCCGGAGATGATGAGCTGATCGCCGGGCTGCACGCCGGACACGGCCTGCACCTGGCTGTTGCTGGAAGCGCCGATCTCCACCGGGCGCACTGCGACCTTGCCGTCCTGGACCACGTAGACCATCCGCTGGTCGCCACTCTCCACCAGGGCGTCGCGCGGGATGATGACCACGTCATGGAGCTGCTGCAGCACCAGTTGCACCCGGCAGAACATCCCCGGCTTGATCAGGCGCTGCGCGTTGTCCACGTTGACCTCCACGGTGTAGAGGCGTTGGTTCAGATTCGTCGCGGGACTGATCCGGGCGATGCGACCGGCGAAGATCCGTCCGGGCAAGGCATCCACGGTCACCCGCGCGGTTTCCCCCACCTTGAGGCCCGCGATCTGTAGCTCGCTGACCTGCGCCTGCACCTTGATCGGCTGCACGTTGACTACGCGGATCAGCGGCGTGGCGACACCGGCGCCCTGCCCGCGCTCAATCAGCTTCTCGGCGACCTCCCCGTCGAAGGGAGCGCGAATGACGAACTTGCTCAGCGAGGCGCGGCTATACTGCTCCCCGGCCCGCGCCTGACCCACGGCGGCGCCGGCGGCGGCCGCCTCCTGCTGCTGCATGGCCACCTGCTGGCGCTGGGAGCGCGCCAGACTGAGGGCCTGCTGCGCGTTGGTCAGCCCGGCCTGGGCGCTATTCACGTCGCGCTGCGCCACGACAATCTGATCCCGGCGCGACTCGGCCAGTTGCTGGGACTGCAGCGCTTGCTGCACACTTAGCTCGGCCAGCCGCACCTGTTCGGTGCGCGCGCCCTCCTGGGCCAGACTCAGCGCCTGCTTGGCCTGCGCGAGTCGCGCGTCGGCCAGCGTCGCGTTGGTACGCGCCGTCTCGACTTGCTGCGCCGAGATAGCGCCCGCGTCCAAGAGACTCTGATTGCGCTTGAGGTCACTGTGCGCCAGCGCGGCGGCGGCGGCCGCCTGGTCCACGTTGGCCTGCGCGGAGGCGATCTCCTGGGCCCGCGACCCGGCGCGGATGTCCCGCAGCGAGGCCTGGGCGGAGTTGACCCCCGTCTGCGCCTGCTGAATGCCGTTCTCCACTGAGCTGCGCGTCAGGTCGTAGTTGGCCTGCGCCCGCTTGAACTGCTGCTGGGCGGAATCAACGCCCACTTCGGCCTGCTGCACCGCGATCCGGGTGGACTCGTCGGTGAGCTTGACGTTGACGTTGGCCTGCCCGCTACGCGCCTGGGCTGACCGCACGCTCGCGGTGGCCTGGGCCAGTTGTGCCGCGGTCAGCGCCGTGTCTAGCTGCACCAGAGGCTGTCCCGCCCGCACCCGGTCCCCCACATTCACGTAGACCCCGGAGATGGAGCCGGCGATCTCCGCATTGAGCGTGCTGTCGCGATTGGCGGCGGCGGTGCCGGTGAGGGTCAGCTCGTTCTGGAGCGAGCCCCGCGTGGCCGCCTGGACCAAAACCGGAGTCAGCCGGGCGGTCGCCGTGGTCGCGGCCGGCTTGCTACGGCCACAGCCGAGTCCGGCCGCCAGCAGCGCCGCCACGCCCAGGGGGATGATCAGGGTCTTCGCGCTTAGTTTCATTTCGCTGCCTCCGCTTGCAGGGGCTGGCCCAGCGCCTGCTGCAGGCGATACAGGGCCGTCTGTACATCGTAGTTCGCATTGACCTCGCTGACCTCCGCTGCGGTCAGGGCCACCTCGGCATCCAGCACCTCGACGCCGTTAGTCACTCCCGCCCCAAAGCGGACGTTGGCAACCCGCAGCCGCTCCCGCGCCTCCACCACGCCCTGCACGGCGACCTGCAACTGCTGGGTCGCCTGATCGAGGGCCAGGTACTGCTGCGTCACCTGCAGGGCAATCTGCTGCCGCTGCGACTCCAGAGCGATCTGGGCGCTGCGCAGCAGCGACTGGGCGTCGGCCAGGGCCGCGCGCTTGGCGCCGCCATCCAGCAGCGGCTGATTGATCGACAGAACCACCTGCCAGCTCTCGCCCGTGGTAAAGGTACTCGGCATGCCCCGGGAGGTCGAGGCGCCCAGCGACATCGAGATCGCGTCGCTGGCCCGTGCCAGAGAGATCCCGGCCTCCGCGCGCCGCACCTGGAAGCCCGCGGCGGTCAGTTCCGGCCGCTGCGTCCAGCTCTGCTCGATAAGGTCGGCCAAGCCTCCCGCCGGGCGCTGGGTGGGCGCCACCGGGGACACTATCTGCAAGGGGAAGGTCTGAGGAAGCTGCAAAATCTGGCGTAGTTGAGCCAGCGCCTGGTCCACCGCGGTCCGGGCTGCGATCTGGGCGCCAATCGCCTGCGAGAGCGCGGTCTGCGCCTGAATGACCTCAAACTGGGCGACGGTACCCGCATTTAACATGGCCTCGGCGATCCGCAGGTGCGCCTGGTTGGAGGTCACCTGCCGATCGGCCACGCCGGCCAGTTCCGAGGCGCGGAGCACCCCGTAAGCCGCCTCCAGCGCGGCCTCGCGGATGGCGCGCCGGGTGACTTCCAGCTCCGTGCGGCTGGCCTTCACGCCCGCCGCCGCCGCGCGCACCGCCCACTCCACGCGCCCGCCGGTGTAAACCGGTACGGCCACCTGGATGACCACTTGCTCGACCTGCGGCGTACCTACCGAGATCGTCTGGTTGTTGAAGGTCACCTTCGTCACCGGGCCGGTAACTCCCAGTTGCGCCGCGATCGAGGCGGTCGGCTGATTGCCCACCTGCGCCTGCGCTTGCCGCGCCTGCGCCTGCCGCACGGCCTCCTCGGCCTGGCGGACATCCAGCGACTCAAGCACCGCCGCCTCGCCGGCCTGCAGCGGCGTCAGCTCCAAAGGAGAGCTCACCGCCGGCGCCGGAGCCGGCACGACGGGCGCCGCCGGCGGATCAGCGGCCAGCGCCATGCCCGCCGTCAAGCCGAGCAGGCTGACCGCCAGCAGAGCCTTGCGCGTGATCGTGCTCATTATTCATCCTCCTCGACGGCGTCAGAGCCCGTTTGCAGCAGCATCTGGAACGCCTCGGCCATGTCCACAGCCGCGCTCAGCTTCATCAGGAAGACTCCCGCTCCCGAGGGATGCACGAAGGCGAGCAGCTTGTCTCCCGGCTCCAGTCCACATTTCTCGCGTGCGGCGATCGGGATAACCACCTGCCCCCGCTCTCCGACCGTCACCGACCCCATGAACGCATGCTGAAAATCGTGTGGTGACACCATGCTACCTCTCTCCTTAGCGACAGACCTGCGCGATGCCAGGAAAATGAGCGGTATGATAAATCGAAGCGATTCTACCACTTGGATAAGGACGCGTCAACGCTTTGCACATATCCGGAGGTTTGTTCCGCTGAATGGTTTTGAGGAGGCGAAAGGTAGCGGCAGCCGGCCTACCCCCCGACCCCCACTCCGGGCAGGAGGGGGGGAACGACCAAGGCCGACAGCTCGCCGAATCGCTCCGGTACACCCCCTCCCTTCAGGGAGGGGGCCGGGGGGTAGGCCGGCGACCACTGCCCACGCACCTTGACAGCCTCCCCCCCCGGTGCTATCTTGCGAAAGGGAGAGTGATTCTGGGAATCGCTTGCTGAGGTTCTTATGACCACCCAACCAGGTAGTGATCTCACCCCGCGCCAGCAGGCCATCCTGATGGCGGTAGTCGGCGACTACATTGAGACCGCCACGCCCGTACCCTCCAAGACGGTTCAGGAGAAGTACCAGGTGGCGGCTAGTCGCGCGACCATCCGCAATGAGATGGCGGAGATGGAGCGGCGGGGCTATCTGGGCAAGCCGCACACCTCCGCCGGGCGCGTGCCCACGGAGAGCGCCTATCAGCTCTATGTTAGCCGCTTCACCGCCTCCCCGGTCCGGCTTTCCCGCGAGCAGACCTGGGTACATGGCGAGCTGGCCCGCTGCGGCCCCGATCTCCCCTCTTTGCTGCGCACCTCCGCGCGGCTGTTGTCCGAACTCACCGAGCAGGCCGCGCTGGCCAGCGAGCCGGTGCCGCCCGCCGTGGCTTTCCGCGGCTTTGCGCTGACGCCCATTAGCGCGCGCGCGCTGCGGGTGAGTTTCGAGACCGCCTCCAGTGGCCGCCGCGAGCTGCTCTGGGAAGTCGAGTCGCCGCTGCGTAGCGAACAGATTCAGGCGCTGAGCGACGCGGTAGGCGCGGTTCTCTGCGCTGACGGCCTGGCCAGCGCGGAAGTGGCGCCGCTGGCCGCCTCCGCCAATCTGCCCCCGGAGATCGTCGCCAGCCTGCTGTCGCTGCTGGTCGCCGCCGAGGAGCAGCGCGTGTACGTGGACGGGGCGACCCGGCTGTTCAGTTGCCCGGAGTTCCGGGTCGAGTCGCGCCTGCGCGAGTTGCTCTCGGCGCTCAACCAGGAGGGTCCGCCGTGGGCGCTGCTCCGCGGGGCCCTGCGCACCCCCGGCACCAGTATCATGATCGGCTCGCAACTGGGTCCCACGCGGTTCCTGGACTGCAGCCTGGTGGCGCAGACCTACCGGGGCCCGCATTCCTACCCGGGGGCCATCGCCGTGCTGGGCCCCCTGCGCATGTCCTATCATCGCGCCGTGGCCGCCGTCGAGTGCGTCGCCCGCGAAATCGGCAGCCTCCTGCAAAGCGAGGAAGAGCCCGAGGAGTAGCGGCTCCCCGCTGTGCCGACCTGCCTGAGCACCTACCCCCCACCCGGGAGAATTACCATGAGTAGCGCCGACCTGCCTAACCCTGCCGGCCCGGAACGAACCCCGGGAACCCCCGCGGAACGCACCACCGCCCTGCAGGCCAACGCGGCCGCGGTGGTCGCGATTGCCTCCGCGGTGGAGGGCACGCTGGGGCCCAAGGGGCTCAATTCCATGCTGGTGGACCGCTACGGCGAGGTCACCATCACCAACGACGGCGCGACCATTCTGGAGCGCATGGAGATCAACCACCCGGCCGCCCGCCTGGTCATCGGCACCGCGCAGGCCCAGGCCCAGGCCGTGGGCGACGGCACCACCACCGCCACGCTCCTGGCCGCTGCGTTGGTCAGTGAGGGCGTTCGCCAGGTCCGCGGCGGCGTTCCGGTTATCAAGATCATTGAGGGCCTCCAGATCGGCATGCGCCACGCGCGCGCCTATCTAGAGGAGCAGTCGCGACCCGTGGAGGACGCCGCCGACCCGCGGCTGCGCCAGGCAGCGCTGATCGCCGGGCGCGGCGAGGCGGAGCTGGCCGACCTGACCGTCGCCGCCGCCGCGCAACTAGGTTTTGACCGCCTCCGCGAGGAGGACTTCCGCCTGGACGAGACCGTGCTGGCCCAGGAGGGCGCGCCCACCGAGCTGGTGGCGGGCCTGGTCCTGGACCGCACGCGCCTCAACCGGCAGATGCCCCGCGAGGTCGCGCCCGCCACCATCGTATTGATTGACGATGCCCTGGAGCCGGAGGAACTGGAGGCCGGGGCGCTCGGCACGGAGGCCGGTTTCCAGCGTTATCTGCGCCTGCAGGAGGAGTTCCTGCGCGGCCTCGCGGCACTACTGGAGGCGGGGGCCAACTGCTTCCTGGTGCGGCGCGGGATTTCCGACGCAGCGGAGGAGCTGCTGACCGCCGCCGGGGCGCTGGCCGTGCGCCGGCTCTCCCGCCGCGATCTGGCTCGCCTCGCCGAGGCCACCGGGGCGCGCCCGATCAAGCGCGCCAGCCTCAAGAAACCACCGGCGGAACTCGCCGCTTTCTTCGGCTTCGCCGAGCGGGTGGTGGAGAACGAGCGTTTCGATCATCTTCAGGTGCTAGGCGGCGCGGGCCGTCCGGCGGCCACGCTGCTGGTCGGCGCGGCCACGCGTGAAGTGCGGCAGGAGCGCCAGCGCATCGCCGAGGATGCGGCCGGCGCGGTGCAGGCGGCAGTCCGCGGGGGCGTATTGCCCGGCGGCGGCGCCTGTGAGATCGCCTGCGCCCGCCACGTGGCCCGCTTCCGCAGCGAGGCCCCCGGCATGGCCGCGTACGGGATTGACTGCCTCGTGGAGGCGCTCAAGCGCCCCCTGGCCCAGATCATCCTCAACGCGGGCTTCAACCCCCTGGAGAAGGTCGAGCAGGTCTGGGCGGAGCAATCCGCTACGGGCAACGGTGCGCTGGCGGTGAACTGCGACAGTGGCCAGATCGTTGATATGCTGACGGCCGGCATCGTGGACGCCGCGCCGGTCAAGCACCAAGCCCTGCAGGCGGCGCTCGAAATCGCCGAGGCCATCCTGCGCATCAATACAATCATCCGGCAGAAGCCGCAGTCCGCCGAACTGCCCGACGCCGACTCGCGCTAGGGCCGCGGAGTTCTGCCCGCCGTACGGAGGCCTGACCTATGACCGACCAACCTGACGATATTCGTCGCGTGGAAAGCGAATCCGGCGACAACGCGGAGGATACTTCTTCTGACGACGACCTCACTCTGGAGGAAGGGCTCGCGCGCCTGCAGGGGGAATTGGAGCAAGAGCGTGACTCGCACCTGCGCGCCCTGGCCGACCTGCGTAACTACCGCCAGCGGGTCGCCCGCGAGCAGGCCGAGCAGACGCGCTTCGGTCTGGCCCGGCTGCTGGAGAGCCTCCTGCCGACGCTGGACCATCTAGAGATGGCCCTGGCCGCCGCGCAGGAACACGGTGAGGGCGAGACCGCCCTGGCCGAAGGCGTCTGGCTGACCTACCGGCAACTGCTGGACACGCTGGGGCAATACGGACTGCAGCCGATCGCGGCGCTGGGCGCGGTTTTCGACCCGGCGCACCATGAGGCCGTGGACGCGGAGCCGGTCGCCGCCGGCGACCCGGCCGAGGGAACCGTCGTGGAAGAACTGCGCAAAGGCTACCTGCTGCACGAGCGCCTGCTGCGCCCGGCGCAGGTGCGGGTGGCCGTGGCCCGGGACTGAGGGGCCTCCGGCAGCCCGCCGCACCCATTCAGCGCCGGACACGGCGCGGACCGCGGCTTGACGCCCGGCAGGCCTGCGCCTATAATTGGCAATTCTTGTAGAAAAACAATTGGCGATTTCCCGTTGCGGAATGAGAAATCCCTGCCCGCGGAAACTCCGACGCGCAAGGACTGTGGCATGCCCAAGAAAGGATCAACCCCGATGCTGAGGCAGAATGTAGAGGAGTACGCTAAGATCCGCGTAGTCGGTGTAGGCGGCGGCGGCTCCAACGCCGTCGACCGCATGATCGAAAGCGGACTGATGGGTGTGGAGTACCTCGCCATCAACACCGATGAGCAGGTGCTCGACCTCTCCGCGGCCGACCGCAAACTCCAGATCGGCGCGCAGCTCACCCGGGGCTTGGGCACCGGGGGCAATCCCGACCTCGGCCGCCAGTCCGCCGAGGAAAGCCGCCAGGACGTCATGATGGCGCTCGACGGAGCCGACATGGTCTTCGTCACCTGCGGCATGGGCGGCGGCACCGGCACCGGGGCCAGCGCGGTGGTCGCCGAGATCGCCCGCGAACTGGGCGCGCTCACCATCGGCGTGGTCACCAAGCCCTTCGCCGTGGAGGGCCACCGGCGCGCGGAACTCGCCGCCGACGGCATCTCCCGGCTCAAGGAGCACGTGGACACCCTGATCGTCATCCCCAACGACCGCCTGCTGCAACTGGGCGAGGAGAACCTCACCCTGCAGGAGGCCTTCGCTATGGCCGACACCGTGCTGCAGCAGGGCGTACGGGGCATCAGTGAAGTCATCGTGGTGCCCGGCCTGATTAACCTCGACTTTGCCGACGTGCGCGCCGTCCTCAAGGACGCGGGCACCGCCATGATGGGGATCGGGGAGGCCAGCGGCGAGAACCGCGCCGTGCAGGCCGCCCGCTCCGCCATCGCCAGCCCGCTGCTGGAGGTCGACATCCAGGGCGCGCGCTCGGTCCTGTTCAACATCACTGCCGGCCCGGACCTGACCCTCAAGGAGGTCCACGAGGCCTGCGCCATCGTCCAGGAAGCCGCGCAGGGCGACCAGGGCGATGTGGACCTGACCCTGGGCGCGGTCACCGATCCCAAGATGGAAGGCCAGGTGCGCATCACGGTACTGGCCACTGGTTTTGACGAGGCCAAGCCGGCTGCCCGCCGCGTTCGCCCCGAAGCGGCGGCCACTCCGGCCCCGCGCGCCAGCAGCTCCGTCCCCTCCGCCACCACGGCGGCCAACGTCCCGGAACCGGCCGCGACGGGAGCCGCCTTCGCCGAGGAAATGCCGACCTACGACGAAGACGACATCGACATCCCCGCCTTCCTGCGCCGGCGCTAGGGCTGCTCAGCCGAGGACGTCGCAATTGGGCTCACCAAGATCAAGCGCGCAGCCAGTAAGGGCTGCGCGCTTAGTTTTGGCTGTCCCGGGCTGCTCCGCGCGGTTTCCGCTACTTGGACGCGGAGCGCGTTAGTGCCGGCGACTCCTGAGGGCTGCCCAGCATCTCCTGGTACACGCTCTGCACCTGAGCGACCACCCGGCGCACGTCAAAGAACTCCCGCGCGCGAGCTTGCCCGGCGGCGGCGAGCCGCTCGCGCAGCGGGCGGTCCTCCAGCAGCCGCAGCAGGGCCGCGGCCAGCGCCGCCACGTCATTGGGCGGGACCAGCAGCCCCGTTTCCTCCGGCAGCACAATCTCCGGCGCTCCGCCGCTGTTGGTAGCCACCACCGCCTTGCCCACCGCCATCGCCTCAATCAGCACCCGCCCGAACGGCTCATTGCGCGAGGGCAGCACCAGCAGGTCGCAGCTCCGCAGCACCTCGGGCACATCCGCCCGGAATCCGGCCCAACACACCTGTCCGTTGAGCTGCAGCCGTTGCGCCAGGTCGTGCAGTTCCTGCTCGTATTCGTCCGCCCAGAAGGCCACCTCGCCGACCACCAACAGCCGCGCCTGCGGACGCTGCGCCGCGACCGTGGCGAAAGCCCGCAGCAGCGTCCGATGCCCCTTCCACGGGGTGAGTCGCCCCACGCAGGCGATGACCTCCTGCGCCGAACTCAGGTTGCAGTGCGCGCGCAGCTCCGCCGAGGGCGCGCCGGGGGTGAAGCTCTCCAGGGGAATTCCGTTGGGGATGACGTCCACTTGCACTCGCAGCCCCTCAAATTGCGCCGCCACCGCCTCGGAGATGGCGATGATCCGGGGCTGGAAGGCGCTCGCCGCGTGCCGCAGCAGGGGCAGTCCCTCGCGCTCGTCCAGAAGGTCGCGGACGTGCCAGATCAGCGGCAAATGGGCCAGTCGCGCCGCCAGCCCGCCGAACAGGTGCGCCTTGAGGGTGTTGGTGTGCACGAGTTCCGCGCGGTGCCGGCGCAGGCCGCGCAGCACCCGGTAGACCGGCCCCGCCGAGGCGTACAGGTCGCGCATGGTGGTCAGCAACTTGGAGCCGACCGCGGTGCGCCGGCGGTCCAGCACGCCGCCCGGCGAGAAGACCGCGATCTTCTCCAGGTGGGCGCAGTCCTCGCTGCGCAGCCACTGGGCGCCGCGCGTGTGCAAGAGCAGCGGATAGTACCGGTCGCGGTCGAGCCGGCGGGTGAACTCCACCAGGCTCTTCTCCGCCCCGCCGAGGTCCTCGGCGTGGTCCACATAGGCTATACGGCGCGGAGCTTCACTCATGCCGGCCCCAATCGGCCAAGGCCCGGATCGTTCGCTGCGCCACGTGGTCCCAGGTCAACTCGCGCAGAATCCGCTCCCGCCCGGCCGCGGCCATCCGCGCGGCCAGCGCCGGGTCCTGCAACAGCCGCACACAGGCCGCCGCGATCTCCTCCGGCTTCTCCGGGTCCACCAGCAGCCCCGTCTCGCCGTCGAGAATCGCGTCCGCCGTGCCGCCGGTGGTCCCGCCGATCGAGGGCGTCCCGCACAGCGCCGCCTCCAGGTAGACCAGGCCGAAGCCCTCAATCGGCTCGCCCGGCAGGTCGCGGCTGGGCATGACAAACACGTCGGCCAGCGCGTAGAGCGCGGGCAGGTCGCCGTCCGGCACCCCGGTGAGGAACCGGACCTCGTCCTCCAGACCCAGCTGGGCCGTCAGCCGCTGCAGCGGCTCGGCCTCCGGCCCCTCGCCCACGATCAGGTAGCGGACCGGCCCCACCTGCTCGCGGATTCGCGGTAGCGCCTGCAGCACCTGCGCCTGCCCCTTGCGCGAGACCAGCCGGCTCACCGTCAGCAGCACCTGCTCCTCGCCCAGCCCCAGCCGCTCCCGCAGGGCCACAACCGCCGCCGGGTCCGGCCGGAACTCCTCCGGCGCGACCGCCGCTAGGATCAGCGCCAGGCGCTCGCGGGGCACGCCCCGCCGCGCCAGTTGGCCCGCGGTGTAGTGGCTGTTCGCCAGCCCGCCCGCCGCGCCCCGGAGCACCGACCGCTGCATCATCCATTTCATCAGGTTGCCGCCGGTCAGCGTAGTCTCCCGACCGTGGCCGATCACCGCGTAGGGCAGTCCGCGCCGGCGCTTGAGCAGCAGGCTGGCGGCCCCCTCCGGGAACCACTTGCCGCAGAGGATCGCCTCCACCGGCTCGCCCAGCGCGTCTTCTGCCAGCACCTGCTCTACGGCGCTCACCAGGGCGGTCGCCGCCTGCGTCCGGCTGGTGACCGTCACGCGCCGGCAGGGGAAATCCTGACGCGCGTCCCATTCCTCGCCGCCCGGCTGCGCCGAGGCCAACACCATGATCGTCTCGCCCCGCCGGTGCAGCGCCGCCGCCAGCTCGTAGCAGTACCGCTGAATGCCGCCGGTCTCGGGGGGATAGTCGAGGGCCAACATCAAGAGTCCCATGCGCTCAGCTTCCTCGCCCGGCGGGCCCAGTCCTTCTAGCCAGGCGCGATGAGGGGAGGGTATTCGACGGGTCGGAGGGGAAATAGGGTCTATGCCGGGGGTCGTCACCGCCTAGACCAGGCTCGAGGAGTTACCATGCATATGACGGTAGCGCTGACGGGACTCATTCTAATGCTGCTCGCTGGGGCGCTGGCCGTCCCCGCGGGGGCCGCCGATCCGGTCGTGCCGGCGGACTATTTCGCTGAGCCGGTCGGCTTGCCGTTTGACCTGCAAGAGATCGAGACCAAGCAGGAGGACGGCTGGCACTGGCGGGAATTCCGCTACACGAGCATTGTCTACCAGGGCGAGGCAGTGCGCATTCATGCCATCTACGCGGTGCCGGACGGGGCCGACGCCGCCCACCCGGTGCCCGCGATCATCGCCACCCACGGCGCGGATACCGGCATCCGCGGCACCGCGGGCAGCTATTACTGGAACGCCCTGCGCACCATTGTGCCCAAGGGCTATGCGGTGCTCTTCTACGACTGGGACTTCCGCCCCTCGACCGACTGGAACCCCGCGACGCCCGACATGGTCAAGCGCTTCAGCACCTATGGCAAGCTGGATTTCACCAAGACCGGCTACTGGTCCAAGGAGGACGACTTCCGCGCCTCCCTGCACTATCAGGCCATGATTGCCGCCCGCCGGGGGCTGACCTGGCTGACCGCGCAGCCCGAAGTGGACGCGAAGAAACTCGGCGCTTGGGGGGCCTCCTACGGCGGCATTTTCACCTCGATGCTCGCCGGGATCGACGACCGGATCATCGCCGCGGACCCCACCGTCTACACCTCCGACTTCGGGCTGAAGGAGGAGGCCTACAACATGCTTCCCGGCGGCTGGACCGATGCCGACGCCCAAGCCTGGCGCGTGCGCTTCGACTCCTTCCTCACCCTGCGCGCTCACCACCCCACCCTGCTCTACACGGTGGGCGCGAACGACCCGACTTTCCGCCTCACCAAGGCCATGCGCATCTTCGCGGCGATGAACGAGCCCAAGCACCTGCTCATCGGCCCCAATCAGAATCACGGCTACTGGGACCTCGATCAGACGGTGCTGTTCTTTGACTCTGCGCTCAAGGGCAAGATGGCCCGCCCCGTCGTGCACCTGCAGAGCGCGAAGCTCGCGGGCCGCGAGGTGGTCGCGACCGCCTCGCTGGTCGCCGAGGCCCCGCAGAAGGTGGAGTTCTTCGTGGCGCCCGCCTTTGAGCTGGACCCGGTACGCGGCTGGTCCGCGCTGACCTCCGACACCTGGAAGTGGACCGCGGTGGAGGGGGCCAAGGCCGCCGACGGCACCTACTCCGCCCGCTGGCCGCTGCCAGTGATGCGGCCGCGGAACAACAAACAGCGCCTATTCACCTGGGACGCGACCGACCGGCTGCAGCCGGACCCGAAGGAGCTTACCCCCGCCGTCCCTACTTTCTCTGCGGAGAAGCTACAAGGCGCGGTGCAGGTCTTTGTGCGGGTCACCGACAAGTACGGTGCGATGGAATGCACGCCGCTCGCGGAGCCCGTGCTCTTCTCCGACCCGGAGACGATCGCCGAGATGCTGCCCGCTAAGGGAAGCGACTTGCCCGTACTGGAGGCCGCCGTCCGCGTGCGCCAGGCGGCTACGGTGGCGATCACGCCTGACGTCCCCGCGGGCCAGCCCCGGGCGACCTTGCCCGGAGGCTTGCCCGAGCCGGCCGTGGGGCGCGGCGGGTACGTGCTGTGGAACTGGCAGAAGAACCGCCCCAGCGAGACGTTGACCACCGCCGGGGTCGCCACGCCGACGGTGAAGCTGCTCGCGCCCTTCACCGCCACTGTCAAGCCGGATAACTTCTTCCAGCCCAACTGGGCCAACTACCAGCAGAGCGGCTTCGCCAGCTTCACGATTGCCGGACAGCCCCCGGCAGACGAGCCGGCCGCTCGGCCCTGGCACGGCGCGCTGCCCCTCCCCGGGACCGGCGTGGCGGAGGAGTTGGCCCTGACCGTCGCCGACGACCAGGAGCACCGGCTGACGCTGGTGATGCCCGCCGCGCACGCCGGCAGTTGCACCATGCGCGTCTCGCTGCGCAGCGCGGAGGGCTGGACCGAGACCGTGCGCTACCTGCACACCGCCGACTGCGACCAGTACTTCCAGTTCCGCTTCCGCGGCAACGTGACCCTGCGCGTGGAGATGACCTCCCAGCCGGAGGTCCACTACGAGACGCTGGTCGGTCCCTCCGCGCTATTCTTGGATTAGGAAAGGACTCACTATGAAAGTAGTCGCCTTCAACGGCAGCCCGCGCGCCAACGGCAACACCGCCCACCTGCTCCGCCACGTCTTCGCGCCGCTCGAAGCAGCGGGGATTGAGACGGAGTTGGTGCAGATCGGCGGCCTGCTTATCCCCGGCTGCAAGGCCTGCTACCACTGCTTCTCGGCCAAGGACGGGCGCTGCGTGCAGGACGACGACATCGTCAATTCCTGCGTGGAGAAGATGCTGGCGGCGGACGGGATCATCCTGGCCTCGCCGACCTACTTCGCCGACGTGACGCCGGAACTCAAGGCGCTGATTGATCGGGCGGGGTTCGTGACCAAGTCCCAAGGCCTGCTGCGGCGCAAGGTGGGGGCGGCGGTGGTAGCGGTGCGCCGGGCCGGGGAGATCCACGCCTTCGACACCATCAACCACTTCTTCCTGATCAGCGAGATGATCGTGCCCGGCTCCATCTACTGGAACCAGGGCATCGGGCGGGAGGCGGGCGAGGTCGAGCAGGACGAGGAAGGCATTCGCACCATGCAGGTGCTGGGCGAGAATCTGGCCTGGCTGCTGGGGAAGGTCAACGCCTGAGGCGTCCCCTCGGCGCGGACAACTCACTAGCTGCTCGCCTCGCCTGGGCTTTTGCCGGAACCATTCGGAATGAAAGGCCGCTCATGACTGACTCGCGACCGCGCCTGTCCGCTGACCATCGCCGGCTGCATCTCGACTATCACAACCCGGCGGGAATCCCCGATCTCGCGGCGGATTTCGACCCCGCCGAGTTCGCGGGTACATTGCGGCGGGCCGGTTTTGACTCGGCGACCGTCTTTGCCCAGGACGCCCACGGGCACGCCTACTTCCCCAGCGCGGTCGGCGTGCCCCATCCCCACCTGCAGCGCGATCTGCTCGGCGAGATGACCGCCGCCTTGCACGCGGAGGGCCTTACCGCCGCCGCCTACGTGAACACGGGCTGCAGCGATTATGCCGACCCCGACTGGGCCCAGTGCGGTCCGGATGGTCGGCCGCGCACGTTGGACGAGGGCGGGTACTTCCTGGTCTGCCTCAATAGCCCGTACCTAGAGCGCAACGTCCTGCCCCTCTCGGCCGAGATACTGACGCGGTACCCGGTCGAGGGGCTCTGGTACGACCTGCTCTTCTTTCAGGACGAGGGCTGTCACTGCCCCTGGTGCCGAGAGCGCATGGCGCGGCTGGGGCTGGACCCCACCTCGCCCGCCGACGTCCGCGCCCACATGCGGGGCTCGACCGACGAGTTCGCAGCCAAGGTTGCCGGGCTCCTGGCGGAGGTGGGTTCCGACGCGGAGTTCACCCTCAACGGCCTCTCCCTCCACGAACGGCCGCAGGGCTTGACGCAAGCGGCATACGTGGACGTGGAGGCGCTGGCGACCGGCGGCTGGGGCTATTTCTACATCCCCACTAAGGCCCGCTACCTGCGCACCCTGGGCCGGCCGGTCATGGGGATGACCGCGGCCTTCCACAATACCTGGGGCGATTTCGGCACGCTCAAGAGCCGCGCGCTTCTCGAGTTCGAGGTGTACACGATGCTGGCGGCCGGCGCCGGCGTCGGGATTGGCGACCAACTACCCCCACGCGGACGGCTGGAACCGGCGCGCTACGACCGGATCGGCGAGGTGCTGCAGCCGCTGGCGCAACTTCAGCCCTACCTGCAGGACACCACGCCGGCCGCCGAGGTGGCGATCCTGCTGCCGCCCCTCGGCCAGGGGCAGTTCCCCAGCGAGCCCTGGATCGGCGCCACGCGTCTGCTCATGGAGGCCAAGCTGCAGTTCACCACGGTGGACCGACTGGCGGACTGGAGCGGCTACCCGGCGCTGGTCCTGCCCGATGACGCCTACGCGGATGAGGAGACCCGGCGCAAGCTGGCGGACTACCTGGCCGCGGGCGGCGCGATCCTGGCCACGGGCGCGGCCCTCGAGGCGCTCCCCGCGGACCTCGTACGCCGCGGCGAGCCGACCCCCGGCCCGGCCTACCTGCAAGTGCGCGGTGACTGGGCTCCGGCGGTGCCGGACCTGCCGATGGTGATGCTCGCCGGTCTCGCCCCTCTGGTGGCCCCCGGCGCGGAGCCTCTCGCCACGCTGACCCTGCCCTATCCGCCCCGAGAGGAGCATTTCTTCTTCTCCAGCCCGCAGGTTGCCTACGACCAGCCCACCGACCAGCCGGTGCTGGTGCGCCAGGGCGGGCTGATCGCGCTAGGGACGCCGCTCTTTGCGGAGTACGCGCGTACCGGCTACGGCGGCTACCGGGAGCTGCTGCTCGGCGCCCTGCGCCTGCTGCTCCCGACGCCGCTGGTGCAGACCAACCTGCCGCTGGCGGCCGAGGTGGCGGTGCTGCGGCAGGGCGAGCGGGCCGTCTGCGTGCTGGTGCCCTACGCGCCGGTGCGCAGTGACGTCCTCCCCCAGATCGAGGAGTGGCCGACGCTGGCCGACCTGTCCCTGGGCCTGCGCGGAACCTACCGGCGCGCGTTCCTCCCGCTGACCGGCGAGAGCCTGACCCTCACCTGGGCGGGCGACTACACGGTCGCCGCTCTACCGCGCTGGACGGGCCCCGTGGTGGCGGTTTTCGAGTAGGCCGACACGGAGAGTTCCACTATCCTTCACCACAGCCGACGGGCGCGGTGCGAGGTCAGAAAGCCCGCTCCCAGACCGCTGCCGGAGCAGCCGGCCAGCCCCAAGGCGAGGCGCTGGCTCAGGCGGGTGACCGCGTCTCCGGCACGGGTGCCGACGGTACAGTGGGCGCACGGGCCCTCCTTGGGGCCGTACGTCATTGCGGTACGGCGCCAGGAAGCCAGCCGGGCGTAGGCCCCCACCAGGTCCACTTCCTCCTCGCCGGAGCCCAAGCGCGCCACGATGCACGGCACATGGTCCGGGTAATCGCTGCGCAGGTGGCAGCAGGGCATCACCGCACCGCTGTGGTCGATCAACAGGTGCCAACTGGGCAGGTAACACGGGGCGAACCGACGCGGCTTGGCGGCGCTCAGCTCAGCCAGGGCGCCCCCGCGATCACTGGTGTCCGCCGAGCCGCCATAATCCTGACAGGCCACTGTCGCCGCCAACCCCGGAATCTGCAGCCGCAGTCCGACATGGCGGGCGGTGTCCGTGGCGATCTCGTAAGCCGCCCCACATCGCGCCGCCAGGGCCGTGCACTGCCGCAGCGCCTCCTCCCGCGAGAAAGCGGCCCCCTCCGGCAGGTAGGCGCCCAGCACCAGTCGGTTCACCCCCGCGGGGGCCAGTTCGCGTACATACTCCGCGTCCAGATAGTCTCCGTTGCTGTAGATCACCACGCGGCACTGCGGGGCGGCCGCGCGGGCCTCCGCTACCCGCTCCAGAATCGCGCGATCAGCTAACGGCTCGGAGTAGCGCGACCACACCAGTAAGCGCGAATAGTCGGTATCGTGCAGGCCACGGAGGATGACCTCCCAGTGCTCCGGGGACATCGGCAGGTCCGCACGCCGGTCCAGGAAGCGATTGGGACAGAACCAGCAAGTGCGATTGCACCGGCCGTTGGTCTCCACGCCAATCTTGGCGACCCAGTGCCGGAAAATCGCCAGTTTCTGCCGACGCGAGAGACCGTCGCGCCGCATCCATCTGCCATACGCCAGAGCGTGTATCGCCGGTTTGAGTGAGGGCATCCCCAAATCAGACCTCTCGGGAAGAAGACCAGGTGCAACCGCGACGGAAGGCGCGCCGGCACGATTCGTCTGACCAGTTAACCAGGTTATTCTAGGGAGGGGGCGGCCCCGTGTCAATCGGGGGCGCCCGCTTCCCCGTTGCGTCACCGCCCCGATGCGCGTATTATGGAGCCTAACACCTGGGCTTGGCCCATTCTGGAACGAGAGTTGCGCGCTACCGTGTTACCTAACCGACTTGCCGGGAGAAGACACATGCCGGAGCACCAGCCCCTGGTATCCGTCGTAATCCCCGCCTACAACGAATCTCGTCGCCTGCGTTCCGGCCTGGAGCAGATCCTCGCTCACGTGCGCGCTACCGACCTGGATGTCGAGATCATCCTCGTGGATGACGGCAGCACCGACAACACCGCCGAGGTGGTCCGCCGCGCGTTGGAGGGCCACGTGCCCCTGCGCATTTTCCGCCAGGAGCCCAACCAGGGCAAGGCCGCCGCGGTCCGTCGGGGCATCCTCGAGGCCCGCGGCCAGTACGTCGGCTACGCGGACGCCGACATGTCCACCCCCTTCGCCGAGATTGATCGCTTTCTGCAGGCCCTGGCGCGCGGCGCCGATCTGGCCATCGGCTCGCGGGGCATGTCGAGTTCCGACGTGCAGGTGCGCCAGCCCTGGTACCGCGCGATCGCCGGCAAGGCCTTCGGCTTCTACACCCGCACCCTCCTGCTCCCAGGCATCGCCGATTCGCAGTGCGGCTTCAAGTTCTTCCGCCGCGAGGTGGCGCGCGATCTCTTCAGCCGCCTGCAACTTCTCGGCTGGGCCTTCGACGCCGAGCTGCTCTACCTCGCCCTCCGCCTGGGCTACAAGATCGAGCAAATCCCCGTGCGCTGGATCAACGACCCGGACACCAAAGTCAACATGCTGGTGGCCGGGCCCCAGATGCTCCGGGACATCCTCCGCATCCGCCGCCTGCACCGGACGGTGCGGCCCCGCGGGAGTTGACCGCTATGGATCACCCCCCGGCCGCCGCCCGAATCGCCGAGTTGCGCGAGCAACTCCTCTACCATAACTATCGCTACTACGTGCTCGACGACCCGCTTGTCGCCGATTCCGAGTACGACCAGTTGCTCCGCGAGTTGCAGGACCTGGAGGAGCAGTTCCCCGACCTCCTCACCCCGGATTCGCCCACCCAGCGCGTGGGCGCCGCGCCCCGCGAGGAGCTGGGCACGGTGGTACACAACCTCCCCATGCTCAGCCTGGAGAGCCTCTACAGCGCCGAGGATTTCGAGCGGTTCCTGGAGCGGGTGGAGCGCGAGGCGGGGGTCGTGGAGCTGGTCGCCGAGCCCAAGTTCGATGGCCTGGCCGTGGAGCTGGTCTATGTGGAGGGCGCGCTGCTCACGGCCTCCACCCGCGGCGACGGCTTGGTCGGGGAGGACGTCTCCGACAATCTGCGGACGCTACGAACCGTGCCGCTGCGCCTGATCCGCACCGAGGGGGCGCCGCCCCTGCCGCCCCGCCTGGAGGTGCGTGGCGAGGTCATCTTCCCCACGGCAGCCTTCCGGCGACTCAACCAGACTCGCGAGGAGGCCGGCGAGCCGGTCTTCGCTAATCCTCGCAACGCCGCCGCCGGCTCACTGCGCCAACTGGACGCGCAGATCACCGCCGCCCGCCCGCTCGAGATCTACTTCTACGGGATTGGCCAGATGGAGGGCGCGGACTTTGCCACCGAAGAGGAGCTGGTCTCCACCCTGCCGCGGTGGGGTCTGCGCGTGGACGAGCGCGTACGCCTGGTGGTCGGACGCGAGGCCGCCCGCGACTTCTACCGCGACCTGGAGGCCGCCCGCGAGGACCTGCCTTTCGAGATTGACGGTGTCGTCTTCAAGGTCAACGACCACGCCGTGCAGGCCGCGATGGGCGAGCGCTCACGCAGCCCGCGCTGGGCGGTTGCCTACAAGTTCCCCGCGCGTCAGGCCACCACGCGGCTGCGCAGCATCTTCGTCAGCGTCGGCCGCACCGGCGTCCTGACCCCCGTCGCCATGCTGGAGCCGGTGCCGATCGGCGGCGTCACCGTCAGCCGCGCCAGCCTCCACAACATCGAGGAAATCGAGCGCAAGGACCTCCGGATCGGCGACAACCTGTTAGTCGAGCGCGCCGGCGACGTGATTCCGTATGTGGTCAAGCCGATCGTTGAGGACCGCACCGGCGCCGAGCAAATCTTCCACATGCCGGAGGCCTGCCCGGTCTGCGGGACGCCCGCGATCCGCACCCCCGGCGAGCCCTTCGTCCGCTGCCCCAATCTCGATTGCCCCGCTCAACTGGAGGGGCACCTGGGGCACTTCGCCTCGCGCTACGCGCTGGACATCGAGGGCCTCGGCGAGAAGCTCGCGCGCCAACTGGTCAGCACTGGCCTGGTCCGCTCGTTGCCGGACCTCTACGATCTGACCGAGGAGCAACTGACCGCGCTGGAGCGCATGGGCGCCAAGTCCGCGCAGAATCTCCTGGCACAGCTCGCGCGCAGCAAGCAAACCACCCTGCCGCGCTTCCTGCTCGCGCTGAGCATCCCCCAGGTCGGCGAACATGTGGCCGGGCTGCTGGCCGCCCACTTCGGCAACCTCGAGGCCCTGCTGGCCAGCACGCCGGAGGAGCTGCAGGCCATCCCCGGCGTCGGTCCGGAGATCGCCACCAGCGTCCACGACTTCCTCGCCGAGCCGCGCAACTTGGCGGTGATTCGCGGCCTGCTCGCTCACGGCGTGCAGCCGGCGCCGGTGCCCCGTAGCGCCGCCGCTGCCGGTCCCCTCGCCGGGCAGACCTTCGTCTTCACGGGGACACTGGAGAGCTACACGCGCGAGGCGGCCGGGCGGCTGGTGCAGGAGCGCGGGGGGAAAGTGATCGGCTCGGTCTCCAAGAAGACGAATTACGTGGTGGCCGGCGCCGACCCCGGCTCCAAGCGCGCCCAGGCTGAAAAGCTGGGCGTCGCCCTCCTGGACGAGGCGGCCTTCCAGCGGCTGCTGGACGAAACCAGCGGCCCGCCGCCGGAGCCGGTCGCCTTGACCTTGCCCCTGGACTAGGGGGCCTCACCCCCGGCCCCTCTCCTGGCAGGAGAGGGGTGAAAAGCAAAAGCGCGGAGCCACTGGGCCCCGCGCTTCGTATTTCCGGTTGTCGCTCGCGGCTAGCTGCCGTCGCTGTCGATGCGGTAGCCGAAGCCGCGCACCGTCTTCACCCGCTCGGGGCGGCGGGAGTTGGTCTCCACCTTGCTGCGCAGGTTGCCGATGTGGACCTCGACCAGGTGCGTGTCGGTACCCTCATAGCCCCAGGCGGCACGCAACAGGTCCTGGGTGCTGACGACCTTGCCCTGGTTCTCCAGCAGGGTCTGCAGCAGCTTGAACTCCGTCGGGGTGAGCTGCACCTCGCGGCCCTCCACCCAGACCCGCTTGGCCTCGGCGTCCATCTCCACGCCGGCCGCGGCCATGACTCGCGGCGGCGGCGCGGCGACCGCGGAGCGCGAGGGACCGGCAGCCGTCGCCGCCCCCGCCGGAGCGTCAATCATCATCTCCGGGTTGGCGCGCCGGAGCACCGCGCGCACCCGCGCCGCCAGCTCGTTGAGGTTGAAGGGCTTGGTGACGTAATCATCGGCGCCGATCTCCAGCCCGACGATCGTGTCATTATCCTCCGCGCGGCCGGTCAGCATGACCACTGGAATATTGGTCCGCCGCCGCAGGTAGCGACAGATATCCAGCCCGTCCACATCCGGGAGGTTGAGGTCCAGGATCACCAGATCCGGCCGCTCTTTCTCCACCAGCTCCACGCCCTTGCGCCCCTCAGCGGCGGTCGCCACCTCAAAGCCCAGGTTCTCGAAGCGTTTCTGGACGGCCCAGGACAGGTTCTCGTCGTCGTCAATGATAAGTATTTTCCGCATAGCTCCCACCTAACTATTCTTACTTTCTACGCTGCCCCCCCTAGAACCTCTGCTACCGGAACATTTACGGCTGAGCGTAGGGAAGGCGCACCGAAAACCGGCTGCCCCGTCCTACCTGGCTGTCGAGTTGCAGGGAGCCGCCCAGGTACTCGGTCAACCGCGCAGCGATCGAGAGCCCCAGACCGGTGCCCTCAGCCTGCCCGTGTAGCTCGCGGGGCCCCCGCTCAAACTCCTCAAAAATCCGCCCGTGGAACTCCTGCGGAATCCCCGGCCCGCTGTCCTCTACCTCAATCACCGCGCCCTCGGGCTCCCCGTGCAGCCGCACGGCCACGGTCCCGCCGGGACGGTTGAACTTGATAGCATTGTCCACGAGATTGCTGATAACCTGCTCCAGCAGCGCGGTGTCGGTGTCCACGGGGCGCATCTCGTCCGCCTCCACCGACAGGCTGACCTCCGCCTGTCGCGCCTTGGGCTGCAGCTCATCGGCCACTTCCTGCACGGTCTCGCGCAAGTCGGCCTGCTGGCGGTCCACGGTGATCCGGCCCGCCCGCAGCTTGGACCAGTCCAGCAGGTCCTCGATCATGCGCGCCAGCCGCTGGCAGGACTCCTCGACGCGACGCAGGTAAGTCCGTTGCTCCTCGTTGATCGGCCCGGCGTCCTCGTCCAGGAGCAGTTCGTTGTACGCCTGGATGGAGGCCAGGGGCCGGCGCAACTCGTGCGAGAGCGCCGAGACCAGCATGTGGCGCACCTCGTCCATGCGCGCTCGCTCCACCGCCACGGCGGCAAGGGTGGCCAGGGCCCGCAGCAGCCGCGTCTGTTGGCAGGTGATGCTCTTGCGGCTGGCCCGGTTGTCGGCGGCGATGATCCCGATTAGCTCGCCCTGCCAGCGCAAGGGCATGAAGAGCTGCTCGTAGTTGCCGCCGTCGTCCTCGCCGGTGATGGAGTACATCATGTACGGCGCGCTGCTCAGGGCCACGTCGGAGAGCAGGTCCGCGCCCGCCCGCAGCGGCACATTCTGTGAGGTGATGTCCAGCGTGGTTCCGTCGCTGTATGCCTCGACGCGCCCCTGCAGCACGCCCGCCTGGTGCTCGGCCAGGAACACCCGGACGCGCTCAAAGCCGATCTCCATCGCCGCGCTGCGGGCGATCTGGGCCAGCGTTTCATGCAAGTCGCGCGTCTCGGTGACCGAAGCGGCCGCCTGCAGCACGGTCCGGGCCCGCGTCTCCTCCTCGCGCGCCTGCACGGCCGCTGCTTCCATGCGCTGCGTGCGTTCGCTGGCCAGGCTCAGCAGTTGCATATTGCGCACCGCCGCCGCCGCCTGCGTGGCCAGAACCTGCAGCGCATTGAGCGCCGTCGCGCCCAGCCGCCGGCTCTCCAAGTGCCCCAGGGTCATGACGCCCACGACGCGACCTTCCACGCGCAGCGGCACCGCCACCACCCGGTAACGCGTGCCCCCCGGGTCCTCCACCGCGGTCTGGGCCGGCGACTGCTGCTCAACCGCCTCCCAGGCCACCTTGTGGATTTCCACGTACAGGTTCTGCGCCAGATTGTGGTCCGGACAGTGCCGGAAGGTGCTCACAAACTGCTGCCCCTGCTCGTCGAGTACCTCCACCCAGCAGCAGTTTCCGTTCGAAATGTTGACCGCCGCTTCGGCGACGCGCCGCAGGACGTCCTCCAGATCGCCCCGCGAGTTGAGCGCCACCGAGATGCGTAGGAGTTGCTGGGCGAGGCTGGCGGACATCTGTGTCTGGTAGAAGAGCGCCGCCGCCGCCGCCGCGCGGCCCACCTCGGCCGTGAACAGGTCCAGCACTTTTTGCATGCAAGTCGGGAAGGCGCCCGCCCGGTGCGCGGCCAGGAAGATGAAGCCCACCGGCTCGCCCCCGATGCTCACCGGCAGCCAGGCGGCGCTCAGCAGGCCTTCCGCCGCCAAAGCTTGTTGGAGCGTGGACTCCCCGCTGCGCCGGCAGTATTCCTCCAGGTCGTTGAAAATCAGCGTTTGCCGCGGCAGCTTGTCTCCGCGCAGCAGGGCCCCCAGACGCTGGGCGATCACTTCGGCGTGCGGGGCCGAGAAGCCCCGGCTGCTCTCCAGCACCTGGTGGGCGTCGCCGTCGCAGGCCAGATCCAGCCGGCACAGGGCCGCATCGTACCGTTGCAGTTGGCCCACTGCCTCCAGCGCATGCTCCGGCAGTTCCCGCGGCTCGTGGACTCCCTCCAGGCTGGTGACCGCCTCGGTCAGCGCCATCACCGCGCGGTCCACTTGCATGGTCTGCTCACGCTGCTCGGTCTCGCGCAAGGGAGTGGCCAGCCACAAGGTAGCGCCCTGCTCCCCGCTCGGCATGACCACCAGTTGTCCGGCGCGGGTGCCGCCCGTGGGCAGACACAGACCGACCTCGCCCGAGAAGTGCTGCTCCGACTCCAGCGCGGCGCGAATCTGCGGCAGGGCAATGGGATCGATCAGGTCGGTGATCAGCGCCCCCGGGGTCTCGCCGCCCGCCTCCTCGCGCGCCGCTCCCGCCTCGAGCAGCCACTGGCGCACCCCGGCGCCGACGCGCACCATCCGCTCTGCGTCATCCACCAGGGCCAAGTAGAAGGCCGTACTCTCCCAGAGCGCCCCAAAGGTCTCCTGCGTGCCTGCCACCAGCGCCACCTCTCTCTCACCCACCGCTCGCAGGGTCACCAGCAGGTCACTGCCCGGCACCGCGATCACCGGTCGAAACTCGAGCGTAGCCAGGCGGTAGCGCCCTTCCTGCTCCTGGAGCAGGACCTGGGCGCCCACGCAATTCTCGTCGCGCCACACCGACAGCAGCCCGGGGCTGACCTCCGGAAGGGGCGACTCGGGGTCCCCGCCCGCGGCCAGCAGCGCGTGTGTGGGGGTATTGGCCAGGAGTAAAGCGCTCAGGCTCTGGCCGACCAGCTGCCGGCGAGACCGGCCGGTCAGACGAGCGGCCGCCGCGTTGCCGCCGACGAGACGGCCGTCGAGGGACACGATCAGCAGCGCCTGCGGCACGCTGTCGAGGAAGGCCTCATGCTGCTCGCGCAGGAGTCGCAGTTGCTGCTGCAGCCGAGCGGCTTCGTGCCGGCGTCGTAGCAGAGCGGGTACCTGGGCTAAGATAGCAGTGAGTTCCTCGAGCCAATTGGGGCGGGAAATGAGGTAGGCATCGGCGCCTTCACTGAGGGTCTGGGCGGCGAGCGCCTCTACGCCGGGAAAAGCGGTAACGAGGAGCACCGCGGCGGGCGCCGCGGCACGCAGTTGGCGAACGGTCAGCAGACCCGCCGACCCGGGCGTAGCCAACTCCCACAGGATCGCCTGATAGTCGCCGCTAGCGGCAAGAGCCAGCACTTCCGCAGCGCTGACTCCAATGTCGACCACCCATGCTGGGTCCCAGGCCTGGATCTCCCCTCGCAGCCTGTCGGCCGACTGGCGGTCCTGGTGGCTAAGCAGCACGTTCATAGGCGTACTGACCCCGAATTCGTGCCTTCAGTCAGTCTGGCTCACCCGGCGGCGTGAGACCAGTCCCCCCGACTGCAGGATTTGCTCAAGATTTACTCTTGAGACAGCTATTGTAGCAAATTATGTTCAGTTTTACTACTAAAAAGATGCCCTTTTTTGGGAAGGGGCAGTCAGGGGGCCAGCAACGCCGAAGATCACCCGGCGGAGGGGTGCTCGTGCGGGCAAACAATTCGTGGGGAAGAGGCTTGCCGAGCCCCCCGGGGGCGGGGGGCCGGCCGCCGCCCGTGCTACCAACCGATGGACGAAAAGCCCGTGGCCAGCGACATCAGGCCGGGCCCCAGCACTACGATGAAAAGGGCCGGCAGGATGCAGAAGATCAGCGGGAAAAGCATCTTGACCGACAGCGTAGCCGCCGCCTGCCGGATCGCCATGCTGCGCCGGGTGCGCAAGGCATCCGCCTGCGTCCGCAACGTGTTGGCGATGCTTACGCCCAGTTGCTCGGCCTGGCGCAAGGCGGCGATCATCATCTGCAGGTCCTGGATTCCGACCCGGTCGCCTAAGTCGGCCCAGGCGTCCTGGCGCGCCTTGCCCAGGCGCACCTCGGTGAGCAGCCGCCGGAATTCGTCCGGCAGCGGACCGCGCTTGCGCTTGATGACGACGGACAGCGCGCCGTCCAGACCCGAACCCGCCTCGGTGCTGACCACCAGCAGGTCGATCAGGTCCGGCAGCGACTTGCGGATAGTCGCCTGTCTCGTGCGAATCTTGCCCTCTACCAGGTAGTCGGGGCCAATGAACCCGACCGCCATGATACACAGGGCCAGGGTCAGCCGGACTAGCAGCCCGCCATTCCACAGCATCCCCAGCAGCAGAGCGCCCAGCGTCCCGGCCATCATCGAGAAAAAGCGCATCGAGATGAAGGTGGCCACCGGCAGCCCCGGCGGGTTGCCGGCTCGATCCAGGCGCCGGCGGGTCGTCTGCACCATCTCCGAGGGGGCCAGACCCATAATCCGCTCGCGCAGCTTGCTGAACTGCGGCATGACGACGCGGTCAAAGAAGGACTTGGATAGCGCCGAATCCAGGCTGGTGCCGCGCACAATGATGCGGCTCTGCTGCTGCACCGCCTGCAGGCGCTCGCCCACGCGCACGGCGCGGCTTTCGCCGACCAGCCCCACCACCAGGACCGCCAGCGCCGCAAATACCAGTAGTCCGATTAGAAGATACATGAGCTGCCGACCACCTCCGCCCCGCTCACATGTCGATAGTGATAAGCTTTTTGAGAATCAGCCCACCCACCGTCAGCAGCACCGCGCCGAGCGCCACCAGCATCAACCCTAGCGGCGTTTTGAACAGCGGCACCAGGTACCCGGGGCTGACGATGTTGATGATCACGGCAATCGCGAAAGGCATGGCCACGAGGATGCCGGCCGATAGCCGCCCCTCCGCGGTCGCCGCCGCGATCTCCCCGGTCAGGCGCACGCGCTCGCGAACCATGCCGCTGATATTCTCCAGCACCTCGGCGAGATTGCCGCCCAGTTCAAGCTGCGTCTGGATGGCCGCCACCAGCAGCTCCATATCGTAATTCTGGGTGCGCAGCACGATGCCGTCCAGCGCCTCCGGCAGGGAGATGCCGTATTGCACTTCCTCCAGCACCCGGCCAAACTCCTGGGAGATAGGCGGGTGCATCTGCGTCTCCACCAGTTTCAGTCCGCGCGAGATGGAAAAGCCCGAGCGCAGCGCGGAGCAAAGCATGTCCAGGGCGTCCGGAATCTGCGAACTCAGGGACTTGTTCCGGTAGGCCTGCTTGGACTTCATCACCATGTGCGGAATGGCCGCCCCAAAGCCGAGCCCCACCATTCCCAGCACGACGCTCTTGGTGAGCAGCATCAGCACCGCGGCCATGGTCAGACCGCTGAGAATCAGCATGGCGACGAACTCGGAGGGGCGCAGCAACCAGCCGGCCTGCAGAATACCAAGCTGCAGCGCGTCAAACCATGGCAGCCCGTGCAGTAACTGCGAGACCAGAGCGGCGCGGTCGCTGACGACCTCCCACTCCTTCTGCTTCTCGCGCGTGGGCAGGGCCGAGACCGTCCCGGCGCTCGGCAGGGTCGCCGAGGCCAGCCGCATCTGGCTGTGCAGTCGCGGCGACCACCACATCCACACGAGGGTGCCGATGGCTCCCACCCCGAGGATCGCCGCTCCGACTAGAAATAACACCATCCGTCCGCTCCTTCGCGCCTGTGCGTTGACCTCACCGCCGCGGCTGGAAAATGTTCGACTCGAGACTGAGGCCCTCCGCCTCGATCAGCTCCATGAACAGCGGGCGCACCCCGGTCGGCAGCAGCGAACCGATCACTTTGCCGTCCTCCGACATGCCGTGGCGTTCGAACTTGAAGATATCCTGCAAGACGATATGCTCGCCTTCCATGCGCTGCACTTCTGTGACCGCGATGATGCGGCGGCTGCCGTCCCGCAGCCGGGCCTGCTGGACAATCAGGTGCAGGGCGCCGGCGATCTGCTCGCGGATAGCCCGCATCGGCAGCTCCATCCCGGCCATCAGCACCATGGTCTCCAGCCGGGCCAGCGCGTCGCGCGGGCTGTTGGCGTGCAGGGTGCTGAGCGAGCCGTCGTGGCCCGTGTTCATGGCCTGCAGCATGTCCAGCGCCTCGCCGCCGCGGACCTCCCCGACCACAATGCGGTCGGGCCTCATCCGCAGCGAGTTGCGCACCAAGTCGCGGATGGAGATCGAACCGCGGCCCTCCACATTGGGGGGGCGGCTCTCCAGCGTCACCACGTGCGGCTGCTGGAGCTGCAACTCGGCAGCGTCCTCGATGGTCACGATCCGCTCGTTGTCCGGAATAAACGAGGACAACACGTTGAGCGTAGTCGTCTTCCCGCTGCCGGTTCCGCCGGAGACCAAGCCGTTCAACCGCGCCTTAACGCAGGCCTCCAGGAAGGTACACATCTCCGGCGTCATGGTGCCAAAAGCGACCAGGTCTTGCGGCGTCAGCCGCTCGGCTGCGAACTTACGAATGGTAATGCAGGGCCCATTGAGCGCCAACGGCGGGATAATGGCGTTGACGCGGGAGCCGTCCGGGAGGCGGGCGTCCACCATCGGTACGCTTTCGTCCAGACGCCGGCCCAGCGGCGAGATGATCTTCTCGATGATCCGCATCACGTGGTCGTCGTCGACGAAAGTCCGGTCGGTCAGTTCCAGCCGCCCGTTGCGCTCCACAAATACCTTGGTCGGCCCGTTGACCATGATTTCGCTGATCTCGGGGTCGTCCAGCAGGGTCTGCATGGGGCCGTAGCCGACGACCTCATACAGCACCTCCTGCTCGATCTGCGTGCGGATGCGGCCGGTCAGCGACAGGTTGCCCTCCGCCGCGACGACATCCACCAGATAGGCGATGCGCTCGCCCAACTGCCGCTTGTTTAGGCGCTGCAGCACTCCAAACTCCGTCTCGTTCAGGAGCTTGTGATGAACCGTCTGCTTGGCCTCATTCACGTCCACGGGACCGCCGGCTCTAATCTCACCGCTCGGAGGGAGGTCAGTTCTCATATGGTCAGTTCCTCATTACTGATGGTCAGTCGGGGCGCGAGCTACTCCAGCCCCCGGGACTGCAGGGAAATGGGCATCTCTCGCACCAGCAGGTCCGCCAGGCGCGTTACCGCCTTGCTCACCGGTGCAGTCGGGCGCGAGATGACGAAAGGCACTCCGCTGTTGAGCGCCGGCACGACGATTTCGGTAGCTTTGGGAATCTGCGCCGCCACCGGGTGCTTGGTCGCCTGCTCCAGGTCCGCGATCCCAAAGGGATCGGAGTTGTCGAAGCGGCTGACCACCAGCTTGATGCGATCCGCCGGCATCCGCGCATTCACCAGGCTGCCCAGCAGGGAACTGGTGTTGCGGATGGTGGTCAGGTCCGCCAGGCAGGTGACGACCACGATCAGGTTGCTGCGCAGAAAGACGTAGTTGCTCAGGGGGTACACCAGGGGGTCGATGTCGAAGATGATCACCCGGAACTCGCGGCGCAGCGCCCCCAGTAGGTTCGCCAGGTACGGCATGGTCATAGCGCCGGTCGCTTCCAGGTTGTCGGGGCCATTGACCCCGCCCAGCACCCACAGCCCGCTGGCGTGCCGGCTCAGCCGCGAGCGCAGCAACTCCGCGTCAATCTCCTCGTAGTCGGACAGGTCCAGGATATTGCCGTGGGTGGGCATGTCCAGGAGCAGGTTCACATCGCCATAGTGGCCGACGAAGTCCACCACCACGACCTGGTCCGGCCAGCGCTGAGCCATGCTCACGGCGAGATTCGTGGTCAGCGTGGTCTTGCCGATCCCGCCTTTGGCGCCGGTCACCGCGATCGTCACCGGGGTCCGGGTAGGATCGGTGGCGAGGAGGAAGCCCTCGTCCTCGCGTTGCGGCGCCGCGTGGGCCAGTTCCGTGATCAGACGCAGCACCTGGCCGGGATCCTCCCGCAGGCTGGTGATGGCCCGCGCTCCGGCGCGCATCGCCTGCTCGCGCGCCTCCCCCTCCAGCTCGGTCGTATCGGCCACGATGATGCAGGCCGTCTCCGGGGAGGCGACAGCCGCCATGCGGCAGGTCTGGAAACCGTCCATGCCCGGCATATGCGCACGCACCAGCGCCACTTGGGGGCGAAGCCCCGAGATGAGCTGCGCGGTCTCCAGACCGTCCCGCGTCAGCGCGACGACCTCCACGTCACCGGACTCCGCCAGGGCGGCGGCGATCCGGTCGATGTCACCCGGCTGATTCTCCGACAGTAGAACCCTGATCACTTGTTTTGCGGCCATAGCTTTTGAGGCAGCGGGGGCGCTGCTTGCTTCACGCGCTCACTTTCTTGAGTCCCGGCCGCGGTCGCCTGCGGCCCCGTCAGAACCTCCGGAGCCAGCAAGATAGCCAACTCGCTCTGACCCGCCTGGTAGTTGGTATTGCGGAATAGCTCGCCCAGGATGGGAATATCGCCGAGTATCGGTAATTTGGTCACGATCTTGGTGTCGGTGGTTTGCAGCAACCCGCCGATGGCGAAGGTCTCATTGCTGCCGATGTCCACGACCGTCGACTCCCGCCGTGTGCGGAAGCCCGGGACGCTGAAGCCGGAGATCTGCACAGAGATGCCGGGGTCAATGTCGCTCACTTCCACCGTTACCTTGAGTTGGACCCGGCCACTCGGCAGCACCGTCGGCGTCACGTCCATGATCACGCCGAACTGCTTGTACTCAATACTGATGGTGGTGGCGGAGCCACCGGCTGACGGGATCGGCACCGGCACCTCCCCGCCTACCAGGATATTGGCCGCTTGCCCATCGTTCACCAGCAGGTTCGGCTCGGCCAGCACCCGAGCGCTGTTGTCCTGCAGCAGCGCCTGGACCACGAAGTCCACCGGCGCGAGCAGCGTCGGCGGCTTGTCCCGGTTCATCCCGAAAATCCACGAGTAGTTGGGCGTTCGCATCGAAGGTTCGGCCGCGGTCAAGGCCTTCTGCCCATAGGTGAATCCGTGCTGATCTAGGGCGTTCTTGGTGAGGTCCAGCACGCGGACCTTGACCATGACCTGCTTGAGTTCCGGCGCGACCACCTTGACCATGTTGACGATCTCGGTGTCCGCCTTGAACAGGTCCACCACGTGCTGCACATCGTCCATCTGCGGCTGGCTGGCGACGTTGCCTTCCACCACCAGGGCTCGGTCGCCCACCAGGCGCACTTGCAGATTCGGCCCGACCGCGTCGGCCAGCAGCTTCTGCTTTTCGCTCAGGGGCAGGCCCGGCTTGGCGGCCACCTGCACCAGATTAACGAAATCGGCGTTGGCGGCGAAAGCGGCCAGGATCTTGTCCACGCGCTCCTTGGAGGCGGCATCCGGGGCCGTGCCTTCCACCAGCACCGTGCGGCCGTGCATCGGCCACACGTGGTAGTTGGCCCCCAGGGCCTGCGCGATCTCCGTCACCGGCGCGGGGCCCTCCGGCGAGCCGACCGTCACCAGGTTGGCGACCGTCACGCCGCCCGAGTTGCCCGCCTTGACCAGATTGTCGAGCTGGGTCAGCTCCGGCGCGCTGGGCACCTGCCCCATCACCATTACGGTGTTGTCATTCCAGACCACGTACTGGTACCGGTCGCCCAGGATCTGGCGCAGGATAGAGGCCTGCCGCTGCGCGGGAGTCATCGCCAGGTCTTCGCGCATATAGACGGCGACCAAGGACACGCTCTTGTCCTTGGCCATGTCTTTGGCGACCTTATCAATGTCGTCCTGCTCGCGTTGGCTGGCTACCGGTCCGCGCATCAGCAGGGTGCGGTTATCCAGTACGGTATAGGTGAACTGCAGGCCCAGCACCTGCCGCAGTTGGCGCAGCAACTCCTGTGCCTGCTCCTGCGGCTTGACGACCAGGGCGTAGTCGTGGCGGCCGGTGCGGTCCCAGGCATAGATCTTGGTCCGCCCCGGACCTTTGGCCATGATCACCAGTTCGTTGAGGGAGGTCACGATCACGTCGGCGACCGCCGGATCGATGGCCGCGACGCGCTGCAACCGGTTGAAGCGAAGAATCTGGCTGTCGCCCTGCAGCAGCACCAGTGGCGTGCTTTCCGCCCAGGCACCGGCCGTGGCGCTCAGTAAAAGGACGGCGCTCAGCGCGAGTAGCGTGAGGGCCGTCGGAGTTAGCTGAATTCGGGAAGTGAGGTGGTTGCGCATGGCGATGCTCCTGGCCAGTAATACCCGGAGGTATCCTGACTTACGGAGTCACCACCTCCTTTTGTCCGCCCCGCCATATGTCCACGGCAGGTTTGTTGGAAGTGGCAGATCCCGCGGCTCCCGGGAGGCCAAACCCGCCGGGTCCGCCCGGTGTCCCGGGTGCTGCTGCGGCCCCGCCGCCCGGCATAGCGCGGGTGGCAATCGAGGCGGCTCGGGCCGTGAGGGGAGCGCCCGGAGGCAGCGGCGCACCTACCGGTGGCGGCAACCCCCCCATCACTGAGTCGCTAGTGGTTGGCGGCAGGCCCATCACGCGGCTATCGCTCTTGGGCCGCATGGCCAACTGAAGCTTGCCTCGTTGCACAGCCAGCACCAGGACCTGCGCCTGCTGCGGGGTAACCGCCAGAGTCACGCTGGGCACCTTAGGCGGCCCCCCCTCAGCCGGCGGAGGTGACGCTTGCCCTCCGGCAGCCGGGGTGGACTGCCCCTCGGCGGGCTTCTTAGGCTGGGGGCTGGTGGCCTCCGCGCCTACGGCCAGCACGAGCACGTCTTGGAGGATCGTCTTGGTGAAGATACGCTGCTGGCCGAAGTCGAAGGTGGAAAGCACGTCCACGCGATCCCCCAGCTTGAGGAAGCCCCCTACGCCGGCGATGTTGTCCACGCCCACCGTGACGGCCCGTAGGCCATCGGGCACGACGTACGACAGACCAGCTTCCGGAGAGAAGGCCACCAGCTTGCTGCGGGGTATCGGCATGCCGGCAGCCGCCTCGGCGGTGAGGCGCTGTCCTTCCAGCTCCTCCGACTTGGCAACAATATCCTGGCCCACCGATTCGCGCGGGAATTCCTTGAGGGTGAGCTTGTCGGCGGTGATACGAGAACCGGCTCCGAGGGTGAGCAGAGGAACCGGTACGGAAATCGTCGCCGTCGGCGCCGGCGGGGCTACCTTGGCGGCCTGGCTGCGCAAGTACACGATGCTCAGCAAGGCGGCGCCAGTCGCACAGACGATGGCGATGATCACTGAGGTGCGGCGGGTGATCCTCATCAGCACCTCCCCCTTCCTGTTGTTGCTGTGACTAAGGCTTCGATAATTGCAGTGATGACCTGGGCTTGTAGAGCATCTTGCATTATATCACAATTAGCTCCGGGAAAGAAAGGGGGATTCTCTCCCGGCCGCTCGGGACGTCACGTCTAACGTCATGACGTCGTGTCTCTTGCCGGGGATGATACTGCGACTCCGGGGATGAGGGCGTCCCGGGACGCACTGATCCGGCACAAGGCCAGAGGTGCGCGCCCCGGGCGGGGGGGGAAAAAGAGCCAAGTTGTCGTCGGGCCCCGCATGACAACTGTTTCGCCGCGAGATTCGTAGTTGAGTCCTCCCCCAAGGACTCCGAACCGCGACGCTCCCCAGGCTGCTGTAGTCGTTGCTGCTAGCTCAAGACCGAGGTGCTAAGATACCATCGTCTGTGACGATTTTCAAGATACACCAAGTCTGGTCGGGTCGTCGTCGTCGCTATTGCCGCATCATTACGACCGACGCTTTGACCGTGACGGTGTTGTTGACCTTGTCGGTGGCCATGCTGGCGAACAAGCCGCCGGTGGCCAGTTTGTGCGGATAGTTCAGCGTGATGCGTACCTGTCCACCACTCGGCGCTATGTTGTACCCGCCGGAGTTGGTGAGCGGCGTCCAGGCGCTCCAGGTGCTGGTGGACGCGTTGTACGTCCGGTACTCCTGCGTGGCGGTAATCGTCCCGGCCAACATCGTGGGCGCCGCCGACTTTGCCCGCGCCAATACATCCGCGGTCTGGTTACCCAAGGCGGCATATCGAGCGCCTTCCAGGGCCGAGTTGTTCAGGGACAATACGTCCTTGTACAGCAAGCCCATCTCGATGGTGCCGAACATCAGGATGACCAGGATCGGGGCCACCACCGCCATTTCCACACTCAGGCTACCCCACGTCCGCCGCCGACGTACTTGCTGCTTGATGTACCTGGCTCGCTCCGTTGCCTCCATGTGACCCACCCCCTCTGCGTGAGAGTAAAAACCTGGCCTAACTGGCGTGCAGGACGACCAGCGCAACGACGCTACCGAGACTGATGGCGATGGCGTACGGCAAACGCGGTCCGCCCGTGGCCTCGTGCATCTCCATCGGCACGCCTTGCGACATCCGCAGGTACAGACTGGCTACCAGCAGCCGCATGCGCTGGCCCAGCACGCCGCGATACAGCCCCACCCCGATGGCCAGCACGGCGCCGGCCAACGCGGTGTAGAAAATAGCCCAGGCCAGAAAGTATGGTCCTTGCAGGGCGCCTACCGCCATGAGCAGCTTGATGTCGCCACCACCCAGGATGCGCCCGAACAGCGCGCTGACGATGAACATAGCAAACCCCAGGGCGATACCCTCGACCGACAGGATCAGACCGTCTATCCCGCTGTATAGGCCATTGAGCACCAGACCCGCCAGCAAGGCCGGCAGCGTCAAGGCGTTGAAGATCTTGCCCCAGCGAACGTCGGTGTAAACCGCGATCCCGGTGATGGCTACAGTTAGAATGGCTATGGCAAGCGTCATTGATTGCATTGGTTCACCGGCTTTCTGGTCAGCCTAGGAAAAGTAATAGGGCGGGAAGGTTGGTTGTGAATCTCGTATGCTCCCCTTCCCGCCCCCCGTTGCCTTCGCCCTCTAGACTCTGCTCCCCCCCGGAATTCGAGCCCCGAGGCCCCACGAAGGCAAATCGTTCCGACTGGCTACGCGCCTCACCCCAGCGGCCGGCTCAGCGCATTGGTGGCGGCGGCTATAGACTTCTTGACGTTAGCGCCCAGTCCCAGCCACGCGCCCAGCGAAGACAGGACGAGCACGGCGAGCAACAGGGCATACTCAACGGTGGCCGCGCCTTCTTGGTCTGCGATCAGCTGCCACAGTTGCGTATACATTGTTCCCACCTCCCCTGACCTCCGCGGCCGGACTGCTGCCGACGCCCAACCCCCAGGCGGCGAGTCGGGCGGCCGGCAGCTACTTCTGTTCGTTGTCGAGAAAGATCACGTGCTGCAAACGTAGACTACTTCTAGACCCTGACTGGCGACTAGCTGCCCAGGGTGTTGGCGAAGGCGTTGCTGGACTGCGAAACGGAGTCCTTGACCTTGCCGCCGAAGGTGGTCCACACGGTAATGGCCGCAACGACTAGCAGAGCCATGAGCAGCGCGTACTCTACGGTGGTGAGGCCTTCCTCATCCTGCCACATCGACTTAATCTTGGTCAACATTTTGTAGTCCCCCCGTACGATTAGTGTTTGATCCCTGAAGGGATCTTTCTTCCCGAGGTTTTCCCCGTCCTCGGTCGGGTCTGACAGTTGGTGGGCAAGCCTGGGTCGGAGTTCACCGCGAGCGGTTCGTCTCTCTCCCCCCGGAGAACGGACCGGAGTCGCCTGCCGAGATCGGCTGGGGCGAGTATACGGAGGGCGGAGCCCGATGAGGCCCCGCCCTCAACCAAGTATCTACCCACCCAGGGTGTTGGCGAAGGCGTTGCTGGACTGAGCGACGGACTGCTTGACTTTGCCACCGAAGGTGGTCCACACGCCGATGGCGGCGACAACCAACAGAGCCATCAGCAGCGCGTACTCTACGGTCGTCAGGCCCTCTTCATCGCTCCACATGCTCTTGATCTTGTTGTACATCTTGTGCCCCTCCTAGGATGCTCTTGTGTCTGTGCCATCGAAAGATGGCTGGTGCTACGGCCGCGACGCGGTCCCCATACCGTGCCGCTGATAAAACTGGCTGCGGGCAACGAGCTCTCGTCAGATCCGTTTCGGCATCCGCTGGCGGAGCCTGAAGCCGAGAAACTCTCTTCCGCCGGCTCCGCCCCCCATTGCCCTAGTTTTTTCTATTCTTCGATACTGCCTGCGGCCCGGGGCCGCAGGGGTTGTCCTAGCTGCCCAGCGTGTTGGCGAAGGCGTTGCTGGACTGAGCGACGGACTGCTTGACCTTGCCGCCGAACGTGGTCCACACACTGATGGCCGCTACTACCAGCAGCGCCAGAAGCAGTGCGTACTCTACGGTCGTCAGGCCCTCTTCGTCTTTCCAGATTCCCTTGATCAGGTTCATGCGTGTCTCCTCCTTGTGTTTTGTGATACGTGCCCCTCTACCACTCCACCGGGGACTCCCGACAAAAATTGACCTCTGGGCGGTGGTGATTCTATGACTTACTCATCCCAGAATAGGTTCGTTACTGCTCGCCACATGGCGAGTGCCCCGCTGATCAGAAGCGGCGCCAAGACGGCGTACTCGCTTACGATCAGGACTGTGTTGTAAACTGATTTAGGTTCTATCCCTTGCACTTTTCTTCGCCCCCCGAGAAACGTGCCGGGTGCCCTTCCGACTTCCCCCATCGGGCCCCTCGTGACGGCATGCTGCCTTAATGCAGCTTGAACCTTATATCACAATCCCCCGCCTTTGTCAAGCTTCGCTCAGGACTTTCTCAAGTGTAAGGGGATTATACCTAAAGGACTGTTCAGCCAAACGTAGAGTTCGAAAATTATCTCATGTTTGCCGGAACATTTATCATTCGTTCCCCGTCGTCAGCGCCGCCTCGCCCGGCCCCCTCCCGGCACAAACCCCATGTTTATGGGGTTTTCCCCCTAGTCGCCGCGCTGTCCGCCGCCGCGTCGAACCCGATATCCAACGTAGACAGTTTTCGGCTCGGCGACGAAAAACGTGAGGGAAAACGCGCAGCGCCGGTAGAAGGCGGCGCTGGGCGGAGAAAGAAAAGGCCACGCTCCACCGCCAGGTAGACGGCTTGATGGTTAGCTTACCTTGAGCTTTAGCTTGAGCTTCGCCACAGAGGCCCCGCGCGGAGCGAGTTCAGCGACGCCCAAAAATGTCTCCGTGAAGCTGCGCCCGGCAGGTCTCGCGGCTCCGCTCGTCCAACTTTCACCCACTATGAATGACCGCGAACGTTTCCTGGCAACGATGAATTATGCCCCCCGCGACCGCGCCCCCTTCTGGTACTGGGGCCCCTGGCCCGAGACCGTGGAGCGCTGGAAGACGGAGGGCTACGACGAGAGCTTTGACCTGAGCATGGGCGCCGACGGACGGACCGGCTCCGGACACTGGTGGAATCCCCAGCCGCCCTTCGCCTACGAGGTGCTCGAGGAAGACGCCGAGACCATCCTCTTCATCAACCACGAGGGGATCCTCATGCGGCAGATGAAGAACCAGCCGATGAGTTCCATGCCCCAGTTCGTGCGCTTCCCGGTGGAGACCCGCGCGGATTTCCGCAAGTTCTGGGCCGAGCACATGACGCCCGACCTGACCGCCCGCATCGGCCCGGACTGGCAAGCGCAGCTCCGCGCGGAACGCCTCAAGCCCCTCCCGTACATTGTCATCTCCGACCGCTGGGGCGGGTTTTTCGGCCCCTTGCGCAACCTGGTCGGTGTCGAGCGGCTCTGCACGCTCTTCTACGACGACCCGGCCTTCGTCCAGGAGATGATGGAGGCCAACGCGGACCTGACCATCGCGATCATGGACCAGGTGCTGGACGTGATCGACATCGACGCCTTCGGCTTCTGGGAGGACATGGCCTACAAGACCGGACCGCTCCTGTCCCCGGCGATGGCCCGCAAGTACATGCTGCCCAACTACGTCCGGGTAGTGGAGTTCCTGCGCGGCCGCGGCGTGCAGATCATCGGCCTGGACAGCGACGGGCAGATTGACTCGCTCATCCCGGTCTGGAGGGACGCGGGCCTGAACATGCTCTACCCCTTCGAAACCCAGGCGGGGATGGACGTGCTGGAGGTGCGGCGCAAGTACGGGCAGGACCTACTCATCTGGGGCGGCGTGGACAAGCGGGCGCTGACCCACGGACCGGCGGCCATTGACGCGGAGCTGGAGCGCCTGCGCCCCCTGATCGAGGAGGGCGGCTATATGCCGCACACCGATCACTCCATCCCGCCGGACGTCTCCTTCGCCAACTTCCGCTACTATATGGAGAAGCTCGCCGAGGTCTGCGGGGCGTAGAGGGGGGCATGCCTCGGGGAGGGGCCGCATGCGAGGACGGCCTGCGCAGCAGGCCGCCACAAGCATCCGGCCCACCGCTTAGCGCTAGCCCTGGGCCGGATACTTCGTGGAGTTTGCATGGCAAACTCCCTCGTATTCGGCCCCTCCGGGGAATGCCTCTACTCCGCCGCTTCCCCCACGACCACGCGCAGATGGATCTGCTCGGCTTCGGCGTCTATCTGCACCGTGTCGCCGGGGCCGAATTCGCCGCGCAGCAGGGCGTTGCTTACCGGGTTTTCCACCAGCTTCTGGATGGTGCGTCGCAGCGGGCGCGCGCCGTAGCGGGGGTCAAAGCCCTGCGTCCCTAGCAGCCGCTTAGCCGCGTCCGTGGCGGTGAGCCGAATGCCGCGGTCGGCCAGCGTGGCGCCCACCCGGGCCAGCATCAGGTCCACGATTTCCAGAATCTCCGCCGCCGTCAGCGGGTGGAAGACGATGACCTCATCAATGCGGTTGAGCAACTCCGGCCGGAACACGCCGCGCAGGCTCTCCATCACTTGGTCGCGGCTCTGCTCGTAGTGCTCGGCCCGCTCCGTCTCGTTCTCCTCCGAGGAGGGCGGGGTGAGGTACTCGCTGCCGATGTTGCTGGTCATGACCACGACCGTGTTGGAGAAATCCACCACGCGACCGGCGTTGTCGGTCAGCCGCCCGTCCTCCAGGACCTGCAGCAGGATATTGAACACGTCGGGGTGGGCCTTCTCGATCTCGTCGAGCAGGATCACGCGGTAGGGTCGGCGCCGCACCGCCTCGGTGAGCTGGCCGCCCTCCTCGTAGCCGATGTACCCCGGCGGCGCCCCGATCAGCCGGCTGACCGCGTGCCGCTCCATGTATTCCGACATGTCAATGCGGACCATGGCGTCCTCGTCGTCGAACATGAACTCGGCCAGCGCCCGGGCAAGCTCGGTCTTGCCCACGCCGGTCGGCCCCAGGAACAGGAATGAGCCAATGGGCCGCCGCGGGTCCTTGAGCCCGGCGCGGGCCCGGCGGATGGCCTCGGACACCGCGCGCACCGCCTCGTGCTGGCCCTTGACCCGCTGGTGGAGCCGCTCCTCCATGGCCAGGAGCTTGCGCGCCTCGGCCTCGAACATCCGCGAGACGGGGATGCCGGTCCAGGAGGCGATGATGCTCGCCACGTCGTCGGCGTCCACCGTGTCATCTATCCGGTCCACGCCTTCCCACTTGGCCTCCGCCGCCGGCAGCTTGGCCTCCACCTCATCGAGGTGCGCCTTGGCCCGCGCGGCTTCCTCATAGCGCTGCCCCCGCGCGGCGGCCTCGCCGCGTTGCACCAGTTCGGCGATCTCCTTGCGGAGGGCCTCCGGCCGCGGCGGCAGATCGTAAGTGTCCATGCGCAGCTTGCTGGCCGCCTCGTCAATCACATCAATCGCTTTGTCGGGAAGGTGCCGCTCGGTGAGGTAGCGCGCCGAGAGCGTGGCCGCCGCCTCCAGGGCCTCGTCGGAGATGCGCACGCCGTGGTGCTCCTCGTAGCGAGGGCGCAGGCCGCGCAGAATCTCCACCGTGGTCTCCACGCTGGGCTCCTCCACGAACACCGGCTGGAAGCGCCGCTCCAGCGCCGGGTCCTTCTCGATGTACTTGCGGTACTCGTCGAGCGTGGTGGCGCCGACGGTGCGCAACTCGCCCCGCGCCAGCGCCGGCTTGAGCATCTGCGAGGCGTCAATCGCCCCCTCCGCTCCCCCCGCGCCGACCAGGGTGTGCAGCTCGTCCAGGAATACGATGATCTTGCCTTCCGAGGCGCGGATGGCGTCAATTACCGCCTTCAGCCGCTCCTCAAACTCGCCCCGGTACTTGCTGCCGGCAACCATCCCGGCCAGGTCAATCTGCTTGACGGAGCACTCGCGTAGCGGCTCGGGGACCTCCCCGGCCACGATCGCCTGGGCCAGCCCCTCCACAATCGCGGTCTTGCCCACGCCCGCGTCGCCGATCAGCACCGGGTTGTTCTTGGTCCGCCGCGAGAGCACCTGAATGACGCGTCGGATCTCCTCGGTCCGCCCGATCACCGGGTCCAGCTTGCCCTCCCGGGCCATATCCGTCAGATCGCGCGAGTACTTCTCCAGCGCCTCATAGCTGGCCTCGGCGTCGGGGTTGTCCACCGACTTGCTGCCGCGGACCGCCTGCATCGCCGTCAGCAGCTTCTCGGCGTTCACTCCGGAGGCGCCCAGGAGTTGCGCCGCCTCGGTCTGGCCGTCCTCCAGGATCGCCAGCAGGATATGCTCGGCGGCCACAAACTGGTCGCCATAGCGCTGCGCCACCTGGTGGGCCAGATCCAGCACGCGGTTGAGGTGCGGGGTGACGTAGATCTGCGAGGTGTCGCCGCCCGGCCCCACTTGCACCTGCGGCCGCTTGCCCAACTCCCGCTCCACGCGCGGAATCACGGTGGCCGGGTCCACGCCCATCTGCCGCAGCAGCTTGGTCGCGGTCCCCTCCTTCTGCTCCAGGAGCGCCAGCAGAACGTGTTCCACATCCAGTTGGGTATGGTGATAGCGCTGGAGAATCTGCTGGCTCTCGGTCAGCGCCTGCTTGGTCTGGTTAGTCAGTTTCTCGAAGTCCATGATCGTATCACCCCGCCACGCCGTCTGCCGTTATGTAGGGCGGGGGCTACGTCCCCCGCCGGCCGTTTGTCGTTTGCTGTCGGCCCTCCCTACATCACATCTACTTTTTTGGCGGAACGCTCCCGGGCCGGGCCCAGGGCGCGCGGGCCCTTTTCGAGGGCCTCGTGCAGCCGGTCCACCTCCGCCTGCAGCTTGTCCAGGCGGTCCAGCAGCTTGAGCACCAGGTCCACCCCGGCGAGGTTCACGCCCATCTCCTGGGTGAGCCGCTTGATCTGGCGGACGCGCTGCAGGTCGGTGTCCGAGTACAGCCGGATGTTGGCCTGCGAGCGGTCCGGCTCGATCAGCCCCAGCCGCTCATACATGCGCAGCGTCTGGGGGTGACATTCCACCAGTTGCGCCGCGATACTTATGTGATATAGCGCTACGCGATCTTCCGGCATCTGTGCTCACTCCTCGTCCTGCCGCTGACGTCCTGCCGTTTGTAGGGCGGGGGGGGGGGGG
>DASXVN010000011.1:0-15674 GCA_036504235.1 Armatimonadota bacterium | reverse complement strand
CGCCGACTAACGTTTGGCTAGCGACGGCGGGGGACGTAGCCCCCGCCCTACAAACGGCGCCGTTCCCCCCTCTCCTGCGGGCGCTCGTCGGTGAGCGCCACGGAGAGGGGGCCGGGGGTGAGGCCGCCCGCCGCTAGCCCGCGACTTCCACCGCGATCAGGTCCAGGAAGCCCAACGGCTGGCTCATGAGCCGGTCCGTCCACATCGGGTGCGGCATGAAGGTTGGCCCGGACAGCGTCTTGGCCAGCAGGTAGAAGGCTGGCGGCGTGCCGGCCACCCGCAGGCGATCCAGGGCCACCGCCAGCTCGTAGAGCGCCCCGCCGTCCACGCTTTCCGCTTCGATCACGTAGGCCACGTTGGGCGGGAGCGCGCCCAGCTTGATCTCCGCCTCGCCGGTTGACCACATGAAGGGCCCCGCGTCCTGCTTGACCTCCACCGCCAGGAAGTGCTCGCGCAGGGCGGCCAGCAGCGCCTGGCGCAGGGCGGTATTGGGCGCGATGATGACCTTGGGGTCCACGAATTCGCGGCCCAGGCGCAGCTCCAACTCCACATGGCGCAGGACTTGGTCGGGGCTGAGCGGGACGAAGTTGGCCTGCACGAAGTCGTCAAAGGGCATCTCGCGGGCGACCTCCGCCAGCACATTGGGCTCGCCGGCGCAGAAGAAGTTGGCGCACTTGGCGGGCTTCCAGACGCCGGCCAGGCAGCCGTCGGCGACGTGGAAGAGACAGCGCGGCGCGGAGAGCCGGCGGCCGTCCGCGCGGAAGCAGGCGGCGGGCGAGGTGCGCGCCGCCACGGCCTCCACGGCGCCGGGGAAGCCCCGCAGCAGCCGCAGGGCGTTGGAGCGGATGGCGGAAAAGCGCAGCAAATAGCTGAGGCTGTCGAGGTCCAGGGGGTCGAAGGTGTCCAGGTGGTCGCAGAAGTCGCGCCACTCCTCGAGTCGCTCGCCGAGCACACCCAGCTCGGGGCGCTGCTCGGCGGTGACGGTGCGCTGCAGCACCTCCGCGACCTGCTCCAGCGCCGCCAGTTCCTCGCGCAGCTCCCGCCCGCGGGTGCGCAGCCCGGTGGTCACGCGCGCGCGCAGGGCGGCGTCCAGGTGCATGCCCTTGTAGAGCCGCCGCAGGTCGGCGCTGCCCATCATCGTGCCCTGATGGCAGCAGGCGTTGCCGCAGCCGCCGCAGATCTGCTCGATGATCGTGGCCAGCCGGCCGGCCGCCTCGCGAACTGATTGCGCTAAGGTATCCATAGTAGGTGTCCCCCGCCCCGGGCGCGGCGGGCTCTTCCTCCTCTAACGACCACGCGGGGCTCAGTGCCTCCCGCCGGCGGAAAGCCCGGATTTCCGCCTAGCTCTCCTCCAGGCCCACATACTCGTAGGGCTCGAGCGCCTCATCGGCGAGCTCTCGGCCTAGGCCTACTTCGGTGGGGAGCACGACAAAGCCTTCCTCCACCGTCAGCGGCTCGGCCAGGACCCCCTCGCCCCGGGGCCGCGCGGCCGGCAGATAACTGCCGCTGGTCCCGGCGAGGTGCAGGGCTTGCAGTTGCGTCCAGGGCCAGCGCCCGGCGCGCAGCAGCACCGGCAGGTGCGAGGCTTCGGCCAGCGCCTGCAGCCGAATCGCCCCGGTCAAGCCGCCGCACCAGCGCACATCCACGGCCACCAGGTCCAGACTGTGGTCCGCCAGCAGCCGAGGCAGAGCGCCCAGACCGCGCAGCGGCGAGCCTGCGCCCAGCGGCAACTCCAGCTCGCGCGCCAGGGTCTGGTAGGCCTTGCGGGCGTCCAGGGGAAACGGGTCCAGGCAGCAGAAGACCTCCGCCGCCTGTAGCCGCTGGGTAAGTTCGTGCGCCTGGTCGGGCGTGGTGAACCGCCCCTCCAGGTCCACCAGCACCCGGGCGGTATCGCCCCAGCGCCGCCGCAGCGACTCGGCCTCCGCCACCGTGTCCGCCGGGTCCGCGCCGGCGGCCAGCAGGACGCCGCCCAGCGGGAAGCAGTCGTCGGGGGGCGAGGCGAACTCGTAGCTATCCACGCGCAGGAAGTAGCGGCCGCCCAGCAGCGCGTAGAGCGGCAGCCGGGCCTGCTGCGCCGCCAGTTGCCAGAGCGCCAGGTCCAGCGCGCTGACCACCGCGGCCGCGGCCGGGGGCATCTCCGCCAGCCAGTCGGCGTGCAGCGCCAGCCGCTCCCAGACCGCCCCCCGGTCCAGCGGCTCCTGGCCCTGGACCAGCGGCCACAACTCATCCAGCGCGGTCTCCACCTCCGCCAGGGGCAGCGGCCCGGCGATCTCGGCCAGGCCGACGGCGTCCTCCTGGTCGGTGAGGACCTGGAGCAACAGCTCCGGGGCCTCCGGCGCGGGGGTGGGATTCTGGAGCAAAAAAGCTTCGGTAATCAGCAAGGGCGCACCTCGGAAATGGTCAAGTTGGGGGACGTGGTCATGCGATCACGTCCAGGCGGTAGCCGACGCCGGGCACGGTGGTCAGGCGCACGCCGCAGTCCCCGGCGGCGCCCAGCTTGCGGCGCAGGCGGCTGAGATGGGCGTCCAGCGTGCGGCTCGCGCCGGTCCCGGGCAGCAGATCCTCGCGGCGCTGCACCTGGCCCCAACCGCGCAGCAGCGCCGCCAGCAAGTCAAACTCCCGGGGGGTCAGGGCCAGCGGCTGCCCGTCCCGGCTCACGCTGTGGCGGCCCAGGTCCAGACGGAGGCGTCCCGCCGCCAGGACCTCCGCCGCCGCGGGGCGGCCGGGAGTCGCGCTCCGCCGCAGCAGGGCGCGGAGGTGGGCGATGAATTCGCGGGGGCTGAGGTCCGCCGCCACGACCTCCGCCGCGCCGCCCGCCAGCAAGTCGGCGACCAGCTCCGGCGAGCTCTGCGCCACCGCCACCAGTACCGGGCGGGGGGTCCGGCGGCCCAGCTCGGCCAAACGCCTCCGGGCGGCCGCGTCGCGGCGGGGCAGCTCCACGACCAGGGCCGAGGAGTCGCCGGCGGTCAGTCGCGTGGCGGCCTGCTCCCAGCTCCGCACCGGGACCAGGGCCAAATCGCCGCCGGTCATCCCCGCGGCGGTCAGGCGAGCGCAGAAATCGGGGGTGCCGTACAGGCCAATCTCCGCCATATCGTTAGTCGACGGGCTCCTGCTGCTGCAGCTCCATGAAGTCGAGTACGTCCGAGAGCCGGAAGCGGCGCTGGTTGCCGGGGGTGCGGAAGCAGCGGAGCACGCCGCGGTTGGTGTAGCGGCGAATGGAGGTCGAGCACACCCCGAGCAGGGTGGCGGCCTCGTTGATGCTCAGCACCGGGTCCAGCAGCCGCTCGATCAGGTCCTCGCGAGACTCGGCGGGCTCGGGGGTGCCGCGGCGGGCGGGGGCCTCCGGCTCCTCCACCTCCAGGGGCAGGCGTTGCTGCTTGGCCAGGAGCGCCTGCAGCCGCCGGCTCTGGAAGTCCGAGACCTGCAGGGCCGCCACCGCCTCGGCCTGCCGGCGCGCGGACCCGGCGATCGGGGCCTCAAACAGCTCCTCGACGGGAGGCTCCGGCGCGGCCGGATACAGGGGGGAGGCCAGTACCGCGGCTTCCTCCTCCGCCTCCACGTCGAAGGGCAGGAGCGGAGCCGGGGGCGGCGCGGGGGCCGCGAGCAGTTCCTCGCCGACCGGCGCGTGGTCAGGGACCAGCGGCTGGTCCGCCTCTTCGGCCTCCGGCGCGGGCGACTCAATGAGTTCCGGTTCGGGCCGCTTCACTTGCCGGTCGCGGTACCGCATCCATTCGTGAATGAGCATGGGCTTGTCCTCCGGCGATCCTCAGTGACGGGCTGCGAAGTGAGCTGTATTGAGTATGAGGCGGGCCAGATCGGGTTTGACTAGTCGAACTGTCAGGCGGGCGGCGGGGCCCACTGGGCCGGCAGCGCCTGGGCCTCCTCGCGCCGCTGCTGGGCGGAGGTCTTGAGTGTCGCGTCGCCGGTGTCTACGTAGGTCAACGCGTCGGTCGCGGCCTCCAGCGCCAGCGAGTAGTAGAGCACGCGCTGGGCTTGCACCAGTTGCTCGGCGGCGGGCAGCTCCAGCGGCTCGGCGAAGTCCTTGATGCGCTTGATCTGCTGGACCTGCGTGGACATCCGCTGGTACGCCGCCTCCCGGGACAGGGCGGGATCGCCGGCCTCCAGGGCCTCCAAGCTGGCGAAAACTGCCTCCAGGGACTGGCCCACCGTCTGGTCGCAGGCCACAAACAACTCCTGATAGCTCTTCCCCTGGTCGCCGGGGGCGAGGTCCGCCGCCTGGCGCAGCGAGTCGAAAGCCGCGGCATACTGACCGGCCTGTAGGTACATGTGGCCCAGCTCGCGCAGCGCTTGCAGGCGCCGCGCGCCGGTGGCCAGGGCCGCCACCCGGGTGAAGGTGTCCTCCGCCGGGGCCAGCAGCCCGCGCTGGCGGTACGCCTGAGCCAGCGCCAGCAGCAGGGGCACGCTCTCCGGGGCGGCCTTGACGCCGGTCTGCAGGGTCTTGAGCGCCCGCTCCGGCTGGCGGCGGTCGTCCAGGAGGTTGGCCAGTTGCACGTAGGCGGCCGGGGTCTGCGGCTGGATCGCCACGGCCTGTTCGTACATGCTGATCGCATCCTGCCACAGCCCCCGGCTGCGCTCCAGGGCGGCCAGCTCCAGGCGCGGTTCGTAGAGGGTCTTGTCGAGCGCCACCGCGGCGGCCAGCGACTCGTGCTGCTGGTCGGACTGCTGCGTCAGGCCGAAGATCTGCGCCTGGAGCAGTAGCGCCGCCACGTGGTCCTCGTCGGGAGTATGCAGGGCGCGGTCAATCAGGTCCAGGGCCCGCTGGGTCTTGCCCTCCGCGAAAGCGGCCCGCGCCGCGTCCAGCAGGCTCGGGGCCGGAGTCGTGTCCACAGGCGTCGTCGTCGCCGGGGGCACCGTGGCCGGCGGCGGGGTCGCGGGCGGGGGAGAGGGGACCGGGGTTGGCGCCACCGGCGGCGCTTCCGGGGCCGGCTTGATCGGCGGCTGGGGCGTCGCGCCGGCGCCCGGCGTTTGGCCGGAGGCCGCTACGGTGTTGGCCTGATCCCAGCCCTCCAGCAGCGTGCGCGCGACTTGGCTGGCCAGCAGGGGGGCGGTCTTGGCGGTGAGCGCTTGGCTAAAGGACACCGTCGCCTGGCGCACCTGACCGACCAGGGCGCGGGCCCAGAGGATCTGCACCTGCGCGGAGTTGGCCGCAGGCGTCACGGTCAGGCGCGCGAAATCGGCGACGTAGAGGCGGCGGCTCCACTCCAGCAGGTCCTGCGCCGCCGGCTCGGCCGGCTCGCTCTGCAGAGCGGTGAGCTTCTCCCCGGATAGCCCGGCGCCGCGGCACAGCGCCGACTCGGCGCTGACCAGCAGCACCGGCGCGGCCTCCTGCGCCGCGAGCACGTCCAGGAGGGCATCGGTGAAGGCCGCGGTCCCGGCGCGGTCCGCCGTGGGGGCGGCCACCACGATCGCGCGGCCCTGCTGCGGTGCGGGAGCCGCCAGGGTCGGAGCGATCCCGGCGAGCAGCGCGAACCACGGTAGGAGACGGCGGGCTAGGAGGATTGCTGCTTGCATAGTCTAATCTTGGCCTGCACCGAGCCGATGCGGCTGTCAATCGTGCTGCCGCGCTCGGGCTGGGCGGCCTTCGCCTTTTCGTAGGCGGCGAGGGCGCCCTGGTAAGCCGACAGAGCCTCGCCGTACTGGCCCTGCTTCGCCAAGCCGTCGCCTTGCGCGCGCAGGCCGTCGGCCTTCTGCAGCGCGGAGTCGGCCCCCGCCCGGCGCGGCGTGTCCACGCGCTCAATCTTAATCATCGGTTGCGGCTCGGCTGGCGGCGGCGGAGCGCTCTCCGTAGGCACCGGCGGCGCCTGCACCGGAGGCTGATTTCCCCCGGGCGGCGGCACCGGCTGGATGATCGGCTGGCCGCCGGTAGGCTCCGTCGGGGGAAGCGCGGGTACGTCGCCCCAATCCGTCGCGCGGGTCGAGCCCCGCACGGTCGGCGGCGGCGTCAGGCCCCCCGGCGGCGGAGGCAGCGTCCCGGCCGCGGGGGGCGCACCGTTGCCCAGGGGCACCGGCGCAAAGGGCTGAGCCGCCGGGTTGATCAGCGGCGGAGCGGTGGCCGCGTAGGTGCCGGTGGCGCGGGCTTGCTGGTCAGCGTAGGCATACCACTGCCGGGCGGCGGCGTCACGCGGGAAGAGGCGGACGGCCTCGGCGAACAAGTTCATGGAGTCGCGATAGTAGCCGCCCTGATAGTACTGGTAGCCGGTCTGCATGGCGACCGCGTAGGCCTGCCGGGTGTCGGCGGCGCGATGGCGGGCGACTATCATGAGCGTCAACGCCGCCAGCAGGCAGACGACCGCGCCGGCCATGATTATCAAGGCCAGGGGCTGCATCCGCCGCAGCCGCTCCTCCTGCTCCTCAGGGGAGGGCTCCTCGGCGCGAAGCTCCTCGGCCTCGCACCGCAAGGCCGCGAGGTGCTCCGCCTCCACCGGGCGATCCGGGTCCAGGCGCAGCAGTTCCTCGTACATCTCGATAGCGACGTCCCGGTTGCCGGCCTGTTCCTCGGCGATCGCCAGCAGCGCGTAGGCCTCCGTGGACGCCGGGTCCAGGACCAGTTCCTCCCGGCACAGCGCCGCGGCCTCCGCGGCCTGGCCCAGCGCCAGCAGGTTAGTCGCGCGCGGCAGGCGCGTACTGGGAGCAGCCGCCACGACGGGCAGGGAGGCAGTGTCCTCCGGGCTGGGCCCGCACGCCTCGGCTTCTTCCTCGGTGCTCTCCACTAGTTCGGGGGAAATCAGATCATCCATCGCCTCAGCCCCCTGACGGCTGTCGGTCAGCGCAGCAGTCTGGCTTGCTTGCGTCTAGGTAAACCCTGCAGCGGAGCCTCAGGTTCCCGCATTTCTGTGCAGGTTTGCCTAGCTATCCGCGAAGAAACTATACACTGACACAATTCTACGTCTTGGCCCCCAACCCTGTCAATAGTCGCCGGGCCGCAGGGGAGAGGCGCTAGCCCTCACAAAGGCGATGAAATAGCCGTGCCTGCCGGGTCAACGGAGGAGAGAGTATTGACTTGCAGGCGGCTCCGGTGATAAAATAGCCGAGCACTTTACATCGCAGTAACACTCGCCGCCGCGTTTGTGGTAGTCCTGGGGAGGCGCCGCAACTATTGGCAACAACTAACCTCGTACCTGAAAGCGCCGCGGGCAAGCTGGACATCCAAGACTACCTGCGGATGATCTCCCGCCGCTGGTGGTTCATCCTCGCGGTCGGCGTAGCGGCCGGTTGCATCGGCGGTGTCGTGTCCGTGGCGATGCCGAAGAACTTCCGCGCCAGCGCCACCGTTGTCGTCCCCCAGGAGCAGCAAGGTGTCTTCCTCATGGGGGCCACGGGCCAGGCGCAGAACGAGCATGTCGCCCTGGAGACCCAGGCCGTAATTGCCTCCGGTAACGAGACGGCCCGCCGCACCGCCAGATCCCTCGCTGAGCGCACCGTCGGCCCCAAGATTGTCGTGGACCCCACGCAGATCACCGCCGCCATCAGCGCTAACGTCAAACCTCCCGACCTGATCGTTATCGAGGCGGTCTCCCAGGACCAAACGTGGGCTCGCGAATTCGCGAACCAAACCGCGCTCTCTTTCCTCGAGATCATGGATGAACTGCGCCAGAAGCAGGCGACCAACGCCCAACGCTATCTAGAGCGCCAGGCGGAGCTGACGCGCCTCGACCTGGATGTGCTGCTCGCCAAGAAGCGCGAGTACCAGCGCACCTGGGGAGTCGTCCCCATGGAGCAGCCCGTCACTCCCCAAGTCGGCAACGCCGCGCAGGGCGGCAACGCGTCTTACGCCACGCAGATTCAGGACTACCGGCTGGCGCTGCAGCAGACCAAAGCGGACCTGGCCTCGGCCCAGGCGCGGTTGGCGACTCTGACCGGGGCCGAGCGGCAACTCAGCGGTCAGCGGACCGCGCGCTCCGTCCAGCCCAATCCCGCGTATGCCAGCCTGAGCGAGCAGCTCAACACCGCGCAGGCCGCGCTGATCCAGCTGCAGGCGCGCTATACCAGTGGCCACCCCGCGGTCGAGGAGATGCAGGCGCGCATCCGCGAGATCCAGGAGGCCCTGCGCCGCACCAGCCCGGTGATCGAGACCACGGCGCCCGTCGATCCCGCCCGCCGCTACGGCGTGGAGAGCGAGCGCCGCGCCGCCGAGCAGCAAGTGGCGGAGTTGCGGGCTCGCGTGGGCAGCCTGCAGACCGCGGTCAGTGAGAGCGACACGAAAAAGTCCGACATACTAGATAAGGAGGGCCTTCTGGAGCAATTGCAGGACCAGATCGCCCTCAAGCGCAACGCCTACCAGGAGTTGCTGACCCAGCTCGAGGCGAAGAAGCTGAGCGTGGCCTCCGAGCGCGGCCGCGCCTCCATGGTGGACGCCGCCCTCAACGCCAAGTCCACCAGCCCCAGCCTCCTGCGCAGCCTCGCCTTCTCCCTGGCCCTGGGCCTGTTCCTGGGCTTTGCCTTGGCGCTGCTGATGGAGACGCTCGACGATACCGTGCGACGGCCGGAGGACGTCACCCGCGATCCGGACCTGCGCTTCCTGGGCGTCGTGCCCTGGACCGGCGAATCGGCTACCGAGCTGCTGATGGTACACGCGCCCAAGAGCCCGCCGGCCGAGGCCTTCCGTACGCTGCGCTCCAACATCAACTTCGCGACCGTGGAGGGGCGGCCCCGGACTATCCTCGTGACCAGCGCCGGAGCCAGCGAGGGCAAGAGTATGGTGGCGGCCAACTTGGCTATCGCTTACGCCCAGGCCGGCGAGTCGGTCCTGCTGGTGGACGCCGACCTGCGCCGCCCGACGCAGCATGGGCTGTTCGGCCTGGAGGCGACCACCGGTCTGACCAACGTGCTGGTGGGCGAGTTGACCCCCGAGCAGGCGGTGCAGCGCACCGAGGTCGAGAATCTGCAACTCCTGCCCAGCGGGCCGCTCCCGCCCAACCCCGCGGAGCTGCTGGACTCTAGCCGCATGTCGGCGCTGCTGCAGGAGCTGGTGGGCCTGGCGGATCTTGTCGTCATGGACTCGCCGCCCGCAATCATGCTGACTGACGCGCTGCTGCTGGCCTCCCAGGTGGACAAGACGATCCTGGTGGCGGCCGCTGGGCAGGTTACCCGCGACGCCTTCGATGAGATGGTGCGCCTGCTGCGGCACGCCCGCGGCGACCTCCTCGGCGTGGTGCTCAACAAGCTGAAGCTCTCCGCCGGCGACTACTACTACTATTACTATTACTACTACTACGACTACTCGCGACCGAAGCCGGGCCAGGTGCTGCCCCCAGCCCACGACTACGCCGACGCGAAGGCCGACTTGCTGATGGAGAAGCCGCCGCCGCCCCCGAGCGAGCCGCGCGAAGACCGCGAGACCGAAGACAACGAGCAGGGGCTGCCCTTCTAGGGAGCCTGATTCCTCAGCCTAGCGACAGCGCTGTCCCTCGGGGCAGCGCTGTTTTTTTGTGTGCGCTCTGGGTAGCACAGGCTTCCTAGCCTGTGGCCGTTGTCCGGGGTCGGGACGCGCGGGGGTAAGGGTGCCACATGTCGGGAAGATGAGGAACGACAAAGCCGAAGGTGGGGTGGAGGATATGCCCTTTGCCGTACCCCCCTCTCCTGCGGGCGCTCGTCAGCGAGCGCCCGCAGGAGAGGGGCTGGGGGTGAGGCGAGAGAGCCGTTCGCGCTATCCCGCCGGAGTATTGGGAGCCGCGGGCGGAGTGGGAGCGGCGGCTTTAGGGGGTGCGGGCGGCACCGGCGGCACGGCCGGCGCGGCAGAGGCGGGCCCGGGTCGGGTGGACAGCGTCAGGCCGCCCCAGATCTTACAGACCTCCCCGACGTACCGGAGGCGCGACACCACCTCGTCCCCGAAGCGGGTGAGTTGTCGCCCCGCCTGGGCCGACACGGTTTCGGGGGCCGCCTGCTGCGCGGCCTCCGACAAAACGACGAGCCGCTCGCCCGGTTTGAGTGCCATCACATCCGAGCGAGCGGCCAGTTCTTGTCCAGCCGGCGTCTTGAGGTAGTCGAGAACGGCTTGCAGCCGCGCGTTCTCGGCCGTCAGCTCCGCTGCTTGTCGGCGCGTCTCGATCAGTTGCGCCGACAGCGTGACGCCGTAGTAGGTAGGGTGCAGGAAGCGTCCCTGAGTCGCGAGGGCCAACGCCAGCAGCGCCAGCAGCAGGGCGGTTCGCGTCGTGACCCTTACGGGCCCGTGCCGCCGGAGGTATGCGTCTTGGAGACGCGAGCCTATCCCGGACATGCGGGCGATCCTCCTCGTTACTGCGTAGTAATTCTGCGTAGTCTGCTGGCTTGTTGGCAACTAGTTCGCGGTCGAGAGCCTGATTCCTGCTCGCCGCGGTCTAGCCGCGCACATTATAGTAGGCTTGGCGGCCCGGGTAAAGGGCCACGTCGCCGAGTTCCTCTTCGATTTCCAGCAGACGATTGTACTTGGCGACGCGTTCGCTGCGCGCGGGAGCCCCGGTCTTGATCTGGCCGGCGTTCACCGCGACTACGATGTCGGCGATGGTGGTGTCCTCGGTCTCGCCGCTGCGGTGCGAAACCACGGCGGTCATCCGGGCGCGCTTGGCCATTTCGATGGCATTGAGCGTCTCGGTGAGCGTCCCGATCTGGTTGAGCTTGATCAGGATCGAGTTGATCGCCTGCTTCTCGATGGCCTGGGCCAGCAGCGCGGTGTTGGTCACGGTCAAGTCGTCGCCGACGATCTGGACTTTGCCGCCCAGCTTCGCGCACAGCGTCGGCCAGGTCTCCCAGTCGTTCTCATCCAGGCCATCCTCGATGGAGATGATCGGGTACTTGGCGCACAGGTCGGCGTAGAAGTCCACCATTTCGGCGCCGCTCAGTTCGCGGCCCTCGCCGGCCAGGACGTACTTGCCCTTCTCCTTGGAGTAGAAGGAACTGGCGGCCGGGTCGAGAGCGATGAGAATGTCCTCGCCCGGGGTGTAGCCGGACTTCTCGGTGGCCTGCACGATGACCTGGAGGGCTTCCTCGTTGGAGCCCAGGTTGGGGGCAAAGCCGCCCTCATCGCCGACGCCGGTGGAGTGGCCAGCCGCCTTGAGCACCTGCTTGAGGCTCTGGTAGACCTCCGCGCACATGCGCAGGGCCTCGGCAAAGCAGCAGGCGCCGACCGGCATGACCATGAACTCCTGCAGGTCCACGTTGTTGTCCGCGTGCGCGCCGCCGTTGAGGATGTTCATCATCGGCACCGGCAGGGTGTAGGCGTTGACGCCGCCCAGGTACTTGTAGAGCGGCAGTTCCACGGCCTCGGCGGCGGCCTTGGCCACGGCGAGGGAGACGCCCAGGATGGCGTTGGCGCCCAGCTTGCTCTTGTTGGGGGTGCCGTCCAGCTCGATCATGTAGCTGTCAATGGCGATCTGGTCGGTGGCGTCCCAGCCGATCAGTTCCTCGCCGAGCACCTCGTTCACGTTGCTGACGGCCAACTGCACGCCCTTGCCGCCGTAGCGCTCGGCGTCGCCGTCGCGCAGCTCCACGGCCTCGCGCTCGCCGGTGGAAGCGCCGGACGGAACGCCGGCGCGACCCTGCGCGCCGCCGGCCAGGTACACGTCCACCTGGACGGTCGGGTTGCCCCGGGAATCAAGAATCTCTCTGGCCGCAATGGCCTCAATGGTAGTCATGGTTGGACCCTCCTTGGATCGCGCCCCGCCCCGGCACGCGGCGAGGCCGCTCCGGCTCGGTGGCGCTATGGTTGTGCGAAGACTTGGCTTGAGCGACAGGGTAGGCCACGCGGGGCGGTTCGTCAAGCCCTGGGCCGGTCGCGACTGGGGTGACGGAGGAAAAGAGGGGGCGACCGCTTGGCCGCCCCCTCTGGGTTTGCGTCTTAGCGCGGGTTCTTGACCTGCGCCTGCGCCGCGGCCAGCCGCGCGATGGGTACGCGCAGCGGGGAGCAGCTTACGTAGTCCAGGCCGACGCGGTGGCAGAAGTCCACCGAATCGGGGTCGCCGCCGTGCTCGCCGCAGATGCCCAGCTCGAGCTCGGGCCGAACGGCCCGGCCCTCGCTGCAGGCGATGCTCACCAGGCGACCGACGCCCTGCTCATCCAGGGACTCGAAGGGGCTGACCTGGATGATGCCCTGCGAGATGTACGCCGGAATGAACTTGCCCTCGACGTCGTCGCGGCTGAACCCAAAGGTCGTCTGGGTCAGGTCGTTGGTGCCGAAGCTGAAGAACTCGGCCTCCTTGGCGATGTCGCCGGCGATGAGCGCCGCGCGGGGCAGCTCGATCATGGTGCCGAGCATGTACTCGAACTCCACGCCCTCGGCCGCCATGACTTCCTTAGCCACCTGCTTGGCGTCCTTGGAGGTGATCTCCAACTCGCCGATGAGACTCACCAGCGGGATCATGACCTCGGGAATCGGCTGCAGGCCTTCCTTCTTGAGCTGGCAGGCGGCCTGGAAAATAGCCCGCACCTGCATCTTGTAGATCTCCGGGAAGGTGATCCCCAGGCGGCAGCCACGGTGCCCCAGCATCGGGTTGAACTCGTGCAGGGACTCGGAAATGTCCATGACTTCCTGCTCGCTCTTGCCGCTGATCTCGGAGGCGGCCTTGACGCCGGCCGGGTCCTTGGGCAGGAACTCGTGCAGCGGCGGATCGAGCAGCCGGATGATGACGGGCCGGCCGTTCATCTCCTTGAGGATGCCGTAGAAGTCCTCGCGCTGGTAGGGCAGCAGCTCATCGGCCGCGGCCTGGCGCTCCTCGACGTTCTCGGACAGGATCATCTTCTGGAAGGTGAGCAGGCGCTGCTCGCCAAAGAACATGTGCTCGGTGCGGGTGAGCCCGATGCCGCCCGCGCCCAGGGCCACGGCCAGCGCCGAGTCCTCGGGGGTGTCCGCGTTGGTGCGCACGCCCAGGACTCGAATCTCGTCGGCCCACGGCATGAACCGGGCGAAGAGCGCGGCCATCGGGGCGTCGGCCGGGGCGATATCGCCGCGCATGGCCAGGATGATCTCGGAGTCGGTGGTCGGGACATCGCCCAGCATGACCTCGCCGGTCGCGCCGTCAATAGACAGGAAGTCGCCGGCCTTGATGAGGTTACCCTTGATGTTCATCTGGGTGCCATCGGCGGCGATCTCCACGGCGTTGCAGCCGACCACGCAGGGCTTGCCCATCTGGCGGCCGACCACGGCGGCGTGGGAGGTCTTGCCGCCCATGGAGGTCAGGATGCCCTGGGAGGCGTGCATCCCGCGGATGTCGTCCGGGGAGGTCTCCTTGCGGACCAGCACCACGCGCTCGCCCTTCTCGGCCATGGCGACGGCCTCGGCGGCGGTGAAGACGACCTTGCCGGCTGCGGCGCCGGGGGAGGCGGCTACGCCCTTGGTGATCGAAGCGGGCTTCTGCTTGGCGTCGAACTGGCGGTGCAGGAGTTGGTCGAGCTGCGAGGGTTCCACCATCATGACGGCCTCTTGCTTGGTGATGAGGCCCTCGTCCACCATGTCCACGGCGATCTTGACGGCCGCCTGCGCGGTCCGCTTGCCGTTGCGGCACTGCAGCATGTACAGCGTGCCCTTCTCAATGGTGAACTCGAGGTCCTGCATGTTGTGGTAGAGGTTCTCGAGCAGGTTGCAGATGCCGACGAACTGGTCGTAGATCGCGGGCATGAGGTCCTGCAGGTGCGAGATATGCTCGGGGGTGCGGATGCCGGCCACGACGTCCTCGCCCTGCGCGTTCAGCAGGAAGTCGCCGTAGAGGGCCTTCTCGCCGGTGGAGGGGTCGCGGGTGAAGGCGACGCCGGTGCCGGAATCGTCGCCCATGTTGCCAAAGACCATGGTCTGCACGTTGACCGCGGTGCCCAGGCTGTGCGCGATCTTGTTGAGCTGGCGGTAGGCGATGGCGCGGTCGTTGTTCCAGGAGTCAAACACGGCGCGCACGCCCTGGATGAGCTGCTTGCTGGGGTCCTGCGGGAAGGCCTCGCCGAGATGCTTCTCGTACACGGCCTTCTCCAGTTCGACAACCTTCTTGAGGCCGGCGGCGGAGACTTCCACGTCCAGCTTGACGCCCTCGGCCGCTTTGACCTCGTCCAGGGCCTCCTCGAAGTAATGGCGCTTGACGCCCATGACGACGTCACCGAACATCATGACGAAGCGGCGATAGGCGTCCCAGACGAACCGCTCGTTGCCGGTCAGGGCGATCATGCCCTCGGCCACGGCGTCGTTGAGGCCCAGGTTCAGGACGGTGTCCATCATGCCGGGCATGGAGAACTTGGCGCCGGAGCGGACGGAGACCAGCAGGGGATTGGCCGGGTTGCCGAACTCTTTGCCGGTGATCTTCTCCAGCTCGACCATAGCGGCCAGAATCTCGTCTTCCAGGCCGGCGGGGAACTTGTTGCCGGCGGCGACGTACTCGTTGCAGGCGTCGGTCGTGACCGTGAAGTCCGGCGGGACGGGCAGGCCCTCGCTGGTCATGATGAACAGGTTAGAGCCCTTGCCGCCGAGGAAATCGCGCAATTCGCGACCCTGCGCGGCCAGCGCCGCCTTGATGGGCTCGACGTCGGTGTTGGAGAGGTACACGTGTTTGAGACTTGACATCTATACATCCTCCTGTCGGTTATCGTGGTACTTTCGAATGAGACACAGCGAGAAGCGCTCTCGGGCGCGACGCTAGTCGAGGGCGCTGCTTTCCAGTAGTTCGGCGTACTCGGTACGCGCGGCCTTGGCGACCGGCCGGTTGGGCAGTTGCAGGACCCGGTAGACCTTGCGGCTCATCCCCAGTTGCACCAGCAGTTCCTGGCCGACCTCGACCGGGCTGCTGGGCTTAGCGGACTTGCCGTTGATCTTAATCAGGCCACCGTCGCAGGCCTTCTGCGCCTGGGTGCGGCGGGGGATGATGCCGGAATTGCGCAGAAACAGGTCAACTCGCATGGTTTTCAGCCGCCTTGGCGGCTTCCCACAGCTCTTCCATCTCCGCCAGGGTCATGTCCGGCAGGGAGCGGCCCTGCGCCTGCGCGGCGGCCTCCACCTGGCGAAAACGGTCCTCAAAACGGCGGTTCGCGGCGCGCATGGCCTGCTCGGCGTCCAGACGCAAAAAGCGCGCCAGGTTGACCGCCGAGGCCAGCAGATCGCCGAGTTCATGCTCGATCCGGGCCGGGTCGCCGGTCGCGATCGCCTCGTCCAGTTCGGCCAGTTCCTCGTCGAGCTTGGCGCGAGGGCCGCGGAGGTCCGCCCAGTCGAAACCCACCTTGGCGGCGCGCTTGTGCAGCTTCTGACCGCGCTGCAGCGCCGGCAGTCCGGGGGGCACCCCGTCCAGGGCTGATGGCCGCTGCTCCTCACCGTACGCCGCTGCTTTGAGCTGTTCCCAGTTGTGGACGACCTCATCGCTGTCGGCCACCTCGACGTCGCCAAAGACGTGCGGATGCCGGTAGCGGAGCTTGTCCACGATCCCCTGGGTCACTTGGGCCAGGTCGTATTCGCCGCGCTCGCTGGCCAACTGCGCGTGAAATACCACCTGCAACAGCAGGTCGCCCAGCTCCTCGCAGACGGCGTCGGCCTGTTCGGCCTCGACCGCCTCGACCAGCTCATACGTCTCCTCGACCAGGCAGGGAATCAGCGTCTGGTGCGTCTGTTCGCGGTCCCAGGGACAGCCGGCGGGGCCGCGCAGACGCTGCATAATCGCTACTAATTCGTCGATTTCTAGCATAGGTTTACATCAGCCGGCGACCGCGGAGTT
>DASXVN010000010.1:0-40368 GCA_036504235.1 Armatimonadota bacterium | reverse complement strand
CATCAATCTAAAGAAGACCGCAGCGCGCGGCGTGGAGCGAGCGAACGCTTTTTTCGGCCAGCGGCCCCGGCGGCAATACAACCCGGCCTGAAAGCCGCACCCGCGGAGGCGGTTTCTTAACAGAACCCTTGCTCCGCCCGCGCCAGGTCGGAAGGGGGAGGCCCGACGCCAGTCTTACCTCACCCGCCTCCGCTGAAGCTACGGCGGGCAGGCCCCCCAGCCCCCTCTCCCGCGCCTTTGGCTTGGGAGAGGGGGAGTAACGGCAAAGGCTTTACTTAGCCAAGTCGGCGGGGTGATTCCCCTCCCTTTAGGGAGGGGGTTAGGGGGTAGGGCCGTTAGCGGCGTCGCGACACCCGGAACCACCTAGAATCCGCGCCACTCCCCGACCGCCCGCAGCAGACCCAGGAACGGCGCGGGGAACAACCCCAGCACCAGCAGGACCACCAGCGCCACCACCAGCGCCACCTTGGCCGCCACCGGCACCGGCGGGGCGGGGGGCGAAAGGACGTCTTCCGCGCGGGAGAACAGGGCCGCGATCACGCGCAGGTAGTAGAAAAGCCCCACGACGCTGCTTAGCACCAGCGCCCCGACCAGCACCCACAGCCGCTCGCCCACGCCCTCCTCCAGCAGCAGGAACTTGCCCAGGAAGCCGCCGGTCAGGGGCAGCCCCGCCAGCGAGATCAGCGCCAGCGTGAGCAACGCGGTCAGGCGCGGCCGCCGCCAGGCCAGCCCCCGCAAGTCCCCCAGAGCCTGCGCGTCCTCCTCGCCCGGCGAGAGCACGATCAGCACGCCCCAGGCCAGGACCGAGGTGGCGAAATACGCCGCCAGGTACAGCCCCGCCGCTTGGCTCGCCGTCCCCGCCGCCACCAGCGCCACCAGCAGGTAACCCACCTGCGCGATAGAGGAGTAGGCCAGCAGGCGCTTGAGGTTCTCCTGCCGCAGCGCCAGCAGGTTTCCGCCGAACATGGAGGCCACCGCCAGCACGGTGAAGGCCAGCCGCCAGGAATCGTCATACGGATGCGCCACGTTGCCGAACAGCCGCAGAGCGGCGACGAAGACCGCCCCCTTGGAGACCGTGGCGATGAACATCGCGACCGGCGCGGGCGCCCCCTGGTACACGTCCGCCGCCCACAGGTGCATCGGCACGAGCGCCAGCTTAAAGCCCACCCCCACGATAATCAGGCCGAAACCCATCAGCGCCGGCAGGTGATTGCGCAGCGGAATCCAGCCCATCGCCTCCCCCACCGGCCCGAAGCTCATCGAGCCCACTTTGGCGTAAACGAAGGCCATCCCCAGCAGCATAAAGGAGGTGGACACGCCCCCCAGCACCAGGTACTTGATCCCGGCCTCCAGGCGCACGCGGCGCTCGCGCTGATAGGCGATCAGCACATACAGCGAGACGCTGAGCACCTCCAGCCCCAGGAAGAAGCTGACCAGGTTGGCGGCCGCGGTGAGCGTGACCGCCCCGGTGGTGGCCAGCAGCAGGAAGACGTAGAACTCCTCGCGCCGCTCCTTCTGGCGCTCCAGGTACCCCGCGGCCAGCAGCACCGTCGCCAGCGCCATTGCCAGCAGCATCCCGGTGAAGACCACCGCCAGGCGATCGAGAACCAGCATCTCCCCCACCTTGGCCGCGGGCGCCAGCCAAGCCGCCGGCAGCAGCGCCAGCCCAAAAGCCAGCCCCAGCCCGCTGAGCGTGGCGACCAGCCGATGACTGCGCCGCACGCATAGCACCAGCAGCACCACCAGCGCGGTCACTGCCGGCGCGGCCAGGGGCGCTAGCGCAAAGAGATCGTCGAAGCTCATGGCCGATCCCCCCACCGGCTGCGCCACTTGATGCCGCTATCCATACCGTTGGGCGGCTGCTCATAGAACAGCTCCCGCTCGGCGTCTACTTGCGCCGCGCCGATCCGGCTCTGGATGGCGGACACGGTGCTCTGGGTCATGTCAATCACCGGCTGCGGGTGCAGACCCAGGATCACGAGAAGCGCAACCAGCGCCCCCAGGACCGCGACCTCGCGCTGGCCCAGGTCCCGCAGGCGCAGGCCTTCCCGCGGGCGACCGAAAAAGACCCGGTGCATCATCCACAGCGCGTAAACCGTGGCGAAGACCAGCCCCACCGCCGCGCCGACCGCCACTCCCGGCGAGACGGCGTACGCACCCACGATGACCAGGATTTCGCCGACGAAATTCCCCAGTCCCGGCAGCCCCAGGGAGGCCATCGCCAGCACCATCGCCAGCGCCCCCGCGCGTGGCGCCGACGACCACAGCCCGCCCATCCGACCCAGGTCCCGCGTCCCCAGCCGCTCCTGCAGCGCCCCGGCCAGGATGAATAGCCCGCCGGTGCTCAGCCCGTGGCAGATCATCTGCACAATCGCCCCGGTCAGCGCGATCTCATTCCCCGCGTACACGCCGATCAGCACGAAACCCATGTGGCTGATGCTGGTGTAGGCGATCAGCCGCTTGAAATCGGTCTGCGCGAAGGCCAGCACCGCCCCGTAGATGATCCCCACCACCCCCAGAGCCATGAACACCGGGGCCGCCCAGTCGAGGGTTTGCGGGAAGAGCGGCAGGCAGAAGCGGATCATCCCGTACGCGCCGGTCTTGAGCAGCAACCCGGCCAGCAGCACGCTCCCGGCGGTCGGGGCCTCGGTATGCGCGTCCGGCAGCCAGGTATGGAAGGGGACCACCGGCAGCTTGACCGCAAAGGCCGCCCAGAACCCCAGCATCAGCGCCAGCGCTCCCGCGGGCGCGAGCTGAACCGCCAGCAGGTCCTGGTACGAGAAGGTCCGCTCGTGCCCCTGGTTGGCGAACACCAGCCCCAGGATGCCGACCAGCATCAGCAGGCCGCTGAGCTGCGTGAACAGGAAGAACTTCACGGCGGCCCGGTGGCGGCGCTCGTGGCCCCACAGGTCAATCAGGAAGTACATGGGAACCAGCATCAGCTCCCAGAAGAAGTAGAACAGGAACAGGTCGGCGGCCAGGAACACGCCGGTCACGCCCGCCAGCACCAGCATCACCTGGAAGTGGAAGAACCCCACCCGCTGCTGAATCTCCCGCCAGGAGGCCAGCACCGCCGCCAGCCCCAGCACTGCGGTCAGCGCCAGCAGCACCAGGCTCAGCCCGTCCGCGCTCAGGCGGAAGCTGATCCCCAGCTCCGGAATCCAGGGCACGTCGGTCAGCTCCAGCCGCCAAGTCTCGTGGGCGCCCACCGACACGGCCTGCCCCCACAGTGCCACGACCAGCAGCAACTGCGCCACGCACCCGGCCAGCGCCACCAGCCGCGCGGATAGCGGCCGCCACATGCCCGCCGCCCCGGCCAGCAGCCCGGTCGCCAGGGGGATCAAGATCAGCCAGGCAAGGATCATGGCCGCACCACCATCAGCGCCACCAGCAGGATCGCGCCCAGCGCCACGCCCGCCGCGTACCAGCGCAGCCGCCCGGTCTGGGTCCGGCGCAGTATCCGGCTCGCCAGCTCCACCGCCTCCGCCGCCGCCCGGAAGCCGTCGTCGAAGACATCCCCGCGATTCACCCGCGCCAGCCACACCACCGGCCGCACGAAAACCCGGTCATACAGCCAATCGAATCCCCATCCGGCCCGCCACAGCCGCCGCACCACCTCCGGCCCGCTCGACTGCGCCCAGAGCGCCACCCGCGCCGGTAGCCGGAAGTACAGCAGCGCCGCCAGCGCCATCCCCGCCAGCGACACAACGGTAGCGATAGCGCTCAGCCCCATTTCCGAGGCGGGCGTCGCCCCGGCCACCGGCGGCAGGGCGGTCGCCAGCCACGCCGTCAGCGGCCCCTTAGCCCACCCCGCGGCCACGGCCAGGGCAGCCAAGATGAGCAGCGGTACCTCCAGCGCCAGGCCGCCGACTCGCTCCGGTTGCCGCTTCTGCGCGCCAAAGAAGACCAGGAAGATCACCCGAAAGATGTACAGCGAGGTCAGGAGCGCCCCGACCACGCCCGCGCCCCACAGCCACACCGAGCCCTGTGGAGAGGTCCAGGCCGAGTAGAGAATCAGGTCCTTGCTGAAGTAGCCCGCCGTGATCAGCGGGAACGCGGCCAGCGACAGCCCGCCGACCACGAAGGTCCCAAAGGCCACCGGCAGCGACCGCCGCAGCCCGCCCATGCGGAACAGGTCCCGCTCCTCCCCCAGGCTGGCGATCACCACTCCCGCCGCCAAAAAGAGCAGCGACTTGAAGCACGCGTGCGTGACCAGGTGAAAAATGGCCGCGCCCCACGCGCCGACCCCCAGGGCCACGAACATGTACCCCACCTGGCTCATCGTGGAGTAGGCCAGCACCCGCTTGAGGTCCCGCTGCACCAGCGCCGCGCAGCCCGCCAGCAGCAGCGTCACCGCGCCGATCACCGCCACCAGCGCCAGCACGGTCGGCGCGAGCAGAAACAGCGCGTGCATCCGGGCGATCAGGTACACGCCGGCGGTCACCATGGTCGCGGCGTGAATCAGCGCGCTCACCGGCGTGGGCCCGGCCATCGCGTCCGGCAGCCAGGTCTGCAGCGGCAACTGCGCGGACTTGGCCACCGCCCCGGCCAGCAGCAGCGCCGCCGCCGCCACCGCTAGCGGCGCACCGACCGGCCACACCTCCGGGGCCCGGCGCAGCAGTTCGGAGATCTGCAGCGTGTGAAACTGCGTGAACAGCAGGGCAATCCCCACGGCCAGCGCCGCGTCGCCCACCCGCGTAACCAGAAAAGCCTTGATCGCCGCGCGACTATTGGCCGGGTCCTGGTACCAGAAGCCGATCAGCAGGTAGCTGCACAGCCCCACGCCCTCCCAGCCCAGGTAGAGCGCCAGCAGGTTGTCGGCCAGCACCAGCACCAGCATGGACCCCACGAACAGGTTCATATAGGCGAAGAACCGCCGGTAACCGGGGTCTTCGGCCATGTACCGCGATGAATAGACCAGAATCAGCAGCCCAATCACGGTGATGACCAGCACCATCGCCAGGGAGAGCGCGTCCAGATACAGACCAAACGTAGGTCGGAAGTCCCCCACCGACAGCCACGAGCCCCAGTCTACGTCTACGTTCGCCCGGGCGGGGTTGAGGTAGCCGAACAGGAGCCCCAGCTCAGTTGCCAGCAGCGCAGAAAGAGCTACCGACCCTACCCCCACCGCGGTCACTAGCCACCGAGACCGCCGGCCCACGCCCAGCGCCAGCAGCAGAAACCCCAGCAAAGGAAGCGCGGGGATGAACATCAATAGTCCCGCCCACGGGCCGCCTTTCATCAGCCTTTCATCTCCCCGGCGGCGTCGGAATCCAGCGTGTGGAGCTGCCGGTAGAGCTGCAGCACCAGGGCCAGCCCCAGCGCCACCTCGGCGGCCGCCATGGTGACGATGAACAGGAACATGACCTGCCCGTCCGGCTGTGAGCGCATCGCTCCGGCGGCCACGAAGGCCACGCCCGCGGCGTTGAGCATGATCTCCAGCGACATCAGCACGAAGAACAGATTGCGCCGCACCAGCACGCCCACCAGGCCCACGGCAAAGATCGCCGCGGCCAGCGCCAGCACCAATACGGGCGACACGGTGGCGGTCATGGCCGCTCCTCCTCGGCGACTTCTTCGCGCCGGGCCAGATGATACGCGCCCACCAGCGCCGCCAGCAGAATCAGCGAGGCCAGCTCCACGCCCAGCAGGTAGGTGCTGTACAGGCTGGCCCCCACCAGCGTCGGGTCCACCGCCCCGGCCATCGCCCGCCCCCGATACGTCAGCACCGCCCAGCCCAGCTCGCCCAGCAGTACTGCCGCCAGCAGCGCCGGACCCGTCCAAATCCGCGGCGTCAGCCAGGCCCGCTCCTGAGCGACGGTGTGCTTGCCCAGGTTGAGAATCATCAGCGCGAACACAAACAGGACCATGATCGCGCCCGCGTAGATGATGACCTCCAGCGCGGCCACCAGCGGCGCGCCCAGGGTGAAGAAGACGACCGCCAGCGCCAGCAGCGACACAATCAGATAGAGCAGCGCGTGGACGGCATTGAGCCGGGTGATGACCATCACCGTGGCGCCCAGCGCAATCGCCGCTGCCAGGAAGAATACGATATCCATACGGTATCAGGGCCGCAAGTCGCGGAGGTCCACCGGGGGCGCCTCGTTCTCCGCCTCGCCCTTCTCCTTGCCGCCGATTTCCACGCCCGCCACCCGCCAGAAGTCATAATCCGGGTACTTGCCGGGCCCGTCAATCAGCAGGTCTTCCTTCTCGTAGACCAGATTCTCGCGCCGGTACTCGCTCATCTCGTAGTCGGGAGTCAGTTGAATCGCCAGCGTCGGACACGCCTCCTCGCACAGGCCGCAGAAGATGCAGCGCGAGAAGTTGATGCGGAACCACTCCGGGTAGCGCCGGCCGGTCTCGTCCTCAGCGGACTGGAGCGCGATGCAGTCCACCGGGCAGACCGCCGAGCACAGATAGCAGGCCACGCAGCGCTCCGCGCCGCTGGGGTCGCGCGACAGGATAATCCGCCCCCGCAGGCGCGGCGGCACGTACACCCGCTGCTCCGGATAGGACACCGTCGCCCGCGGCGCAAACAGGTGCAGGAAGACCTGCCAGATTCCCAGCAGCAGTCTGATCATGGCGCGGGCGGCCCGGCGGCCAGGAGCACCCCCCCGGTGACGACCAGATTGAGCAGCGCCAGCGGCAGCATGATCTTCCAGCCCGCGGCCATGAGCTGGTCGTAGCGCACCCGGGGCAGCGCCGCCCGCAGGAGAATGAACAGGCCCACGAAAGCCACGGTCTTGAGCAAGAACCAAACAACCGGCGGCAGCAGCGGCCCTTGCCACCCGCCGAAAAACAGCGTCACCATCAGCGCAGAAATCACCATCACGCCCAAGTACTCCCCAATGAAGAACAGGCCAAACTTCATCCCCGAGTATTCGCTATGATAGCCGGCGATCAGCTCGCTTTCCGCCTCCGGGAGGTCAAAGGGAATCCGCCGCGTCTCTGCCAGCCCCGCCAGGAAGAAGATGACCATTCCCAGGCACTGCGGCACGCAGAACCACAGGTGCTGCTGCGCCTCCACGATCTTGGTCAGGTTGAACGACCCGGCCATCAGCACCACGCCCAGCACCGACAGGCCCATGAACACCTCATAACTCAGCATCTGCGCCGCGGCCCGCAGCCCCCCGAGCAGCGCGTACTTATTCCCCGAGGACCAGCCCGCCAGCGCCAGGCTGTACACCCCCAGCGAGGACATCGCCAGGAAGAAGAGCAGCCCCACATTGAGGTCCGCCACCACCAGCCCCGGCGCGAACGCCAGAATCGAGAAGGACAGCAGCGTCGTGGTCAAGATGACGCACGGAGCCAGCACGAACACCAGCCGGTCGGCGCCCGGCGGGACCCAGTCCTCCTTCAGGATCAGCTTGATCCCGTCCGCCACCGGCTGCAGCACCCCCAGCGGCCCCACCCGGTTCGGCCCCCAGCGGTCCTGGAGCAATGCCAGCCCCCGGCGCTCGCCCCAGGTCAGCCCCGCGGCCGCCACCATCGCCCCGGCCAGCACGACCACGATGATCGCCAGGTGGACCCACACCGCCATTACGCGCCCTCCTCGGCGGGCGGGGCGCAGCGCACCCGGCCCCATTCCGGGAGGTCCAGCCCCGGCATCCCCGGCAGGCCCACCGGGAATCCGGCCAGCCCCGCGGGCAGCGAGTTGAGCAGCCGCGCCGGATACTGCAGCGTCAGCCCGCCCACTTCCAGCTCCACCAAATCCCCCTCCGCCACCGGCAGCGCCCGGGCATCGTTGGGATTCAGCCCCAGGTACGGCGCGGGCGTCAACTCCGCAATCGCCGGAGCCTGCTGGCTCAATTCCTCCGTGCCGAAAATATGGTACAGCGGAATCACCAGCCACTCCCCCGGCCGCGGGGCAAAGGGCGAGGCGGTCCACTGGAAGTAGCTCGCTGAGCCCTCCGGCGCGGGCTCCAGCAGCCGCACCCCCGGCTCCGGCCCGAGCAGCGCTCCGCCCGGCTCCGCCTGAAATTTACTAACCGCCTGCGGCGAGTTCCACCCCGGCGCCCAGAAGCGCGGGGCCAGCGCCGGGGGCGGCGCTCCCGGGTAGCCTTCCATCGAGAAAGCCAGCGGCGCATCCGGGTCCTCGGGCGGCTGCGGCTCGTGCACGGACAAGGAGGCCTGCATCGCGGTCCGCCCACTGTAGCGGTGCGGCTGGCGGCCAATCCGCCGCCCTCCGCGCCGGAAGTCCGCCCCCAGCGCGGCCTGCGGGACCCGCCGGAAGGCCGGTAGCTCCGCCGCCAGCGCCCGCAGCACGTCGTCCAGCCCCGCCCAGTCGCGCATCTCCTCGCGCCCCGCCGCCGCGGCCATGTCCCGCAGCCAGCGCCAGCTCTCCCGGACCTCGCCCTCCGGACTGAAGACCTGGAAGAACCGTTGCGCCCGCCCCTCGTAGTTCACCAGAGTCCCGGTGGACTCCGCGAAAGTCGCCGCCGGCAGCACCACCTCCGCCGCCTCGGTGGTCGGGTTGGCCAGCGAATCTAGGGCAATAACGTGCCGGGCGCCGGCCTGCAGCCGGGCCAGTTTGCGCGGTTCCTCGCGCCGGTACAGGTCATTCTCCAGCACAATCACCGTGTCGGCGGTGCCGTCCTCCACCGCCTGCAGCGCCTCGGCCAGGCTCCCCTGCCCGCCCAGCAGCCCCAGCCCCAGGCTGTTGCCCTCCGGCAGCAGCAGGCACAGGTCCACGTGCTCGGCATGCGCCCGCAACGCCAGCGCAATGTTGGCCGCCGCCCGCATCACCGCCCCGCTCCCCGAGCCGTACCCGGCGATAATCAGCGGGTGCTCCGCCCCAGCCAGCGCCTCGGCAATCCGCTCCGCCATCTTCGCCACCGACTCCGGCAAATCCGCCACCCCCGGCGCCGTCGGGTCCAGCCGCTGCGCCACGGCAAAGCCCAGCCGGACCAGGTCATAGGGCGCGGAGTAGTAAGTCTGCACGGCCGCGTCATGCAGCTTGTTGCTGGCCGGCGTGGCCACGAAAATCGTCGCTTTGGGGTGCTCCGCCTCCGCGCGCGTCCCGTCGTACACCGGCCCCGTCGCCCGCTGCGCCGCCTCCAGCACCGCGTTGTCGTCCCAGTCCGGGATATGCAGCGCTCCGGCGATCTCCTCCGCCTGCCGCCGCAGGTCCTGGCGCAGGGCCAGCGCCAGCAGCGGGGCCACGTTGGTCACGTCCTCCCCCAGCACCAGCACGGCATCCGCCCCGCCCATCTCGCGCAGCGACGGCGACCGCGCCGGGACCTGCCGGCGGATTTCCAGCACCATATTCACCAGATGCGCGTCCCGCGCCGACAGCCCCAGGTAGAAGTTCTCCGCCCCCACCAGCGTCCGCAGCGCGTAGTTGGCCTCCAGGGACGCCCGCGGCGAGCCCAGGCCAATCACCCGCCGCGAGTCGCGCAGCACCTCCCCGAGGTACTCCAGCACCCCCGCGGAGGTGCACCGGAACTGCTCGCCGCTCACCGACAGCCGCCGCAGCGGGTGGCGCAGCCGCTTCTCGCTATTCACAAACTCGTAGCCAAACCGCCCCCGGTCGCAGAGGAAGTAGCCGTTAACTTCCCGGTTGAACCGGTTCCGGACCCGCCGCAGAGTCCCGTAGCGCTCACCCGGCAGGGTGTTGCAGCCGAGACTGCAATGCCCGCACACGGAGGGCGCGGTCTGCAGGTCCCAGGGCCGCGCGTAATGGCGCTTGAAGGTCTTGTCGGTGAACACGCCGGTCGGGCAGACCTCCACCAGATTCCCCGCAAACTCGCTCTCCAGCGCCCCGTCGCTGTGCCGACCGAAGTAGACGTAATGGTGCGCGCTCAGCATGGCCAGGTCCCGCCCGCCCGCCACCTCGCGGTAGAACCGCACGCAGCGATAGCAGGCGATGCACCGGTTCATCTCGTGGTTGACGAAGGGTCCCAAGTTCTGGTTGCGGTGGGTGCGTTTGGGGAAGCGGAAGCGACGGTAGACGTGCCCGGTCATCACCGTCATGTCCTGCAGGTGGCACTCGCCGCCCTCATCGCAGACCGGGCAATCATGCGGGTGGTTGGCCATCAGCAGCTCCAGCATCTGCTTCCGGAAGGCCACCGCCTCCGGGTCGGTCAGCGAAATCCGCATCCCCTCCTGCGCCGGAGTCATGCAGGCCATAATCAGCCGCCCCTGCGTATCGCTCTCGTCCTGGAACTGCTTAACCGCGCACTGCCGACAGGCCCCTACCGACTGCAGCGCCGGATGCCAGCAGAAATACGGCAAGTCAAAACCCAGCGCCAAGCAAACGTGGAGCAGATTCTGCCCCGCGGTGACCTCGTACGGCTGGTTTTCGATGTAGATGGTTGCCATGAGTGTCTATTTGTCTGGTACCGCGCTCACTTCCCCCGGAGGGGCCGCATGCGAGGACGGCCTGCGCAGCAGGCCGCCACAAGCATCCGGCCCACGGGCTACCGCGAAGGCCTGGGCCGGATACTTGGTGGAGTTTGCATAGCAAACTCCCTCGTATTCGGCCCCTCCGGGAAACCCCTACCGCCACGGGCACCGCCCTTGCGCAATATGCGCTTCAAAATCTTCCCGGAACAGGCGCAGGGCGCTGCGCAGCGGCATCATCGCCCCCGGCGCCAGGGTGCAGAAAGTGTGCCCCAGCTTGATCATCCGCGTCTGCTCTTCCAGCAGCTCCAATTCCCCCGGCTGCCCCCGGCCCTCTTCCAGCGCCTGCAGCAGGTCCGCCGTCCAGGGCAGCGTATCGCGGCACGGCGTACACCAGCCGCAGGACTCCCGCGCGAAGAACCGCTCCAGGCTCAGCAGCGCGCCCACCGGGCAGCTCCGGTCGTCCAGCACCACCACCGTGCCGGTGCCCAGGCGGCTCCCGGTCTTCCCCATGTGCGCGAAATCCATCGGCGTGTCCAGCCACTCCTCGCCCAGCCAGTCGCTGGAGGCCCCGCCCGGCAGCACCCCGCGGAAGCGGTAGCCCTCGCGCATCCCCCCAGCGTGCTCCTCGATGATCTCCCGTAGCGGCGTGCCCAGCGGCAGCTCCCACAGGCCGGGGCGCTGCACCTGCCCGCTGGCCCCGTACAGCTTGGTCCCGCCCTCCTCGGTGAGGCTCAGGCCCCGGAACCAGGCCGCGCCCTCGCGGAGAATGTGCGGCACGTTGCTCATCGTCTCCACGTTATTGGTCACCGTCGGCCCGCCCCACAGACCGCTGAGCGTCTGGTGCGGCGGCCGCGAGCGGGGGATCGCCCGCCGCCCCTCAATCACATTGAGCAGCGCGTCGCCCTCCCCGCACATATACCGCCCGGCGCTCACATGCAGGTGCATCTCCACGCGAAAGTCCGTGTCGCCGACGGGCTGCCCCAGGTAGCCGCCCTCGTAAGCCTCGGCAATCGCTCGGCGCACCGTCTCCTGCGCCTGCTTGTACTCCGCCCGCACGAAGACGTAAGCCTGCCGGGCCTGCACGGCGTAGGCGGCAATCAGCGCGCCCTCCAGAACTTGGTGCGGGTTGCCCTCCAGCAGCCGCCGGTCCTTGAAGGTCCCCGGCTCCATCTCGTCGGCGTTGACCACCACATACCGGCCCACGGTGTCGTTGGGCGTTGGCTTGGGTAGGAAGCTCCACTTCTGCCCCGCGGGGAAGCCCGCGCCGCCCCGGCCCAGCAGATTCGCGGCGGTGACCTCGGCGATAACCTCGTCCGGCGTCAACTCGCGCACCGCGCGCCGCCAGCCCTGGTAGCCCCCGGCCGCCTCGTACTCGGCCCGGCTCAGCGCCGCGCCGTCCGCCCGCATCGCTCCCGTCAGGGGTCGCTCGGCGGCGCTCATGGGTACCGCTCCAGCAGGCGCTCCAGTTTCTCGGCGGTCAGGCTCACGTGCAGCTCCTCGTCAATCATCAGCGCCGGCGCCTGATCGCAAGCCCCCAAGCAGGCCACCGGCAGCAGGGTAAACCGCCCGTCGGCGGTCGTCTCACCAAAGCCAATCCCTAGCCGCGCCGTCAAATCATCCTTGATCCCCTCATAGCCGCACAGGTAGCAGCTAATGCTGTCGCAGAGCAGGATCACGTGCCGCCCCACCGGCCGCCGGAAGATCATGCTGAAGAAGCTCGCCAGGTCCTCCAGCTCCGCCGGCGTCATCTTCAGCATCGCGGCCACCGCCGCCAAGGCCTCATCCGAGACCCACCCGCGGTGCCGCTGCACCACGCGTAGGGCCTCCAGCGCGGCCCCCGGCCGGGTCCCGGCCTCCACAATAGCGGCGCTGATCTCCTGTTTTTCCTCGCGTGTGAGTACCATACTGTCTCCGTCCCGCCGTGCCGTCTGTCGTCTCCCGTAGGGGCGCGTTTTGCCCGTCCGCGGGCAACACACGCCCGTTCGCTGCCTGACAGTTAGCGGGCGGGCGTGTGTTGTCGGCAAACGACGCCGACAAAACGCGCCCCTACAGGGACCCCCCGCCTCTACCGATCCACATCCGCCAGCACGTAGTCAATACTCCCCAGAATCGCCACCAAATCCGGGATCCCGCAACCCCGCGCCAGCCGCGGCAGCATCTGCAGGTGCGGGAAAGACGGCGTCCGCACGCGCGTCCGGTAGGAGACGGTATTCCCGTCGCTGATCAGGTAGTAGCTGTACCAGCCCTTGGTGCCCTCCACCGGCACGCAGGCCTCCCCGGGCGGAATCACCGGCCCCCAACTCACGGACAAAAAGTGCGTAATCAGCGTCTCGATATCGTGCAGCGTCCGCTCCTTGCGCGGCGGCGTGGTCAGGGGATGGTCCGCTTTGTAGGGACCCGCCGGCATCTGCTCCACGCACTGGCGGATGATCCGCAGGCTCTGGCGCATCTCCTCCACCCGCACCGCCGTCCGGTCCCAGCAGTCGCCGCGCTCCCCGGTGGGGATGTTAAACTCAAACCGCTCGTACCCCGAATAGGGCCGCTGCCGGCGCAGGTCGTAGCCCAGGCCCGTCGCCCGCAGGCCCGGCCCGGTCACGCCCCACTCCACCGCGGTCGCGGTGTCGTAGGCCCCGATCCCCCGCGTCCGGGCGCGGAAGATCGGATTGTTCAGCACGATCCGGTCGTATTCGCGCAGGCGCGCCGGGAGGTAGTCCAGGAACTCCCGCATGAGCCGCTCCCAGCCGGTGGGGAGGTCCTGCGCCACGCCGCCGATCCGGAACCAGCCGGGGTGCATCCGCGCCCCGCAGATCGCCTCCACCACCTCAAAAGCCCGTTCCCGGTCGGTGAACATGTAGAAAACCGGCGAGATCGCCCCCAGGTCGCTGGCCAGGGTCCCGTAGAAGACCAGATGGCTGATGATGCGGAACAACTCGCAGAGCATCACCCGGATCACCTGCACCCGCTCGGGCACCTCGATCCCCGCCAGCTTCTCCACCGCCAGGACGTAGGGCAGGTTGTTCATCACCCCGCCCAGGTAGTCCACCCGGTCGGTGTAGGGAATGTAGGAGTGCCAGCTCTGCCGCTCCCCCATTTTCTCCACGCCGCGGTGGTGGAAGCCGATGTCCGGCACCACGTCCACAATCTGCTCGTCGTCCAGCTCCAGCACCAGCCGCAGCAGGCCGTGGGTGCTGGGGTGCTGGGGGCCGAGATTGAGGATCATCAGGTCATGGTCGGCCCGCCGGGGGTGCATCCCCCACTCCTCGGGACGGAACTGGAGCGTCTCGTCCTCCCGCTCCTCCCGCCCGGCGTCGGCCACATAGGGCGGCAACTCGGTCGCCCGCGCCGGATGCTCGCGCCGCAGCGGATGCCCCTCCCACCACTCCGGCATCAGCAGCCGCCGCAACCGCGGATGCCCGGTGAAGCCCACCCCGAACATGTCCCAGGCCTCGCGCTCATACCAATTCGCCGCCGGCCACAGGCCCGTGATCGTCGGCAGCGCCGGGTACTCGCCGGTCAGCGCCACCTTCACCCGCACGTCGGAATGCCGCTCCAGCGAACTCAGGTGATAGACCCCGGTGAAGTCGGAGGCCGGCTGCCCCGCCCGGTGCTCGCGGTCCCGCTCGTCAATCACCGTCAGGTCGTAAAGCAGCCGGTACGGCTGCGGCGCGTCGTGCTTGAGGTATCCCAGCGTCGCGGCCAAGCGCTCGGCGGCGACCCAGACCGTGGGGACGCCATCGGCGGTCGGCTGCCTAGACACCCCCTCTCCTGCAAGGAGAGGGGGCCGGGGGGTGAGGCCCACAATCGCCTCGGGGAAGCGGCTATGGAGGTCACCTAGGATGTCCGGAGATTCAGCCATACAGTTTCAGACCTCATCCGGCGAGCGCAGAATCATCGTGCGCCGCCGGTCCTCCCGCTTGCGGTCGCGCAGCGAGGGCGGCTCGGGGCGCTCTATGCCTTGCGGGCCGACCACCCAGCTCAGCGGCCGCTTCTCCTGGCCCACCGCCTTTTGCAGTAGCATGACGCCCTCCAGGAAGGCGCTGGGGCTGGGCGGACAGCCGGGAATGTACACATCCACCGGCAGGAAGCTGTCCACCCCCTGGACCACGCTGTAGATGTCGTACATCCCGCCGGAATTCGCGCAGGAGCCCATGGAAATCACCCAGCGCGGCTCCATCATCTGCTCGTAGAGGCGGCGGATGACCGGCACGGCTTTGATGAACACGGTTCCGGCGATCACCATCAGGTCGGCCTCGCGCGGGGTGCCGCGGATGACCTCCGACCCAAACCGGGCCAGATCATAGCGGCTCGTCAGACTGGTCGCCATCTCCACGTAGCAGCAGGACAGTCCAAAGTTGAAGGGCCACAGGGAGTTGCGGCGTCCCCAGGCGGCGAGTTCCTGGAGCTTGCCGACCAGGATGCCGGAACTGGAGGACGCGCCCGCGGGGGGCTCAGTGGGGAGAGACGCCATCGGGGCTGTCCCCCCTTGCCGGGAGGGGGCGGCGCGGGGACCAGTCCAGCGCCCCCTGCCGCCACAGATAGGCCAGCGTCACCAGCAGCGTGACCACAAACAGGACCATCGCCCCATAGCCGGCCCAGCCGACCCGGCGGTAGGCAATCGCCCAGGTAATCAGGAACATGGTCTCGAGGTCGAAGATCACGAAGAACATAGCGAGGAGGTAAAACCGCACGGAGACCCGCTGGGAGGCGCTGCCGGTGGGCTTGATGCCGGACTCGAAGGGTTCGTCGGTGGTCCGCGCCCGGTGCCGCTGCCCCAGCACCCACGAGACGCCTACAATCCCCCCGGTGAGCAGCAGCACCGCCAGGAAGTAAACGACCAGCGGCCACAGGGGACCACCCGCGTCGGGAGCAGCGTGTAACATGGCTTCACTCCGGTGCGGTAGGCCGGGCGTCTCGCCCGGCACACCTGTCGTATTTGCCCGAGCCGCGCGAGACGCCCGGCCCACCTGATGAGCCGCTCCCCGCCGGGGCGGCCTCTAGGCGTTCTCTTCGGCCGCGGCGCTCTCCCGCAGTTGCTTCTCCCGCCGGCGGGCGGAGAGTACGGCCAGGCCGATGGAGAGCTGCTGGTTCTCCAGGATTACCCCTTCCGGCAGGGTCAGGGAGGCCGGGGCGAAGTTCCAGATCGCCTGAATGCCGCCGGCGACCAGGCGGTCCGCGACGTCCTGCGCCGCCTCCGCGGGCGTGGCGATGATGCCCAGGTGCACGTGCTCGCGCCGCACCAGATCGGTCAGGTCCTCCAGCGGCCGGACCAGCACGTCGTGCACCGTGCGCCCCACCTTGGTCGGGTTGACGTCGAAAGCGGCGATCAGGTTGAGATTGTGCTGGCGGAAGCCCTCATAGCCCAGCAGGGCCGCACCCAGACTCCCCGCGCCGACCAGCACCGCGTCGGTCACGGCGTCCCAGCCCAGGAAGACCTCGATGGCCTGGATCAGCGCCGGAACCTCGTAGCCCACCTTGGGCTTACCGGCGATCCCGGTGTAGGCCAGGTCTTTGCGGACCTGCGTGGGGTCCAGGCGCAGCTCCAAGGCGATGTGCGTGCAGGAGACAATCGCCCGCCCGCGCTCCGCCTCGGTGCGCAGATACCGGTGATAGCGCGGCAAGCGTCGCAGCGACGGCTCAGGAATGACCTTAATCTCCCGGGGGCTCATGGGCTACACCTTCGCGCTTAGTCGCGGAGTTTCCTCTGTGGGCGCTAGCTGCTTTCAGGAGACAATTCTCGATACTGGTCCGAGGACCTTCTCCCGTAGGCCGGGCGTCTCGCCCGGCGGTCACCTACGAACGAAGGCTAGCGGCCGGCCCGTCGGGCGAGACGCCCGACCTACCGCCGTTTTCCACGTTCCACGCCTTCCCCTACCCCGACCAGCGCCAGTTGCGCACCTCGGGCAGGTCCGTGCCCTGCTCGCGGATGTACGCCTTGTGCTCCAGCAGCTTGGCCTGGTAGCGCCGGATCAGTGCTTCCGCCTGCCCGGCCACGTGCGGGTGGCGGGCGGCGATCTTCTCCGCGGTCTGCATGACCAGGTGGAAGCGGCTGGTGCGGTTGGCCACCTGCATGTCAAAGGGCGTGGTGGTGGTGCCCTCCTCGCGGTAGCCGTTGATGTCAAAGCGCTCAGTCCCCGGCCGCTCCCAGAGGAGCTGCTTGATCGGCGCGGTGTAGCCGTGGAAGTTGAAGATGACCGGGCAGTCGAGCGGGAACAGGCGCTGGAATTGCGCCTCGTCCATCCCCGGCGGATATTTCTGCGGGATGCCCAGCACCAGCAACTCGGTAATGTTGACCACCCGCACCCGCCAGGTCGGCGCCTCCTCGCGCAGAATCTGCGCCGCGGCCATGACCTCCACGGTCAGATGATCCCCGCAGCAGGCCAGGACGATCTCCGGCGACTCGCCGTCCTCGGTGCTCGCCCAGGACCAGATCGAGGCGCCCACCCGGCAGTGCTCCCGCGCCTCCTCCAGGCTCAGCCATTGCGGCGCCGGCTGCTTGTCCGCCACGATCACGCTGACCAGATCGGTGGCCGCCAGCCGCTCCTCCATCGTCACCAGCAGGCTGTTGCCGTCCGGCGGCAGGTCCACGCGGTACGTGTGCCCCTTCTTGGTCAGCACATTGCCGATGAATCCCGGCCCCTGGTGGGAGTAGCCGTTGTGGTCCTGCCGCCAGGCCACCGAGGTCAGCAGGTAGATCAGCGAGGATACCGGCTCGCGCCAGGGCACCTCCAGCGCGGACTTGAGGAACTTGGCGTACTGGTTCATCATGCTGTCCACGAGGGGGATGAACCCCTCATAGCAGGGGTACAGCCCGTGCCGGCCGGTCAGCAGGTAGCCCTGCAGCCAGCCCTGGCAGTTGTGCTCGCTGAGCGTCTCCAGCACCCGCCCGTCACGGCCGATATTCTCGGCCAGCGGCGAGACCGGGTAGGTGTACTGGCGCTGGGTGGTCGCCAAGAGGTCCTGCAGCCGGTTGGACTCCAGCTCATCGGGACAGACCACGCGGAAGTTGCGCTGCTCGGCGTTGAGCCGCACCAGTTCCGCCAGGTACTTGCCCACCGCGGCCATGCCCTCCCCCACCGCGCCCCGCTGGGCCAGCGGCAGGGCGAAATCCTCCAGCCGGGGCAGCACCAGCGGCCGGCGCACTCGCCCGCCGAAGCCGTGCGGGTTAAGCGCCACGCGCTGCTCGCCCCGGGGGCAGCAGGCCACGATATCCGCCGCGGGCCGCCCCTCCGCGTCCCATAGCTCCTCCGGCCGGTACGAGCGCAGCCACCGCTCCACGATCTCCAGGTGCGCCGGGTTGGTCTTGAGGTCCTTGCCCGGCACCTGATGGGCGCGCCAGGTGCCTTCCATGGGCTGGCCGTCAATCTCCGCCGGGCAGCCCATGCCCTTGGGCGTCTCCATGATCAGCAGCGGCCAGATCGCCCGCTCCGGCGGCCGCCCGGCCCGCGCTTCCGTCTGGATCGCGCGAACGCTCTCGTAAGCCCAGCCCATCGCCTCCGCCATGTCCTCGTCCAGACGCTCGCTCGCCTTGACCCAGCGCGGCTCGTAGCCGTACCCGCGGAACAGGTCGGTCAACTGCTCCTCGCTCATGGTGGCGTAAATGCTGGGCGAGGAAATCTTCCAGCCGTTCAGGTGCAGAATCGGCAGGACCGCGCCGTCGGTGGCGGGGTTGAGGAACTTATTCCCGTGCCAGGCGGTGGCCATCGGCCCGGTCTCCGCCTCGCCGTCGCCGACCAGGCAGACCACGAGCAGGTCCGGGTTATCCAGCGCCGCCCCGAAGGACACGGACAGCGAGTACCCCAGTTCCCCGCCCTCGTTGATGACCCCCGGCAGACCGGGGTTGAGGTGGCTGGGAAAGCCGCCCGGCCAGGAGAAAGCGCGCACAAATCGCTCCAGCCCCTCCCGGTCCCGCGTGTACTGGGGGTAGAACTCGGTGATCGTCCCCTCCAGGTACATGTTGGCCAGGTTGGCGGCCGCGCCGTGCCCCGGCCCGGTGACCAGCAGCGCCCCCGCCCCGGTCTGGCGCACCAGCCGGTTGAGGTGCGCATAGACCAGGTTAATCCCCGGATCGGTCCCCCAGTGCCCCAGCAGCCGGTCCTTGATATCCGCGGAGGTCAGCGGCCGCTCCAGCAGCGCGTTGGACTGCAGATAAACCTGCGCGGCCGCGAGGAAATCCACGGCGCGCCGGTAGCGCAAGAGCGCGGTCTTCTCGTCGGGCGTCAGAGGCGTGGTATGGGACATGGTTGTGTCCTCCCAGTTTGTGGAACGCGTCCGGCATGATCGGACAACGGCGCCCTCGCCGTTTGTAGGGCGGGGCCTTGCCGCGAACCCTCCCGTAGGGGCGGAGCTTGCTCCGCCCGGCCGTTCGCCGTTGCTTTTGCCTTTTCCCCACCCTCCCCTATTTAGGAGAGGGCGTGGGGTATGCGTGCATACCCCCAGGAGGGGTCCGCCGTTGGCAGCGAACAGCACACCGGCGAGACGCCGGTGCCACCGGCAGATACACCCACCCTAGACCACCGACTACCCACCACCCACTATCTCCGCCTCGCTCAGGTAGCACGCGGGGTCCGCGGCCCACCGGTCGCCGGTGATCGCCTCGGCGCGGACCCGGCAGCCGCCGCAGGAGGCCACCGCTACGCAGCTCGCGCAGCGCCCCTGCAGGTGCTCCTGCTTGTAGCGTAGCTCCGCCAGCAGCCCACCGTCCGCGGCGCGCCAGATGTCGCTCAGCGGCCGCTCTTTCACGTTCCCCAGGCTCACGTGGCCCCAGAACTGGCAGGCGTGCACGTGGCCGTAGGAGTCCACATTCGCCAGCTTGGTCCCCGCCGAGCAGCCGCCGGCCAGCTCCAGCAGCCGGTCCACCTCCGCCAGCCGCTCCGGCTGCCGCTCCGCCACGGAGGCGCGCAGATAGCGCCCGTCGGCGGGGTTGTCCACCGTCAGAATCTCCAGCGCCCGCCCCGCGTCGTGCAGCTCCTGCGTCTTGGCCAGGAGCATGTCCATCGTCGCGCGCTTGGTGGCCAGATCGGTGTCGTGGGCCGCCAACTCCGCGCCCCGGCCCGAGTAGACCAGGTGGTACATGCAGAACCGCGGAATCCCCGCCTCCGCCACCAGGTCAATGACCCTCGGCAAGTCCTGCACATTGTCGCCCATCACCGTAAAGCGCACGCCGGTCTTCAGCCCCGCCTCCGCCGCGTTCCGCAGGCCGGTCAGCGCCGCTTGGAAGGCCCCCGGACGACCTCGGAAGGAGTCGTGGGTCTCCTCCAGGCCGTCCAGGCTAACGCCCACGTACTGCATGCCCACCTCGGCCAGCCGCGCCGCCACTTCCGGTGTGATCAGCGTCCCGTTAGTGGACAGCACCGGCCGCAGCCCGCCTTCCAGGGCAAACTTCGCCAGCTCGTAGAGATCCTCCCGCAGCAGCGGCTCGCCGCCGGAGAACAGCACCACCGGGCACCGCATCTCGGCCAGGTCCGCCAGCATCGCCCGCGCCTCCGCGGTGGTCAGCTCCTCCGCATAGGACCGGTCCTCGGCGTTGAGGTAGCAGTGCCGGCAGGAGAGATTGCAGCGGTTGGTGGTGTTCCAGACCACCACGGGGCGCAAGTCAGTCGAGAATTGCAGCAAATGCGGGGGCACCGTACCCTCCCGCATCGCCTCCGACACCGTGGCCGTGCCACACAAAAGCTTCGTGCATCCGATCAAAACCTTACTCCTCCCGCTGGCCGGCGGACGCCGCGAAATGGTCCGCCAGCGCCTGCACCAGCCGCTCAATAGTATACTCATGAGGCATGACCGCCACCGTCAGGCCGTGCTCCCGCGCCGTTTCAGCAGTGATCGGCCCCAGGCAGGCTACGGTCACCCCCGCCAGCAAGCTCTGGGCGGCGAACGCCCCTCCCGCCGCCGCCACAAACGCGCGCACGCTGGAGGAGCTGGCGAAAGTGATCGCGTCCAACTCGCCCCGTAGCAGTTGCTCGCGTACCGCCGGCTCCAGTTCCGCTCGCGGCACCGTGCAGTACACCGGCGCCACCGTGACTTCCGCCCCGGCTTCCCGGGCCGCCTCCACCAGCACCTCGCGCCCCTCGCTGGCCCGCAGCACCAGCAGCCGGGTCCCGGCCAGCCCCTGCTCGCGCAGGGCCTCCGCCAGCGCCTCGGCGCGGTACTCCTCCGGCTGCAGCGCCACGCGCAGGCCCGCGCGCTCGACTTCCGCCGCCGTCGCCGCGCCCATCGCGGCAATCCACGGCCCGGCCAGCGCCCGCACATCCTGCCCCAGTTCCTCCAGCCGCTGCCGGGTGCAGCGCACCCCGTTGACGCTGGTGAAGACCAGCCAATCGTAGGCGCTAATCTCTGCCAGCGCCGCGTCAAACCCGCCCCACGACTCCGGCGGCGCCAGCGCGATTACCGGCATCTCCACCGGAATCGCCCCCGCCCGCCGCAGCAGCCGGCTCAGGTCGCTGGCCTGCTCCCGCGTGCGCGTCACCAGCACCCGCCGACCGGACAGCGGGCGCGTGTCAAACCACGCCAGCCGCTCCCGCAGGGCCACCACTTCGCCGATCACCACTACCGCCGGATTGGTCAACCCGGCGCTCGCCACCGCCGCCGGCAGTTCGTACAGGGTGGATTCCACCGTCTGCTGCTGGGGACAGGTGCCCCAGGACACCGCCGCCGCGGGCGTCAGGGCGTCGCGGCCGCCGGCGATCAGCCGGTCCACGATCTCGGTCAGATGGCCCCTGCCCATGAGAATGACCAGCGTATCCACACTCGTGGCCAGATGGGCCCAGTTCACCTGCGGCGCTCCCTTGTCGGGGTCTTCGTGGCCCGTCACAATCGCCACGCTCGCCGCCACGCCCCGGTGCGTCACCGGAATCCCCGCGTACGCGGGCGCCGCCACCGCGGAGGTCACTCCCGGCACGACCTCAAAGGGCACCCCCGCCGCGACCAGGGCCAACAGTTCCTCCCCGCCCCGGCCAAAAACAAAGGGATCGCCGCCCTTGAGCCGGCAGACGCTCCGGCCTTCCTGGGCTTTCGTGACCAGCAGGTGGTTGATTTCCTCCTGCGCCAGTTCGTGGTGAGCGGGCTGCTTACCGCAGTAGATCAGCTCCGCCCCCGGCGCGGCCTCCGCCAGCAGTTCCTCACTGACCAGGCGGTCGTAGACGACCACCTCGGCCTCGCGCAGACAGACGAGCCCGTGGACGGTGATCAGCCCCGGATCGCCGGGACCGGCGCCGACCAGATAGACAATTCCGGGAGCCGCGCCGGTCGCTTCCGTCATAGCTACTCGTCCTCCCCCTCGGCGGCGCGCAGCGCGAGCCGCATCGCCTCCTCGTCCAGTTCTCCCGCCGCTCCGGCCTGCCTCTGTGCCAGCGGCCCGCTCAGCAGCCGCCGCACCAGGCGTTTGCTCATCAGGTGCAGCGCCTTCTGCTCGCGCCGCGACAGTTCCGGCGACTCCGCCAGGAGCCGCTGCACCTCCTGCGCGCGCACCGTTTCGGCCTGCTCCCGCAGCGCCAGGACCTCCGGCAGCCGCGCCCGCGACCGCGCCCAGCGCAGGAACTCGCCGGCCTCCTGCTCGGCCAGCGCCGCCACCCGGGGCAGCTCGGCGCGCCGCTCCTGCTCACGGCCTCCGGCCACCTCCCGCAGGTCGTCAAGGTCGTACAGATGCACGCCGGGGAGGCCCTTCACGTCGGGGTCAATATCGCGCGGAACCGCCAGATCGATCAGGAACCGCGACCGCGCCTCCGTCTCCACCGCCCGGCGCATGTCCTCGGCCGTGATCAGGGTATGAGGCGCGCTGGTCGAGGAAATCACCAAATCCGCCTGCAGCAACTCCCCCAGAAACTGGTTGAAGGCCACCGCTCGGCCGCCCAGGCGCGAGGTCAGCTCCGCCGCTCGCCCCTGCGTGCGGCTGCTCACCACCAGCTCCGACACGCCCTGCCCCTGGAGGCGGCGCACCACCAGCTCCGCGGTATCGCCTGCGCCCAGCAGCAGCACCCGCGCCGCCGCTAGATCGGGGAAGACTTCCAGGGCCAACTCCACCGCCACGGAGGCCACCGACAGGCAGCCCCGGTCAATACCGGTCTCGGTCCGCGCCCGCTTGCCCACCGCCAGCGCCCGCTCGCCCAGCCGCCCCAGCAGCGGCCCGGCCGTCCCGGCCCCGCGCGCCATCTCCAGCGCCTGGCGAATCTGCCCCATGATCTCCGTCTCGCCCAGGACCATGGAGTCGGCCCCGGCGGCCACCAGAAACAGGTGCTCCACCGCCGCTTCTTCCTCCAGCACATATAAACTGTCGCCGATCTGCTCCAGGGCGCAGTCGTGCAGGTCCGCGAAGACCTCCCGCAGGCTCGGCAGAGGCGCGCCATTCTCACTCGCCACGTACAGTTCCGCCCGGTTGCAGGTGGACAAGAGCAGGGCCTCGCCCAGCCCCCGCTCCTCCAGCATCTCCGCCAACCGCCCGGCCCCCTCGGCGCGGGGCAGGGCGACGCGCTCGCGAATCGCGAGGTCTGCCGTCCTGTGACTGAGTCCTACCGCTGCCAACTTCATCTATGATTCCTTCCGAGACGGGGCGTCGCTTGACGCACGTCGGCCGAGGCGATAAGCTAGAGAACCGGAGCAATCAACCGTCGTCTACCAGTCAGTTCGCCACGGGGGCCGCGTTACCCTACGATGAAACAGCCCTACCTGATATCCCTGGTCCTGGCGGGCCGCACTTGTCTCGTGGCCGGCGGCGGCCCCGTGGCCGAGCGCAAGGTCATTGGCATCTTGGACGCGGGCGCGCAGGTGCGGGTTCGTTCGCCCCGCGTAACGCCCCGGCTCGAGCAACTGGCCGCCCAAGGCGCGATTGACCTGGCCCGGCGGCCCGTCACGGCGGAGGACCTGGAGGGCGTCTTCCTGATCTTCGCCGCCACCGACAACGCGGCCGTCAACGCCTGGCTGGCCGCGGAGGCCGCGCGCCGCGGGTTCCTGCTCAACGTCGCCGATCAGCCAGAACTGTGCTCCTTCTATGTCCCGGCCGTGGTCAGCCGCGGCCCGGTGACCCTCGCCGTCGCCACCGGCGGCGCCAGTCCGCTGCTCGCCCGTCGCCTGCGCGAGCGCCTGGAGACCGTGATCGGCGAGGAGTACGGTCGCCTGGCGGAGTTGCTGGACGACCTGCGCGAGGAAGTCAAAACGACGCTGCCCACCCCGCCGGAGCGCGCCGCCGCCTGGGAGCGCGTGCTGGACTCGCCGGTCCTGGAGCTGCTGGTCCAGGGCGAGACCGCCGCGGCCCGCGCCGAGGCCCGCCGCCAGTTGGGATTACCGCCGGAGTGAGAGGTGCGCCCGTGTTCCCGACCACCCGCCCCCGCCGTCTGCGCCGCACCGAAAACCTGCGCCGTCTGGTCCGCGAGACGCGCCTGAGCGCCGCCGACCTGATTTACCCGCTCTTCGTGATGCCCGGCAGCAACGTGCGCCGGGAGATCCCCTCCCTGCCCGGCTGCTTCCACCTCTCGCCCGACCAGGCCGCCGCGGAGGGCCGCCGCCTCGCCGATCTGGGGCTCCCCGGCGTCCTGCTCTTCGGCCTGCCGGAGAGCAAGGACGAGTCCGGCTCGGAGGCCTGGGCCGAGACCGGCGTGGTGCCGCAGGCGATCCGGTCCCTCAAGCGCGCCGCGCCGGACCTGCTGGTGCTCACCGACGTCTGCCTCTGCGAGTACACCAGCCACGGCCACTGCGGCCTGCTGGACAGCCGCGGGGAGGTAGACAACGACGCCACCCTGCCGCTGCTGGCCCGCGTCGCGGTCTCCCACGCCGCGGCGGGCGCCGACCTGGTCGCCCCCTCCGACATGATGGACGGGCGCGTCGCCGCGCTCCGCAGCGCCCTGGACGCCGCCGGTCACGCGCAAGTGGGCCTCATGTCCTACACCGCCAAGTATGCCTCCGCCTTCTACGGTCCCTTCCGTGAGGCCGCCGACTGCGCCCCCCAGAGCGGCGACCGGCGCGGCTACCAGATGGACCCCGCCAATCGCCGGGAGGCCCGCCGCGAGGCCGCCGAGGACACCGCCGAGGGCGCGGATATCCTCATGGTCAAGCCCGCGCTGGCCTATCTCGACATCCTGCGCGACCTGGCCGAGACCAGCGACCTGCCCCTGGCCGCCTACAACGTGAGCGGCGAGTACGCGATGGTCAAGGCTGCGGCCGCCCGGGGCTGGCTCGACGAGCGCCGCGTGGTGCTGGAGATACTCACTTCCCTGCGCCGCGCCGGAGCCGACATAATCATCACCTACCACGCCCCCGACGCGCTAGGGTGGCTGGCGGAGTCGCCCCCATGCTGATTTCCTGGAACACCACCCGCCGCTGCAACCAGTTCTGCGCCCACTGTTACCGCTCAGCGGGGCCGGAAGCCGATCCGCGTGAACTCAGCACCGAGGAAGGCAAGCAGCTTATCGCCGAGATCGCCCGCGCCGGTTTCCGCCTGCTGGTGCTCAGCGGTGGCGAGCCGCTGCTGCGCGAGGACCTCCTGGAACTGGTCGCCGCCACCCGCGAGCAGGGCCTCCGCCCCGTCCTGGGCACCAACGGTACGCTCCTGACCGCCGAACTGGTCCGCGAGTTGCAGACCGCCGGAGCCGCCCGCGTGGGCATCAGCCTCGACCACACCGACCCCGCGCAGCACGATCAGTGGCGCGGCATGTCCGGCGCCTGGGAGCAGACCGTCGCCGCGATGGCCCGCTGCCGAGAGGCGGGTCTGCCCTTCCAGATGCACACCACCGTCACCGACCGCAACCAGGAGGTCATCACCGACCTCACCGATATGGCGGTGCAATTGGGCGCGGCGGCGCACCATATCTTCTTCCTGGTCCCCACTGGCCGCGGCGAGCACCTGGAGGCCGAGTCGCTCCGCGCCGCCGATTACGAGCGCCTGCTCAGCCGTCTCGCCGACAAGCAGCAGCAGGCGCCGATTGAGCTAAAGCCCACCTGCGCCCCCCAGTTCATGCGCCTCGCCCGCCGCCGCGGCCTGGACCTGCGCTTTACCAAGGGCTGCCTGGCCGGCACTTCCTACTGCGTGATCGTGCCGAACGGCGACGTGCAGCCCTGCCCGTACCTGCCGCTCCCCGTCGGCAACGTCCGCGAGACGCCCTTCTCCCAGATCTGGGCCACTAGCCCCGTCTTCGCCGACCTGCGGACCGGCGCGCTCGGTGGTCGCTGCGGCGCGTGCGACTGCCAAGACGTCTGCGGCGGCTGCCGCGCCCGCGCCTATTACTACTCCGGCGGCGACTACCTCGCCGAGGAGCCCTGGTGCCTGTACCGCCAGGAGGCGCACCCCGCATGACCGACCGCGAGGCCCGCGTCCTGACCGCCGCCCAGCAGGGCCTCCCCCTGAAGGAGCGGCCCTTCGCCGCCCTAGGCGAGCGTTGCGGCCTGACGGAGGCCGCGACCCGCGAGACCCTGTCGCAGCTTCAGGAACAGGGCCTCCTGCGCGAGATTTCGGCCTTCCTGGACCCCGCGCAACTGGGCTGGAGCAGCACCCTGGCCTGCGTCACGGTACCCGCTGACCGCCTGGAGGAAGTCTCCCTCCTGCTCGCCGCCTGGCCGGAGGTCACCCACAGCTACCTCCGCGACCACCCCTACAACCTCTGGTTCACGGTGATCGCGCCGACCGCGGAGGCCTGCGGCGAACTGCTGCGGCGCTTCACCGCGATCACCGGGCTGGCTCCCGTCCAGAACCTCCCCGCCACCCGCGTCTTCAAGGTCCACGTCAGCTTCGCGCCGGAGGACCTGGTCTCATGATCGCCCCCCGCGATTGGCGAGTGCTGACGGCCTTGCAGGGCGGTCTGCCGCTGGTGGAGCGCCCCTTCGCCGCGCTCGCCGCCCAGGCGGACCTGCCGGAGGCCGAGTTCCTGCAACGGGCCCGGGACCTGCAGGCGCGGGGTATCCTGCGCCGCCTCGGCGCTCGCATCCGCCATCAGGAGGCCGGGATCAACGGCAATCTCCTGGTCGTCTGGCAAGTCCCCGCGGAGCGTCTGGAAGCCGTCGGCGCACGGTTCGCCTCCGAGCTCGCCGTCTCGCACTGCTACCAGCGACCACCCTTCGAGGACTTTCCGTACAACCTCTATACCATGATCCACGCCCGCGAGGTCGCCGAGGCCGAGCAGATTGTCGCCCGCCTGGCCCGGGAGGCCGACCTGCCCACGCACCTGGTCCTGCGCACCGTGTGCGAGCTGAAGAAGACCGCCCCGATCTACTACCCGCCGGAGGCCGACCATGCGGACTGAGCAGTCCTCACACCTGTTCGAGCGCGCCTCGCAACTCATGCCCGGGGGGGTCAACTCCCCGGTCCGCGCCTTCCGCTCGGTGGGCGGCACGCCGCGCTTCCTGGTGCGCGGCGCGGGCAGCCGCGTCTGGGATGAGGACGGTAACGAGTACCTCGATTTCGTCATGTCCTGGGGCCCGCTGATCCTCGGCCACGCCCACCCGCGCGTGGTCGCGGCGGTGGTGGAGGCCGCCCCCCGGGGGCTGACTTTCGGCGCGCCCACCGCCCGCGAGGTGCGGCTGGCCGAGCTAGTCCAGGAGGCCTTCCCCAGCCTGGAGCGCCTGCGCCTGGTCAACTCCGGCACCGAGGCCACCATGAGCGCCGTCCGTCTGGCCCGCGCCTTCACCGGACGCGACCGGATCGTCAAGTTTGACGGCTGCTGGCACGGACACGCCGACAGCCTGCTAGTCCGGGCGGGCTCCTCCGGCCTCCAGTATGGCGCGCCCGATAGCGCCGGAGTCACCGCCGCCTGCGCCGCCGATACCCTGGTCGCGCGCTACAACGATCTGCCCAGCGTCAACGCCCTCCTGCAGGCGCACCCCGGGCAGGTGGCGGCGATTATCGTCGAGCCGGTGGCGGGCAACATGGGCGTGGTCCCGCCCGCGCCGGGGTTCCTCGCCGGGCTGCGCGAGTTGACCGACCGCCACGGCGCGCTGCTGATTTTCGATGAGGTCATCACCGGTTTCCGCGTCGCCGCGGGCGGGGCGCAGGAGCTTTACGGGGTGACGCCGGACCTCACCACCCTGGGCAAGATCCTCGGCGGCGGGCTGCCGGTCGGCGCGTATGGCGGCCGGCGCGAGATCATGGAGTTGGTCTCGCCGCTGGGGCCTATGGTGCAGGCCGGGACCCTCGCGGGCAACCCCCTGGCCACCAGCGCCGGGATCGCCACGCTCACCTTCCTGCGCCGGCCGGGCCTCTACGAGGAACTGGAACGCAAGTCCGCCCTGCTGGAGACCGGTCTGCGCGCGGCCGCGACGGCTACCGGCGTGCCCGTGACGATCAACCGTGTCGGCTCGATGCTGACCGCCTTCTTCACCAGCCACCCGGTGACCAACGCCGACGACCTGCGACACGTGAACCGGGACCGCTACGCCCGGTTCTTCCACGGTCTGCTGGACCGCGGCGTCGCCCTGGCTCCCTCCTATTGCGAGGCGGCGTTCCTCTCCACTGAACACAGCGACCGCGACCTGGAGTTGGCCGCCGAGGCGGCCGCCGAGGCGCTGGCCGAACTGCCGGAGGTCTCGCCATGAGCCGCCCGCTGATTCTGGCCACCCGGGGCAGCAATCTGGCGCTCTGGCAGGCCCGCTGGGTGCAGCAGGCGCTGCACCGCGCGCATCCGGGCCTGGACGTGGAGTTGCGGATCATCAAGACCACCGGCGACCGGTTTCTGGATACGCCGCTGCCCCAGTTGACCGGCAAAGGTATATTCACCCTGGAGATAGAATCGGCCCTGCGGTCGGGGGAGGCGGACCTGGCGGTGCACAGCCTCAAGGACCTCCCCACCGAGCTGCCCGAGGGTCTGGCGCTGGGCGCGCTGCCGACCCGGGAGGACCCGCGCGACGCTCTGGTTTCGCGCCACGGCCTGCCGCTGGCCCAGTTGCCGCCGGCGAGTATTGTCGGCACCTCCAGCGCCCGCCGCACCAATCAGCTCGCCCACGCGCGGCCCGACCTGCAATTCGCGCCGCTGCGGGGCAACGTCGAGACGCGCCTGCGGCGGCTCCATGAGGGCCATTTGGACGCGATTGTCGTGGCGGCGGCGGGCCTGATCCGCCTGGGGCTGGAGGGCGCGATCTCCGAGTATCTCAGCCCGGAGGTCTGCCTACCCGCCGCCGGCCAGGGCGTGCTGGCGGTGGAGGTCCGGCAGGACGACGCGGAACTCCTAGCCCTGCTCGTGCCGCTGGCCAACGCCGAGGTGACCGCCTGCGCGCTCGCCGAGCGCGCGGCCTTGCGGCATCTGGGCGGCGGCTGCCACGCGGCTTTCGGCGTGCTGGGCTGCGTGGAGGGCGACCGCTGCTACCTGGAGGGCGCCGTCGTGGGACCCATGGGCGCCCCCTACTTCCGCGACCGAGTGCAGGGGCCCCGCGAAGACCCCGAACTGGTGGGCCGGACCCTGGCCGAGCGGCTGCTGCAAGCCGGGGCCGGGGCGGTGGTGGCCCCGCCACCGCCGGAATGAGTATAGAATTTGTTTTGATACAAAATTTGTATGGAAACAAAATTTATAGGGACGCCGAGACGCGCGAACTTACTTTGAGAGGACAATACTATGTTTACTCATGACCGACCGCACCTCGATCTCAACGGGACCTGGCGTTTTTGCCCCGATCCCATGCAGCGCTGCCGCGGGCAGCAGTGGTGGCGTAAGCCGCCGATTCCGAACTCCGTCTTCCCCTGCTGGGACCCCGAGGGCATGTGGGAAATTCAGGTCCCCGGCACCTGGAAGACCCAGTTTGAGAAGCTGGAGTGGTTCGACGGCCACGCCGTCTACCTGAAGGAATTCGACGCGGAGCTGCCCGCCGACCATGAGGCCTTCCTGGTTTTTGACGGGGTGGTCTACGAGGCTGAGGTCTACCTCAACGGCCAGTTGATCGGCAAGCACGAGTGGGGCTACTCGCCCTTCCGCCTGCGCGTGACCGAGACCCTGCAGGCGCACAATCAGCTCTTCGTGCTGGTGGACAACCACCTCAGCCCCAACCGCGTGCCCTCGATCCGCTTTGACTGGAACAACGACGGCGGAATCATCAACCCGGTGAAGCTGGTCTTCGTGCCCCGCACGCATATTGAGAATTTCCGCACCCAGACCACGCTGACCGGCGACGAGGCGGTCCTGGAGGTCACTATCCAGCTCGCCTCCCGCGACACCCGGGCCTGCCTGCCGGTGACCGTGCGGATTCCCGAGTTGGGCCTGGCGCACACGGTGGACGTGAAGGTGGCCGCGCCGACTACGGTGGAGTTCCGGGTCCCGCGCAGCGAGATTGAGCTGTGGTGTCCCGAGAACCCGCGCCTGTACCAGACCGAGCTGTCCACGCCGCTGGAGACCGTCGCCGATGAGATCGGCTACCGGGAAATCCGCCGCGAGGGCAAGCGGATCATGCTCAACGGGAAGCCGATTCGCCTGTACGGCATGTGCGTACACTCCGACTTCCCCGGCACCGGCCGCACGGCCACGCCGGAGGGCGTCGCGGCGATGATCGCCCACGCGCAGGAACTCGGTATGAATTTCCTGCGCTGCGCCCACTACCCCTACGCCGAGATTTTCGGCCGGGCCCTGGACCGCGCCGGGATCATGTGGTGGGAGGAGACCCCCGCGTACTGGACGGGCAACATGGCCGAGCCGAGCCAGACCGCCAAGGGCAGCGGGATACTCTCGGACGCCATCCAGCGCGACTGGAACCGGGCCAGCCTGATCATCTGGTCGGTCTCCAACGAGTGCTGCTGGCGCAATCCGGACGACCCCGAGGACAACAACTACCCGTACTGGTTCAGCATCGTGCCCCTGGTGCGCCAACTGGACCCCTCGCGGCTGATCTCCTGCGCCGAGGCGGGCAACATGATCGCGGTCAGCCCCGTGTGGACGCCGGGCCAAGCCGATGAATTCGACCGCCGCACCGACGAGGCCCAGCAGTGGCGGCCGGGGCACACCGATGAGCTGTACGACCTGTTCGACGTGCTCTCCGCCAACCTCTACGTCGGCCCCGCCGAGGCCCCGGTGGCCTACGCGCGCTACGTGGAGATGATGAGCCCCTACAACAAGCCGATGATCCTCAGCGAGTTCGGCAGCATGTCCCTGCGCGAGGCGGAGGTGGCCGACGACGTGCTGGGCAGCGAGGTCCGGCACGCGATGGTCCTGCGCGAGGCCTACGACGTATTCGCCACGCTGGAGGACCTGACCGGCTACTGCCCCTGGTGCCTGTCCGACATCCGCTGCCCGCTGCATTGGCGCTGGTACAACTCGGGCAAAGCCGTCTTCCGTTATGGCTTCGTGGATGAGACCTGGACGAAGAAGACCACTGTCTACCAGGCGCTCAAGAACGCGATTGCCGGTCTCCGGCGGCACTGGGGAGACTGAGCGCGGCGGCAACGGCCCTACCCCTGCCCCTCCCTGAAGGGAGGGGGAAGGCATACGGCAAAGGCAACGACGCCGTCTCCGCGTAGGGGTGGACTTCGGGGCGTCGGCGCCACGACGTCCACCCGCGGCAGCCGCGAAGCCACGCGCTAGCGGCAGGCGCGGGTGGATGTTCCGCGGATACGGCCTCGCGGAAGATCCACCCCTACGGACGGCAACGACTAACGGCCGGCGGGGGACGTAGCCCCCGCCCTACAGGACGTCAACGGCAACGGAACCGAGGAGGGATTCACCGCTCACCGGCGAATCTGCCTGCGCCCTTTGCTCCCGCCGCTTGCCTAACCTAATCAACCTGAAAGGAAATACACTAATGAAACCTTACCCGCTGTCCATCCAGCTCTACTCCGTCCGCGAGGCCGCTGCCCTCGATCCTGCCGGGGTTATTCGGCAGATCGCCGATTTCGGCTATCCCGCCGTGGAGGCCGCCGGCCTGTACGATTTCAGCCCCGCCGACTTCCGCGCGCTGCTCGATTCCGTGGGCCTGAAGGCCTCGTCCATTCATGGCGCGATGCCCACTGCTGAGAACGTCGAAGAGATCGTCGCCAGCGCTAAGACCATCGGCTACGAGTACCACATCTCCGGCTTTGGCCCCGACCAGTTCGCCACCTTGGACAGCACCCTGGAAGTGGCCGCGATTGCCCAGCAGGCCGCCGAGTTACTCAAGGGCACCGGCGTGCAGTTCGGCATCCACAACCACTGGTGGGAGTTCGACAAGCAGTTCGACGGCAAGTACCCGCACGAGGTCTTCATGGCCGCCGCGCCCGACGTGCTGGCCCAGGTGGACACCTACTGGGTGAAGGTCGGCGGCGCCGATCCCGTGTCGGTCATCAGGTCGCTGGGCGCCCGCGCCCCGCTGCTGCACATCAAGGACGGCCCCGGCAACCGCGAGCAGGCCATGACCGCTGTCGGGGGCGGCATCATGGACTGGGCCGCGATCATGGACGCCGCCGGCGACAACGTGAAGTGGATCGTGGTAGAGCTCGATAGCTGCGACACGGATATGCTGCAGGCCGTGCACGACAGCTACACCTACCTGGTCGGCAACGGTTTCGCCCAGGGCAACAAGTAGTCGCCGCACTCCGCAGCCCCACCGGGGCGGCGCCATTGGGGCGCCGCCCCTTTTTGCGTGCCGACTGTGGCGATTCAACGCTAAAGGACTTCCTCTAGGTCGTGGCGAATGACAAGTGGATTATCAAGCCGGGTCGTCCCCCGCCGCCACCCGACCCGAGTCCCCGTGTTCGGGAAGCCACATGAAGCTTCGGCCCAAAACCCTGTTATTGATGGCCGCGACCCTGCTGGGGCTGGTGGTCCTGCTCTTTCTGATCTCCTACCAGGTCATGACCCGCAGCTTTGAGGCCCTGGAGGACGCGGAGGTGGCCGAGCAGACCGCCCGCGCCCAGCGCGCGGTGCTGACCGAACTGGCCGATCTGGACTCCCGCTGCGCCGACTGGGCGGCTTGGGATGACACCTATCGGCTAGCCGCCACCGGCAACAGCGGCTTCATTGACCGGGACGCGGGACTCGCTAGCCTCGAGACTCTCGGCCTATCCGGCCTCATCTGCCTGAATCGACAGGGAACGGTACTCGCGGCGGTGCAGGCCCAAGGCGAGCCGCCCGCCCTCGTTCCCCTGGCCTATCTTAGCTCCTACGTGGGCCCGGCTTCACCGCTCTTGCGCGTCGCGGCCGAGCGACAGCCCCGGTCGGGGATCGTCACAACTCCGGAAGGGCTGGTGCTCGTCGCCGCGCACCCCATCGTCACCAGCGAGCGCAAGGGGCCCATCGCGGGGACGCTCATCATGACGCGGGTTCTCACCAGCGCCCGTCTCCGGAAGGTCGCCGGAGAAGACGTCACCCTGGTTAGCGCCCCCAGCCCCGACGCGATCCCCAACCCGAGCAGCGACAAGCGGCGTGTCCCGACCCCCCTGGGTCTCGTCGCCATCCGCCCCCTGGACTCGACCCACGTGAACGGGCTCATCGTCCTGCCCGATCTCACCGGCCAGCGCAACCTGTTGCTCACCGCCACCCTCCCTCGATCCATCTACCAGGAGGGCCGCCGCAACTCGCTGTACCTCGCCGCTTCCCTGACCACGGTGAGCGTCGTGCTCATCACCCTCATCCTGATCGTGCTGGAGAAGTCGGTTATCTCCCGCATCACGCAACTGCGCTCTGAACTGCAAGAGATCGCCGCGGAGGGCGACCTGACGCGACGAGTGTCGGCCTCCGGCGGTGATGAAATCTCCGACCTCTCCCGAGCGGTCAACGCCACCTTCGTCTCCCTGGAGCAAGCACATGCGGACCTGCGCGAAAGCGAGAGCCGGTTCCGCGATGTCGCGCTGAACCTCTCGGACTGGGTGTGGGAGGTGGACGCGAACCTGCATTACACCTACTCGTCGGGCAGCGCCGAGCAGAGTCTGGGCTACCCGCTGGAGGAGTTGCTCACCCTCGGCTCCGCCAACCATGTGGCTCCCGAGGACCTGGACTCGATGCGCGCTCTGATGTGGGCGATTGTGGGGGAGCGCCGCGCCGTCTCCAACCTGGAAATCCGGGTGATCGCGGCGGACGGCAGCCCCGTTTACCTGCTGGTCAGCGCCGTCCCCGTGCACGGGCCGACCGGCGTCTTTCGCGGCTTCCGCGGAGTCGCCACCGACATCACCGCGCGCCGCACAGCCGAGGAGAACTTGCGCCGCCGCGAGCTGATCCTCGAGGCGGTGGCCTTTGCGGCAGACCGCTTCCTGGGCCGCGTCGACTGGCGCTCCTGTCTGGGGGAGGTCCTCGAGCATTTGGGGCGGGCCGCCCAGGTGGAGGGCGTCGCCTACTTTGAGAACGAGTGCAACGAGGACGGCGAGCTGGGCCGGCGGTTGCAGGAGGAATGGATCCTGCCCGGCACCGTGACCACGCCTGCCACCGGCGATTTCCAGCTCTATCCCGACGGGTCTTCCTCGTGGCGCAACGCCCTGGAGCGAGGAGAGTTCGTCCTACAATCCGTCCCGGACTCGCGCGACGATGCGCGCTTTGACGTCGAGCATACTCAGTCGGTGGCGCTGTTTCCGCTGTTCGTGGAGGGTGAATGGCGAGGGATGCTGGGTTTTGCGACGTTCCGCGCCCCCCGGCACTGGTCCGCCCCGGAGCTGGATGCCCTGCACGCCGCCGCCCATCTGCTCAGCGCCCGGCTGCAGCACGATCACTTCGGCACGGTTCTGCGCACCCGCGAGCAGCAGAACGCGGCGCTCTTTGAGGCGATCCCCGATCTGATCATGGTGCTCGACCAAGAGGGCGTCATCCGCCAATATGTCACGCCCAACTCTCCGCCGGCCTCCCTAAGCACGCCCCATGCCTACGTGGGACGCACCCTGGGCGACATTCTTCCGCCCGAGGCGGCCGCCCGGGGACTGGCGAGCGTCGCCGACGCTCTCTTGCAGGGGACCGTCGAGACCTTTCTCTATACCCTGGCAGCGCCTAAGGACGACGAGCAGGGCGACCGGCACTACGAGGTCCGGGTAGTCGCCAGTGGCGACGGCGAGGTCCTGGCCATCGTCCGCGATTTCACCGAGCGGCTCCGCACGGAGGAGCAGCTCCGCCACACCCTGACCGAGTTGCAGCGCTCCAATGTAGAGCTGGAGCAATTCGCCTATGTCGCCTCCCATGACCTGCAGGAGCCGCTGCGGATGGTCTCCAACTATGTGGAGTTGCTCAGCGAGCGCTATCGCGACAGCCTGGGCGCGGAGGCGGATGACTTCATCGGCTACGCGGTGGAAGGCGTGGATCGCATGCGCCAGCTCATCAATGACCTGCTCGACTTCTCCCGCGTAGGGACCAGCGGCCGCGAACTGGCGCCCCTCGACCCGAATGTGGTGCTGCGCACGGTGCTCAACACGCTCAAGCCCGCCCTGACCGAGTCCGGAGCCGAGGTCATCTGTCACCCCCTGCCCCCCCTGGTCCGCGCCGACTCGCCGCAGCTCGCGCAGCTCTTCCAGAACTTCCTGTCCAACGCCCTGAAGTTCCGCGGCCCGGAGCCGCTACGCATGGAAATCAGCGCCCAGCGAGGCGAGGGCGAATGGGTCTTCAGCGTCCGTGACAACGGAATCGGCTTTGACGCCGACCACGCGGAGAGCATCTTCATCATCTTCCGCCGACTGCACACCCGTCGCGAGTATCCCGGCAACGGGATGGGCCTCGCGATCTGCAAGAAGATCGTCGAGCGCCACGGCGGTCGCATCTGGGCCGAGTCCGCCCCCGGCCAGGGTGCGACCTTCCACTTCACCCTGCCCGCGGAGGCGGATGAGCTGGTCTAGAAACAGTTTCAAAACCGTCGGACTGTCCTTGGAGTGGTGGCGTCGCGCCGTTGTAGGGGCGGAATTTCGGCGTCTGCGCCGAATCTCCGCCCGCGTGTACCGATAAGTTAGCGCCTGGCGCGGGCGGAGATTGCCCGGCAGACCGGGCAAATTCCGCCCCTACGCAGAACACGACGGTTTTTGAAACCGCCTCTAGGGTCGGGGAGGGCGTTGTCGGGCGCGGGTGGATGTTTCGCGGGATACGGCTCCGCGAAAGATCCACCCCTACGTACGGCGACGGCACACCGGCGAGACGCCGGTGCCACCGGGGAACCTTGTAGCTTGTACATCCTTGACCTCAGGAGTGATCACATGTCTTTTGCTTCCGAACTGCCGCTGCGCCATATTCATCTGGATTTCCACACCTCGCCGCTGATCCCCGACGTGGGGGCCGACTGGGACCCGGCGGACTTCGTGCGCCAGCTCACCGAGGCGCGGGTGCAGTCCATCAACATCTTCGCCAAGTGCCACCACGGGATGTGCTACTTCCCCTCGGAGGTCGCCCCGGTGCATCCCGCGCTGAGCTTTGACCTGCTCGGCGAGATGATCACCGCCTGCCACGGGGCGGGCATCCACTGCCCCATCTACGTGTCGGTCGGCTGGGATGTCTCGGCGGCCGAGCGCCATCCCGAGTGGGTACAGGTGGATAAGGAGGGGCGGCTGGTCGGCGGGCAGCCTTTCGAGCCGACCTGGCCGTGGCTGTGCCTGAACACCGGCTACGCCGACGAGCTGGTGGCGCTGACCGAGGAGTTGCTGACGCGCTACGACTGCGACGGCCTGTGGTATGACATTCTCATGGTGCATGCCGACGGCTGCCTGTGCTCGAAGTGCTTGCCGGAGTTGGTCCGCCAGGGCCGGGACCCGCAGAGTGCCGCCGACCGCATGGCGCATAACCAGGAGGTCGTGCGCGCCTTCATGGAGCGCACCAGCGCCGTGATCCGCGCCCACCAGCCGGACGCGGGGATCTTCTACAACGGGCGCATGGGCCTGCCCCTCCAGGACGAGCTGGACCACGTCACCCAGGTGGAAATCGAGTCGTTGCCCACGGGCGGTTGGGGCTACGGCTTCTACCCGCTCTGGTCGCGCTTCGCCCGCCACCTGGGGCTGCCCTACCTGGGCATGACCGGGCGCTTCCACCGGAGCTGGGCCGACTGGGGCGGGCTCAAGCACCCGGACGCCCTGCGCTTTGAGTGCGGCGGCATCCTGGCCACCGGCGGAGCTATCTGCATCGGCGACCAGATGCACCCGCGCGGCCGCCTGAATAGCGCCGTCTACCGGGTGATCGGGGAGGCCTTCCGCGAGGTGGAGGCGGTGGCGGAGTACGTCACGGGGGCGGAGCCGGTCGCGGAGGTGGGCCTGCTCGCCCTGGAGCCGGAGCGCAACAACATGGACACGATGGGCTCCGGCGGCTCATTGGAGGGCGCGGCCAAGTTGCTGCTGGAGCTGCATCAGCAATTCGACGTGCTCACCCCGCGCTGCCCGGACTTTGGCGCCTACCGGGTGCTGGTCATCCCCGACGGCGGGGTCGCCACCCCGGAACTAGCCGCGCGGCTGCGGGCCTTCGTGGCGGGCGGCGGGAAGCTGCTGCTCTCCCACCAGGCGCTGCTGGACGAGGCCGCCGGGGCTTTCCTGCTGGCGGAGGAGATGGGTCTGGACTACGCCGGACCGGCGCGGAGCAACCCGGACTACTTCGAGTTGACCGACCCCGACCTGCACAGCCCGGTGCTGCAACCGGGCTTCTCGTACTGCCTGTACCTGGGGCCCGCCAGCCGCGTGGCCGCGCGCCCCGGCGTCCGCACGCTCGCCGTGGCCCATGAGACCTACTTTGACCGCACCTGGGAGCACTTCAGCTCGCACTTCTTCACCCCGCCGCTGGACGAGGTCGCCGACTACCCGGCGATTACGCAGAGCGAGTCCGTCATCTACCTGCACGGGCCGATTTTCGCCGCCTACCAGCAGTTCGGCGCGGTGGCGTATCGGGAGCTGGTCGGCAAGCTCCTGGCGCGGCTGCTGCCGGAGCCGCTGGTGGCGACCGACGCGCCCTCCACGGCGGAGGTGGCCCTGATGCGCCAGCCGCAGCGCGACCTGGTACACCTGGTCAACTACCACGCCTGCCGCCGGGCGACCGGGCACATCGAGTCGCTGGAGACCCCGCCGCCGCTGCATGACGTGACCGTGAGCCTGCGGACCACGGCGCCGGTGGCGGAGGTCTTCCTGGCGCGTAGCGGGGAGCGACTCGCCGCGAAGCAGGCCGGGGAGTATGTGACGGTGACCGTCCCGCGGGTGGAGGTACATGAGATCGTGGTGTTTGCAGGGAAGTAGAGGGGAGAGGGCGGGCTGTCTCCCGTAGGGGGTAACGGCTAACGGCCGGCGGGGTACAAGCCCCCGCCCTACAGGACGGCAACGGCACCGACTCAGTACGTCTCGACGACGCGGATCTTGCCGACCGCGGTTAGCTCCGCGTCGTCGTACCAGACCGTGCCGCTAGCCCGCCGGAGTTGGAAAGCGAGGCGCATGACCTCGCCGTCGGGAGGGGTGTCCACGCGAATCGTGAAGCGGCGCCAGTCGAAGGTCCCGTCGCGCTGCGGCGCGGTCTGCACCGTGTATTGCTGCTCGCGGCCCGGCGAGGGCTGCCGGGGGCCGTACACTGACCAGACGATCACCCCGGCGCCATCGTTGGGGTTCAGGACGATACTATCGCCCCGAATCCAGACGCTGAGGCGGTAGCTGGTGTTGGGGGAAACCGCGATCCCGGGCAGATCCAGGTCGGTGATGTCCGTGTCTAGCCCATTGTGAATCCGCGCCGAGGCCTCTCCGCTGTGCTTGATCGCCAGGTCGCGCGCGATCTCTCCCTGCATGACGAAGCCGGGGGTCTTGCCCTGCTCGTAGGAGGACAGGCCAGCCGTCCAGCCCGCCGGAACCCCGTCCGGCAAAGCCGGCTGGACTCCCGAGGGCTTATTCGGCTCCCAGGTCTCAAAGCCCGCGTTGGTGACCAGGCTGGGGGCCGCCGCGGGCGCTTGCGCCCACGCGGCGCCCACGGTCAGCAGCGCCGGAATCAGTAGTGTGCACAGCCGCCAGCCGAGTCGCATTGAGGCGTTCATGGCTTTGACTTCTCCGGGCGGACGCCAGGCTCCTTCTCTCGTGAAGTCCGTTGTCTGGACGTGGCGCGGGCCTCGCCGGGTTACTTCCGCCACCCCCGGCAGGGAAATCCCTCCGGCGGGGAGAATTTGCGGGCATGCCTGCCACCGACACGCCCTTGCGTATCATCCATGTCGCCGCGGGAGCCGCGGCTATGTACTGTGGCGCCTGCGCCCGCGACTTGGCCCTGCTGCGCGAGCTGCGCCGGGCAGGCCACGAGGTGACTGTCATCCCGCTCTACACGCCCCTGCGCATGGACGGGCAGGAGCCGGTGGCGACTACCGCGGTCTACCTGAGTGGCATCGTCGCGTACCTGCAGCAGCAATCGCCCCTCTTTCGCCACCTGCCGGGGTTCGTGCACAACTGGCTGAGCCGCCCGGGGCTGCTCACCTGGGTCTCGCGCTTCGCGATCAGCACCCGTCCGGCCGAACTCGGCGCCATGACGGTGTCGGTGCTCGCCGGCAGCCAGGGACGGCAGGCGGAGGAATTGGCCAAGCTGGTGGAGTTCCTCGCCCGCGGCCCGCGGCCGGACCTGGTGGTGCTCACCAACTCGATGCTTTCCTCGCTGGCTCCGGAGGTCAAGCGCGCCCTGGGGGTGCCGGTGGTCTGCGGGCTGCAGGGAGAAGACGACTTCGTCGGCCAGATGCCGGAGCCGTACCGCTCGCAGGCGCAGAGCTGGATGCGCAGCCACGCGGCCTCCGTGGACCTGTTCATCACGCCGCATGAGGCCTACGCCGGGCGGATGGCGGAGTACCTGGACCTCAGTCCCGACCGGATTCGCACGGTCCGCACCGGCGTGGACGCCCGGCCCTACCGCCGGGAGGCCCCGCGACCCCGCGATCCCTTTACCATCGGCTATCTGTCGGTCATCACTCGCGCCAAAGGGCTGGATGTGCTCCTGGAAGCGGCCCGGCTGCTCGCCGCGGAGGGGCGCAACTTCCGCTTGCGCGTCGCCGGGAAGGTCCTGGACGCCCGGTATATGCGGGAGCTGCAGGCCACCGTGCGGACCGCCGGGATGAGGGATCGCTGTGAGTTCCTGGGGGAGGTAGACTTCCCCGGCAAGCGCGACTTTCTGCGCGACGTCAGCGTTTTGGCCGTGCCTTCGCGGGTGGCGGAATGTCGGGGAGTGGCGGCGCTGGAGGCGCTGGCCGCCGCGCGTCCGGTGGTGGCGCCGGCCACGGGAGCCTTTCCGGAAATGGCGCGCCTGACTGAGGGGGTAACGCTGGTCCCGCCGGAGGACCCGGCCGCGCTCGCGGCCGCCCTGGCGCAACTGAGGGACCGGCCGGAGCAAGCCGACGAACAAGGCCAACGAGGGGCGAGCGGCGTGGCCGAGCATCACTCGCCCGCGCTGACCACCAGGCAGACGGTGGAGGTGTATCGCGAGGCGCTCAGCCGGCTGAACGGCCCTACCCCCTAACCCCCTCCCTAAAGGGAGGGGGGATTACCCCGCCGATGTCCAGGTCGTTCGCCGTGGCCTTTCCCCCCTCTCCCCAGCCGAAGGCGCGGGGAGGTGAGGCCTCCCCGGCGCCTAGATCACATACTCCGCCGCGCGATCCCCGCGCATTTGGCGTTCCCGCTCGATCAGATCGGTAAAAGTCAGGCTGTCGTAGACCTCGTTCACCGCATCCTGCGCGTCCTGCCACATGGGGAGGAATACGCAGTCGCCCGCCAGGGGGCAAGTGTCGGGGGCGTTGGGGTCGGTACACTCCACCGGAGCCAGTGAGCCCTCCACGAAACGCACCACCTCGCCCACCTTCAGAGCATCAGGGGGCCGGAGCAGGGAGTAGCCGCCCTCCTTGCCGCGCAGGGAGGACACGAACCCGGCCTGCTTGAGTTCGTTCAGAATGCCCTCCAGAAAGCGGAGGGGAATGGCCTGGGCCGCGGCGATGACCGAGATCTTGGTGGGTCCGGTGCCGTAGCGCTTAGCCAACTCAAAGGTGGCGCGCACGGCGTACTGACATTTGGCGGAAACCGGCATGGATGATCTCCCTTCTCAACTATATCGGTATATATATAGTACATTGGCTTGCTTGCGTCAACTGGTGGGGGCAGCCGTGAAAAAGCCCAGCCGTTTCCGCGTAGGGGGCGGGAGCGTCGTTTCCCACTGTAGGGCGGGGGCTTGTACCCCGCCGTCGCTAGCCGAGCGTTAGTCCGGCGGGGTACGAGCCCCC
>DASXVN010000009.1:0-32481 GCA_036504235.1 Armatimonadota bacterium | reverse complement strand
GCGCGGGTGGATGTTTCGCGGGTACGGCTCCGCGAAAGATCCACCCCTACGTACGGCAAAGGCTACGGCCGGCGGGGTACGAGCCCCCGCCCTACAAACGGCTACGGCTACGGCCTGGGCCACGGTTTGCGCTAGGCGCGGGTGGATGTTTCGCGGGTACGGCTCCGCGAAAGATCCACCCCTACGTACGGCAAAGGCTACGGCCGGCGGGGTACGAGCCCCCGCCCTACAGGGGAAACGGCAAAGGCACACAGGCTTGGAAGCCTGTGCTACCCGGAAAAGGCCGGCCTCCCCCTCTACAGGTCGCCTACCGGGGCTTGCGACTGGGTCGTGCCGCCGGCGGCTCCGGTTACTGTTACTACTAGCGGCTGGGCCCAGGCGGTGCGGGCTAGCGCTTGGACCTGCTCGGGGCGGACCGCCGCCAGGCGCAGGGGGAGCGCACTCCAGCGCGCCGGGCCCTCCTCGCCTACAAGCAGCGAGAATAGGCCTATAAAATGTGAAAGCTGCTGGTTGTCTTGCTGCTGCAACAGGTACTGGCCCCAGACTAACTGGCGGGCGCGGCCTAGCTCCTCCTCCGTGGGGAGGGTCTGGGCCAGGCGGGCGATCTCCTCCTCCAGGACCTGGCGGACCTGCGGGACCTCGCGGGCCTCGCAGTTGGCCAAGGCGTACATGTACGGGCACACCTGCGAGGGCGTGACCCCGGCCTCCAGTGAGTAGGACAGGGAGGCCTCCTCCCGCAGGCGGTGATAGAGGCGGGAGCCGCGGCCATTGCCGAGCAGCGCCATGAGCACGGACGCCGTCGGGTAGTCGGCGTCTACCAGGGCCGGAGCGCGGGCGCCGATTACCACGGTGGAAACCGGGGAACCGGGCATGCGCAACTCGGTGAGGCGGTCGCCGGGGGCCGCGCCGACCGGCGGCGGGAGCAGCCGCTCTTGCTTGCCGGGGAGCAGGCTGCCGAAAGCTTTTTCTACGTCGGCGCGGAGGCCCTCCCAGGGGAGCGGACCGGCTACCGCGACCAGCGTCTGGTTGGACAGGTAGTGGCGGGCGTGAAACTGGCGGGCGTAGTCCAGGTCTACCCAGGTGGCCGCGCCATTGCCGACCAGGGGCCAAGAGCCGGGCCACTGCGGGTAGAGGCGGGCGACCAGGACGTCCTGGGCCATGGCCGGAGCGACCGACTGGCGGGCCTGGACCTCCTGCAGGAGACGAGTCTGGGCGAACTGGAGCGCCTCGTCGTCGAAGACGGGATCAAAGAGCGCGGAGCGCAGGCGGCCGAGGACCGGGACGAGGTCCGCGGGCAGGCAGAGGGCGACCATCTCGGCATAGTCGCGGCTGACGCTGGTGGTCAGGTCGAAGACCGGGGGAAGCGCCTCGGCGGGGGCACCGGAGCGCACCATGGTGCGCTCGCCCATAAATTGTAAGAGTTCGCGTACGCCGGCGCTGTTGAAGGTTTCCTGGGCGGCGGAGGTGTGCACGAAGACACACACCGCCACGACGGGTGAGGCGGGGTTGTACTGGTAGACGAGCCGCAGGCCGTTATCGAGCCGGACGTCCTGGGGAGCGCCCGCGGCCGGAGCGACCGGGGGCAGGTCTACCGCCCGCGCGCCCGAGGCGCCCCAGACCAGGGACAAGGCCAGGACTCCGCCCAGGAGGCGGAGCCAGGGCCACGCGGTCCTCACCTGAATCATGTTGTTCCTTACTGGCCCGTGAGGCGAGCCAAGGCCTGCTGGGCCACGGCGTTGCTCGCGTCTTTATTCAGGGCGCTGCTGTAGGCGGCGGCGGCGGAATGCGGGTCGCCGGCCATCTCGTAGATCTGACCACTGAGCAGATAGGCGCGAGCCGACTGGGCATCGTCCGCCCGCTGCTGGGCCTGATCCAGGGCGCGCTGGGCGCCGCGGAACTGCTGCTGGGCCGCATAGGCGCGGGCCAGTTGCAGGTAGGCGTCGAAGTAGCTGGCGTCGAGGGCGAGGCCGTTGTTGAGGGAGTCGATCTCGGCGTCATAGCGCTTGATCTCGTGGTAGACCAGGCCTATCTGATAGTAGATGTAGGCGCGCTGGTAGGAGGTCTTGGCCAGGGTCATGAAGGGCGTGTGGGCCAGGGCCTTCTCGTACTCCTTGAGGGCCAGGAACCAGGACTTCATCTGGAAGAAGGTGTTGCCCAGGTTGAAGTGAAGCTGCGGGTCGCCATCCTGGATCGCGATCCCGTCGCGGAAGTAGCGCGCGGCCTCGGGGAGGCGGTTCTGGTAGTACATGGAGAGACCGGCGACGTCGTAGGCGCCGGGGTTCTTGTTGTCGAGGGCGAGGGCCTTTTCCGCGAGTTGCTGGGACTGCGGGTAATCTTCGGCGAGCAGGCTGGCCTGCGCGAGCAGGACGTAGGCGCCGGGGACCTCGGGCTGCAGAGTGAGCGCCTGCTGGAGGCGGCCCTGGGCCTGGGTGAGGTCCTTTTTGGACTCGTCGCTGCCCGGCTGCTCGGTCTGAGCCATGCGGATATAGGTGCGGGCGGACTCCACGAGGGCCTTGATATTGTCGGGCTGGAGTTCCAGGGCCTTGTCGAAGGCGGTCATGGCGTCGGCGTAGCTGTGGGAGGTGATCTTCTGCTTGGGGTCGGCGTTGTAGCTGGAGGCCTGGAAGGCGTAAACCTCGCCCTTGACCTCATAGCCGCCGGCGGACTTGGCGTCGAGGGAGATGGCCTTATCCGCGGCCTGCTCGGCGGAACGGACGGTGCCGATGGCGGTGTAGAGCAGGCTGTTGCCGCTCATCACCTGCTGGGCATCGGCTAGATAGGCGCGGGCCAGGAGGACGTAGACGTCGGCGTCACTGGGGTTGCCTAGCTGGTTTTTATCGAGACCGTGGCGATAGGCGATGCGGGCCAGGTCGTACTGCTGGTCGCCGAGGTAGGCGTCGCCGAGGGCCTTATTAAGCGCCGGCCAGAGGCCGAGGTCCTGGGCGAACTCCTGGGCACGGCCGAACTCCTGAGCGAGCTTTTCTTCGGTTTGCTTGTGCTCGCGCTGCTGCTCGGACTTGAGGCGGTGCAGGCTGGCCTGGAGGTCGGAGTAGTCGCGGAGGACGTCCTGGGCCTGGCGGAAGGTCTTGACGGCGTTGGGGTAATCGCGCAGGGCGGTGTAGGACAGGCCGAGCCAGTAGAGGCCCTCGACATACTTGGGCTCCGCCGTCACGGCGGGGAGCAGTATGTCGCGAGCCGCCTGGGGGCGACCGGCGCGGTAGTCGGCGCGGCCGAGAGCGACCTGGGCTTCCACCTTGTCGGCGCCGACCGAATGGCTGAGTTCTTCCTCATAGATGGCGATGGCCTCGGCAAAGGCGCCCTGGCTCTCGTAGATGCGGCCAATGTAGAGGCGGGTGCCGGGGCGATTAGGAGCCAGCTTGAGGGCGGCGCGGAGGGCTTCCAAGGCGCCAGGATAGTCAGGCGGGTCGGACTTGAAGCGAGCGACGCCGAGGGAATACCAGGCGGGCTCGTTGTTGGGACTGGCCTGGACGGCCTGGGCCAACTGGGTAGCGGCCTCCTCGTAATGGCCGGCGTCAAGCGCCGCCATTCCCTGCACATAAGCAGAAGAGGAGGTGTCTTGCTGAGCCGCCCCCGAGAGACCGGTCAGTAGTACGAGGCTTGCTACGAAAATAGCGGCAACGGGCAGGTTCCGCCTCATCAGGCAGATCCCCCTCTCCACGAGTTCAGGCACTGCGCCGCCAGCATTATAGGTAAGGGGGAGGGGTTTGTCAACGCGAGGGGGGAACGGCAAACGGCGAACGGCCCTACCCCCCTGCCCCCTCCCTGAAGGGAGGGGGAGTTAAAGGAGAGGTTGAGGCTGGGGGTGGGGGCGGGAGATCGGTCTAACCTCACACGCCTTCGCTGAAGCTACGGCAAAGGCGCCTCCTCCGGCACCAGCCGCAGGTCGTCGAACCAGACGGTCGCCGGGCTGTTGACGTTGTAGAGGTATAACCGCGCCCCTGCCTGCTCGCCCGGGGGTAGCGCGGTGAAGACCGTCTCGAACTCCTGCCACTCGTTGAGCGGGCCGGTGGTCTGCCGGCCGATCTGGTGCGAGACGCTGTCCGACTTGCCGTCGGGGAGGCGCCGGCCCTCGTAGATCGAGGCGGAGATGCCGGGCGCATGGGCGGTGCGCCGCAGCTTCGCATGGAAGCGGTACGTTCGCCCCGGCTCCAGCACGAGGTCCAGGAAGGCGGCCCGCCACTCGTCGGCCTGGCCGACCACCCGCAGCGAGTACTTCCCGTCGGCGGCCTGGGTATCGTCTAGCCCGTATTCCCCGGTCCCCAGGAGCTTCGGGGAGCGGTCCCCATAGGTCCCCCACCACCAATCCGGCAACTCCGCCCGCCAGTGGTGCAACTCCAGCGAGCCGTTGAGAATCGCCGGCCGGAAGGGCGTGTAGAGGGGATAAGTCTGCCCGCCGGACCACTTGGTGTCCCCCAAGCGGAGTGTCGCCGCCATCCCGCCGACCTGCAGGCTCCCCTCGACCGCCCAGGGCGTCTGGCAGCCGCCATCCCGCCGACCTGCAGGCTCCCCTCGACCGCCCAGGGCGTCTGGCAGGCGTAGCCGCCAACCAGGGGCACCGAGAGGACGGTTTTCGCGCCGGGCGCGAGGCTGTAGTTCCAGGAGGCCGGTGTAGCGAGCTCAAAGCGCACCCCGCCGGTGGGCTTGAAACTGAAGGCGCCGCCCTGCTGGGCCAGGGACCGGTTCTCCACGGTGATCCTCAGCAGGTCCGGCTTGGCCCAGACCGGCGTCACGCGGACCGGCGGCTCGACGTAGAAGGTGGCGAGCTTGTAGATGAGCGGACCACCGTTAACCGCCACGCTGAGGAATCGGTCGAACAGCCCGAGACGGGGGCCATCGGCTCGGGCGATGAGCGTAAACGTCTGGCCGCGCTCGCCCGCGCCGGTGCAGTCAAAGGTGGCCTTCGTCCAGACCTCGACGGGCTGCATGATCGGAGTGATAATTCCGCCAATGGTCCCCCGCACCCGCTCGCCGGTGAGGCTCTCCACTTTCACGGTCACCTGGGCTTCGCCGCCTTGCGCGATCAGCGGCTCGTTCGTCACGGTCACCCGCGGCTCGGCCCCCGGTCCCAGGAGGAGCACCGTCGAGGCGGCAGCGGGCGGGACGTAGAACTCGTAGGCTTTGCCGCCGTCTACCGACTCGCCAGCGAGGGGGCCGTCGGCGCCGTTGCTGTCGACTACCCAAGCCGTCCGGATCGGGCCGGTCTGGTCGGTGGGAAGGGAGAGCTTCACGCCGCCGCGCTTTTCCTCGTTGAGGATGGTCACCACCGCGCCCTTGGTGCGCGTCGGATCGCAGAGGAACCAGCGGGCTTGCACCGGCGAGACGCCGGTGCCACCGAGAGGAGGCGAGACGCCGGCGCTACCCGACACCGGCGAGACGCCGGTGCCACTGGGAGGGGGGGGGTCACCGGGAGGGTAGCCGATCCCCAGGCCCATCGTGTCCATGGGCGTGGCCGGGTAGAGGTACTGTTTGGTCAGCCGCCGGATGCGCAGCAGGGCTTGCTGGTCGGCGTCGGCCCCGAGGCCGTCAAAGCGGCAGCCGTACAGGAAGGCCTTGCGCCGGGTCGGGTCGGCCCCGTCGGCGCTGCCCAGGTACACCAGCATCTTGGGGAACAGGAACCGCACCACCTCCAGGTTGGGCGCGTTGTCGAGGTGCACGTCCACCACCCCGCCCAGGCTGCCCAGCGGCGGGCCTTCGGCGGCGGTGACGGAGGTCGGGTTCAGCGCCCGCGCCTGCTGGACGATCAGCGCGTGGTTGGCCTGCGCGCCGCTGCCCCACTGGCCGGGATCGTCGCCGTGCCCGTGGTCGGTCGCCCAGCAGGTCGCGCCGTAGCTGAGCGAGTCCCAGTAGAGGCCGTCCGCACCCAGCCGCTTCAGGAAGCGGTCCACGCCCCATTGGCGCTTGTACTCCGCAAAGCCGGTGCTGGCGTAGCACATCTCCCGCTCGGTCGGCGACCACTCGTGCATCTCGCCGTCGGCGTTGCGCCGGGCGAAGCGGCTCGCAAACCCCGCGCCGGGCAACTCCCACCCCGGCCACAGGTCGCGCCGGTGCAGGGAGCCGATCGGGTCGTCGGGCGAGGCGCCGTCGCCCTGCGGGTCGTAGAGCAGCCCCTGGATGTAGAAAGTTGTGCGCATCCCGCGCCGGTGCTGCTGGTCAATCCCCCAGCGTAGCTCCGCCTCCGAGCCGTTGATCGGGTTGGGGTGAGGGATCGTCCAGGTCGTGCCGGGCACCTGGAAGTTCCAGTATTGCACCCAGCCGAAACCGTTCTCCGCCTGCATTTTGTCGGCGAACACGCCCATGTTGGTCCACCAGCCCGCGGGCCAGCCCGTGGGCACCCAGCCGTCGCACTCGGCCAGCCACAGCGGCGGCGTGGCGCTGGGCCGATGCTGGGCCAGCCACTCCCATTCGACCAGGCCGGTCTGATGCCAGTCGCCCTGGTGGACGCGCAGCAGGTGCGGCGGCCCGGCGAAAGCGTCCCCGCCCCTGACCCGCACCACCTTGATCAGCGACAGTTCCACCGCCTCGCGATCCAGACCCCGCGCGGAGAGCCCGGTGGAGCGCAAAGTGTCGTCATGCGCCACCATCGCCAGGCCCTCGCGGTCATTGAAGATGTCCATCAAGGGCGCGGTCCCGGTGGGCCAGTAGTATAGGAACCGCCCAAAATTGGCCGGGGTCTTGACCAGGTAATTCCCGTTGATGAGCAGGGTATCGTCCGCCGCGCTGGCGCTCGCCTTCACCCCGTAAGCGAGGGGGTAGGTCAGGTCCACCACGTCGAAGTCCCCCATATTGTTCTTCACCCAGGCCGTCCAGGTTAGCTCCCCGGGGCCGGTGAAGGCGGCGCGCAGGGCCACCGTGGCGACGCCGCCGGGCCGCGCGATCTCGTAGACGAACTTGGCGGAGGTCCCGCTGGGCGTCGCGGAGAGGCACTTGGCGTCCAGCGAGGTGACGGTCTCCCAGTCCTTCTCGGGAGCGCCCGCGACCGGCCGCAGGCGCACCGCGAAGATCGGCTGGGGCTTGCGCTCGGGCGTGAGCCAGGTCTTGGTGACGACATTCTGAATCCCGCACAACGCCCCGGTCTGCCGAGCAAAGAAGTACCGCCCCGTGGCGTCGGCGAGGGAGAAGAGGTCGTCCCGGTCGCCGGTGTAGGTGAGGGTGAGGGGGCCGATGTAGACAAAGGCGCCTTCCGGCTGCGTCAAGCTGGCTCGGAAGCGAAGGCGGTCAGTTCCCTCGGATTTGACGGGGATGGCGCTGAGGTCCCCGCCCTCGGGGACAGGCGTCCAGGTCTTGCCGGCGTCAGTCGAGTAGGAGAGCATGAGCTTGGCGAGGCGGTCGCTCTGGTAGGTCAGGCGCCCCCATTTGAGGACCGTGGAGGGCTGCACTTCGCCGCTATAGCCGGTGCCCTCCGTCCAGGGAATCGCCGCCGCCGGCTCCGGCAGCGCCTCTCCCGCGGGCGGACTCCACTTCTCGTCGCTAACCAGGACTATCCGGCTCACGTCCACGCCGTCCGTCCACGAGTCCATCTGCAACTCGTGCAGCCCCGCCTTGAACTCTACCTGCCCCTCGCGCCGCAGCCAGGTCCACGCGTTGGCCTCCTTGACCTCCAAGTCCACCCAGGAGATCGGCGCGCCCGCGGAGGAGTCCACGCCCTCCAGATGCCGGATGATTCCGGCCTGCTTGACGCGCAACCGGTACCACACGTAGTACTTACCCGGCTTGGTCACCTCGAGGAAGAACTCCAGGCGCTTGGGCGAACCGGCGAAAGCGTCCGGCCCCAATCCTCCTGTGAAGACCGCGTGGTGGTATTCCGCCGCTGACGCCTGACGTGCACTTAGCCACAGCGCGTTCCCATTCAGCGCAAAGCTGTGCCGCAAAGCTAAGTAGCCCCGCTCCACCCACGCATGGTCGCCCAGGTTGGAGCGCCAGTTGAGGGTTACGGTGCGTTCTTCGGGCGTGGCGGCTGGGGACAGGGTTCCGGCGCCGACTAGCAGCAGCCCGGCGAGGAGTAGAGTCAGTCGCAGGTTCATGCGTGCACCTCCCGAAGGTATTACTGTTCGGTAGTGCGCCTCGGCGGGGGCGGAGTCCTTCCCGCGAGGTCTCCGCCTCGCCGGGCGCGAATCTACCCGCAACTTCATTCCTTCGGGGAGGCTTCCTATGAGTTTCGGCACGCTCACCTTTCGCAGCAGCACGATCGGGCGGTCCAAGTCGCTCAACTTCATCCTGCCCGACCCCGGCGCCGGGCGCGGGCCCTATCCCGTTTTCTACCTGCTGCATGGCTACTCCGACGATCACACGGGTTGGCTGATGAATACGCGGCTGGTGGAGTACGTGGCGGGTCTGCCCCTGGTGGTGATCATGCCCGACTGCGAGCACAGCTTCTACTGCGACGAGGTCCACGGCAAGCCCTTCGAGCGCTACCTGATGGAGGAAATCCGGGGGCTGGTGGAGGCGAACTTCAACGTCCGGCGCACCGGCAAGGCGCGCTGCGTCGGGGGGCTGTCCATGGGCGGCGGCGGGGCGATGAAGCTCGGCCTGAAGTACCCGGAGCTGTTCACCTCGGTGGGCGCGCACTCCGGCGGCATGGATTTTGGGCGGTACCGCCCCGACCGCATGGGCATGCTGGCCGAGTCCAAGCGCATCCTGGGCTCCACCGCGAAGAATAACCCGCAGCGGCAGGCGAACGACCCCTTCGCGCTGGCCGAGGCGCTGACGCCGGGGAAACACCCGGCGCTGTACTTTGACTGCGGCACCGAGGACTTCCTGCTGCCGGGCAATCGCGACCTGCATGCGCACCTGGAGCAGCTAGGCCTGCCGCACGTCTACCAGGAGTTCCCCGGGGTGCATTGCTGGCAATACTGGGACGAGCACATCCAGGACTCCCTGGCCTTCCACTGCCGCGCGTTGGGGATCAAGAAGGGGTAGGAGGGGCCGGCGCTGCCCAACGGCCCTACCCCCTGGCCCCTCCCTAAAGGGAGGGGGAATTAACTGGCTGGCATCTCGCGCCGTTAGCCTTTGCCGTCACTCCCCAACGGCCCTACCCCCTGGCCCCCTCCCTAAAGGGAGGGGGGATTACCTCGCTGGCATCTCGCGCCGCTAGCCTTTGCCGGCGCTGCCCAACGGCCCTACCCCCTGGCCCCCTCCCTAAAGGGAGGGGGGATTAACTGGCTGGCATCTCGCGCCGTTAACCGTTGCCGTCACTCCCCAACGGCCCTACCCCCTGGCCCCCTCCCTAAAGGGAGGGGGAATTACCTCGCTGGCATCTCGCGCCGTTAGCCTTTGCCGTTCCCCCCCCTCTCCCAAGGTCTGCCGCGGGAGAGGGGCCGGGGGTGAGGCCGGCTGGGCGCTTGCCTTACTCCTCCGTCGTCAGCACCGCTCCCACGCCTCCGTCCACCAGCGTCCTCGTCTCGCAGAGCGTCGGCGCGACGTCATATACATCGCGTTGCGCCGCCCAGCGGGCGTCCGCTTCCAGGCCTAACGCGACCAGCCGCCGGCCGTGATCGGTGCGGGTGAAGGCCTCGGGCAGATGCTGGAAGCCGACTCGGCCGAACAGCGCCTGCGCGGCCCGCGCGCCGTCGTTGCCCACGCGGATCGTGGGGAATAGCTCGCTCAGGCAGCGGAGAATCGCCCCGGCGGCGAGGTGGTCCTCCATATTGAAGCGGGTCTCGTCCTCCACCGCCCCGGCGGGCACCAGCAGCACGTCCGTCCCCAGCGCCTCCGCCGCGGCCCCGGCGGCCCGCGCGACCGCCGTAGCGTTCACCGCGCTGCCCACAAACAGCCGTGGCGCCGCGCAGGCCGCCACGCAGCAGCGGGAGCAATTCGACGAGGTAAACACGACTGGCGCGGGCAGGTGCGGGCAGGTGCAGGTCAGCGGGGTATTACCCAGGTCGCAGCCCTCCACCCGCAGGCAGTCGCGCTCGCCGACCAGGACCGCCTCGGGCCGGCAGACTTTCTCCGCGAGCGCCTGAGCCACGTGCTCGACCACCATCACCTCAGTCGCACCGTATTGCAGCAGTGAGGGAATAGTAGCGCTAGCCCGCAGCGCATCCACAATAATCGTAACCAACCCGTCGCGCGCGCCCCACTCGGCGCCCACCCGACCGGAATGAACTAATGCTTTCATAGCTGGAGCCTCTCTCTTCGACGGTACCCACTTAGCGGTGGACCGGCACGGTCCGGATGCTCACCTGCCAGGCCCGCGAGGTCACAAACTCATGGGCCGTGGGATCAATGACCCAGGTGTCCGTGCGGCCGGTCAAGGGGTCCACAGGCACCTTTGTCTTCCACGAAACCTGGCCCTCTGCCTGGAGGGGCACCGAGTTGCCCGCCCCATCCTGGCCCCTGCCTCGGGGGTTCTCCAACTGCGCAGCCTCACGCGGGAAGCAGCCGTGCTCAATGATGAACACCTGAAGCTGTCTCCCCACGAGGGTTGCGTTGTTCTCCGCAATCTTTGCACACTGCGACCGAGTCGGAATAATCCAGTAGCGCCAGCCCAGCCCGGCGAGGAGCAGGGCGGCTCCTACCCACCAGGCCCAGTGGGCGGTTCGCCTCCGCCTCCGCCGGATGGCCAGAGCCAGCCATACCAGCAGCAACGCCAAAACGACTGCCCCCGGCGCTAGTTCCAGCAGCCAGAAACGCAGGGGCGCCCAGGCCTCCTGGTCCACCTCGGTTAGGTATGGCTGACACTCCGGGTCCGGCGTGAAGTATACATCCTGCAAGGCCTCCCGCGGCAACACGCCCCGGAAGCCGCTGACGAAACCGTGCTTCCAGTCGCGACCGGCGGCGAGCAGCGCCAAGCCCGGTGTGTCATGCGCCAACGCGCGCGCGAAGGTGGGTGTCACGCCTTCCCTCACCAGGGCTCCGCTTGCCGTCAACCCGCGCAGATACTCGCCGTAGGTCTGGCCCGGCGGCAGGCTGACTTGCTCGGGTACCTTCATGGGCAGCCCGCTGCACGATACCGGCTGATCGTCCACCACCAGCAGGCGCAACGCGAGCATCGGCGCCGCGGAGAGTCGCGTGATGGTCAGGGGGTAGACCAGCTTCGCGGCCGGGAAACAGAGCGCCAGCGGCTCCAAATCCGCCGTCATGACTTCCGGAGCCGCGTCCGGCGCCCGGAGCTTGAGGGCCACGAAATACCATCCCTGGCCGACGTACTGCCCCAGCACCTGGTCCGCGCCCTGGGGAACGCCGTAGCCGTTCTGCCGCAGCCACTGCTGCAGCACAGTTCCGCCCGTCGCGGACAAGACAGCTACGCGGTACTTGCCCACGTCCAACAGGTCGTGGACGGTAACCTGAGCCGGCGCGGCGAGCGGTTTCTTCCCCGCGGCCAGCGTGTGCCGGAAGCCGGGGTGACCGCGCTCCGGCTCCGACACCTCGTGAACCCGCTTCACGATGACCGGATCCACCTCTTCCAGGAGGTAGTCCAGGAGGCGAGGCGAGACCGTTTGTATATCGCCCGTCGGGGGCAGTCCCGGCACCGGCACGATCCAGGCGAAGTTCCGCCCCGGCCCGCGGTAAGTGGGCTGCACGATCATCATCTCGCGGCCACCGGTAAGGCGAATCACGGCGGCCCGCTGCGCGGGGCTGGCCATGGCCCCCGCCAGGCCGGTGGCGAACCATTCTCCGGCGAACATCCCGTCCCCGTGGGCCACTCCGACGACCAAGACCAATCCCAGCAACGGCTGCAGGCTCCGACACGCCCGGGACCACTTCATTTGCGTCCCTCCCTCGAAACTAGTGGGACAGCCTGTGCGCGTCTTGGTTATACCCGAAAGCCGGACGCGACTCAACCTCTCCGGGCTGAGCACCCCGCCACAAGGGAGTCGGACCCGGCGCGGCGAAATCTACCTTGCCCGCCCATGACCAGCGCCGACCCCGACAACCGCCGCGGCCCCGCCGACCTCCTGGCCCACCTTGTTTCGGTGGCGACCAGTCCCTTTATCGTGAGCGGGATTACCGGCGTCCTGCTGGCGATTCTCCTGCATGCCACGCTCGCCGAGGCCCTGCTGTGGGCCGCGATTTGCGTGGTCTTTGCGGCCGTGATCCCCTTCGCCGTGGTCTATCTCTTGTGGCGGGCGGGAGCGGTCACGGACCTGCATGTGGCCCAGCGCGGGCAGCGGGTGGTGCCCTTCGCCGCTACTTTGTTCAGCGCCGCGGCCGGCCTGGTGGTGCTGTATCTGGCGCAGGCTCCGCCGCAACTGCTCGCGGTGGCCGCCGCTTTTTTGGGCAATGGGATTCCGCTGACGCTGATCTCGCTGGGGTGGAAGGTGAGCGCGCATACCGCGGTGTTCACCGGCTGCGTCCTCGCCCTGGCCCTGGTCGGGCCGCCCGCGGCGCTGGGCGGGCTGGGGCTGGTGCCGGTCATCCTCTGGGCCCGCTGGTATCGCCAGCGACACACGATCGGCCAGGGCCTGGTCCCGGTGCTCATGACCGCCGCGATCACGCCGCTCGTCTACGGGTGGGTCATGGGCTGGCTGGCGAAGGGGTAGGGAAGGGTGGCGCTGACCCGTGCCGGGCCGTTAGCCGTTGTAGGGGCGGAAGTTGCCCGGTCTGCCGGGTAATCTCCGCCCGCGCCAGCCACTAGCTAGCGCCTTGCCGCGGGCGGAGATTCGGTGCGGACACCGAACTTCCGCCCCTACGGGGAAACGGCCGCGCGGAGAGGAGCCCCTCTCCCTCTACAGCCGCACCGGCACGCCGCGTGCGGCCAGTTCTTCCTTGATCTTGCGCACCGTGTACTCGCGGAAGTGGAAGATGCTCGCCGCCAGGACCGCGTCGGCCTTGCCGACGGTCAGCGCCTCATACATGTGGTCCACGTTGCCCGCGCCGCCGGAGGCGACCACGGGAATGCTGGCCCGCTCGGAGATCCGCCGCAGCAGCTCCACGTCGTAGCCGGTCTTGGTGCCGTCGGCGTCCATGGAGGTCACCAGCAGCTCGCCGGCCCCCAGCCGCTCGGCCTCCGCCGCCCACCACAGCGCGTCAATCTCGGTCGGCTCGCTGCCGCCGTGCGTCCACACGCGCCATTCGATTTCCTCGTCGGGGTTGGCCCCCAGGTAGTGGTCGTCGCGCTCCGCCCGCGGCTGGCGCCGGGCGTCAATGGCCACCACGATGCACTGGCTGCCAAAGCGATCCGCGCCCTCGGTGATCAGGGTGGGGTTCTGAATCCCCGCGGTCATGATCGAGGTCTTGTCGGCTCCGGCGCGCAAGATATCGCGGATATCCTGCACGCTGCGCACCCCGCCGCCGACGGTAAAGGGAATGAACACCTGCTCGGCGACGCGCCGGACCATGTCCAGCACAATGTCGCGCTTGTCCCGCGAGGCGGTGATGTCGAGGAAAACCAGTTCATCGGCCATCTGCCGGTCGTATTCTTTGGCCTGCTCCAGCGGATCGCCGGCATCCACGTGGTCCACGTACTTGACGCCCTTAACCACGCGGCCTTCGTTTACATCGAGACAGGGGATAATCCGTTTGGCAAGCATAGGGGCTCCTTGGGGCCGGGCTGAGAAAAGGGACCCACGCGTACGCGGGTCCCACGTTAGTCCTTATTATACCGCGAGGTCGGCGTGTTCGCCAGAGGAGGGGGTGGAGGTCTATCTCTCCCCCGCTACGCGGGAGAGAGATAACGGCATATTGCTCTCAGTTCAACGCCTTGACTGATTTCTCGGTATTGGGGTACACTGTCTGTGTATAGACAAGCAGTTGAACCATAGAGGAGGCGCCGACGATGGCCCAACAAGTGACTGTATCTAGCAAATTTCAGGTGGTGATCCCGGAAGCGGTGCGCAAGCAGGTGCCGATTCGAGCCGGCCAGCGCATGGTCGTGCAAGTGCGGCACGGACTCATCACCCTGGTCCCGGTGCTTTCTATCGAGGAACTGCAGGGAATGCTGCAGGGGGTCAACACGGAGGGTCTGCGCGAGGAGGAGGATCGGTTTTGACCTTGCTCGATTCCTCGGTGTGGATGGAGATACTGGCCCGCGGCCCGCGGGAGGCCGAGTGTCGGCCCTATCTGGACACGGCGGACGAGGTGCTGGTGCCCGCTATCGTGCTCTATGAGGTCTTCAAGCGACTGCGCCGCGACGCCTCGGAGCAGGTAGCGACGCTAGGCGCGGCTCGTCTCCAGGCCTACGGCGTAGTTCCCCTGGACGACCGCCTGGCGCTGGAGGCCGCCGACCTCAGCCTGGAGCACCGCCTCCCCATGGCCGACGCCATAATCTACGCCACCGCGCAAGCCTATGGCGCGAAAGTCATCACCGGCGACGCCCACTTTGAGGGTCTGCCGGGAGTTGAGTACTTGGGGTCGCGATAGTTGCGTCTAGCCGTTGCCGTCCTGTAGGGCGGGGGCTATGTCCCCCGCCGGCCGTTGCCGTTGTAGGGGCGGCGGTTGCACCCGCCGCCCGGGGCAACCGCGTCGGCTAGTGGCTCACGCGGGCGGAGCAAGCTCCGCCCCTACGGGGAGTTGAGTACTTGGGGCCGGGGGGCTCGCGGTAGCCTGCACCGGCGAGACGCCGGTGCCACCGAGAGCTAGTCGCCTCGCCCCGCCGCAATCGCTTCCCGCAACCCCACCGTGCCGTCGTACAGCGCCCGGCCGATGATGCAGCCGAGCAGGCCTTCGGGCTGCAGGGCGCGGAGGGCTACTACGTCCGCCAGGGTGGTCACGCCGCCGGAGGCGATCACCGGGACGCTTACCGCCTGGCACATCTGGCGCATCGCTTCCAGATTGGGCCCCTTCATCATCCCGTCGGTGGCGATGTCGGTGAAGATGATCCGCCCCACGCCCAGCCGCGCCACCTCCGCGGCCAGTTCGTAGGCGCTCACCGTGGAGGCCTCCACCCAGCCCGCGACGGCCACCATCCCGTCTTTGGCGTCAATCCCCACGATCACCCGCTCGCCGTGCGCGGCCAGCGCCGCCTCCAGCGCCGGGCGGTCGCGCAGGGCGCTGGTGCCCATGATCGCCCACTGCACGCCGAGGTCCAGGACCTGCCCCACCTGGTCCGCCGTGCGCAGTCCCCCGCCCAATTCACAGGGAATGCTCACAGTTTCCACAATCTTTTCCACAGCCTTGAGATTGCGCGGTTCGCCGGCCATCGCGCCGTCCAGATCCACCAGATGCAGCACCTCGGCGCCCTGGTCCTCCCAGGCCCGCGCCTGGGCCGCCGGGTCGGCGGAATACACAGTCTTCTGGGCCATATCGCCCTGGCGCAGGCGCACAACCTGGCCCTCGGACAAGTCAATCGCGGGAAAGATAATCATTTTTCGTCCTCGTCTTGCGTAGGGGAATCCGGGGACTCGATCAGCCCCAGGCTGAGCAGTCGGCGGGCGCGGTTGTAGATATCCGTCGGTTTGCCCACGGAGCGCTGGCCCACCGCCAGGATATGCACCGCCTTCTCGTCTTCCTCAATCGAAAAGATGACGCGCCACCGCGACCAGTGCAGCGACCAGTAGCCGGTCAGGTCGTCGTACAGGGGTTGGCCGCGCCGCTGCGGCTCCTCGGCGAGCGTGTCCGCCAAATCGAAGAGCCGGCGCTGCACGCGCCGGTCCTTGACCATCCTCATCAATTCCAAAGCCGCGTCGTTCCAGAGAACCTGGTAGCCCACGGTTAGAGCCCCAGCTTACGCCGGGCCTCCGCGCTGGTATAGGTCCGCCCGGCCGCGATCTCCCGGAGACTCGCTCGGATGGAGGCCATCATCTCGGGGTCGCCGAGCACCTCCATGGTCTCCAGTAGGCCCTCATACATTTCCCACGGGATCACCGCCAGCACCGGCTCCCCGCGCCGGGTTACGGCCAGCGAGGTCCAGTGCTCGCGTTCCATGTCCTCGGGCAGGCGCGTCACGCGCTCCCGGAACTCGGTCATGGTCAACTCGGCGGAGGTTTCGGCTCGATTTACGGTATGGTGCGCCATCTTTATCAGCCCCTTATGTACACCTAATTGTACATTAAGTTGCACACTTGGTCAAGCGCCGGGGGTCTCGTCGTCCGCCTCCAGCGGGGGGACGACCTCGCCCGGCCCGGCCAGTCCGTTCGGCGGCTCGGGGGGCGGGAGTTCGCGGTCCACGTGGCCGGGATGCTTGAGGTCGCGCGTGCGGGCCAGCGCGACGATGAAGACCGCGGCGGAAAGCAGCACCCCGAAGCCGAAGAGCAGAATGGTGTCGGGCGCGCCGAAGAGGCCGGCCAGAGTGCCGGCGAGCAGGCTGCTGACCGGGCCGCCCGCGAACATGGTCATGGTGTACATGGACATGACCCGGCCGCGCTTGTCGTCATCCACCAGGGTCTGCAGGGTGGTGTTGGAACTGGCGCCCTGGAGCATCATCCCCAGGTTCATCAGCACGATCAGCGGAATCCCCAGCGCCAGCGTCGAGGCTCGCGAGAAGCCGAGCAGGGCCACGCCAAAGAGCAGGCCTGCGCCGGCCATAAGCGTGCCCAGACCGCGGAGGGTGCGCCGCGAGGCCAGGTACAGCGCCCCGGAAATCGCGCCGACCGCGCCTGCCGACATGAGCAGGCCCAGGGTCTGCGGTCCGCCGTGGTAGACCTTGTCCACCAGCGGGGCCATGAGCGTGCCCCAGCCCGACCCGAGCAGGCCGGTCATCAGGCTGAGCACCAGCACCGCGCGAATCCCCGGATGGCCGAAGCTGTAGCGGAACCCCTCGACCAGCTCCTGGCGCACCTGGCGGCGCGGCCCCGGCTCCCGCGGCGGCACCCGCATGGCCACCAGCGCCCCGATGACCGCCAGGAAGCTGACGCCGTTCAGCAACAGGCACAGCCCCTCGCCGGGATGGTGGGCCAGCAGGTGCTGGGTCGCGGGGACCAGTTCCGTGAGGCGACTGCCGAAGGCCAGGGCGACGCCGGCCAGCCCGGGGCCGATGAGCCGCGCCCCGTTGAACATGGAGGAGTTCAGGGCGATGGCGTTGCTCAGGTCCGCGCGGCGCTCCACCATCTGGATCACGAACGCCTGGCGGCCGGTCATGTCGAAGGCGCCGATGACCCCGCCGATCATGCTCAGCACGATGATCTGCCAGGCCTGGATCGTCCCCGTGAGCACGAGGGCGGTCAGAGTGAAGGCCTGGAGCATGGCGAGGGTCTGGGTGAGGATCAGCATGCGGCGCAGGTTCACGCGCTCGACGACCACCCCGGCGAAGGGGGCGATCAGGAAGGCGGGAATCGGGCCCAGAAAGCCGATCAGCCCCAGGAGCAGGTAGGAGCCGTACAGTTGCCAGACCAGCCAGGGCATGGCGATCCACTGCATCCACGTGCCGATCAGGGACATGCCCTGGCCGAAGAAAAAGAGGCGGTAGTTGCGGTAGCGGAAGGCCCGGAGGACGAACTTCCAGCCGCGGGGCTCTGCCGAAGGAGCATCGTTTATTGACATGGATTCATCGCACAACCAAAGGGTAGTCTGGGTCTATCCCGCCCATTCTGCGCCCGGGCCGCCGCGAGGTCAAGCCTCTTGCGGGGGCGGAACCATCTCGGCCTGTCCTAGCAGATCGCCGATTTCCGAGGGGGGAATCAGACCGCGCTCAATGTACACGGGATGGGCCAGCCGCCGGAAGCGCGGCAGACCGGCGAAGAACAGGCCGGCGGCGATCAGCATGGAGACGCCCGAGCACCACACGGTCAAGGGCGCGCCCCAGACATGCGCCACGCCGCCGGCGAGGAGACTGCCGAGGGGCGCGGTGCCGGCGAAGCTCCAGGCGTAGAAGGCCATCACGCGGCCCCGCTTGTCCTCCTCCGCGAGGGTCTGGATCACGGTGTTGCAGGAGGCGGTCTGGAGCATGCGCCCCATGCCCGCCACCGCCAGCAGCCCCATGCCCAGCCCCAGCACGTTCACCGCGGAAAAGCCGATCAGCGCCAGGCCAAAGAGGGCCGCGCCGCCGGCGATGAGTCGCTCGAGGCCCGGCACCTTGCGGCGGGAGGCCAGGTACAGCGCCCCACAGAGCGCCCCGACGCCGGTGGCGCTGAGCAGCCAGCCCTGCGTGGGCATCCCCCCGTGGTAGACCTGGCGGGCGATCCCCGGCATGAGCACCGCGTAGGACATCCCGAACACGCTGGTCGTGGCGATCAGCAGCAGCAGGGAGCGAATCGGGGGAAAGCCGAAGCTGTAGCGGAAGCCCTCGACCAGTTCGGCCAGCACCTCTCGCCGCTGCGTAGGCACCTCCCGCGGCCGCAGGCGCATGGCCAAGAGCGCGATGATCACCGCGACGAAGCTGACCCCGTTGAGCAGAAAGCACATCCCGGCAGCGTTGATCTCGCCCAGCGCGGCGAAGGCTCCCGCGACCGCCGCCGCCACCGCCGGACCCACCAGTTGCGCGCCGTTAAACAGCGTGGAGTTGAGCGCGATGGCGTTGCTCAGATCCTCGCGCCCCTCCACCATCTGCACCACAAAGGCCTGGCGCGCCGGCATATCAAAGGCGTTCACCAAGCCCAGGAAGACGCTCAACACCAGGATCTCCCCGGGGGTGACGGTCTGGGTCAGGGCCAGACCCGCCAGGAGGAAGGCCTGGAGCATGGCCAGCGCCTGGGTGATGACGATGACCCGGTGGAGGTTCCAGCGATCCAGGAGCACCCCGGCGAAGGGGGTGAAGATCGAGGTGGGAATCATGCTCAGGAAGGCCACGACGCCCATCAGCCAGTAGCTACCGGTGAGATAATAGATGAGGTAGGACATGGCGAGCCGCTGCATCCAGGTACCGATGAGCGAAACGCCCTGCCCGAAGAAGAACAGACGATAGTTGCGGTAGCGCAGCGCCCGCAGGACGAATTTCCATCCGCGCGGCTCGCCGGCAGCAGAATCGGAACTCATAGCGGCCTATCTTACACCGGCAGGCCGTGGGGCGCAAAGGTGGGGGGGGAAAGCGCCTGTCCGCGGCTCAGGGGGGCGGATCGAAGCAGGAGAAGCCCCGCGGACGGTGAACCTTAACTCGAAGACTGCCGTCAGCGCTTCCCGTACAAAGGAGGTCGAACAGTTATGTTCAAGGAGTTCAAAGAGTTCATCAGCAAAGGCAGTGTCATAGACCTGGCCATCGGCATCATCATCGGCGCCGCCTTCACCGCCGTGGTCAACTCGCTGGTGAAAGAGGTCATCATGCCGCCCATCGGTCTCTTGCTGGGCAAGGTGGACTTCGACAGTCTCTTCATCAACCTGTCGGACAAGCCCGTCACCAGCCTGGCGGCGGCCAAGGCGGCGGGCGTGCCGGTCATCGCTTACGGCTCCTTCCTCAACGCAGTGATTTCCTTCGTGGTCGTGGCCCTGGTCGTGTTCCTGCTGGTGCGGAGCATCAACCGCTTCCGCGCCAAGCCGGAACCGACGCACCGCGACTGCCCCTTCTGCCTGGAGAAGGTGGGCATCGCGGCCACCCGGTGCTCGCACTGCACCTCCGAGCTGCCGCCGGCAGAGGCTGAGCCCGCGGAAGGTTAGAGGGGTGCGTTTGCCGTCAGTCGTTTGACGTCATCTCTCTCCCGCAAGCGGGAGAGAGATAGGGGAAACGCCGAAGGGCCGTTGCCTCTGTCGTTCTCCCCTCTCCTGCCAGGAGAGGGGCCGGGGGTGAGGCCGGCCTAGCGCCTGCCCGGGGCCTGCCGAAACGGCGCACCGGCGAGACCCTTCGACAGGCTCAGGGCAGGCAGCCGGTGCCACCGACGGCAACGGCCCCTACTCCTCCCCCAACTCCATCGCCTTGCCGAGCGCTGCGGCGTAGACGTGCCTTACCGGCACGCCGTGCTCCTTCGCGCGGGCCGCGCAGTCCTCGTACTCCGGGGAGGCCGTGACCCGCTCGCCCGCCAGCAGGCCCACCTTTACCCGCACCGGCCCCCAGGGCGTCTGCACCTGGCGCATCTCGCGGGGCAGGCAGTGCCGCCGGCAGTCGCTCACCCGCACGCCGAAACTGGTGCTGTGCCGCAGCATCGCCTCGGTCACCGCCGGCGCGTCCGGGGGGGAGGCCAGGGCCGTGATCAGCAGCGCCGGGCGGCCCTTCTTCATCTGAATCGGCGTCAGCCAGGCGTCCAGCGCCCCGGCCGCAAACAGTTGCGCCAGCAGCTCCGGCTCCAGCTCCGGGTTCATGTCGTCCACGTTGGTCTCCAGCAGCGCCAGGTCCCGGACCTCCAGGCCCGCGCAACTCTCCGCCGCCTCGCCCACTACCAGGCGCGCCAGGTTGGGCACGCCGGGGAACTCCCGCGTCCCTGCGCCGTAGCCGACCGCCGTGGGGGTCATCGCCGGGCGGGGGCCGATCGAGTCGCTCAGGGCCACCACCAGCGCCGCGCCCGTGGGGGTCACCGTCTCCCCCTCGATATCCACCGGCACGGTGGGCACGCCCCGCACGATCTCCATGACCGCCGGCGGCGGCACCGGGAGCAGCCCGTGCGCGGTCTGCACCTGCCCGTGGGAGAGCGGGAGCGGCGCGGCGTATAGCTTCTCAATCCCCAGCGCCCGCAGCCCGGCCAGCGTCCCCAGGATATCGGCCAGCGTATCCAGCCCGCCGATCTCGTGGAAATGCACCTCGGCCACCGGCACGCCGTGGGCCACCGACTCGGCCTCCCCCAGCCGCCGCAGCACCCCCTGCGCCTGCTCCAGCACCTCCGGGTCCAGCTCCAGCGCGGCCAGGATGTCGGCCAGCTCCTGGTAGCTGCGGTGGGCCGGATGGTGGTGCGTCTCGTGAACGTGCTCCGCGCCGCCCGCCGCCCGCACGTGTACCAGGGTCCCCTGCAGGCCGCCGCGCTTGACCTTCTCCGCCTCCAGCCGCACCTGCAGGCTGCCCAGCCCCGCCTGCAGGGCCTCCACCGGGGCTCCGGCATCCACCAGGGCGCCCAGGAACATGTCTCCGCTAATTCCGCTGCCAAACTCCAGATAAGCAATTCGCATGGGTGAATCTTCGCCGCCGAGACGCCGCTTCCCTGCGCGGGGCGTCCGGTCCGGTCTTGCTCCGCGCAGAGGAAACTCGCCTTCCAGCGCGAATCTGAGGCTATGAAAAGCTCGGACCTACCGCTGAGCCCGCTGTTCTTTCGCGTGCTCTTTCATCCCTATATCCGCGCGTTCGCGGTGGTCGCCGCCCTGGTCGGGGTCTACCTCGGCCTGCTCCGCGCCGGCTATCCCTGGTGGCTGAACACGCCCGCGGCCTTGCTGGGCGGCTTCGCGACGCTGTGGATTTGGGTCCTGCTCTCCTACGCCTACCAGAAGCACACCTATCCGCTGCGGGCGCTGCAGGCCAAGCGCCGGCGGCAGTCCCAGCCCCGGGAGTAAGCCATGCGCCGCCTGGGCTTTCACGTTTCCATTGCCGGGTCGGTCCTGGACCTCGTGCCCCGGGCCCTGGAGCGCCGCTGCACCACGGTGCAGATGTTCACCACCTCCCCCTCGCAGTGGGCGGTCAAGCCGCTGGACCCGGCGGTCGCCCCGGCCTTCCGCGCGGCCCTGCTCGCCGCCGATATCCAGCCCCATTTCGTCCACGCCATCTACCTGCTCAACCTGGCGAGCGCCGACCCGGTCCTCGGGGAGCGCAGCATCAACCATCTGGCCGAGGAACTGCGCCGGGCGGAACTGCTGGGCGCGGCCGGGGTCATTCTCCACTGCGGCTCCGCGGGCGCGGAGGGGCACGTCTCCGCGGCGGTCAAGCGCCTGGCCCGGGGCCTGGTGGAGGCCCGCCGCCGCTCGCGCACCACGGTGCCGCTGGTGCTGGAAAACGGCGCGGGGGCGGGCAACACCCTGGGCGGCGACCTGGAGCAACTGGCGGAGGTGATCGCCCGCGCCGGGGCCGCCGAGCCGTTGCGCCTCTGCCTGGATACCGCCCACGCCTTCGCGGCCGGCCTGCCCATTCACACCGAGGAGGGCCTGGAGGCCACCCTGACGCGCCTGGACGAACTGTTCACCCCCGAGCGGCTGCTGGTGCTGCACTGCAACGACTCGCGCTACGACTTCCACACCCACCACGACCGCCACTGGCACCTCGGGAAGGGGTATATCGGTCGTGAGGCGATGCGCCGGATCGTCAACCATCCCCGCCTGGCGCCGCTGCCCTTCATCATGGAGACGCCGGGCACGGTGGAGGACGACCGGCGCAATATGTACGCGATCCGCCGGCTCCTGCCGCAGGAGGAAAGGCCGAAGCTGCGGCGGTGGCGGAGGTAGGCTGGTGCCTTTTGTAGGGCGGGGGCTACGTCCCCCGCCGGCCGTTGGCCGGCCCACCCCGCCCTCGGCTTCGCCTCGGACACCCCTCCCAAAATGGGAGGGGCTTTTCGGAGGCTCTTACGCTAAGCTGGCGGGTGATCTCCCGCCTCACAAGCCCCTCCCGCTCCGGGAGGGGTGCCCGCAGGGCGGGGTGGGCCCGGCCGTTTCGCCGTCCACTGAGCAAACGCCGCACTCGCCTCGTCTGCTAGCCTGAGGAGGAGCCGCCCATGGACCCACGCGATCTGCCGCATCCGGAGTTCCTGGTGTATTTCCTCCTGGCGCTGCTGGGGGGGCTGGCGCTGTACGGGCTGTTCTTCCGGCACGGCGTGCACCGGGTCACTCGTAGCCGCCGCGCCTTGGCCTGGTTTTGGATGATTGTGCTGATTCTGTCAGCTTTGCCTTACCTGATTGCCCTGGCGATCAGGCTGCAGTGACCTGTAAGGAGGCCGGAATCATGAGCGTGTACGATCTAGTCATGCAACGCCGCACCATCCGCAAGTTCCAGCAGAAACCCGTGCCGCATGAGTTGCTGGACAAGCTCCTCGACGCCGGGCGGCTGGCGCCGGTGGGCGGGAATATTCAGCCGCTGGAGTTCATCGCCGTGGACGATCCGCGCGTCTGCGCCGAGATCTTCCCCCACACGCGCTGGGCCGGCTACCTCACCGACGGCGGCCCGCGGCCTGGCGAGGAGCCGGTCGCCTACGTGGTTCTGGTGCACAACCACGCCCTGAAGTCCGCGCTCTCCGAGCAGGACCTGGGCCTCGCCGCGGCGGCCATGATCCTCACCGCCCTGGACGAGGGCGTAGGCTCCTGCCTGATCGGGGCGCTGGATCGCCCGCCCGTGGAGCAGGCGCTGATGATCCCCAAATATCGCGAGGTCGCGCTGGTCCTGGCGCTCGGCTATCCGGCGGAAATTGCCGTCGCGGAGGAAATGGCGGGCGACGACGTGAAATACTGGCGGGACGCCGAGGGTGTGCATCATGTGCCCAAGCGCGCCAAGGAGAAAGTCGCCTACTGGAACAAGTGGGGCGAGCACTAGAGCTTGGTCGGCAAGGCCGCGCCGGTTGCCGTTTCCCGGAGGGGCGCGTTGTGCGGTGTCTGCACCGCAACACCCGCCCGTACGCTGCCTGCCAGCTAGCGAGCGGGCGTGTGTTGTCGAGCCCGCTGACGTGCTCAACAAAACGCGCCCCTACCCGGATCGCGCGTTCTCGCCTTTAGCACTAGACCAACCCAAGCCCCGCCCACGAAAGGGATACCTGACCATGAAAATCGGTTGCTTGTCGGATGAACTGTCGCCCGCCCCGCGGCTGGCCTGCGAGTTGGCCGCGCTGTATGGCCTCGACTACCTGGAGCTGCGCATGTGGTTCAACCACCGCGCCCCCCTGGGCATGCGCGAGGCCGACATGCTCGAGACCCGCAAGATCGCCGACGAGTGGGGTCTGAGCTACCCCTCGATCTCGCCGGGGCTGTTCAAGCTGCCGCCGGATTCCACCGAGCGCGAGCGCCACGCCGGGGAGCTGTTCGAGCGCAGCCTCGACCTGTGCGAGGTGCTGGGGGCTAAGGTCATGGTCTCCTTCACGCCCATCGTGCCGGAGGAGGACCGGGGCAAGTGGGATGGCCGCCTGCTGGAGGAATTCCGCGCGATGGGCGAGCAGGCCCAGGCCCGCGGCGTGACCATCGCCATCGAGAACGAGCCGGTGTGCGTGGCCTCCAGCGCGCCCCTGGTGGCGCAGTTGGTCTCGGAGATTCGCCACCCCGCGGTCAAGATGAACTACGATCCGGGCAACGACGCCTCCAGCGGCCAGAGCACCGGCCCCCAGGCTTTTCCGGTCGTCAAGCCGCATCTGGTCCACGTCCACGTCAAGGACTACGTCCGCGGCGTGGGGGGCCATCGCGTGGCCGACGTGGGGGAGGGCGACTCGGATTGGCGGTATATCTTGCGCCAGTTGCGGGACATTTCCTACTCCGGGCTGCTGATTCTGGAGCCGCACAACGTGCCCCAGATGGTCTCCAGCCAGCGCGCGGTGCTGGCCCTGCGGCGGCTCCTGGCCGAAACCGGGGTAGAGTGGTAGGTGCCCTGGCCCCGCCGGAAACGTCGCCAGACCCCGCGGGAGTTGGCTCCAGTGGCCGCGCCCACGCGGCCCGGCGCCGGCGAGTTTGAGGACATCGCGCCCTACTACGATGAGCTGATGTCCCGCGTGCCCTACCGCCACTGGGTGGACTACGTGGAGCGGCTGGTCGGCCTGGTGCAGGTTCCGACCCACCGGGTTCTCGACCTGGCCTGCGGCACGGGCCGGGTCGGCTCGGAGTTGCGCCGCCGCGGCTACCGGGTGGTCGGGGCGGACCTCTCCTTCCCCATGACCCAGCTCTGCGCCCGCCGCGAGCCGCCGCTGCCGGCGGCGGTGATGGACGCCGCCGCGCTGGGCCTGCGCCCGGCTAGTCTCGACCTGGTCGTCTGTCTCTACGACAGCCTCAACTACGTCCTGGACCCGCGCGGCCTGCAGGAGTGCTTCCGCCGCGTGCGGGAGGCCCTCGCCCCCGGCGGCCGGTTCATTTTCGACCTCAACACCCCCCGCGCCCTGCGCATCGGCCTGTTCACCCAGCACGACCTGGACCCGGCCGCCCGGATGAACTACCGCTGGGAGGCGCACTGGGACGAGGCTCGGCAACTGTGCCGGGTGGATATGTGGTTTCTTTGGCGCGGGGCAGGCGGACCGCAGGAGTTTGAGGAAGTACACTACGAGCGCGCCTACGAGCAGCAACAGGTGCTGACCTGGCTGAACGAGGCGGGCTTTGCGACCGTGCGCAGCTACGACGCCTACACGCTCAACCCGGTCGGCCCGCTGTCCGAGCGGATGTTCTTCGTGGCGCAGGCGTAGATTGCGCCCTGCGCAAGGAGTAGGATCGTTGGCCTTTGGAGGGGCCGAATACGAGGATGTTCGCAACGCGAACACCGCAAGTATCCGGCCCAAGGCTAGCGGTGAACGTGGGCCGGATGCTTGTGGCGGCCTGCTGCGCAGGCCGTCCTCGCATTCGGCCCCTCCGGGAGAAGCGCCGTCCGTCTTTCTCCCCCTCTCCTGAGGCACTTGTACTCAAGTGCACGGAGAGGGGGCCGGGGGGTGAGGCCGGCAACCGCACACTAAGGAGACGCCTTATGAGACATCTACTCTCGTCCCTATTAGCCTTATCCTTACTCGCTCTCCTCGGCTGCGGCGCGGGCAAGGGGCCTGCCTCCACGCCGGAGGGCACCGCCCAGGCGCTGCTGGCTGCCGTGCGGGCCGGCGACGCCTCGGCCCTGGCCGCGCTGTATGACTACAGCGTGTACGCCAAGTCGCAGAATCAGGACTGGGACAGTATCCCCAAGGGCCAGCAGGACCTGATCGTCAGTAAGCTCATCGAGGAAAAGGCGGGCGCCCTGGGTCCCGCGCTGGAGCAGATGAAGACCGACCTGGCCAAGGTCAAGGTCGGCAAGGCCGAGATCAACGGCGAGACCGCCACCGTCCCCCTGGAGGGCGGCGCGGCTCAGCCGCTTAAGATGATGCAGCGCAATGGCAAGTGGTACCTGTCCGATTGACTTTGGCCGCCATACTGTCGTATCGTCACCCCCGCCCTTTCGGGCGTAATCGTTGAGCAGCCACCGGCTGCTCCCACCATGGATCGGAGGAGTTGTACGTGAAAATTGTCTTCTTCGGGGGCGGAGGCCTCCGCACCCTGCCTATCGGTCGCGCTATGATGGCGCTCGTGCCCAACCTCAAGGGCGGCGAGGTCATGCTCTATGATCTCGACCCGAAGCGCCTCGAGGCCATGAAGCTTATGCTCGAAAAGTCGCCGGAGTTCGCCGCCTGCGACTGTAAGGTCAACTGGAGCACCAACCTCGCCGAGGCCCTGCCCGGCGCGGATATGGTCAGCATGAGTCTGATGGCCGGCTCCTGGCGCGCCTTCCAGGAGAGCCAGATCGCCTGCAATAAGCACGACTACATGGGCTCGGACCAGATCTCGCCCTCCGGCGCTTTCCTGGGCCTGAAGAGCGCCAAAATCGCCCTAGACCTCGCCCGCCAGATGGAGATCCACTGCCCCCAGGCGTGGCTGGTGGACTTCGCCAACCCGGTGCCCGTGGTTAGCGCCGCGGTCAACAACCATACCAAGATCCGCGCCCTGGGCATCTGCGGCGGCTACAACAACCACCAGTGGGACCTCACCCGCCTGCAGGGCCGCGACGAGCAGGACCTGAACTACGACGTGGATGTCGCCGGGGTCAACCACGGCTCCTTCATCATCCGGGGCACCTACAAGGGCGAGGACCTGTGGGACGTAATGGACCGCGTCGTGGCGGCCGGCTTCAAGCATCCCGAGTATGTGGACTACAGCCCGGCGGCCGAGGCCAACCTGCGCTGGGCCCTGCCCAAGCTGGTGGAGATCTACCGCCGCCACCACTGCACCATCTTCTCCACCGAAGGCGACGGCTTCCAGCATTACTTCTACGAGGAAATGTGGGAGCGCGACACCGCCCCGCGGGCCGCCTCGCTGGCTGAGGACATTGACGCCCTGGAGATCAAGCTGCGCAACGACCGGGCGAAATCCGACCAGGAGTTCCAGGAGTTGGCGCACACCGAGGTCCCGGCGACCTACTGGGAGAGTTCGGAGCGCTGGGACCCGCAGATCACCGTCCTGGTCGCCCAGGCGCTGGGCGGCGGCGGCGAGAAGAAGATCGCGGCCAGCTTCCCCTGCTCCGGCCACGTGGCCGGCTTCAAGGACCGCACGGTTCTCGAGTATTCCTTCTACCTGAGCGAGCAGGGCGTGCGCGAGGTCCCGAATCTCTACGTGCCCGACGTCTACCACGGCACCGCGAGCGCCATCGCCACCCACCAGACGCTGCTGGGTGACGCGGTAGCCAGCGAGGACCCGCAGGTGCTCTTTGAGGCCCTCTACGCCTACCCGATCCGCCAGAACACCCGCGAGTACTGGGCTCTGTGCCGCGACCTGCTGGCGATCAACAAAGACGATATCAACCCCGCCTTCCAGGGCGCGGCTGATTACTTCTGGTCGTAAGGGAAAGTGACGGCGCCTTGCCTCCGCCGTTCGCCCCTCCGAGGGGGGATAGGGGGTGAGGCGCCGTTGTCGTTTGTCGTTTGTAGGGCGGGGGCTACGGCCCTCGCCAAAAACCTTGGTATTGCCGCCGAACGTATGTTATACTCTGCGTGATTATCAGAGCCGACCGTGGCCCCCGCGGGGGGCCCTCGGAGGGAGAGATTGCCGATGTCCAGAAGCGCTCTTACTAGTGCCGCGCTGCTCGTGGTCGTTCTGCTATCCGCCGGGTTGGCTTCCGCCCCCGCTCCGGCGGCCGCGGACTTCATCAAGCTCCGCCGCCAGTACGTCCCTCGGGAGGCCGTGTGGTTCAATGGCCGCGAGGGCGACCTGGAGAAGCACGCGATCCGCCGCGACGGCCAGCTTTGCATCACCGCGACCGATCTCTTGCGCCACGTCGGCGGCACCATGGTCTGGGGCCCCGGCAACAACTGGGTGGAGGTCCATCGCGGCGATAACACCCTGCGCCTGATCCCGGGCAGCCGGCAGGTCTTGCTCAACGGCCAGAGCCACCAGCTTCTCGCCCCGGCGGCGCGGATCGCGGGCAACACCTGGATCCCGGCAGCCAACGTCTGCCACCTCCTGGGCATTGCCGCCAACTGGAACGCCGACGAGCAGCGGCTGTACGTTACGTATAAGCCGTAAAGGCGGCCCACCCCGCCCTCAGCAGACTTCGGGCACCCCTCCCGGTGCGGGAGGGGCTGGGGAGAGGGTCCGCCGTTCGCCGTTCGGCGGGTGGCGGTCCGCACCCCCGCGGATTAACGATTGCCTAGCGACGGCGGGGTACGAGCCCCCGCCCTACAGTAGGGGCAACGGCTTTCCCTTGCCCCCCTCCTTTCCCCCAACCATGATAGACCTGCACTGCCACATTCTGCCCGGCGTTGACGATGGCCCTCGGACCCTGGCGGAGTCGCTGGCCATGGCCCGGCTCGCGGCCGCCGACGGGGTAACCGCTATCGCCGCCACGCCGCATCTGCCCCCCGGCGCCTTCGCCGAGCACGCGTGGATTGGCGAGGGCGTCGCCGCGCTCAACGCGGCGCTGCAGGCCGAGCAGATTCCCCTGACCATCTTTCCCGGCGCGGAGATCATGGCCGTGCCCGAGGTTTTGGAGCACAAGGACCGCCTGCCGCACCTCGGCGCGGGGCCCTATCTGCTTCTGGAGGTTCCCCTGGTCGGCCTGCCCAACTACCTGGAAGAGCTGGTTTTCGCACTGCAACTGGCCGGCTTGCGCCCGGTGCTGGCGCATCCCGAGCGCAGCCACCTGGCCCGCCACGACCTCCCCCTGATTTTGCGCTTGGCGGAGCGCGGCTGCATCTTGCAGATCAACGCGGACAGTCTGCTCGGCCGTAACGGGCGCGCGATTCGCGGTCTGGCGACGCGGCTGGTGCGCGAGGTCCCCGCTTGTATCCTGGCCAGTGACGCCCACGACGCGATCTATCGCCCCCCCACGCTGGCCCGCGCCCGCCGCGCCTTCCGCGGGCCGCAGGCCGAGACCCGCTTCCGGGAGGTAGTCAGCGACCGCCCGGAGAAGATCCTCGGCGTATCCTAAGGGGGGACCTTCGGTCTGGACCTGCGGTCTGGACCTGCGGTCTCTCCCCCGTCGTGCATAAGGAGAGTCCCCCGATGACTTCCCAAGAACGAGTTGCCCTAGCCCTCGCCCATCAGCCAGCCGACCGCGTGCCGATCTGGGACGGCCCCTGGGGCACCACCCTGGAGCGCTGGCGGCGCGAGGGGATGCCCGCCGACGTCTCCGCCGCCGACTACTTCGGCTACGATCTGGCCGGCACCGGCTTCAACGGGTCCCTGATGTTCCCGCCGGAGACGGTCGAGGAGACCGAGGAGTACACGCTGACCCGCGGCGGCGACGGCCAGACCTTCAAGAACTGGAAGCACGCCACCTCCACCCCCGAGTACCACGAGTTCTTCATCAAGACCCGGGCCGACTGGGAGGAGCACAAGCACCGGCTGGCCTGGAGCGACGCGCGCCTCGACTGGGAGCAGATCAACCGCGACCGCGAGTCCGCCGCCGAGCACGGCCGCTGGTATTACTTCTCTGCCGCCTTCGGCTACGACCGCCTGCAGGGGATGGTCGGCTCGGAGAACCTGCTCATGGCGATGGCGATGGAGCCGGAGTGGGTGCTGGAGATGTTTGACACCGTCAGCCAACTGGTCTGCACCGCCCTGGAGGAGATGGTCGCCGGCGGCGTGCAGTTCGACGGCTGCTTCCTCTTCGACGACCTGGGCTACCGTAACGCCACGCTCTTCTCGCCGGCGATGTTCGAGCGCTACGAATTCCACAACCATAAGCGCGTTTACGATTGCGCCCGCGCCCACGGCCTGCCCTGCATCCTGCACAGTTGCGGCCAGATGGAGGCCTTCATTCCCCGGCTGATTGACGCCGGCCTCACCTGCCTGCAGGCGCTGGAGGTCAAGGCGGGCATGGACCTGGTGCATCTCAAGCAGACCTACGGCGACCGCCTGGCCTTCATGGGCGGCATTGACGCCCGCAAGATGGCGCATCCCGATCCGGCGGTCATCGAGGAAGAAATCCGCACCAAGGTAACGATAGCCAAGCAGGGCGGCGGCTACCTCTTCCAGTCCGACCACTCGATCCCCGACAACGTGAGCTTCGAGCAGTACAAGTGGGTAATCGAGCTGGCGCACAAGTACGGGAGCTACGAGTAGTGGACTCACGCGAACGCATCAATCTCGCCCTTGACCATCGCCCCGCCGACCGGGTGGCGATTCAGGATGCTCCCTGGGGCACGACCCTGGAGCGCTGGCGCCGTGAGGGCCTGCCCGCGGAGGTCACGCCGGCCGACTACTTCCACTATGAGCTGGCCGGCTACTGGCCGGACCTGACCACGCGCTTTCCCGCCGAGTTGCGGGAGGAGACCGACGAGTACGAGATCCACCTCAATAGTTGGGGCGTCCAGACCAAGACCTGGAAGCACCGCGCCTCCGTCCCCCAGTGGCTCAGCTACACCCTCCAGACCCGCGCCGACTGGGAGGAGCACAAGCACCGGATGGTCTGGGACTCCAACCGCGTGGACTGGGAGGCCGCCCGCCAGGCGCAGGCCGAGGCGCGGGCGCGGGGCCAGTGGTTCCATTTCACCGGGGCCTTCGGCTACAACTGGATCATCCTGTTCGCCGGCGACGAGAACCTGCTGATGGCGATGGCCTCCGAGCCGGAGTGGGCGCAGGACATGTTCGACACCTGCGGCCAACTGCTCTGCGACGCCTTGGAGGACATGATCGGCCACGGCTTCGAGTTCGACGGCTGCTTCATTTACGACGACATGGGCTACCGGGGCGGCCCGCTCTTTTCCCCGGCGATGTTCCGCCGGTACGAGTTCCCCAACCACCAGCGCTTCTACCAACTGGCGAAATCCCACGGCCTGAAGACCATCCTGCACAGTTGCGGCAATGTCACGGCCCTGATCCCCGGCCTGATCGAGGCGGGCCTGAGTTGCCTCCAGCCCCTCGAGGTCAAAGCGGGTATGGACCTGCTCCAGCTCAAGCAAGACTACGGCGAGGTCCTCTCCTTCATGGGCGGGATAGACGCCCGCAAAATGGCGCACCCGGACCCCACGGTAATCGAGGAAGAAATCCGCACGAAGGTAACCGCCGCCAAGCAAAACGGCGGCTACATATTCCACTCGGACCACTCCATACCGGATGACGTAAGCTTCGAGCAGTACTGCCGGGTGGTGGAGTTGGCGAAGAAGTATGGGAGTTATGAGTAGCGGGGGCCGTTGCCGTCCTGTAGGGCGGGGGCTCGTACCCCGCCGCCGCTAGCGGGGGCTGGCCGCTAACGGAGGGAACCTGCGACGGGCGAGGCCCGACGCTTCCGTATGCCGTTGCCGTGGTAGGGGCGGAAGTTTTCGCGTCCGCGCGAAAATCTCCGCCCGCGGCTAGCACTAACTTGGGCGGTTGCCGCGGGCGGAGATTCGGCGGGTACGCCGAACTTCCGCCCCTACGGGATGCGGCCCTCGCCAATCAAGAGAGAATGTAACTATGGACAAACTACGCATCGGCGTAATCGGCGTTAGCGGGCGCGGCGGGTTGGCCGGGTCCTGGCATGATAATCCCCGCTCGGAGGTCGTCGCGGGGGCGGATGTTAACGAGTCGTTCCTCGCCGACTTCCGCGAGAAGATGGGGGAGAGCGTCTTCACCACCACCGACTATCGGCGGCTGCTGGAGCGCGCGGACGTGGACGCCGTCGCCGTCACCTCGCCCGATTTCCTGCACGAGGAGCATGCCGTGGCGGCGCTGGAGGCGGGCAAGCACGTCTTCTGCGAGAAGCCCCTGTCCATCACCGTGCCCGGCTGCGACCACATTCTCAGCGCTTGGCAGGCCTCCGGCCGGCAGCTCATGGTGGGCTTTAACATGCGCTATATGAACATTTTCCGGGTGATGAAGGAGATCATCGACTCCGGCGCGATCGGCGAGGTCAAGGCCGCTTGGTGTCGGCATTTCGTGGGGCGCGGCGGCGAGTTTTACTACCATGACTGGCACGCGCGCCGCGAGGGGACCAACTCCCTGCTCCTGCAGAAGGGCAGCCACGACCTGGACATGATCCACTGGCTGACCGGCGCCTACACCCGCCGCGTGGCCGCCTTCGGCAGCCTCGATTTCTACGGCGGCGACGCGCCCAACGACCTGCGCTGCAGCGCCTGCCCGAAGGCCCGCACCTGCCCGGAGTATGTGGACTGGCCCCACCACGACCTGTGCGTCTGGCGCGCGGAGGTCGAGGTGGAGGACAATCAGGAGATGATTATGGAGCTGGAGGGCGGTATCAAGGCGTCTTACCTCCAGTGCCATTTCACCCCGGACTACCACCGCAACTACACGATCATCGGCACCGAGGGCCGCCTGGAGAACTCCGAGCCGGAGATGAAGGTCTGGGTCAAAACCCGCCGCGGCGCGGGCGACAAGTCCCTGGCCGACCGCACCTACGACGTCCAGAAGATCGAGGGCACCCACGGCGGGGCGGACCCCCGCATCTGCGAGGACTTCCTGGACATGGTCCTGGAGGGCAAGCCGCCGGTCGCGCCGCCCCTGGCCGGCCGCATGGCGGTAGCCGCCGGCTGCGCGGGCGCCGAGTCGCTGAGGAAGGGCGGCCAGGTCGTGGAGGTGTCCCCGCCTCCTGCTCTGTAGAGGAACGGCGGACGACGGCGGACCCTCTCCCCCGGCGCTGCCGCGCCGGGTACTCTCCCTAAATAGGGAGAGATCAAC
>DASXVN010000008.1:0-73872 GCA_036504235.1 Armatimonadota bacterium | reverse complement strand
CTCACCCCCCCCTGCCCCCCTCTCCCGCGGCAGACCTTGGGAGAGGGGGGAGTAACGGCGAAGGCAACGACGGGAGGTCGCTTCTGCGTAGGGGCGCGTTTGGCGGCGTCTGCGCCGACACACACGCCCGCCCGCTAACTGATCGGCAGCGAACGGGCGTGTGTTGCCCGCGGACGGGCAAAACGCGCCCCTACGGGAGGCTATCCGCGCCGCCCGCCGCCGGCGAACTTCGGCATCCCGCGCAGCCGCGCCGTCACCGTCGCCGCCAAGTCCGGCCGGTCGGCCCGGACCCACAGCGGCAGTTCATGGACCGGGACCTCCCGCTCGGGCAGCCAGCCGGGTCCGCGCTGGGTCTGCTCGGTCCAGGCGTTGATCCATTCCCCCGCGGGCAGGTACACCCGTCGCCGCGAGTCCGGGGTGAGCACCGGCGCGGCCAGCAGGTGCTCGCCCAGCAGGTACTCGTCATAGATCGGGTAGGTCTCCGCGTCCCGGGGCGAGTCCAAAAACAGAGGCCGCACCAGGGGCTCGCCGGTCGCCAGCGCCCGATCAGTCAGCTCGTCCAAATAGCCGGTCAGGTCCTCATGTAGACGCGTGTACTCGCGCGTGAGGTCTACGGTGTTAGCGTCGTAATTCCAGGGAGCCCAGGAATACTGCATGATCGGCAGGAGCACGCTGGCCTGCGTCCAGCGCAAGAACAGGGCGGCGCTGGGCAGCGGATTGCCCGCGTCCCGGGTGCCGATGCGGCCGCCGATCATGTCCGGAATCAGGTAGGGATAGCCCAGCAGTCCCTGGTACATGCCCAGGGCCACCATCGCCGCCAGCCCGTTATTCAGGCCCCAGACGGTGTCCTTGCCGCCCTCGCGGGCCAGGTTGCCCAGGCTCTGGGCCAGCCAGGCGGTACGGCTCTCGGCTAGGTCGTAGGCGTAGTCGTGCATGAACTGCTGGTACAGGTCGCAGTAGCCGGAGGGCGTGGTGGGCAGGTGGAAGCCCCGGTCGGCGCCGGTCGGCTGGTAGCGAGCGTCGCCCCCGTCAAACTTGAACCCATCCCAGCCGAACTCATCGCGCAGGTGCTGCAAGTTGGCGGCGTACTTGGTCACCGCCTCCGGGTTCGAGAAGTCCACCAGCCCCGCGTCGCCATCCCACCAGCGCATCAGCGCCGGGGCCGTGCGGGTGGCGTTCATCACCATATAGCCGCTGCGGTATTCCTGCGAGAACCGCACCGAGTTGTTGTTCACAAAGGGGCAGACCCACAGGGTGGCCTGGTAGCCCAACGCGTGGATTTCGTCCACCATCGCTCCCGGATCGGGAAACTTGGCGCGGTCAAAGATCAGGTCGCCATGGTGGACCTCCCAGCGCTCGTCCACCTGCACCACCTGCGCCGGGAAGTCGTGCCGCCGGATATCGCGCGCGTAGTGCAGCACCTGCTCCTGGGTGATCGTCTTGCCGTACTGGGTCCAGGTGCTGAAGATTGGCCGCGCCAGGGTACTGCGGGCCGGTCGCCGGCCGGGCTTGCCGACCAGCTCGACCAACTTGGCCCGCACCTGCGCCACGTCCTCGGCGATGATCAAATGAAAGCGGCTCTGCGGCGTGTCCACCACACCCCAGGTGAACAGCCCGCTGCCCGCGGCGTTGAACTCCAGCCGCATGACCTCATGCGTGAGCACCGCCACGCCCAGCCCGCCGGAGGTCAGCCACAGGGGGCTGCGGATATTGGACGCCGCGCAGGGGTCCAGCACCATCTCCCCGGTCTCCAGCGGCCAGTAGAGCGGCTCGTGGTGCCCAAAACCGTACCAGTTGCCCGCCGGCGCCAGCGCCAGAGTCTGCTGCAGAACCTGCCCGGCGGGGCAGTCCCGCACCGACCAGTCCACAATCAGCAACTCCTCCTGCAGGGTCAGGCGCAGGTCCACTTCCACCTCGCCGCGCGTGGCGACCACCAGCGTGGCCCCGCCGGGCGCCGTCTCCGCCGAGATGATCTGCTCCAGCGGGTCCCAGCGCCCGCCGCGCCGCAGGGCAAACGGCGCCTGGCTGGCCTCCGCCGCACTGCCGGGGTCCACCAGCAGCCGCTCCTCCCGCCAGACGCGCAGGGCCAGCGGCGCTTCCGTGATTTCCACTCGATAATTGGGGCCAGTGACCGCCAGGGGCATGGGCACTCCTCCGACAACCGCGCTGTTCATGTCTTGGGGCGGTCACAGTTCCCGGTGGGGCGGGGGTATTCCTGCCTTCGGGGCGGAGGAGGGAGGCGGGCGGCCGTTTCCCCGTAGGGGCGCGTTTGGCGGAGCGCAGCGGAGCCACACACGCCCGCTCGCAAACTGCCGGAGAAGGAGGGGCGGGGGCGTGTCGCGAACCGGGGCAACAGCATTGTGCGGACCAAGGAGGAACCCATGTCCACCGAACCACTCACGCCCGGTCTTGCCCAGCGCCAGGCGATCATCGCCCAGACCCAGTCTTTCGGCCTGGGGCGCTACCCGCTGGGGTTCTGGAACCTCGCCAACCTCACCGACCACGGAGTCCATTTTGGCGAGGAGGCCGCCGAGGACTGGCAGGAGGCGGGCTTCACCGTGCCCATGAGCCCGGCCCTGGACCCCACGCAGCCCGCGCAGGTGGCCCAGATGCGACGGCTGCTGGACGCCTGCGGCGACCGGGGCCAGAAGCTGATCCTCAACGATCCGCGCGTACACGCCGGCAACGAGGCGCCCGACTACGACGAGCAGGTGCGCGGTTTCCTGGCCGATTTCGGCGACCACCCGGCCCTCTTTGGCCCCTTTATGGGCGACGAGCCGCCCGCGAGCCGCAAGGTAGGCTTCTTTGCCGATATGAGGCGGGCCAAAGAACTGGCCCCGCACCTGCATCCCTACGGCAACCTCAACCCCTGGGACGAGGGGCTGGAGGAGTTAGTCGGCACGGACACCTGGCCCCACTACCTCGACGAATACGCCACCCAGAGCGGCACGGACCTGATCTCCTACGATGCCTACAAGCAGATGAACGACGGTGAGGCGGGGATTCACAACTACTACGAGAACCTGCGCCTGTACCGCGAGGCCTCCTGGCGTCACGGCCTGCCCTTCTGGAATACGGTGCTCTCGGTGGGGCATTTTCGCTACCGCTGCCCCAGCTACGATGACCTGCGCTGGCAGTTCATGACCAGCGTCGCCGCCGGAGCCCACGGAGTGACGTGGTTCTTCTACTATCTGCCGCGCGTGATCTCCAATTTCCGCCTGTCCCCGGTGGATGAGCTGTGGGACCGCACGCCCACCTGGGGGGACCTCCGCCGGGTGCAGCACAGCTTCCACCAGACCTACGGCGACCTCTTCACCCGCTTGGTCAGCACCCGCGTGAGCTTCCTCCCCTGGCCCTACGGACACGGGCAGCGCTGGACGCCCAACGAGCTGCTGGCCAGCGTGAAAGCCGACCGCGACAACCATCCCCTGCTGGTCGGCGAATTCGCCGATCTGAACGGCGGCCGCTACGTGATGGTGGTCAACAACAGCCAGCGGGAGAACGTGAGCCTCAGTCTGGTCTTCCCCGGCGCGGGAGTGCGCCTGTTCTCCTACGACCGGCAGGGGCGGGAGGTGGAGGGTCCCTCGCTATCCTCCGGCGGTATTGCGCCGGTAGAGGGCGGGCTGCTCTCCTCGCACTGGCTAGCGCCCGGCCAGGAGGCCTTCTACCGCGTGGAGGGGCCGGTCGCGGCGGGCCCGGCCGTACTGTAGGGCGGGGGCTTGTACCCCGCCGGCCGTTTGCCTTTTCCGCGTAGGGGTGGACCTCGTGGCGTCTGCGCCGCGACGTCCACCCGCGGCAACCGGGAAGCCAGGGGTTGGCGGTTGCCCCGGGTGGATGTTCCGCGGGATGGGACCCCGCGAAAGATCCACCCCTACATACGGCGCAGGCCACAGCCGCCTAGAACGGCACCCCGCCGATCCTCACCTTGAGCAACTGCCCCAGGATCAGGAAGGCGAAGCCGGCGGTAAAGTCTCCCACCAGCAGCCCCACGAACCAGGGCGTGAGCTGCCGGTAGACGCGCAGGCCGCCGTAGCGCAGGATGACCGCCTTGATCAGCCAGCCGACGAATATCGTGAACCAGAGCTGGTGCAGCGTCCACGACCAGCCCATGGCAAACCCAATCGGGTGCAGGGGAAAGCCCAGGTAGCGGTCCCGGAAAGCCTGTAGAATGACCGTCACCAGCAGGCCCGCGCCCACCTGCAGCACGTCCCACCAGTTCGCGCGCTGCCCGTTGCTGATCCAATTGGCCAGGCGGCTCCAGAAGCTCATCCCCGGATAGCGCAGCAGGCCCGCGTAGCCATAGGAGGCCGTGCCGGCGCCGAACGAATAGTACGTGGTCACGACGCTCCAGTAGCCGCAGGTGAAGCCCCAAGTCAGGGCCAGCATCAGCGGCGCCGCCAGTCCCCGGGCCGCCAGACCGCTGCTGTCGGCCAGCTTGTAGCTCTCCAGCATATGCTGCGTCGGGTCGCCGCGGTGGTCAAAGACCAGCCAGGACATCATCGCCATGCCGGTGAGGTTCTGCGCGCCGATCGCCTCGGTGCCCAGCACCGTGGTCAGCATCCAACTGGGATCCTTCCAGTCCAGTTCCGTGGCCGGCGCGCCCAACTCGGCCCGGATGCGGGCCGCCGCCAGCACGATCAGGAAGAAGACGGCCCAGAAGAACAGCGCGTACGGTAGGGCGACTCCCGCCTGCCCGGCAAACCAGGTGAGCAGCACCACCCCCAACGCCAAGCCGACCACGTTGGTCCGGTAACTGAGCGCCTCCTCGGCCTCGGCGGCGGTGGCGGTCCCGCGCAGCATTCCCTCCCAGGCTATCGCTAGCTGGCTCCGCGCCCGATACAGGGCCATAATCACTACCGTCAACCACGAGGCCAGCGCCTGAGCGTTGAGCCGGCCGTCGCGGGCCGGTTCCACCCCGACCAGGTGACGGAGAACGATCTGCCCGCGGGATAGGAGGTAGAAGAACCAGGCCGAGAAGGCCAAGTCCAGGGGCATGAAATAGGCGATGGAGATGGGGAACGGGTGGTAGGAGAAGTTGATGTCCCCCAGCGACCGCCACGGCTGCGAGGAGCTCCATAGGTCGAGGTAGAACCCGCGATTGAAGCGGGGGAAGCCGGGCAGGAAGTAGTGGCCCACCCGCGCCGCCGACCACGCCACCGCCAGGCCGAAGGCGATCCAGAACAGGGGATTCGAGAAGATGCTGCCGTCGCGGGCGGTGACCTCCAGGGGCACCTGGGCCAGCGGAAAGGAGAGCTTCTCGTGGTCAATCCAGCGCCGCCGCACCAGGGAGACCAGGCACAGCGACGTCCAGCCGACGCCGATCGCGCAGATCAGCCAGAACCCAAAGGGCCGCGCCCACAGCCCCAAGTGGCCGCTTTGCCAGAAGTTCACCCCGCCCTCATAGTACGCGCGCAGGGCCGCCCGGTCGCTGACCATCAGCTTGCTGGGCAGGTATGGCCAGATGATATCCTGCCACTTGTTCTCCGGCGTCGCCCAGCGGTAGGCGTGGGTGATATGCCCCATGAGCTGCTCGATCCGGTCGTAGGCGCAGATCCCCTGAGCCACCGTGAGCATGGCGAAGATGGTAATGATCTCCGTGCGGCGCAGGGCCAGACGGGGCGACCACTTCTGCAGCCCCCGGTTGAGCAGCGAGAGCAGGAACAGCGTGGCGATGACGTTGGCGAAGATCGACAGCGAGGTCGGCTGGGAACTCATCCAGCCCACCTCGGATAGCGCCATGGGGATGATATTGAGGGGAATCAGCAGCAGCCCCAGGACCAGGGCACGCGGGGTCACGGCCTCCGTGGCACGAGGCCGCGGAGCCGTATCGGCGGCTGCGGTCGAAGCTGTCGTTGTTGTTGCCAGAGCAGTTCACCGCCCTGCCGCTCGCGTCGTTGCCGTACTGTAGGGCGGGGGCTACGTCCCCCGCCGGCCGTTCGCCCGTTTTCTCAGTGGCACCGGCGTCTCGCCGGTGGCCGTACCGGAAGGGCCGAATACGAGGGAGTCTGCATAGCAGACTCCACGAGGCATCCGGCCCAGGGCTTAGCGCTTGCCGATGGGCCGGATACTTCGTTCCGCTCCTTCTGAGTGGCCCTCGTATTCGGCCCCTCCGGGAGGTCGAGGGTACTCCTTCGCTCTTGCCGCCCTTACCGCGCGCAGGCGGCGGCGATGTCGGCCAGCAGCGCGCGGACCGGCATCTGATTGGGGCACTTCTCCTCGCACTCGCCGCAGTCCGTGCAGCACTCGGCGCGCGCGGCGGGCTCCATCTCCGCGTAGGCCTGGGCCGCCGCGTCAATCGCCCCGTAGACTGCCAGGTAGTTGCGCAGGCGCAGGTTGCGGGAGATGTCCACGCCCGAGGGACAGGGCGCGCAGTAGTTGCAGCCGGTGCACAGGCTGGCCGCGACCTCGCCGAAGCGGGCGAAAATGGACTCCATCTCGGCCCGGTCCGCGGCGGTCGGCGTGGCGGTGGCGCTGGCCACGTTCTCCGCGAGCTGCGCGAGGCTGCTCATGCCGCTGCAGGCGGTGGAGACGGCCGGGTGGCTGAGCACGAACTGCAAGCCCGCGCGGGTGGTGGTGATGTCGGGATTGGGCACCAGCTCGCGCAGCGCCGGCTCGGGTCGGCCCAGCATCCCGCCGTGGAGCGGCCCCATGACCACAATCGCCACGCCGTGCTCGCCGGCGGCGTCCAGCGCCGGCTCGTAGGCGCGGTTGAGCAGGTTGTACTGCAGGGTCACGGACTCAAAGACACCTGACTCGATAATCTTGACAGTGTTCTCCGGCGTGTCGTGGGTGGTGCAGCCGAGGTTGCCGACCAGCTTTTCGTCCTGCATCTGCCGGATGGCCTCCAGCACCCCGCCCTTCTGCCGCAGCGCATCCAGCTTGTAGGCCTGGAACCAGCCCACCTGCAGCCACTCCACATGGTCGGTGCGCAGCGCGGGGAACTGGTGGTCGAGGATCTGGCGACGGTACTCGTCGCCGGTGGTGGCCGGCTCGCCCGGCGCCTCGCCCTCAACGAGCAGCCCGTGCTTGGCGGAAATCATAATCCCGTCGCGCACCGGCTCCAGCCCGTGGCCGGTCTTCTGCTGGCACTGGCCGTCCAGGTAGGGCACGGCGGTCTCGAAGTAGTTGACCCCCGCGGCGACCGCGGCGCGCAGCAGCGCATCGCACTCGGCCTCGTCCGCGGGCAGGTGCCCGCAGCCCATGCTCAGAGCAGAAATCTCCACGCCGGTCTTGCCCATAGGACGGTAGATCATGAGGGTTTCTCCTTAGGTGGCACCGGCGTCTCGCCGGTGTGCCGTTGTCGTTTGTAGGGCGGGGGCTACGCACTATGCCCTGAGCCTGTCGAAGGGTCCCCCGCCGTGCCGTTCGCCGTTTCCGCGTAGGGGCGCGTTTTGCGGTGTCTGCACCGCAACACACGCCCGCTCGCTAACTGACAGGCAGCGAACGGGCGTGTGTTGTCCCGCGGACGGGCCAAAACGCGCCCCTACGGGAAACGGCCCCTCCTCCGCCTTACCCCGTCGCCAGATCGTACAGCACAATCCCGGCCTGCAGCTTGGGGGAGAAATACGTCCCCTTCTGCGGCATCCGGTCGCCGGAGGCGGAGATGGACATGACCTGGTCCACCCCGGTGGGATTGAGCAGCAGCGCCATCTCGATTTTGCCCGCCTCCACCAGGGAGACAGCCTCCTCGGCATAGCGGCTAAAGGTGATATTCTCGCCGTTCTCGGCGTATTCGCCGGTCAGCCCCAGCAGCCCGCCGATGACCAGATTATGCAGCGTGGTCACATCCAGGCGGCGCCAGGTTTCGCTGTGCTCTAGGCCGTAATCTTCCGGCAGGGGCGCCTGCTTGTCCAGAAACAGCAGGTAGGCGCGCCGGTCCTTGCCGTAGGCGACGAAGGCCGAGCCGCGTTCCCGCCAGCGGGCCAGCATCTCCACCAGGCTGAGCGCCACCTCCGCGTCGCTGCCGCGGGGCAGCACCAGCGTGCCGACCTCAAAGGGCTTGGCCGGGCAGGTCGCCAGCCGCTCCCAGGTCCCCGCGGGCAGCTTCCCCAGCATCCGGTGGGCGGCCACGATGGTCAGCCCCCCGGCCTCGGTGTTGGCCAGGAACATGGTCACGCGCTCCGCGGGCGCCTCCGGGTCAATCCCGTGCTTCTCGCGGTACTCGTTGCGGTAGCCCAGGGCGGTCTCATAGCGGTGGTGGCCGTCGGCGATGACGATCTGGTGATTTTCCAGCGCGGCGGAGAGCGCGGCGACCAGCTCCGGGTCGGAGAGCACCCACTCGCGGTGCCGCACACCCGAGGCGTCAGTCACGTCGAAGTAGGGCTCCTGCTCCAGCACCGGCGCGGTCAGCGTCTCCACGGTCAGTTCGGGGTCGCTGTAGAGGGCGAAAATCTGGCTGAAAGCGCACTCGCAGGCGCGCATCAGGTCCAGACGGTCAATCTTGGGTCCGCGCAGGGTGCCCTCATGGGGCAGCACCACGCGGTCCTCGTAGTCGTGCAGCTCCACGGCGCCGACGATCCCGCGCTGGGTCTGCGGCCGGCCCAGCGGGTCCAGGTACTGCTCCTCATACAGGTAGAAGCAGGGCTGGGCGTCGCGCGCGAGCACGCCTTCCTGCTGCCAGCGGTGGAGTTCCTCGGCGGCCAGGCTGTAGCGCCGGGGGTCGCCAATCCCGGGGCCGGAGGGCTCGCCCAGGTCGAGATGAACGATATTATAGGGGCTGCGCAGGCAGTACTCGGCCTGCTGTTCGCGGTTGATGATGTCGTACGGCGGAGCGAGCAGCGACGACAATTCGCCGGCCCGCGCCGGATCGTACCGCCAGCCTCGGAAAGGCTTTACCAGAGTGGACACGCTTGTAGGCCCCCTGCAAATATGCTCCCGCCGCAACCAAAGGCGACCGGGAGTAGGTGGTGCAGGCAGTATACCAAGGGAGCGCCGAGGCGGCAAGGTGGAGGGGCGTTTCCGCGTAGGGGCGCGTTTGGCGGAGTGAAACGGAGCCACACACGCCCGCTCGCTAACGGATAGGCAGCGAACGGGCGTGTGTTGTCCCGCGGACGGGCCAAAACGCGCCCCTACGGGAGACGGCTCGCCTCCCCCCCAAGAAGGTCCCCACCCCCTTCCTGCGAACTGTCCTCAACCACCATCACCCAACTCCCGCGCCATCCGCCAAGGAGGACCTTGCGATGAAGAGGTTGGCCGCTTGCCTGGTCTTGTTTACCGCCCTTTCCTGGGCCTGGGGGCAGACCCCGGAGCCGATCACCGAGAGCCTCACCGGCTGGGGCATGCAGAACCATCAGGACGCGGCGCTCCCGCCGCACGCCGACAAGCTGCGCCTGGACCCCGTGACCAAGCGCTTTGGGGCGAACAGTATCGCCTTCGACATCGTCCGGGGCGACGTGGATGCCTACACCGATGTCCGCTACACCCCCGCCCAGCCGATGGACCTGCGGGCTTTTGACGTGGTCCACTTCTCCTACTTCGTCCCCGCGGGCATGAATCTGGTCAGCCTCGAGGCCATGTTCAACTCCGTGGACTGGAAGAGCAGCGCCCGACTCAAGGAGCCGCTCAAGGGCGTCACCGGGTCCTGGCAGGACGTGGCGATCCCGTTGACCTCGCTGCTCGCCAGCGATGAGAACTGGGACTGGGGCAAAGCCGGCACGCTCATGTTCAACTTCTACTGGTGGGGCGGCGCCAAGCAGACCGGCACCGTGCACTTGGACGGTGTCTGGTTTGAGCGCACCGGCACGGGTATCGGCAACCGCCAAGCGCCACCCGCGCTGCTCTTTCTCACCGCCTACGAGCCGGACAAGGACATCGAGCCGGTCCACCGCAAGCAACTGGAGGGCGCCGGGTACACGGTGGTCTTTGACACGATCCAGCATCTCACCTGGGACCGGCTGCGCCAGTTCAATGCTGTGATCCTGGGCATCATTCCCGAGGAGGACGTCAACCAGCCCGGCGAGTGGCTGGGCCTCCCCGGCGTGCGCTCGCTCTTGGAGCGCTACGTGGCGGCGGGCGGCGGCTTGCTGGTCTGCAATACTCCCGTCTCCAAGCTGGGCGAAACCGGCATTGGCCTATTGCTCAAGCCGCTGGGCATGACCCTCATCAACGAGCAGGTCACCGACCCCGGCGGGCTCACCTACACCCAGGAAATGTACCCCATGATGTCCTTTGCCTACGCCGACGGCGTGGCGCCCGACCCGCTCAGCGAGGGCGTGCCGGGCTTGTGGTACTGCACCTCGCTCCAGTTCACCGGCGCGGGCGGCGGCGGCTTCACCGACGCCCTGGACCCCGGCCCCGACTGGAGGGTCCTCCTGCGCGCCAGCGCCACGGCGGCCACGCACAAGTTCTCCGGCTCCTTCGGCATCGAACCGGGCCTCGGCACGGTGAAATCCGCGCCGGTCCTTTGCGCCGCGCGCGAGGTGGGCAAGGGCCGAGTGGCGGTCCTGCCGATCAACCCCACGCACTTGTGGCTCTCCGGCTACCACGACTGGTGGCAGGGCCTCGCTATGACCACCGGCGCCAAGGGCAAGCCCAGCGGCGGCGAGCGTCTGCTGACCAACCTCTACACCTGGCTGGCCGCGCCCTCCGTGGCCTCGCGCGCGGTCGGCGGCTACCTGGGCGACAAGCCCGCGCCGATCGTGGGCGCCACCTACGTCTCCACCGGGGACGCGGGCGGGGTGATGGACTGGAACAAAATGACCCCGCCGGAGGCCTCGCCGAACAATCTCCTCGGCCTGGTGGGCGCGCACACGGCTTTCTCCGACGGGACCGGCACCGTCGCCGAATGGGTGGCGGCCGCCCAGGCCGCTAAGTATGACTGGATCGCCTTCACCGAGCCGCTGACCGCCATGACCTCCGAGAAATGGGACCAGCTCAAGGCCCAGTGCAAGGCCGCTAGTAACGACCAGTTCTGCGCCATCCCCGGCCTGGAGATCGTGGACCCCGCGGGCAACCATTCCCTGGTGCTCGCGCCCATCCCCTGGCCCGACCCCAAGCTGGTTGCCGAGCGCATGGACCTGCCCCAGGCCCTCGGCTACGCCTACGGCGCGCCGGTGCAGGTGCAGTTCCGGATGCACGAGGGGCTGGCCCCGTGGTACCGCAGCCAATTTCATTACGCGGGCGTCTTCACCTACCGCGACGGCAAGCTGGTCGAGGACGCGGAGAAAGACTACTGGGAACTCCAGGCCCGCACCTTCAAGTGCTACCCGCTGGCGGTGCACGAGGTCTTCCGCCCCGCCGACGTGGCCCGGGAGCGCGCGACCGGCTACCAGAACTACTACACTTACGGCCCCCTGAAGAAGATGTACGATGACTTCTGTTTCGGGGACTATAAGTTCTTCTTCTACCACGACCTGCTCTACATCAGCAGCGGTCCCAAGATCGAGCGCTACACGGTGCAGAACTCCGGCACCTCGTACTTCGACATCCCGCCGGGCTGGTCGGACTCCTGGCGCGAGACGGTGGGCGCGGATCGGCTGCGCGTGGTGGCCCGGGCTTCCTCGCCGGTAGGACTGGCCCGCCTGCGGGTGCTGGATGCCGGCCAGGTGCTGCGCAACTACGCCTGCGGCGGAGCCCAGGAGTTCAGCCAGTTCGTGGACGGCCACCACGACCGGCAGTACGCTTTCGGCGTGGAGGTCGTAGACACCGCGGGTGGTCGGGCGCTGGCCTCCTCGGTGGGCACCACCTGCGGGCGGCACTACCTGTCCAACTGCTCCGATAACGTGAATATCATGACCGGCGGCACCTTCGGCTCGACGCTCCAGCCGCCCAAGGGTTTCGAGTGCTACTTCTCGCGCTGGGGAGAGTGGCTCCCGCCCGATCTGTACTTCCAGGACCGCCAGCCGCTCAATTTCCCCCACGACGAGCGGCTGCAGTTCGGTTCGACCGACCTGCTCATCGTGGACCACCTGTTTTCGCTGACCCACGCCCCCGACGTTCTGCAGGTCGGCGGCGGGCGGATGATGCGGCCGCTGCTCCCGCTCAAGGACTTTGAAGCCCGCCAGCGCGAATACGCCTTCACTCCCAACCCCAACAGCCCCCAGTACAAGCTGTGGGAGTTGCAGGTCAAGTTCAAGCGCGACGTGACCGTGGAAGCCGGGCCCTTCCCCAACCTGCGCCTGGCCTTCTGGCTACACGGCGCGCCCCCCACGGCCGGCGACTTCGCCTACGCCACCCTCACGACCGCCGACGGCCGCACCCTGGTCGAGAAGACCCCGGCGGACAAGGTCTGGCCCGCTCCCGTCTACACCGGGACGCTGCCGCTGGGCGGCTACGCGGGGGCCTTCCCCAACTACACCGGCGCGGGCGCGGTGTTTGCCCTGGACTCGGACGTGCAGTTCGCCGTGGAGGGCAACGCGCAGGCGCGGCGTATCCAGATCGGCAAGCAGATTGCCCCCGGGACGGTGCTGAAAGCGGGCACGGTGATCTCCGCGCGGGTGCTGTTCATGGAGGGCAAATGGAATCAACTCGCCGGTAACGGGGAGCTGGAGAACACGCGGAAGTACTTCGGCCTGGGCGGCGGCGCTCCCGGCTACACGGTGACGCCCACGGTGGGCACGGTGGCGCGCACCCAGTACGCTTGCACGCTCCAGCCGGCGGGCGGCGGCTTCCGCGCCCAGTTCAGCGCCGCCCCGATCGAGACGGACCTACCGATCATCATGCCGGGCCTCCAGCCGCGCTGGGACTCGGGGGTGTGGATAGTGGGCAGTGACCGGGTGCGCTTCTTCGGCCGCTGGGACGATACCGGCTACACCACTCTGCGCCTGGACAAGCCCCTGGAAGCCTTCCTCGGCCATCCGCTGGTCTGCGACCAGCCGCAAGTCTGGCTCACTCTGGTGGAGGCCGACAGCAAGCACCTGCTGGCCGTGGCCCACAATCCCACCGACCAGCCGCTGACCGTCCACGTGCGCAAGGCCACCGGCTTCGCCCTGGGCCCCGCGCTGGACACCACCGTGAAGATCCCGGCGGCCAGTTCGGTCACGATCAAGGTTCCGGCGGGGTAGGGGCGGCAGGCGGGGGACGTTTCCCGGAGGGGCCGAATACGAGGACGTTCGCGGAGCGAATGCCGCAAGTATCCGGCCCATGGTCTGCCGCTAGGCCCTGGGCCGGATACTTGCGGTGGCCTGCTGCGCAGGCCGTCCTCGTATGCGGCCCCTCCGCCCCTACGGGAGGCTCCCCGCCGCCCCGCGCAGGAATCCCCTCGCCCGGCGGGGAATCAACTCTCTTTGTGCGCGTGAGCAGCCCGAGGCGTGCACTTCAGGAGGTGGCAACATGTCCGAACAGCTTAGGGAAATTGCCGCTCGTATCCGGGAAATCCGGGAGATTGCCGAGGTCACGCCCGAGTCGCTGGCCGCGGAACTGGAGATCTCGCCGGAGACCTACCGGGAGTATGAGAGCGGTACCGCCGATATCCCGGTCAGCGTTGTGTACGAGATTGCCGCGAAGTTCAACGTGGAACTGACCGCGTTGCTCACCGGGGAAAACCCGCGCCTGCACACCTACGCGCTGGCCCGGGCCGGGCAGGGGGTGCCCGTCGAGCGTCGCCAGGACTACCGCTACCGGGCCCTGGCGCCGAATTTCATCCACAAGCAGGCCGAGCCCTTCCTGGTCACGGTGCCCCCCAGCGCTCCCGAAGACCCCGTCCACTTCAACACCCACCCGGGGCAGGAGTTCAACTACGTGCTCTCCGGCGTGGTGAAGATTGTCATCGACGGGCATGAGATTGTGCTGCAGCCCGGCGACTCCCTCTACTTCGACTCAAGCTGCCCTCACGGCATGAAAGCCCTGAACGACGCGCCGGCCGAGTTTTTGGCCATCATTATGTAACCCACCAAAGCGAGGCCGCCCATGAGATTGCTGGAACGGTTTGTCTCCCGTACTGACTTCGACTCCTACGAGGACTTCTTCGAGAACTTCCGGATTCTGGTTCCGGAGCAGTTCAACTTTGCCTACGACGTCGTAGACGAGTACGCGCGCCTCACGCCCGACAAGGTCGCCCTGGTCTGGTGCAACGACGAGGGCGAGGAAGCCACCTTCACCTTCGCAGACATCAAGCGGGAAAGCGACCGGGTCGCCGCCTTGCTGCAAGCCCTGGGCATCGGCAAGGGCGACATGGTGATGATGATCCTCAAGCGCCGCTACGAGTTCTGGTTCTGCATCCTGGCGCTGCACAAGCTCGGCGCGGTGGCCATCCCCGCCACCCATCTGGTCACCGCCAAGGACATCGTCTATCGCTGCGACGCGGCCAACATTAAGATGATCATTTCTGCGGCCGACGATCGGCTGGCCGAGCAGATTGACCAGGCCTCCCCAGACTGCCCCAGCCTGCGCTTCCGCGTGCGCCTCAGCGGCGAGCGCGTCGGCTGGCTCTCGCTGGATCAGGAACTGGCCCGCCAGGAGCGCACTTTCCGCCGGCCGGTCGGTGAAGACGCGCCCCGCAATGAGGACATGATGCTGCTGTACTTCACCAGCGGCACCGTCGGCATGCCCAAAATGGTCTGGCATGACTTCACCTATCCGCTCGGTCACATCCTCACCGCCAGCTACTGGCAGCAGGTGATTGATGACGGGCTGCATTCCACCCTCTCGGACACCGGCTGGGCCAAGGCTATGTGGGGCAAGATCTATGGGCAGTGGATCGCCGGCACGGCGCTGTTCGTTTGCGATATGGACCGCTTTGACCCGCAGCAAGTGCTGGACGTAACCACCCGCTACGGGGTCCAGACCTTCTGCGCGCCGCCCACCGCGTTGCGCTTCCTCATCAAAGAGAACCTGGCCGACCACGATTGGAGTCGGATGGTGCACTGCTCCACCGCCGGCGAGCCTCTCAACCCCGAGGTCTTCAACGCCTGGCAGCGCGGCACGGGCCAGGAACTCCGCGAGGGCTACGGCCAGACGGAGACCGTGGTCTTGCTGGCCACCTGGCCCTGGCTGACCCCCCGCCCGGGCTCCATGGGCAAGCCCTCCCCGGGCTGGCATATCGACTTGGTCAGGGACGACGGCCGCTCGTGTGAGGTGGGGGAGGAAGGCCAGATCGTGGTGCGCCTAGATCAGGGCCGTCCGGTGGGGATGTTCCGCGGTTACTTCCACGACGAGGCCCTCATGGCGGAGAACTTCCGCGACGGCCTGTACTTCACCGGCGACATGGCCTGGCGCGACGAAGACGACTACTACTGGTTCGTGGGCCGCGCCGACGACGTGATCAAGTCCTCCGGCTACCGCATCGGGCCCTTTGAGGTGGAAAGCGCCCTCCTGGAGCATCCGGCGGTGCTGGAATGCGCCATCACCGGCGTCCCCGATCCCGTCCGCGGCCAGGTCATCAAGGCCACGGTAGTGCTAACCAAGAGCTACACGGCCGGCGAGGACCTGGTCAAGGAGCTGCAAGATCACGTCAAGCGCGTCACCGCGCCCTACAAGTACCCCCGCGTGATCGAGTTCGTACCCGAGCTGCCCAAGACGATCAGCGGCAAGATTCGTCGAGTCCAGATACGCGAAGAAGACGAGAAATAGAGAAGCTGGGTCGCGGGAAGCTCCGGTGGCACCGGCCGCCTGCCCTGAGCTTGTCGAAGGGTCTCGCCGGTGTCCCCTGATGGTCTCCGCTCCCAGAACTGGAGGATTTACAGTGATTAGACGTCTAGTTGGTTGCCTGGTACTGTCCACGCTGCTGGCCCTGGTCGTATCCGGGGCCTACGCCGCTCCGGCCACGCATTCCCTGTCCGACTACGGCGATATCAGCACCGTAGCCGCCGCCACCGATACGCTGACCAAGGCCCTCGCCGCCCTGCAACTGGCCGGTGGAGGCATACTGGAGATCCCCACGGAGGCCCCCGCGGGGCTCAAGTTGGTCAACCTCTCCCAGACCGACGCTAGCGGCAACGCCGTGACCATCATGGACTACCGCAAGGGCATGGTCACGTACCATCTGCCCCCCATTGGCCAGGAGCAGTCGGGCAACTGGTCCGGCTACCGGATGGAGCGCTACCTCAACTTCGGCCAGGGCGCCAGCCTGCCGCACTGCGGCATGTACTCCAATCAGTCCATCCAAAACTTCATGGTCAGCGGCGCTTCCTCCTACATGCTGACCCTCACCGAGCCGGTCAAGAAGGGCAAGGACGCCAAACTCTACGTAGACACCATCCGCGGCATCTGGGTCGGCGCCTTCCTCAACGTCACCGGCAACGCCATGGGCTACGCCGAGCCCTTCGACCGCATCTTCGTCAAGAGCATCGGCTGGGACCCGGCGAAGAAACGCAACTTCTTCACCGCGGACCTGAAGTATGACCACCCCCTGGGGGCCCTGGTCTACAACAAGCACGTGGTCAACGGCCTGCAACTGGACGACTGGTCCCAGTGCGACAACCAGTCCATGGAGCTGCAGGTGAGCCGTAGCCACTACGCCGTGGGCGATGCGTTCGTCATCAGCGGCTCGATGAAGTACATGGGCAACGTCTTCTCCGGCTTCGGCGACGAGGGCGGCGTGGTCATCAACGCCGAGACCATCGGCGAGGTGGACGCTTTCCACTCCACCGTGGAGTCCGTGGACTGGACCAAGGACACCGTCGTCTACGCCCCCGGCCAGACCAACGCCCAGACCCTGAGCACCTCCCGGCCGCTGGTCAACTACAACCCCAAAAAGTGGATCACCGCGGGCCAGGTCATAATCGTGCCGGCCGGCGGCACCTATAAAGGCAATACCTATCCCAACGTCATCGGCGGCCCCAGCAACGTCTTCAACTACCAGGGCGGCCTCATCCAGGGCGGCGCCGATTGCCCCTGGGATGAGAGCGTGATCGGCCGCTATTTCGCAGTGACCGAGGACTCCGAGACCCTCCTGCCCAACGATCCCTCCAGCGCCGGCGGTTACGCCACCCTGGCCAATCGGCCCATCTACCGCTGGTACGAGATCAACGGTTTCAGGCGCAATCCGGACGGCACCAAGGTCATCAAAATCCTGCGGGTACGCTGGTCCGCGGTGGCCGCCGGCGCGCCCACGCTCTACGACGACGCCAACTACACCGCGGACGGCCACGAGCGGCCGCTGAAGTACGCCATCGCCCCGGGCGCCTGGGTCTACGACGTCAGCCAGGGCTGGCAGAACGTGGTCAGCACCGGCGGGTTCGTGGACAAGAACACTCCGCGCCAGATCCGCGTCACTCCTAACGGAGACCGGGGCACCGCCTTCGATTTCGCCCCCGGCGACCTCGTCGAGCAGGCCATCGGCTCCGACCCCTGGTGCCCGCGGCCGATTCGCATCCGCCAATTCGACCAGGTGCCGACCACCATGGACAACTCCAGCATCGAGGTGGAGCAGGTCGGTCGCGTGCAGGTGCCCAACGGTATTATGCTGGCGGGGATCATCAATTCCCGCGAGGAGTTGAGTACCCGCAAGGACAAAAAGCCGCCCTACGGGACCATGATTAACCTGCGTTCGCTCTGCAACGAGGGCATCCGCTTCAGCAGCGAAGTATTGGGCGCCGCGATGTTCTTCACGCAGCCCAATGACCGCAAACAACCGATTTGGTGGCGCAACAGCGTCAATGGCTCCAGCCAGCTCAGCGTGGACCCGCGCACCGGCACCTTTGAGTTCATCAATGGCGACATGAGCCTGGGGAACCGCTCGCTGGTAACGACGCGCGGCCTCTCGGCCACCGAAAAACCCGCGGCGAATCTGCGGGGCATCAACGTGTCCGTCCCGGTGGGAGCGACGGAGTTTGAGGTCAAATTCGCCACCCCGGAGCCGGACAACAACTACGCCCTGACGGTAAGCCCCAACTGGATGACGCAGTTCCAGGTTCGGGCCAAGCGCCCGGACGGCTTCACCGTGAGGTTTGGCCAGGCCGCCACCGCGGCGGATGTCGCCCCCAGTGTGGACTGGATTCTGGTTCGGTAAACAGTATCTATTTTTCCAAGGAGGGTTCAATCATGGGAGAAAACTGCTCGTGTGGATACGTCATGGCGCTTCGCCTCGCCCAGCGCGTGGCCAGCGCCCCGGAGGTGCAGCAGGTGCTCACCAAGCACGGCTGCCTCATCCGCACCCGCCTGGGCCTGCATGAGATCGGCGGCGACTTCTGCGCCGAGGACGGTCTCATTATCCTGCAACTCTGCGCCCCAGAGGCCGAGGTAGAGAAGCTGAAGAGCGACCTGACCGCCGTAAACGGCGTGACGGTCAAAACGATGTGCCTGAGCTAGGGCTCCGGCGGCTGGGTGGTGTGTCCGTGTAGGGGCGCGTTTGGCGGCGTCTGCGCCGAGCACGTCGGCGTGCTCGATACACACACGCCCGCTCGCTAACTGCCGGTCAGCGAACGGGCGTGTGTTGCCCTGCAGACAGGGCAAAACGCGCCCCTACGGGAGAAGACTCCCCCGCGGCGGCAGGCTGATCTCCCGCAGCCGGTACCGGTACTCCGGCCGCAGTCGGCCGATGATCACCTCGCGCGGGCCGGTGGAGTGCGCCACGAACCACGCGTAGGGGTGGCGGCCGTAGCGCGCCTGGTCCCAGCGCATCAGCTTGACGAAATCGTAGACCATGCCGTCCGCGCCCACGATCCCGACATGCCAGCAGGCGGTCTCGGAGCGCTCGTACCACGGGGAGTGCCGGACTTGCACGAGGTCGCCGGGCAAGGCGGGCGCGCGGCCGGCGCCGACGAAATAGCGGAAACAGGAGGCCTCGCTGCCCAGGGTGTGGTTGCGCTGGCCGGGCCGCAGACAGCGGGCCCCGGCGCCCAGCGCCTCATCCACCACGCAGTCCACAAAGTCCGAGCAGTCGTTGCCCCACTGGCCGGGGGTGACGCTGAGCACGAACTTGCCCATCGGCTGCTGGCGGTAGAAGCGCTCCGCGGTGCGGGCCAGCCTCCAGTTGAGCGGTTGTTCGCCCGGATGGCGCTGCGCGAACTGCGCCGCGGCCCAGGCCTCATAGCGCGCCGAACCGGGGGCAGGGGGCAGGTACGCCCGCGGTAGGGAACTCGGCGGCAGCAGGTGGGCCGCCAGGGCCGCCACCCCGGCCAGGGCCAGCGCGCCCGCCAGCACCGCGAGAATGCGGCGCTGGTTGAAGCCGGCGATGATTGTGGCTAGTATGTGATGCATGGTTCCGGCCCAGCTGAGCCCGCGAGGCGAACGCGCCCTAGTAGTAACGTCGGGCCTCACGGCGCGGTTCCGAGCGCCCCCGGGACTGCCGCCCGGCAATGATCGCGCCGGAAAGCGGGCAGCGACCGTTCGCGGGACTCGCGCACTTCTCCTCCTGCCGGACATGGAGCGGGGCAGTGCATTTACTTGACATTAAGGCGCTCAGGAATATAATGGGCTTCACATACTTGGGGTGTGCGGTTCCTCCTCGCTCGTTTCCTGGTAGACATGTTACAAGCCTGTTACAGCAGCCACCTCCACGGGCCTTCCGCTCGCGATGAGTTTTCCGGCGCTGGCGGGATATTGCCTTTCGGAGGTGTGGGTTTTGGCTGACCTGAATTTGGTGGCGCTAACCGGCACGGCGACCCGCGACGCAACTCTCAGAGAGAAGTCCTCCGGCCAGGTCAAAGCGGAATTCAGCTTCGAGGTGGAGCGCCCCTTCCTGCGCAACACAGGCGAGGCCGTCTCCGATCTGTTCCTCGTGGACGTCTGGCAGGACCTGGGCAAGTGGACTGCTGATACGATCAAGGAGGGGCAGCGTCTGCTCATCATCGGCACCCTCAACAAGGAATCGTACAGCACCCGCGGCGGCCGCGAACATCTGACCATCGTCAAAGCCAAGTACATTCGGCGCCTGGACGAGGATCTCCTGGACGGTCAGATTGATGTCGAAGAACTCAAACTGGACACCTGGAGCCCCGCGATTCTGCGCGAAGCCGTGCAGCTTGTGGACGACGCTTTGGCCGTGGAAAGCATCGTCTAGGCCGGCGCCTCCCGGCGCTGATCAGTCTCGGTGGGCTTACGGCAGCCGCCCCGGCAATCCGGGCGGCTGCTTTTTGCTTGTGGAGGTGGCGGCAAATGCCTAAGGTGAAAGACGATCACTGGTGCTTTGCCTGCGGGACGGAGAATCCGCATGGTCTGCACCTCACCGGTTTCCGCGAGGAGGCCGGCGACCTGGTGCTGGACCTGACCCTGGAGCGCTGCCATCAGGGCTGGCAAGGAATCGCCCACGGCGGCCTGGTGGCGACGGTCCTGGATGAGACCATGACCACGCTCCTCTACGCCCGCGGCCAGGACGCGGTCACCGCCGAGCTAACGGTGCGCTATCATCGCCCCGTCCCCACCGGCGCGCCGCTGCAGGCCCGGGCCCGGCAGGTGGCCCAGCGCGGCCGGGTGGTGCAGATCGAGAGCGAGCTTCGGGATGCGCAGGGGGAGCGGCTAGCCTCCGCGCAGGGCAAGTTCATGCTGGTGGAGCGGTAGGGTGGAGTCATGGTTTTCGACAGTCTGGTCCTGTATTCCGTTGCCCGCGAGATCTCCGCGCGCCTCACCGGCGCGGGTATCACGCGGCTGTTCTTGATCTCGCCGGACACCGCCGTCCTCGAGTTCGGCGTACGCGCCCCCCTGCAGCAACTCCTGATAAGCTGGAGCACCGAGCACCCCCGTGTCCACCTCAGCACCAGCCAGCAGCCCCGCAAGGACGTGGTTGTGTCCTTCGCGGACGTCCTGCGCCGCTACCTGAAAAGCGCCCGCCTGGAGAGCGTTCAGCAGGTCGGTTTCGACCGCGTCCTGCGCCTGGAATTCACCAACGTCGAGTCGCTGGGCCCCAATTCCCGCTGTTCGGTGGTGGTGGAGCCGATTGGCCGCTGGGCCAACGCGCTGGTCCTGTCGCCGGACGGCATGATCAAGGAAGCGGCCCGCCACGTCTACGCGGCGGTCAATCGCTACCGGGAACTCATCCCCGGCGAGCGCTACCACGGTCCGCCGGGCGAGGAACTGCCGCCGCTGAGCGAGGTTACCCCCGAGCAACTGCAGCAGGCGGCCGCCGCGACCCCCGAGCGCACGCTCAAGACCGTTCTGTCCGGCGGTTTCCAGGGCGCGGGCCCGGTGCTGCTGGCTGAGGTCTGGGCCCGGACCGGTCTGGACCCCGACACGGTAGTCGCCGCGCAGCCCGCCGGCTGGCCGGAGCGCTTGGCGGAGGCCCTGGCCGGGATCATGGCGGAAGCCGCGCAGCCCGGCGCGTACATCTACCGGCCCGCCACCGGCCGCCCTTTCGTCTATCCGATTGCCCTGGTCAGCCAGGCCGGCACGCCGGTCACGACCGCGGATTCGCTCAGTGAGGCGCTGGAAACCACCTCCGCCGAGCAAGTCCTGGCCGAGCGCCTCCGCCAGCAGCGGGAGCGCCTCCACGCGGCGCTGGAGCGGGCCGCCAAGCTGGTCCTCCGCCGCCGCCAGGCCCGGGAAGCCGCTAAAGCCAAGGCCGACGAGGCCCACATCTGGCGCGACTACGGGGAGGCCCTGCTGGCCAATCTCTGGCGAATTCCGGCCGGCGCCTCGCAGGTGGAGGTCCCCCTGTACACCGAGGAGGGCGAGCGCCTGGTCACGGTGGCGCTCAACCCCGGCTACCCGGCGCAGGACAACGCCCAGAAGTACTTTGAGCGCTACAAGAAAGCCACCCGCGCCACCCACGCGCTGCCCCAGTTGCTCCGCGCCGACCGCCAGGAGGAGGCGTACCTGGAGGCCCTCGGCGACCAGATCGAGTGGTCCGATGAGGGCGAATTGGCGGAGCTGGAGCAGGAACTGCGCCGCCGCGGCTACCTCAAGAAGCTGGCCGCCAAGGGCCGCGCGCGCCCCAGCGGTCGCGATTTCCACCGCTTCTCTCCCGAGCCGGATTGGGCGATTTTCTACGGCAAAACCGGCCTGCAGAACGATCGCGTGCTCCGGGAGGCCACCTCCGAGGACCTCTGGATGCACGTCCGCGACGGCAGCGGCGGCCACGTGCTGATCCGCACCGGCGGCCGGCCCGATCTGGTGCCGGAGACGGTGCTGCACCTGGCCGCCCGCATCGCCGCCGGTCTCAGCCGCCAGCGCACCAGCGGCTCGGTCGAGGTCTCCGTCACCGCGGCCAAGAACGTGCGCCGGCCCAAGGGCACCCCGCCCGGTTTTGTGCTGTATGATGACTACTACACGCTCGCCGTAGAGCCCCTGTACCCCCCGCCGGAAGCTCCCGCCGACCCCAGTTGACAGTATTCCTGCCCCCCCTTATACTCCTAGGCGAATGAAATCAACTCTGAAAGGCCAACCTCATGCGCGGGCCTAGGGCCGGTTCCTGGCTACTAGCTCCTCGTGATCTCTCGTCAGAACGCCATCTTGCCGCCGAACTGGGCACCCACCCCCTGGTTGTCGCCGTCTTACTCAACCGGGGCTTGTCGGGTACCCAGGAAATCGCGGATTTTTTGGCGCCCTCCCTGACGCGGCTGCACGATCCGGGCCTACTGCCCGATATTGCCCCCGCCATCGAACGTCTGGCGGAGGCGGTGGCGGCGCGGGAGCACGTCCTGGTGCACGGCGACTATGACGCCGACGGCCTCACTGGCGCGGCGCTGCTGTGCAAGGTGCTCAGCCGCTTTGGCTGCCAGGTGCAGTACCACATCCCCCACCGGCTCCGCGAGCAGTACGGCCTGAGCAAGAACGCGGTGGAGCGCGCCGGCGAGTTGGGCGCCACGCTGGTCGTGGCGGTGGACTGCGGCGTCTCCGATTTTGAGGCCATAGCCCTGGCGAAGCGGCAGGGGATGGACGTTATCGTCATTGACCACCACGAGCCGGCGGAGACGCTGCCGCCCGGCGCGTGGATCGTAGACCCCAAACGCGCCGATTCCCGCTATCCGGAGCGCGATCTGGCGGCGGTGGGGCTGGCCTTCAAGGTCGCCTCCGCCCTCTGCCGACACCAGCGGGTCTCCGAGGCCTCGCTCCAGCGGGCCTGTCTGGACCTGGTGGCGATCGGCACGGTCGCGGACGTGGTCCCCCTGCGCGGCGAGAACCGCATTCTGGCCTCCGCAGGCTTGCAGGTCCTGTCCGAGACCCGCTCGCCGGGCCTGAAAGCGCTGCTGGAGATCGCCGGGGTCACCCCCCCGGTGCGGGCCACCGACATAGCTTTCCGCTTGGCCCCGCGCCTGAATGCCGTGGGCCGGGTGGGCGACGGCGCGGATGGCCTGGATATGCTGCTCTCCGACAATCCCGAGGAGGCCCGCCGGCTCGCCCTGCACCTCGACAGCATGAACCGGGACCGGCAGCGCGAGCAGGAGACCGTCTACGTGGACGCCCTGCGCCTGGTGGACGAGCAGATTGACCTGGACAAGGACCGCGTGATTGTCCTGGCCTCCCCCGGCTGGCACGTCGGCGTGGTAGGGATTGTCGCCTCCAAGATTCTGGAGCGCTACCACCGGCCGGCGATCATGCTGGTGGAGGAGAACGGCCACCTGCGCGGCTCGGCCCGCAGCCTGGGCGGCTTTGACATTACCGCCGCGCTGGGCGAGTGCTCGGAGTGCCTGCTGCGCTTCGGCGGTCACGCGCTGGCCGCGGGGCTGACGCTGCGCCCCGAGGATTTCGAGGAGTTCCGCACCCGGCTGAATCTGGTCGCCGAGAAGATGATCAGCGGCGAGGAACGAATCGCGCACCTCAACTTGGACGCCGAACTGGAACTCGCGGACGTGGACGAGACACTGCTGGAGGCCCTCAAACAACTGGAGCCGTATGGCCACAGCAACTCGGAGCCGCTGTTCCTCACGCGCTCTGTAGAAGTGGTCGAGCGGCGCTCGGTGGGCCAGGACGGGCGGCACCTGAAGCTGTACGTCCGGCAGGGCGACCAGACCATGGACTGCATCGGTTTCGGTCTGGGCGTGGAGGGCGGCTGGGTCAAGCCGGGGGCCCTCCTGGACCTGGCGCACACTCCGGAATTCAACGATTTCGCGGGCAAACGCTCGCTGCAACTGCGGCTGGAGGCGATTCGCCCCGCCGAGGATCCCCGGGAGGGCTGAGCGTTGGTTTCCTTCACGATCGAGACCAGCCGGCAGCAGGATATATTGGACCTGACCCCGCGCCTCACCGAGGCCGTGGCGGCGTCCGGCTTGCAGGAGGGCGCGGCGCTGGTCAGCGTCGCCCACTGCACCTGCGCGCTCTACCTCAACGAAAACGAGCCGGGGCTGCTGGACGATACCCTGTCGCTGATCGGTACCCTCGGCATGCTCAAGCGCTGGCGCCACGACACGATTGACCACAACGCCGGGGCGCATCTGGCGGCCACCCTGATCGGCAACTCGGTGACCGTGCCGGTGAGCGGCGGGCGGCTGCAACTCGGCACCTGGCAGAGCGTAATGCTGGTGGAGCTGGACGGCCCGCGCCCGCGGCAGGTGACGGTGACGCTGCTCCCCGGCTTGGCGGAGGCCGGCGCGTGACCGCCCCCGAGCAGGCGCTGATTCTGGTCGGCGGGCTGGGCACGCGGCTGCGGCCGCTGACCCTGCATCAGCCCAAGGCGCTGCTCCCGGTTGCCAACCGGCCGCTGCTCTCCTACGAACTGGAGTGGCTGCGGCGCGCCGGCGTGCGGCAGGCGATCCTGGCTGTCTCGTACCAGGCGCAGGTGCTGCGGGAGGGCCTCGACCGCACCGATTGGGGTCTAGAAATCGTCTACGTAGAGGAAGCCGAGCGCCGGGACACCGCCGGGGCCATCGGCAACTGCCGAGAGTACTTGCAGGGCAGCTTCTGGGCCCTCAACGGGGACCTGATCTTCGATTTTGACCCACATCCGCTGGTCGCCGCGCACCGCGCGCAGGCGGCGGCGGTAACGCTGACGCTGCGCCGGGTGGAGGACATCCGGCCTTTCGGGTTGATCCAGCGCGACGCCGCGGGGCGGGTGACGGCCTTCCGGGAGAAGGTGGACCGCGACCCCACCGGGCAGAACACGGTCAACGCCGGCATCTACCTGCTGGAGCCGGAGGTTCTGGACTACATTCCGGTAGGAATTTCCTACTCCAACGAGCGGCAGCTCTTCCCGGAGTTGGTGCGCGCGGGGCGGGTGGTCCTGGGCTATCTGCCGCCGGACATGGGCTACTGGTCTGACGTAGGGCGCGTGGAGACCTACCTGGAGGCCAACCGGGCGATCCTGGGAGGTGCTCTGTCCTGGGTGACGCCGGAGGTCGCGCCGGACACGGTGATCGAGCCGGGCGCGGAGATAACGCTGCCCTGCAGCGTGGCGGAGGGCGTGGTGGTCCGCGCCGGGGCGCAGGTCGGCCCGTTTGTGTCCTTGGGGACCGGGGTTGAGGTGGGGGCGGAGGCTGTGATTCGCGACAGTGTAGTGTACCCCGGGGCGGGGATTGGTCCTCGCGCTCGGTTGGAGCATTCTGTGGTTGCCGGCGGAGAGACGGTAGCGCCCGGCAGCCACCATAAGGGAGAGGTAATTTGCCATGACTGACTACGAACTGCTGATGATCCCGGGCCCGACGAATCTGCCGGACGAGGTCCTCGCGGCCCTCGGTCGCCCGCAGATTTCCCACCGCGTAAGCCGCTTCCGCGAGTTGGTCGGTAGAGTAACCGCCGGCCTGCAGACCCTGTTCGCCACCGAGCAGCCGGTCATGACGCTGACCTCCAGCAGCACCGGGGCCATGGAGGCCGCGGTGGTCAACCTGCTCTCGCCCGGCGACCCGGTGGTCGTCGTGGACACCGGCAAGTTCGGCGAGCGTTTCGGCGAGATCGCCGGCATTTACGGCGCTCAGGTCTACACGCTGAAGGTGGAGCGTGGCTCGGCCGTCACCGAGGCCGAGCTGGGCGAGACCTGCGCCAAGCTCAAGCCCCAGGCGGTTCTCATGGTGCAAAATGAGACCTCCACCGGCGTCTGGCAGGATGTCCAGGCGCTCGCCGAGGTCGCCCGCAGCTACGGGGCGCTGTCCATAGTGGACGCCGTCAGCAGCCTGGGCGGCGCGCCACTGCTCATGGATGCCTGGGGCCTGGACGCGGTCGTCTCCGGCTCGCAGAAGACGCTCATGCTCCCGCCGGGGCTGGGCTTTGTGGCCCTCAGCCAGCGCGCCTGGGCCGCCGTCGCCGACTCGACCATGCCGCGCTATTACTTCGACCTGGTCGCCGCCCGCAAGACCCTGGAGAAGGGGGAGACGCCCTTTACCCCCAACACCAGCCTCTTCGTGGCGCTGGAGGCCGCGCTGGACCTGATCCTCGCCGAGGGCCTCGAGCCGCGCTGGGCCCGCCATCACCGGCTGGCCCTCGCTTGCCAGGCCGCCGTGCGCGCGCTGGGCTTGGAGCTGTTCGCCGCTCCCGGCCACGCCTCCGACACCATCACCTCGGTCGCCTCGCCGGTGGATTCGCAGCTCTTGACCAAGGCCATCCGCGAGAAGCACCAGATCATCATCGCCGGCGGCCAGTCCGAGCTGAAGGGCAAGATCTTCCGCATCGGCCACATGGGCGTCTGCCAGCTCGAGCAGCTCCTGGCCACCCTGGTCGCGACCGCCGAGGAACTCAACGTCCTGGGCCACGCTTGCGATCCGGCCGCCGCAACGGCCGCCGCCGTGACCGCCTGGGAAGCCGCCGAGTAGCTACTTGGTGGAGGCATGTTCCGGTGGCACCGGCCGCCGGCCCTGAGCTTGTCGAAGGGTCTCGCCGGTGTCGGTATGCCACAAAGTGTCTTTACGCCGTTAGCCGTCGTGAAGCAGGGGCGTTCCCTGCTTACCTTAGGGAGGGATGACGCGTGGCGGACAAACCTAAGATTTTGGTCTGTGACCCGTTGGCTGAGGAGGGGCTGGCGATTCTGCGCCAGGCCGGCGAGGTGGAAGTAGCGCCGGGTCTCAACGAGGAGCAGTTGATCGCCAAGGTGCCCGGTTTCGCGGCGCTGGTGGTGCGCAGTGGCGTGAAAATCACCGCGCCGATCATCGCCGCCGCCGATGCGGTGCAGGTCATCGCCCGCGCCGGAGTCGGCGTGGACAACATTGACGTGCCCGCCGCCACCCACAAGGGCATCCTGGTCGTCAACTCGCCCGGCGGCAACACCCTGTCCACCGCCGAGCACGCTCTGGCGCTGCTGCTCGCGCTGGCCCGCCGGATTCCCCAGGCGAACGCTTCCCTGGTCGCCGGCAAGTGGGAGCGCAAGCTCTTCATGGGCCACCAGGTCACCGGTAAGACCCTGGGCATCGTCGGCCTGGGCCGCATCGGCACCGAGGTCGCCCGCCGCGCCCGCGGCCTGGAGATGACCGTCCAGGCCTTTGACCCCTTTGTCTCCGCCGACTACGCCGCGGCGCTGGGCGTCAGCCTGGTGAACATGCCGACCCTGCTGCAGACCAGCGATTACGTCACCCTGCACGCGTCCCTGACCGATCAGACGCGCCAGATGATCGGCGCGGAGGAGCTGGCCCTGATGAAGCCCACCGCCGCGCTGATCAACTGCGCTCGCGGCGGTCTGATTGACGAGGCGGCGCTCCAGGCGGCCCTGGAGAGCGGCAAACTCGCCGGCGCGGCGCTCGACGTCTTCTCCAAAGAGCCGCCGGAGGACTTCGCCCTGGTGCGCTTGCCCAACGTCGTCGCCACCCCGCATCTGGCCGCCTCCACCGAGGAGGCCCAGGAAGTCGTCGCGGTGGATGTCTGCGAGCAGGTCGCCGCGGTGCTCGCCGGCGGCATGCCCCGCTGGCCGGTCAACGCGCCCAGCCTGCCCCCGGAGGTCGCCGCCGAGCTAGGCGTCTTCCTGCCGGTGATTCAGGGCCTCGGCCGCCTGCAGCGCGTCCTGCTGGGCAGCGGGCTCCGGCGGGTAGAGCTGCGCGGCAGCGGCGCGATGACCACTGAGAAGCTGCACGTGCTCACCCACCACTTCCTCGCCACCCTCATGGAGGGCCAGACCGAGGAAGCCCTGAACTACATCAACGCCGCCGAGTTGGCGCGCGAGCGCGGCCTGGAGCTGGGCGAGAGCGTGGTCGGCATGGTCAACGCCTACGGCCAGCGCCTGGAGACGGTAGTCACCGACGAGTCCGGCGCCCACTGTGCCGCCGCGCTGCTGCTCGACGACGGCACCTCCCGCCTGGTGGAGGTCGCCGGTTTCCGTTGCGATCTGGAACTGGCCGGCAAGGTCATGCTCCTCTGGAACAGCCAGCCGGGCACCCCGGGCTTCATCGGCCGCCTCGGCTGCCTGCTAGGCGACGCGAACGTCTCCCTGCGCGGCATCCAGGTAGCCTCGAACCTGGTCGAGGGCCAGGGCCTGCTGCTCGCGCAAGTAGAGGATGAAGTAAGCCCGGCCCTAGCGGCCAAAGTAGCCGCCCTCCCCGGCGTAGCCCGCGTCGAGTGGGTGGAGTTCTAGGCTCGCAGCCGCTGACCCTCCCGTAGGGGCGGAGCTTGCTCCGCCCGGCCGTTGCCGTTGCCTTTGCCGTCTGTAGGGCGGGGGCTCGTACCCCGCCGGCCGTTAGCCTTTGCCATTTGCCGTTCCCCCTCGCCTGCCAGGAGAGGGGCAGGGGGTGAGGCTCCGCGCCGTTCGCTGGCCCACCCCGCCCTCGGGGGACCTCGGGCACCCCTCCCGGTACGGGAGGGGCTTAGGGCAAGCGCGCGCATGAACAGAACGAATCCGGAAGCCCCTCCCCTTTAGGGAGGGGTGGAGTTTGCGCAGCAAACTCCGGGGTGGGCCGCCGTTCGCCTTCGCCCCAACAACCACTAACTATGAATATCCTCATCACTAACGACGACGGAATCCTCGCGCCCGGCCTCCGGGCCCTGGTGGAGGCGCTCATGCCCCTGGGGACGGTGCGCGTGGTGGCGCCGGAGCGCGAGCAGAGCGCCGCGGGGCACGCCATCACCCTGCACAAGCCGCTGCGCATGGACCCGGTCAAGCTGCGCGGGCTGCCCGTGGAGGCCTACGCCAGCAACGGTACGCCTGCCGACTGCGTGATTCTGGGGGCGCTGACCTCCGACGTGCGGCCCGATCTGGTCATCTCGGGGATCAACCGGGGGGCCAATCTCGGCGAGGAAGTGCTCTACTCGGGCACCGTCTCGGCCGCGATGGAGGCGGCGATCCAGGGCCTCCGGGCGATGGCCGTGTCGGTCTGCTCCTACGACACCGAGGACTTCTCCGGGGCGGCCCAGGCGGCCGCGCTGCTGGCGCCGCGAGTGGCCGAACTGGACCTACCGGATGCCTTTCTGAACGTGAATGTGCCGGCGTTGCCCTGGGAGGAAATCGCGGGTTTTGCGGTCGCCGAGCTGGGCAAGCGCGCCTACCTCAACACCGTGGACCGGCGCGAGGACCCGCGCGGACGCCCGTATTACTGGTTCACCGGCGAGCCACAGGAGTCCGAGAACAGCGAGAAAACCGACATCGGAGCCATCGCGCGGGGACGGATTTCGCTCACTCCGGTGCATTTTGACCTGACCAGCTACGAGACGCTGCCCCGGCTGCTTCCGCTGGCCGTGGAGCTAAGTTCCGCCAACTTCCCTCGGAAATAGTCGCGACCGGGAAGGAGAACGCTCCGGTCCCGCCGAATACTTCCCGGTCCGGCCTGCGCCCTCGCGGTGCATCGGGCCGACGCGACGACGTGGAGAGATAATCCAACTATGAACGATTTCTGGGAACAACTAAGGCGCTTTCTCGCGAGCCTCTTCAGCAGCGGCAAGCAGGGCGTGGAGACGCTGGCGGAGAGCATTGACCGCCAGGCTGCGATTCAGCGCCTCGCCGCGCAGGGCCGGGGTCTGGCGCGGGAGCGCAATGAGCTGCTGCTGACCATCGGCCGCAAGGTCTACTCGCTGCATCAGCGCGGCAAGGTCAAAAACCGCGACGTCATGGCCGACTGCAAGCGCCTCGACCTGATCGGCGAGGAACTGCACGAACTCAAGCACCAGATCGAGGAGATTCGCCTGGCGAGCATGGCGGACATGGAGCCGGCGGAGCTGCTGGACGACTCCGTGCTGGCCGACGAGGATATCGAGACTCCGGAGACGGAAGCCGCTGCCGCCGCCCCGGAGCCCGAGAAGCCGGCGCCGACCTCGCCGTCGGCGGAGGAACCGGCCGAGGGGTAAGGCTTTCCTTGACAATCAGGCTTTTCTACCAACGCCGGCGCGGGGGCGCGGGCGGTTGGTCTTTTTGACGTTTTTATCAGCGCGCAAGCGCAACTTTCTCGGGGCACGGGAGGCCACTGCAGTACAATGCAAACCAAGTACGTTTTCGTAACCGGCGGAGTCGTTTCGGCCATCGGCAAAGGTATCACTTCCTCCTGCATCGGCATGCTACTCAAGCGCCGGGGCTATCGCGTCGCTCTCCTCAAGGCCGACCCCTACCTCAACACCGACGCCGGACTGATGAATCCCTTCCAGCACGGCGAGGTCTACGTCACCGACGACGGCGCCGAGACCGACCTCGACCTGGGCCACTATGAGCGGTTCGTGGACGAGTCCATGAGCAGCCTCTCCAACGTCACCACCGGCCAGGTCTACGCCGAAGTTATCCGCAAGGAGCGCGACGGCGGCTATTACCTGGGCGCGACCATCCAGGTCATCCCCCACGTCACCGACGAGATCAAGGACCGCATCCGCAAGTGCGCCAAGCATCACCAGGCCGAGATTTGCCTGGTGGAGGTCGGCGGGACGGTCGGCGATATCGAGAGCCAGCCCTTCCTCGAGGCCATCCGCCAGATGCGCACCGATGAGGGGCGCGAGAACGTGTGCTTCGTGCATGTGACCCTGGTGCCCTACCTCGGTACGGTCGGCGAGCTGAAGACCAAGCCCACCCAGCACAGCGTCCGCGAGCTGCGCAGCATGGGTATCCAGCCCGACATCCTGGTCTGCCGCACCCAGCACGAACTGACCCGCGACATCCGCGCCAAGATCGCGCTGTTCTGCGATATTCCGGCCGAGAACGTGGTCCAGGCCCTGGACGTGGACGACACGCTCTACGCCATTCCCCTGGCGATGGAAGAGCAGGGCATCGCGGACCTGACCATCTCCGAGCTAGGCTTGCCCTCCCGCCCGGTGGATCTGGCCGACTGGCGCGAGATCGTCAAGCCGCTGTCGTGTCCCACGGGCGAGGTCCGCATCGCCATGGTCGGCAAGTACATGGACCTCAAGGACTCCTACCTCTCCGTCACCGAGGCGATCAAGCACGCCGGCGGCGCCAACGACGCGAAGGTCCACGTGGATTATGTGGACTCCGAGGAGATCGAGCAGCAGGGCGCCGACGCGCTCCTGGCGGGAGTCAGCGGCGTGCTGGTGCCGGGCGGCTTCGGCCATCGCGGCATTGAGGGCAAGATCGCGGCAGTCCGCTGGGCGCGGGAAAACGGCGTCCCCTTCCTGGGCCTGTGCCTGGGGTTGCAGTGCGCGGTCATCGAGTTCGCCCGCAACGTCTGTGGCCTGGAGCGCGCTAACTCCAAGGAATTTGACGAGGAAACGCCCAACCCGGTGGTCATCTACCTCAAGGAGCAGGAGTACATCACCGAGCTGGGCGGGACCATGCGGCTGGGCGCTTATCCCTGCAAGCTGGAAGAGGGATCGCTGGCCGCGCAGGTCTACGGCGCGGCGGAGATTCAGGAGCGCCATCGCCATCGCTATGAGGTAAACAACGCTTTCCGGCCGCGGCTGGTTGAGTGCGGGCTGCGGTTCTCCGGGACTTCGCCGCAGGGTGACCTGGCCGAGATCATCGAGCTGCCCAGCCACCCCTTCTTCGTTGCCTCGCAGTTTCATCCCGAGTTCAAGTCCCGGCCCAACCGGCCGCACCCGCTCTTCCGCGGCTTCATCGCGGCCGCGCTAGCGCGCCAGGCCCAGTGCGCCGCCGCCGAGCCCGTGGAGGAGTAGCCAGAGCCCCTAGCTGTCGGTGGCACCGGCTGCCTGCCCTGAGCTTGTCGAAGGGTCTCGCCGGTGTCCGGGCCGTTGTCGTTGACCTTTCACCCCTCTCCCGCAGGGAGAGGGGCTGGGGGTGAGGTTCCCGGCCGTTCGCCGTTCCCTACTTTAGGCAGCCCCTTCTTTCTCTCCATACCCGAGGTGTATCCCGATTCTCGACAAACTCAATCCCGAACAACGCGAGGCGGTTTGCGCCGTCGAGGGTCCCGTGCTCATCTTCGCCGGGGCCGGCTCCGGCAAGACCCGGACCTTGACCACCCGCATCGCCTATATGGTGCGCGCCTGCGGCGTGCCGCCCGACCAGATTCTGGCCGTCACCTTCACCAACAAGGCCGCCGAGGAGATGAAGGAGCGCATCCGGCTGCTCATCGGCGACGACGCGAAGAAGGTCTGGGCGGGCACCTTCCACTGGTTCTGCGCCCGGCTACTGCGGGCCGCCGGCTCGGTCATTGACGTGCCCCCCAACTTCACCATCTACGACGATTCCGACCAGCTTTCCGTGGTCAAACACGCGCTTTCGGCGCTGAATATTGACTCCGAGGAAGTCAAGCCGCCCGCCGTGCTCAACGAAATCAGCAACGCCAAGAATCAACTGCTGACGGTCAGCGAGTACAAGGCGCGCGACAAAAGCCCCCTGGAGAAGGCCACCCGGCAGGTCTACCGCGTCTACCAGGAGCAACTGCGGCGCAACGGGGCGCTGGACTTTGATGACCTGCTGATGATGGCCGTCCAGCTTCTCGACCAGCACCCGGAGGTGCTCCGGCGCTACCAGCAGCGCTTCCATTTCCTGCTGGTTGACGAGTACCAGGACATCAACTGGGCGCAGTTCCGTCTGCTGCAACTGCTGGCCGGCGAGCGGGCCAACCTCTGCGTGGTCGGCGACGACGACCAGTCCATCTACGGCTGGCGCGGCGCCGACGTGGGGCTGATTTTGGCCTTCCGCGAGCACTATCCGCACGCCCAAATCTTCCGCCTGGAGCGCAATTACCGCTCCACCCAGAAGATTCTCGACTGCGCCAACGCCATCATCGCCTGCAATCCCGAGCGCGCCGAAAAGCGCCTGTGGACCGAGAATGCGCCCGGCGAGGACGTGACCGTCTACGTGGCGGTCAACGAGGAAGAGGAAGCCGAGTGGGTGGTGGACACCATTATGCGCCAGGTGGCGGTGGGGGAGGGGCAGTGGGGCGATTTCGCCATTCTCTACCGCTCCAACGCCATGTCCCGCGTCTTTGAGGAAGCCCTCATGGCCCGCGCCGTGCCCTACGAGGTCGTCGGCGGCATGCGCTTTTTCGACCGCGCCGAGATCAAGGACTGCATCGCCTACCTGCAGGTCCTGCACAACCCGGACGACTCGGTGGCCCTGCGCCGGATCATCAACACGCCCACCCGCGGCATCGGCGACACGGCCCTGGCGATCATTGACCGCCTCGCCATGCAGAACGAAATGTCCCTGTGGAACGCGCTCCAACTGGCCCTCCAGGATGAGGATCTCCCGCCCCGCACCCAGCAGGCCTTCGAGGCCTTCCACAACCTGATCGTGAAGCTCCAGGAGAGCGCCGCGACCGCCGGGCTGCGCCAGATTACTCGCGAGATGATCGAGCGCAGCGGCTACCTGGCCAAGCTCCAGAACAGCAACAAGGCGGATGACGCCCGCCGCGCCGAGAACGCCGAGGAGTTCGTCAGCACCGCCGCCCGCTTCGCCAACCGGCGCGGCGAGGGCGCGGGCCTGATGGAGTTCCTGGAGTACCTGGCGCTCAGCGCCGACATTGACAAGGCCGAATCGCTGGGCGACAAGGTCTCCCTGCTCACCCTGCACAGCGCCAAGGGCCTGGAGTTCCCGTACGTCTTCCTGGTGGGGCTGGAGGAGAACATCCTGCCCCACTACCGCAGCCAGGAGTCGGAAAACGAGATCGCCGAGGAGCGCCGCCTGCTCTACGTGGGCATGACGCGCGCGCAGAAGCGGCTGTGGCTCTCGCGCGCCCAGCGGCGGATGCAGTTCGGCGAGGTGCGGCAGAACGACCCCAGCCGCTTCCTGAAGGATCTGCCGCACGAGGGCGTGGCCCACAAGGGCCGCCCCGCCCGGGGCACCGGCCCGCGCCTGGTGGACGTGGACGCCTCGATGTCGGAGAAGCCCGCCGCCCGCACGATAGACCTGACCGACATCCTCTCCCGCGCCAAGTCCTCGGCCCCTGCGCGCGAGAAACGCAAGCCCACCGGCCCGGAGCCCAAGCCGCCCGCCGACCTGCCGGACTTCACGGTCGGCGACCGGGTCACGCACGCCAAGTTCGGCCGCGGCATGATCGTCTCGCTGACCCGGGAGACCGACACCATCAAGGTGGCGGTGGCCTTCCCCGGCGGTGGCATTAAGCATCTAGACCTGCGCTACGCCCACCTCGAGAAGGCCTAGGCGCGGCGCGGGAAGAACCCGGTAGGACGGGCGTCTCGCCCGTCAAGTCGGTAGGACAGGCGTCTCGCCTGTCAGTTAGCCGCTAACCAGTCGGGCGGGACGCCCGACCTACCTTGGAGATGATCTACCATGCCTTTCGAAATCGCCCTCTGCTCCAAGCTGCTGCAGGATCACCCGCTGGTGGAGGCCATTGAGATTGCCGGCCGCCTCGGCTATGCCGGGATGGAGATCTTCGGCGTGCCCTCGCACCTGCCCCTCGACGCCGACGACGCGCGCGTGGCCGAGGCCGCCCGGGCGCTGGACAAGGCCGGTATGGAGTGCGTCACCCTCGCCACGTACCTTGGCGGCTTCGCGGAGAAGAGCGACGCCGAGTGCGAGCGCGAGCTGGAGGGCCTGGAGCGCTACATGGACATCGCCGAGGAGCTGGAATGCGACATGATCCGCGTCATGCCCGGCGGTCCGCTTGACGTCCGCGACGCCCGCGAGGACCACTGGGGCCGCGCGGTCCATTACCTCACCGAGTGCTGCGACCGCGCCCTGGGGCGGGGCGTGGGGATCATCGTGGAGAATAACCAGGGCCTCAGCCGCACCTTGGATTCCACGCTGGAGCTGCTCAACCTGGTAGACCGGCCCAACCTGGGCGTCAACTACGACCCCGGAAACCTCTACCGCTTCGGCAAGTACTACGCCGTGGAGGCTCTGGAGCGCTTCGGCGAGCAGGTCTGGAACGTGCAGATCAAGGACGCCGACAAGTCCACCGGCGAGGACCGCTGGCAGATGCTGCTCGGCGAGGGCCAGGTAGACTACGCGACCATCATTCAGTGGCTCGTGGATGAGGAATACGAGGGCTTTCTCTCCGTCGAGTCGCACCGGCTCCCGGACGACAAGCTAACGGACGTAGACATCTGCCGCCACGAGATCGAGGCGGTCCGCAAGCTGCTTAAGCAGGCGCAGGGCTAGACGCTTCAGTGGCACCGGCGTCTCGCCGGTGTCCGGCAACCTGCGGGGAGGGGACACCGGCGAGACGCCGGTGCCACCGAGGCCGACCACCCCCCGTCGCACCCGCCTAGCCCGTCGGCATAGCCGCCGAGAACTGCCGGGGCAGGGACACCGCAAAGACCGTGCCCTCCGGCTCGCTGCTGGTGAAGTCGACCTGGCCGCCCAGGTACTTCTCACCGAAGAGCTTGACGCTGTGGGTCCCAATGCCGTGCCCCGAGCCGGACTTGGTGCTGAAGGAGCGCTGGAAGATCTGCTTTTGCACCTCCGGCGGCATCACCCCCGGATTGCTCACTCGGAACACGAGGCAGTCCTCTCCCGCCTCGGCGGCGAGGCAGACGGTTCCCCCGTCCTGCGTCGCCTCCAGCGCGTTCTTGACCAGATTTCCCAGCACCCGGCGCAGGATCACCACGTCGGTCTCGATCTCCCCGTCGGCGCAGGCCTGGATCTGCAGGTTCCGCCCCCGCGCCACGGAGTGATTGCGGTACAACTCGGCCACCGCCGCCAGCAGGTCCGCCACCGGAATCGATGAGAGGTTGAGCTTCAGCTCGCCCTTCTCCGCCGCCAGTAGTTGCCGCTGGGAGACCACTTCCTCGCCGAGTTGCTCCGCCATCCGCCGCAGGTCCGCCTTGTATTCCTGCTCGGTCTCGGGGTCTTCCGTCCCGTAACTAAGCAAGGTCGCGATCGCCTGCAAGCCGGTGATCAGGTTCAGCACATCGTGGAAAAAGGTGCCTTCCAGGAGCAAGCGCCGCTTCTCGCCGCTCAGATCGTGCAGCGCCAGCACCACCAGGTCGGTTCCCGCCACGTCCAGCAGAGTCGCCCGCACCTCGAGTTCCAGCGTCCCCCCGTTGTGTCCGGACAACTGCCGGATGCGGCACTCACGATCCACGATCTCGTGCGTCCGCAGGCAGTCGAGAATGGCGTTGGCCGCGCCGCACACCTGGCAAGACTCACTGGTCCCACAGCCATTCGGGCCGTCGCCGACGTGGATGCAACTCAGCAGTTCGCCGGGGCGCAGTCCCAGGAGCTGGGCTTCGTCGGGGACGCCCACCGTCGTTTGGGCGCGGTGGTTAGCGGCCACCACTTGCCGCTGCGCGTTGAGGACCATAGCCAGATCGGGGATGGCCTCCAGCAACGTGGCGGCCAGCGGATCGGTGAGGAAAATCGCGCGCTGAGCCTGAATTTGCGGCAAGCCGGCGCGCTCTGCGGGGGCGAAATACGTCTCCAGAATTGCGTTGTTCACGGGTTCCATGCGCCCCACCACCTCTCCGCGTTCCCTCCCGGGAGGGGCGTCCGCCTCTCTGGCGGGTCTGCCCCCTTACGCGACGCCGGGCGGGGGGAAAGGTTCGCTTTCGCTGGCCGCGGGGGTATTGACAGGTCGGGGAGGCGTCCGTATAATGCTCCCCATTGGTGCCCCCATCGTCTAGTGGTTAGGATACCGGATTCTCAGTCCGATGGCCGGGGTTCGACTCCCCGTGGGGGTACCACCTTTCCTCTGTTCGCCTTCAGTTTTATGCGGTTTTTGAGGGGTCGAGAGGGATCCACGAGAGACCACTCCAGCTGATCTCGGAGCCATGAATCGCCTCGTTTCTGGGCAAGTCCTGTTTACCCCATGAACGGAGTGAGTCTCGTGAAAAAGAACGAATCCTCTGACTGCACCACCCTCGAATGCGCCGTAGTTGATTTCCTCCTCAGTCGCCAGCTCGCCAACCTCTCTCCTCGCACGATTGAATGGTACGAAGAGAAACTGGGAACGCTGCTTGATGGCCTCGGCAAGATTCCCCTGTCCCAACTCACCATTCAGGTCTATCGGGAGAGAGTTGCAGCGAGGGCAAAGCAGGTGAAGCCCACCACTGTGAATCACCACATTCGGGCTTTCAAGGCCTTCGTGAACTGGCTCATAGAGGAAGGGGATTACTCCGTCAACATCGACCCCCGCAAGATCAAACAGATGGCTATTGAGAAACGCAATCCCCCGGCGCTGACCGACGCACAGATAGTCGCTCTCCTCAAACAGCCGAATCGAGAGACCTGGATCGGCCTACGTGATCATTGTCTGCTCTCTCTATTGTTGGACACGGGCATACGGATAGGCGAGGCGTTGACGGCCGAGATGGATGGGCTGGACGAATGTCAGGGCACGTTAAGGGTGATTGGCAAGGGGAACAAGCAGAGAGTAGTGGCTCTTTCCCTGCCGATGCGGAAAATAATGCGGAAATGGTGCCGGGTGAGGGCCCAGTTATGCGGAAGGCTGAAATGGCATACCCCGGTGCTATTCGTCTCGCGTATGGGGGAGGCTATGAAGTACCGGATAGTGTCAAGGAATATCAAGAGATATGGTCAAATGGCCGGCATCCACGGAGTGAGGGTCAGCGCTCACACATTTCGCTCCACCTTCGCCACCCGCTTCTGTCAGGACGGCGGTAGCATCGTCCACCTGCAGATCATTCTCGGGCACACGACTCTGGAGATGAGCCGAAGGTACGCGGCGGTGACTGATGAGGATGCTTTTGAGGCCAGCCGGTGTCACTCGCCCCTCGTCGCCACCCGAACCAGATAAACGAGCGTAGGAAGCCATAGGAGCCGCCGGGTTCGTGAATGGGTGAGAGTGCCCTAAGCGAGACGGCGGCTCCTCCTGGGGCCTGGGGAGAAGTCCGAGGGGCATGGGGGTGATGCGGCGGATTATCAAGCAGCGGCTATGGTTGAATCGCAGCGAGAGCGCGGGAAGAACGACGACGCACACCATTCTTCTCTGCCAAAGGATGAACCGGCCCCCCTGAACGAGTCCAACTGCTCCAAGTAACTGCGACAGCGTCTGCACTCATTCTCCCTGTGGTTCTCACCCACCATGCGCCCAGAGGGTCTTCTGTTGGTCAGACATTCCTACCGCCCACTCTTGACAGGCTCGGTATCCTGCTGCCGAGCTTCCTGAGCCGAGGCGAAACCCACCATGTTCTTTGGCTCATCGCCGCGGATGTCTCTATCCCCATGCTACGCTTCATTGCGTCAGGCACCGATAGGCCACGTCCAGACACTCATCTTTCAATTTCCGGGGACCAGGCCATCAGTACCCCCGCGCTTCTTACATGCTCCTGTTCCACACTACGGCTCTCCGCGAGGTCAGCAATAGTGCGGGCCAAACCACGCAACTTGTATACTCCTCGACTCGACAGGCGCAATGCATCCCTCTGCATCCCCATCTCCTCCCGGGCAGATGGCATCTCGTTACAGATGTCATCGTACATCCCCGAGGTCATCTCAGCGTTGCGGGTAATATGCATACCCCGGAAGCGTTCGGCCTGCGTTGCCACCGCACTTCGTACCTCGGCCGCAATCTCCTTAGAGGTGCGCCCGGGCATAGGATCGCCCAGCACATCCCCCGGCTGGATCTCCACGCGAATATCGATCCGGTCAAAGATAGGCCCAGACATCTTATCGAGGTATCGTCTGCGTTGGCCTCCTGTGCAGCGACAGCCCACCCGTGGATGCTTCCAATAACCACAGGGGCAGGGGTTGGCCGTAGCGATGAGCTGGAAGTCGGCCGGGATCATGTACTGCCAATCACGACGCGCCAGGTTCACTACCTTGTCCTGCAGTGGGATACGCAGGGATTCAGCAGCCGGCCTACCCCACTCGAAGAACTCATCCGCCAAGAGGATTCCTTTGTGCGCCAGACTCACCAGGCCAGGGCGAGGTCCCACGTAAGCATCACCACCCCCCAGTAGTGCGGTCGGGGTAGTCTGCTTGGTGGCCTCGATGCAGGGCCGGGTGTACTGGATGACGGTGGGGGAGAGACGACCAGCCGCCTGCCACAAGGTCGTTACCTCCAACGCCTCCTCATCGGACAGCGGGGGCATGATGGTGTAGGCCTTCTGGGCGAGTGAACTCTTACCCTCACCGGGAGGGCCTACGAGCAGCAGGTTATGCCCACCTGCCACCGCCACCTCCAACGCCCACTTCGCTTCCTCCTGCCCGTGGATGTGAACCAGATCGTCCCAAGGGTTCGGCTCTGCCACCGTCGAGTTCAAGGCAGCCGCAGTCTCCTCTGAGATTTCACCCCGAGCCAGGCGCAACAGATCAGTGACATCCGCCACCCCATAGACTTCGGCGCCGGTGAGAGCAACGATGTGTGCGCTGCAGGCCGGGACCACGACAGACTTACCCAACTCCACAGCTACCCGACCTACCTCCAGGGGGAACGCGAGGGAAGAGAAGCCTCCCATCACGTCAGCCTCCCCAACGTAGATGTAGTCCCACTTGTCCAGTTCCTCAAGGGTAGCCGCCAGCACCCCCATGTCCATCGTCGGGTGGTAGTCCACGGAGGAGGGAACCACGCTGTATTCCATCTCTACATTCAGCCACAGGTGTTGTCCTCCACCGCCAAGATGATTAGCCAGAGCAGCCAACGCGGAGTCCAGCTTGTTAAGGACCTGCCGGTTAGCCGCATTGCCCGAAGCCAGGTGGACACTCTGATACCCGGTTCCCGTTCGCATGACCGCCACGATCTGTACCGGCCGAGCCCGAGTTGCGCCGACTAACGCTGTCCGTACCAGGTGCTGTTCCAATTCCCTACCATCCTTGTGTGGGTCTATAGAAGCGACGACGAGCCCGGGACAGCAGGCTCGATTGTTTCTGTGCTTAGGTTGTATGTTACTCCTTGGCCCGTTCCCAATCAGAGCAGGGGCAGCTTTGCGGCAAAGCTCAGTGCGTCCTCCGGCATTGGCTGACAATCGACGCACCTTCCGAAGCGTTGGGATGATTCTGCCTGGCTATTCGTCACCGCCCCACTATCTCCTCTACCGTGCAAGGGGACCCCTGGGCGTCATCCCTCCGCCGGGTTCAACGACACTGCTGCCTGAAGGTCCGGGGCACAGAGGCGTAGGTCGATACAGGTACTTGGACTCGCCAGGGGCTTCACTTCTCCACCCGGGCGAGACGGACGACAAGCTGCAAACTATCCGATGTACTGACCGCCACGAAAAATAAACGAAACTCCAGTGTACTTCAGATTTGACACGCTCCCCGCGGCGTTATACCCTGCAACCGTTGTTCAATATAGCAGGACAAAACGAGGCCAACGTGCCTCTCGCGCAATGCCCCCAAACTGTATACCGGATTCTCAGTCCGATGGCCGGGGTTCGACTCCCCGTGGGGGTACCACCTCTTCTTTTCCCCTCCGCTTTTTCCCTGTTTCATGCTGTCCCTGCGCGTCTCATCTCCGTCGGGCGGTCGCCGGCGGAGGACTAACCCCGTCGGACGATGAACCTGCCTCTGCCTCAACCACCAGTTAGCTAAGGAGAAGCTCATGCGTCTGAACGAGTCTGCGGGTGCGCGACGGATCATCTGGGGCTTGGCCCTAGTGGCGACAGTCTTGCTTGCCGGAGTTCTGCCGGTCGCGGCCCAGACCGCCGCGGCGCAGCCCGCGACCGCCGTGGCCAAGCCGGCGGTGCTGTTCGTGAGCGGCCCGCTGGGCCTGAGCGGCGGCGGCTTCGACCTCCGCAAGAATATGGCGCGGATTAGCGGCCTGGGCTACCGCGTCCAGTACGCCACCTTCCCCGGGCTGGCCGGGGCCCCCGCGGACTTCTTCGAGCAGTTTGACGTGGTGGTCATGCTGGAGCAGCCCACCGATCCCTACACCAAGACCGACAAGGGGCTGGCCCCGTCGATTGCGGCCGTGCACCAGCGGATCAAGACCTACCTGCAGGGCGGCGGCGGGGTGCTGATGTTCCTCATGTTCGGCTACCAGGAGGAGCTCGATCAACTCATTAGTCCCTATGGAGTGAACATGCTGACCGGGGCCTACGTGGACGCGAACCAGACGCCGGATCGCCTGGGCGTCTTCCGCTGCGCCTACGCGCCGCAGCACTCCACTGATCCGCGGGCGGCCGGCGTGACCGGCCTCTGGTATCCGGTCTCCGGCAAGCCCGGGGACACCCTGGACCGCAACGTCCACTGGGGCCCCACCACCGACCCCTTCGACGTAGACGCCAACTGGACGGTGCTGGCCTCGGGCGGTCCCGGGACACAGTTTGTCCCCTTCGGCAAGGGTTCGGGCGCCGAGCAGCCCTTCCAGCAGCAGCCGCGCCTCCTGAAGATGACCCGGCCCCTGGTGCCGCTGGTGGCGGTGCGCGAGGGCGTCGAGGGCCAGGGCCGCCTGGCCGTCTGCGGCATTGACATGGGCGTCACCGACTTCTGCGCCGGCAATACGCTGTTCAGCGGCTTCGCCACCGGTCAGGGCCTGGAGGGGAAGCAGTCCGACCTCGACCGCCTGCTCATGAACGTCGTGGACTGGATGGGCCAGGCCTCGAGGGCCACCGGCCGCCAGACGATCGCGGCCAGCGTTCCGGCCAGCTACGCCCTCGAGCAGTGGCATTTCCCCACCCCGATCACCAACGTGACGACCAAGGACCGGCCCTACCTGGCCAATCCGGACCAGTACGTCGGGCTAATCGGCGCGCGGACGACCTACAGCGGCGGGAAATCCACCGTCGCCGAGTATGCGCAAGCGGCCCGCGCGCTGGGTCTGCAGTACCTGGTCTTCCTCGAGGACTTCGAGACCCTCAAGGACGATCAGTGGGACAAGTTCAAGCAGGAGTGCGAGGCCCACAGCGACGATAAGCTCATTCTGATCCCCGGAATTCGTCTCCAGACCGAGCGCGGCGTCAACTTCTTCGGCTTCCGCAGCGGCCTGAAGCTCCCCCAGCCCGGCTTCCTGGTGGCGGGGACGCGTAAGCTCGCCCAGCGGCTCGACCAGACCTTCGGCGAGGCCTCCTGGGGCGAGGACAACGGCCCGCGTCACGGGCTGGCCTGCGGCAACTTCCGCCTGGAGGAGAAGTTTCCCTCAGGCATCCTGCCGGAGAACTACAACGTCTACAACCCCTGGGTCTCGCTCTACACCTACCGCTACGGGCAGTTCATGGACTCCATGCTGCCCGCCTTCCTCATCGCCGCGGCGCGGACCGAGTGGGTCTCGCCCTGCACGGTCAATCTCGTGGATTCGGCGGCCGAGCTGCGCACCGAGTGGGCCTCCGACCACTTCAAGACCGTCTACCTGCGCGACGCCGGCCTGGGGCTCAAGAGCTTCGGGGAGAACCTCGGCGACCGCGGGTACTTCCTCCCGGCCAGCTACGTCACCAACGGGCCCAAGATCGAGGAATGGCGCAGCAGCAACCTCGACACCGCCGGCGGCTTCTGGGACTGGGCCGCCCAGCGCTGGTTCGTGCGCATGGCCGTCTCCAGTGAGGCGGGCCTCAAAGAGATCGTGGTGATGAACGGCACCAAGCCGATGTACCGCTTCCTGCCGGCGGGTGCGAAACGCTTCGCGCAGGAGCTGGTGCTCACCCACAACGACATGCACAACCTGATCCTGCAGGTCACCGATAACGCCGGACGCCAGGCGGTCAGCGACGAGGAGTGGGACAAGAACCAGCTCTTCCAGCTCACCTGGTGCGCCGACCGCAACAACATGCTCAGCTACTCGGGCCTGCCCGCGCCCCAGGCCGCCTCGGGCAACACCGGGGGCAACTACTCCGCGCCCAACAGCATGGAGAAGAACGGCTTCCGCGAGACCCTGCTGCCCTCGGTCAATCAGGATCGCAGCCGCCTGCCGCACTTTGACGGCCAGCCCAACTACATGGCCTCCGTCTACCCGGCGCCCAATATCACCGCCGGCACCGAGCAGGAGCTAGGCGGGCGCGTCTCGCGCGCGATCGGCCGGGAGCTCTGCTCGCCCGACGTGGCCATCCAGACCGCCGGCCTGCGCCAGATCTATGATCCCTCGGTCAAGATCGTTCACCCCTGGCTGCAAGGGCCGGTGGTGCCGATGAGCCTGTTCAACGCCGACCTGAAGTACATCACCTTCAGCCACGCCGGCCACCAGCCCGCGCCGGTAATCCTCGAGGGCTCGATCAAGATCCTCAAGGACCTGACCTTCGGCCCGGACCAGCGCATGGGCATCTCGGTCCTCACCATGCAGGCCTGGAACCCCCTGGGCGGCTATGACACCGCCGCGATTCAGCACTCGAGTACCGGCGACTTGGTCACGAAGATGTCCTTCACCGACCCCCACGTGGCCTCCGCGGACGGGGCCTTCAACAAGGGCGCCTATATCTGGTTCTACCCCTCGGCGTACGGCTCGGCGGGGCTGTTCAGCCTCCAGGACGACCTGATCTACAGCTACCGCAACCGCTGGGTAGGCATCGGCTTTGACACCGCCGGCAAGACCTTCAAGGCCGGCACGGTGCTCAAATACCGCATCGTCGCCATGATCAGCGGCTTTGACGAGCTGCCCGCGACGCAACTGCCGGAGCGCTTCCGCACCGCGATGGGTCTGGCCGCGCCCGGCCAGACCGGCTACAAGATTACCGTCGAGCAGGGCCGGATCATGGACCAGGACTACCTGCTGCGGATTGACGGGCAGGGCAAGGGCTTTGCCGGCGAGATCGCCTGGCCCCCGAACGCACTGCCGGTATCGCTCCCGATTGTCGTGGAGAACCTCAACGACCGCTGGACCAGCGTGCTCTATGACCGCACGGCCAAGCGCCTCCGCCCCCTGGGCGGCGCCGGCGGCCGGGCCTACGCGCACCGCGCCCTGGACGAGTCGCAAGGCAAGCTCTTCCTCGGCCACCCCTTCACGCTCGACCAAGCGAACCTGAACCTCTCGGCGGTGCAGACCGGCCCGCAGGAGATCACCCTGCAGATCAACAACCCAACCGACGCCCCGGTAACCACCAAGGTAACCCGCGCCCCGCAGTTCGACTTCGTAACCAACGCGGATTTCCCGGCAACGATCCCCGCCGGCAGCATGGTAGAATACGTGCTGACAGGGGCGACGGTGACCAAGGCGGGAGGGTAGGGGAGAGACGCGGGGCTCGTCGTGCGGGCGATTCATCGAGGGCGCGCAAAATAGCCGTCCCACCCTTGCAGGGAGCGCCTGCTCGGCGGGGAATATGTTGACTGGCTTTGGTGGTGCCTGCACACTACGGCAGGCCTGATATCCATTCTCGACTGTGGGGGGTTGAAATAGTGAAAGGCATCTCTGCCGTCAGTCTTGCCGCCGTGATCCTGGGTACTGTTTTCTTAGCCGCGGGTGCGGGGAACGCCGCCGGGCGTGCTCCCGTGACCGACGGCGTGGCCTTGGCGCTCACCCCGGACGGCACGCGCGCCGTGACGGGCTTGGGGGCTGCGCTCAAAGTCTATGACCTGACCACCGGGGCTTGCGTGCAGACAATCAAGGGCCACACGGACCGGATCGAGGCCGTAGCGGTTACGCCGGACGGCACGCGGCTCGTCTCCGCCTCGCAGGACAGGACGCTCAAGGTCTGGGACCTGCGCACCGGGACCTGCCTGCAGACGCTCTCCGGGCATCTCGACTCCGTGGAGGCGGTCGCGGTGACGCCGGACGGCGAGCAGGCCGTCTCCGGTTCGGGGGACGAAACCCTGAAGGTCTGGGACCTGACCACCGGCACGTGCCTGCAGACCCTGGTGGGCCATACCGGCCTGGTCTGCGCCGTGGCGATCACTCCCGGCGGGACCAAGATCGTTTCCGGCTCGGACGACCAGACCCTCAAGCTCTGGGACCTGGACACCGGCGCCTGTCTGGAGACCTTCACCGGCGTGATCGACAGGGTGACGTCCGTGGTGACCACTCCCGATGGGCAGCAGGCGGTCTCCGGCGGCGGATGGTGGGAAGAGACTGTCCAGACCTGGAATCTGCGCTCGGGAGACTGCATTAACAGGCTCGTGGGGCATGAGGACGCGGTTACGGCCGTGGCCCTGTCCCCCAACGGCGAGCGAGCGGTTTCCGCCTCCGTGGACCATACGCTCCGGGTCTGGGACCTGGAGAAGCTGACCTGCCTGAGGGTCCTCCGCGGGCACACCGACTGGGTGCTCGCCGTCGCCGTGGCCTCGGACGGCCAGCGGGTCGTATCTGCCTCGCGCGACGGCACCCTCAAGGTCTGGGACCTGCGCTCCGGCGACTGCCTGCGCACTATCCCTGGGCCGTTTGCGTAGTAACGGCGCATGGCGGGGGGAAGGTCTCCCCGCCTCGCCCGACGAAAAGTCCCCCACTCCCGCCGTAATCGCGTACCTGCGGCGGGCAAGTGGCCCGCCTTTCTGCATCGTTACACGTGCGCCTATGACTGTCGTATCAAAGGGTGAAGCTTGATGAAATCGGTATATCTGCTCGTTCTGCTGGCCGTTGCGTGTCTGTTGCCGGTGGCTGCCTCGGCGGCTACTCTGCGGGGCTTCGGCGCCGTGCAGGAATCCCCGCTGCCCGCCGGGCAGGGGATGCGCTTTGCCTGCGACAGTCCCGCGCACGCCGTGCAACTCATCCACAAGCTGGCGCGTGACATGGAACTGAGCGTCACCGCCCAGACCACCTGGGTGACCGTTACCCTCGGCGACCGGCAGGTCCCGGTGCTGGTGCGGCCCGGTCTGGGGTCCTATCTGGTGCTGGCCCAGGGGAGCGACGCCTACTGCTTCACCACCACCGCCACCGACGCCGCGCAGTTGGCGACCGCCTTCCCCGCCGCCGCGCCGCTGCTGGCCGGGGCCGTGCTCTACGATCCGGCCTACCGCTATCCGACCTACCTGGACAAGTGGTCCACCGTCGGCATTGGCACCTGGTACACCCCCTTCAACCCCTTCAACGATAATCCCAAGGGCCTGAAAGACGTCGTCCCCCCGCATTTCGAGTACCTGACCGAGAATGACCTGACCGTGCACGTGGGCCCCTACGGCGCGGGCCGGCGCGAGACGATCGCCGCCATCCACCGCTACAATCGCCCCTTCCATGTCGTCCAGTGGCACACCTGGGACCCGGACATCGCCCGGCTCGACCCCTTTGAGCTGATCCAGCCGAACCCCGCCCTGTTCTCCACCTGGGCGCACTACTACGGCCAGATCAGCAACGGCGGCGACCAGCTGAACCAGTATCGCAACTGGGTCTTCCAGGGGATCATGAAGGGTCTGGTCAACGATCCCCTGCTGGTGGACTGGGACGAGCCCCACGGGGAGATCGGTCCGGGCGCTTTCCAGATGTACTGGGACTACGGCCCGAAGAATCAGGCCCATTTCACCCAGTGGCTGCAGAGTGAGCGCGGCTACACCCTCAAATCCCTCGGCCAGGCCTGGTATGGCGAGGGCGGGCGGTTCCGCAACTGGGAGCAGGTCCCCATCCCCTTTGACTACTCCTTCTTCGGGGCAGACCAGGACAGCCTCTTCGCGGACCGGGCCTGGAAGCTGCACACCGGCGACCTGGCGACCGGCCGCGCCGCTCAGTGGCAGACCCTCGGATTCGACGACGCCAAGTGGACGCCGATCAACAAGCCCGGCGGCGATCTGGGCATCATGGAGATCGAGACCCACCAGAACTTCTGGTATCGCGGCACCCTCACCGTTCCCGCCTCGTACCTGGCCAAGCACAAGGGGCCGCTCTACCTGGTCTGCGCCGCGATGAACCAGGCCCGGGGGCCGGAGGCGCCCAACCACATCTGGCTCAACGGAGTCGAGCTAGGCGGTCTGACCGGGCCGGGCGGTTTCTGGATCATCGGCTCCAAAGAGGCCACCGGCCTGGTGCGCCCCGGGGTCAACCAGATCGCCTATTGCCCCACCTCTCCCGAGTTCGCCGGCAGCTTCTTCCTGTCGCCGCATCCTGTCGAGCGCTACCCCTACCGCGACTCCTTTCTCAACGCGCGCTTCGTGGACTGGCGCGACTATGTGTCCGCCTGCGCCGTGGAGCAGGAGCGCCAGACCATCCAGGCCATCCGGGGGATTGACCCCAACCGGCCCATCAAGATCATGGCCGCCGCCGACAAGGACCTGTTCAACGAGGTCATGTACGATTACGGCGGCTTCCCGCACAACACCGGCGATGAGGCCTTCTACCGGCCCTGGGACCGCCGCGGCGGCTATCCCTACGGCCTGCCCGGCTCCGCCGAGCCTTCCGCCAGTATGCCGGACCCCAAGTTCTTCCAGCGGTGGCTGGGCTGGTTCACTTTCTCCGGCCTGAACGCCTTCGACAACTTCATTGATATTGAGGCGATGATGTACACGCCGTCCACCCCGTACTGGAAGGCGAACTTCCCTTACCTGCATCTCGCCAACCGCTACGATCTGCGCAAGCCGGACCTCGCCTTGCTGTGGTCAGGCGAGAACAACCGGCTGAACCCCGGCCCCGGTGCGGCCATGCCCTACATCTACGATTTGGGCCGAGGCGACCTGCACACCCTGGGCTACAGCTTTGCCTACCTTGACGAGCCGGGCCTCCATCGCGGCTTTGCCGACAGCTACAAGGTGCTCTTTGACTGCGGCACCTGGGTGATGTCGCCGCAGACCGTGGCGGATCTGACCAAGTACGTGGAGAACGGTGGCACTTACGTGGCCCTGCAGGAGACCGGCCGGCACACGCTTACCCAGCGCGACGCCTGGCCCCTCAGCTCTCTCACCGGCTTCAAGGTCCAGGAAGTGCGCCCCATGGGCGGGTTTGTCTCTATCCTCAACGACCAGCCGATCTTCACCAAGCTGGCCGGCAAGAACTTCATGAATCAGGGCCGCTGCGTTGATTACTCCGGCTACAACTACGCCGACGCCTGTCTGGCGCTCACCCCGGTGGCGCCCGACACCCAGGCGCTCGCCCGCTACCGCGACGGCGCCATTGCTGTCGGCATGCGCAAGCTGGGCAAGGGCCGCGTCATCGTCCTGGGCAGCCCTTTCTGGCGCGACTCCTACGACAAGGCGGGCATGTGGTGGCCCGGCCCGCAGCAGAATGCCTTTATCCAGGACCTGCTCACCGGCCTGGGCCTGCCCCCCGACGTGCCTGCCGACACGCAGGCTGTCTGGCGCGACCGCTTCGTGGCCAATAACGGAACCGAGGAGTACCTGATCCTCTGGAATCCCAGCGACACCGACCCGCAGACCTTCACCACTGACTGGCACACCTCGTTCCCGGCCACGCAGGTGCTGGACCCCAAGACCGGCCAGCCGGTGGAGGCGAAGATTGACGGCACCACCATCCACCTGAGCCAGACGCTGCAGCCCTTCGAGACCCGCATCCTGGCCGTGCAGTCACCGCGCCCCCCGGCCGACACCGTGGCCGATTGGTACGCCAAGACCGCGCGAGTCTGGCGACAGTCGAAGCCCGGCCAGATCGTCGAGTATCCCGATCTGCCGGTCTTCTATGCGGCCTTCCCGCCCGGCGCCGGTCAGGTCGTGGACACCAGCTACGTCAAGCCGGAGCTGCTGGTCGCCCTCTCCTCGACCCCCGGGACCGCGGAGGGCTGGGACAGTGAGCTGGGCTTCATCCAGCCGCACTATGCGGCCCAGGACCTCGCGCCGACCCAGTCGGTCCTTTATCGCAGCACCGTAGACACGCCGCCCTCCTGGCAGCCCGGCGACCGCTACTTCCTGCGCCTCAATCGCCAGCCCCGGAACTTCGGCGGCGGCTTCAAGGGCGAGGTCTACCTCAACGGCAAGCAGGTCGGCACCTCGGAGACCCCCGGTGACCTCGACGTCTCGCAGGCTCTGCGCTTCCCTGGCGCCAACGTGCTGGTGATCCTGGCCAACAATAACGGTTTCGCCGGCGACCCCAGCCTGATGCGCCAGCCGGCGCCGGAGGAGACGCTGCCCTTGGACGGCGAGTGGACGGTGCGCCTCGGCGAAGACACCGGCACCGGCCCGGCCCAGCTCCCCGGCAGCTTCACCGGCCTCTACGCCAGCCGAGAGATTGTGGTGCCCGCCTCGTGGAAGGGCTCGCACGTCTTCCTGAACGCCAAGTCCAACTATGCCCGCATGGCGGTCAACGAGCGGGTCTTCTTCTACAACAGCCCGACCTCGTACTACATGGACATCACGCCCTGGGTCAAGTTCGGCGAGCCGAACCAGATCCTCCTCCAGCCGGGCGAGTTCTCCTCCGGGTTCAAGCCCGGCAAGGTAACCGTGACCTCCCTGGTCCTGGAGCGGGTGGCGGTAGAGAAGCTCAAGAAGTAGGGGAGAGGGTGGTGGGTGCCGTCAGTGGCACCGGCGGCCTGCCGGCGTGCCGTCAGCCGTACTGTAGGGGTGGATCTTTCGCGGAGCCTCACCCGCGAAACATCCACCCGCGCCCACCTCGACCCCTTGGCTTCACCTCAGCCACCCTCCCCCTCCCTTCAGGGAGGGGGCCAGGGGGTAGGGCCGTAGCCCCTCCCACACCGGGCGGGGCGGCCCCAGCATTGACTTTTTGGGACGAAAGTGCTACGTTTAGGCGCTCGTGGGGCCCGCCCAGGCGACCAAATCGCGACGGCGGCCTCGGGGCGCGTACCATCGGTGGCCGGTCCGATTTCGTGGAGAACGGTTGTCATGGTTGAGCCAATGGTCTTTGTCGATCTGGATGGGGTGCGGCTGGAGGTTTGCGAGGGTGACCTCACACAGGCCACCACCGTAGCCGTCGCCAATGCCGCCAACAACCACCTCTGGATGGGGGCGGGCGTAGCGGGCGCCCTCAAACGCGCCGGCGGACCGGAGATCGAGGAAGAAGCGATGGCGCAAGGCCCGGTTGCCGTGGGCAGCGCCGTGATCACCTCCGCCGGGCGGCTTCCGTATCGCGCCATCGTGCACGGCGCCGTCATGGGCCAGGACCTGCGCACCACGCCGGAGTTGATCGCCCGCACCACGCGGGCTTGCCTGGAGGCCGCCGAGGGCCAGGGCCTGGAGTCACTCGCCCTGCCCGCCTTCGGTACCGGAGTCGGCGGCGTGGCGCTGGCCGACGCGGCGCGGGCGATGATCGCGAGCGCGGTGGAATTCGCCGCCGGCGGGCCGCGGGTCTTGCGCTCCATTGTCTTTGTGCTACTCGGTTTCGACGCTTTTCATGTCTTTGCCACGGAACTGCAGGCGCTAACCGCGCCCGGGAGCCTGGGTTGATGACGATTCGCAGCGGAGCCATTCTGGGGTTGGTAGCCGCGGCCGCGCTTCTGGCGGCCGGGCCTGGCTTCGCGTTGGTCTACCCCCAAAATCCCCAAACCGCCTTCTCCCAGTACTCCCAACTCCGCGACCGGCTCCATGCCGACCTCAATCCCGTCCCCGCGCACGTCGCCGCCGGCGATCTGTCCCTCCGCGGGCAGGTCCTGGAGTTGCGCGGCCGGCTGCAGTCGGCCATGCACTGGAGCGACGCCGCGGGCCAGACCGTCTACTTCTTCCTGCTGCAGACCCCGGAGGGGGTCAGCGTGGCGCTGAACTTCACCGAGCCGGTGGAGGGGATCCGCCTCGACGAGCCGATCCGCGTGCTCGCCTCCCTGCCCGCCGACAGTGACACCCGCGACTTCACCCTGCACGGCGTGGTCCGGGAGTGCGACCTGCCGGCCCCGCCCGCGCCGCTCCCGACTCCCGCGGCTCCTCCTGCGGCGGGCGACGTCTGCCCGGTGCCCACCGGTCGGCCCGCCCCCACCCAGACCCCGGTTTGGGATGGCCTGCCGGCCACGCCCGGGGCCCAGTGCTCCCTCTCCGCTCTGCCGGAGGTGGGCATGACCTCCGCCGAGATCGGCAAGTGGAAGGCCTGGGTGGCCAAGTACAACCCGAAGCTGAGCGACCTGCAGCGCGAGTTGGTGGTGCGCTGGGTGATTGCCTACTCCGCCATCTACGGGCTGGCCCATCACCTCAGCTTCGCCATGATCCGCGCCGAGTCCGACTTCGATCCGACCTGCCTGTCGCACGCCGGCGCGATGGGGATGACCCAGCTTATGCCCTGCAACCTGGACGACATGGACGTCAGCAATCCCTGGAACGTACAGGAGAATCTGCGGGGCGGTATTCGGCTTTTGTCCGAGGAAATGCACAAGTTCAGCACCCGCTCCAACTATGACCAGTGCCTTCTCGGGCTGGCCGCCTACAACGCCGGTCCGGGCGCGGTGAAGAAGTACGGCGGCGTTCCGCCCTACAAAGAGACCCAGAACTATGTCAAGAAGGTGAGCCAGAGCTTCTACGATCTGGTTCAAGCCGGGTATCCCTAGCCGTTCCCCAGCTGGACGCGCCCTGTGGACCTGCCCACCTCACCGTCTTGCACTCCGCCTGTGCCTGAGTTATCATTGTACTGTTTCACGCTGCCGCTCGCGGGCGGCGCTTACGCGTTTTGCGCCTGATATCCGCCGCTAGATAGGAGTCACACCATGGCCGGAGCTGTTTGCCCCAAGTGCGGGGCCCGAGTTGCCCCCACGGACCTGCAGTGCCTCGATTGCGGGGTAGACCTGGTTGAGGAGAGACGCAAGGCCCGGGAGGCGCTCCAGGACCAGTCGCTGATCGGGCGCAAGGGTGACCAAAGCGCGGTTGTGCCCCGGAACGCGGCGGCGGGCGGTCGCGCTCTGCCGGGCGAGAAGTCCAAGGAGACCCGCCTGAAGGTCTTCGACCAGCACCACGCCAAGATGATAGCCGAGGAGGCCAAGGTCGCGCTGGCTATCGGCATCCCGACGCTACTCGTCGGTCTCGGCCTGCTGGGCTGGGGTCTGGCGCGGATGAAAGCCGTGGGTTTCGGTGAGATCGTGGCCCTGCGCCCCGTGGACCTGCGGGAGCTAGGCGCCTTCGCCGACCCTCGCTTGCTGGCCGTTATCATCGTGGGGCTGGGCTTGTCCTCGCTGCTGGTCGGCGTGGGGATGTTCCTGCGCTGGAATCAGGCCCGCGCCGCTATCCGCGATGTCCAGGCCGGGGAGAAGCCGGAGATCGTGGGCATGAACTCCGTACTCCTCTCCGGCCTGCTGGTGCTGGGCATCTTCCTGGCCCCGGTCGGGCTGGTGCTCGGCCTCTTGCTGCGGCTCAGTAAGGACAGCGACCTGGCCGGATTCGGCGGGACCTTGTTCAAGGTGAGCCTGATTGTCATCGTGGTGCTGCTGGCGAACTTCGGCATCGGCCTGATCGCCGGTGCGGTCGGCGGCAGCGGCGCCGCCGCTACCGGCGGCGCCAAGCCCTAGGCCGCCACCCGCATGTCGTCAGCGAGGTTGCCCCGCAGCCGGCGCAGCGCCTGGGCGTGCAGTTGGCAGACGCGAGACTCGGTGATGCTGAACAGCACGCCGATCTCGCGCAGCGTCATTTCCTCGCCGTAGTAGAGCGCCAGGACCGCCTGCTCGCGTTCCGGCAGCTTCTCCATACCCACCGCGAGCAGCGCCAGGAATTCCTTGCGCTCGAGCGCCATCGCCGGGTCGCTATACTGCCCGGCGCCCTCATCCGCCGCCAACGCCCGCACCTCCACGTTCGGATCGTGCTCGATCGTCTCCTCCAGCGAGACCACATTGGTGTGCTGTAGGTGGCGGACCATGGTCTGGTACTCGGTGAGGCTCAGCCCCATAGCCTCGGCGATCTCGTCGGCCCGGGGCGCACGGCCATGCTTGGTGGACAACTCGCTGATGATCCGCCCCATCTCCCGCGTCTTGCGCCGCAGGGACCGGGAGGCCGGGTCGCGCTCGCGCAGCGACTCCATGATCTCCCCCCGGATCAGGCAACTCGCGTACGTCTCGAACTTGACCCCTCGCGTGGGATCAAAGCGATCCACCGCCTTGATCAGCCCCAGCACCCCGGTACTCACCAGATCTTCGCGCTCCACACTGCCCGGTAGCTCACTGGCGATGCGGCCGGCGATGTAGTTCACTAGCTGCAAACTGCTCGTGATAAGCTGCTCGCGCCCCGAGTTGATCATGGACTCCCTCCGTGGATGTGCCGACTTGCGCCGGGGAGCGATCAAGCGAGCGGGGGCTACGAGACGCCCGCCGCCGGCTGACCGTGGAGAGATGAAAGTTGCGGCAAGGTCTTCATGTCTGTTGCTGCGCGCCCCCGAACGATTGCTGGCCTGATTATGCCTTTACGACTTGAGCGTGTATATGGGTAAATTTAAGTAAAGTATGCGGTAAGCTTGAGAAACTTGTGGCAAAGTCGGGTATACTCCTCCCGGCGGACCTCCGAGAGAACCTTGTTCGTCTCAACTCGTCAATCGGCATATACGGCGCAAAGTTGACCCCTGCGGGGCCGACGTGAGCGGCGCGAGGCACAAAAGGCGCTCGCTGCGGGGGTCACGACCTGATCCCGCAGACGGTTACGGGCATGCTCTTGCCGGAAGTGCTGTGCCGGAAGCTATTGACGATGGGTGTCGGACACGGTGAGGCAGGAGTGGCCGTATAAGTAGGGAAAACTCGGGAATAATGGGCTTCCCGCGGCTGTTGGCGGGTCGCCGGATTTCGGCAACATACCGGCAACATTTGCCGCCCAGTTTCCGGTCCCAACCCTTGACAAAGGGGGCTGCTGCCGGTAGTATACCAAGCATAAGGACCATTCTGCGGACGGCGGAAGGCGCTTGCTTCCGCCGTTACTGGTAACTGAGAGTTTATGCACAGACTACCACCTTTCAAGATTCCCGCCGCGTGCGGGACCGCGGGCATCCTCGACCGGACCGGCCGGCGTTTCAACGGGGAGGATATCGTGCGCGCCATGGCCGTCATGCGTGAGCGCGGCAATGGCCTGGGCGCCGGTTTCGTCGCCTATGGCATCTACCCCGACCACGCCGACGACTACGCCCTGCACATCATGGCGATGGACCGCGACGGCCTCCAGCGCGTTATGGAGTTCCTGCCGCAGGTCTGCGAGGTCGTGGCGCATGAGGAGATCCCCACGCGTCGCACCGCCACCATTCACGACGAGCCGGTACTCTGGCGCTTCTTCATCCGCGTGCCCGAGGGCAAGCTGGACGGCAAGGACGAGCAGGACTACCTGGTCTCGGACGTCGTGATGATCATCAACCAGCAGGTAGAGGGCGCCTACGTCGCTTCCAGCGGCAAGAACATGGGAATCTTCAAGGGCGTGGGCTTCCCCGAGCCGATCGCCGAATTCTACCGCCTGGAAGACTACGAGGGGCACCTGTGGGTCTCCCACACGCGCTTCCCGACCAACACCGGCGGCTGGTGGGGTGGAGCCCATCCCTTCGGCCTGCTCGAGTGGTCCATCGTTCACAATGGCGAGCTGTCCTCCTATGGCGTGAACAAGCGCTACGTGGAGGCCTTCGGCTACGCCTGTACTTTGTTCACCGACTCAGAAGTCATCAGCTACATGTTCGACCTGCTCTGCCGGCGGCATAAGCTGAGCATTGATCTGGCCTGCCTGGCCATGGCCACCCCCGAGTGGGAGGATATCGACCGCGAGGCCGACCCGGAGCGCCGCGCGCTGCTCACGCTCATGCGGCAGGTCTACGCGGGGGCGCTTCTCAACGGCCCCTTCGCGGTCATCGCCGGCTACAACGGCGGCATGGTCGGATTCTGCGACCGGCTCAAGCTCCGCCCGCTGACCGCCGCGGAGAAGGGCGACCGCTCGTATCTGGCCAGCGAGGAAGCCGCCATCTGGGCGGTGGACGGAAAACCGGAAGTCTCCTGGCCGATCGACGCGGGCAAGCCGGTGGTCTTCAACTTGGAGGAGGAGAAAGTTGCCTCTCTCGCTAATTCCCGCTGAATTTGAGATCCGGCGCAATCCGGACCTGTGTATCAAGTGTGGCGTCTGCACTCGCCAGTGCTCTTTCTCGGGGCAGAACATCAACCCCGACGACGGGAGCATCAGCAGCGACGACAACTCCTGCGTGGGCTGCCAGCGCTGCGTGACCCTCTGCCCGACGCACGCGCTCCAGGTGGTGCAGCGGCCCGAGCAGGGCCGCCGGCACGCCATCTGGACCACCGCCACCCGCGCCGGCATCGCCAAGCAGGCGGAGACCGGCGGCATGCTGCTCACCGGCATGGGCGCGGACAAGCCCTTCCCCGTGTACTGGGACCGGATGTTCCTGAACGCCTCGCAGGTCACCAACCCTTCGATTGACCCGCTCCGCGAGCCGATGGAGTTGCGTACCTACCTCGGCAGCAAGCCCAATCAGGTGGAGTTTGACGAGCAGGGCCGCCCGGTCACCGCGATGCCCCCGCAGCTTCGTCTCGAGCTGCCGGTGATGTTCTCGGCCATGTCTTTCGGCTCCATCAGCCTGAGCACCGCCATGTCCATGGCGCGGGCCGCCGCGGAGTCGGGAACGTACTTCAACACCGGAGAAGGCGGCCTGCACGCCTCTTTGCGCCAGTACGGCGCTAACGCCATCGTGCAGGTGGCCTCCGGGCGCTTCGGCGTCACCCCGGACTATCTGGCGAATTCGGCGGCGGTGGAGATCAAGATCGGCCAGGGCGCCAAGCCCGGCATCGGCGGGCACTTGCCCGGCGAGAAGGTCTCCGCGGAGGTTTCCGCCACCCGCATGATCCCGCAGGGCGCCGACGCGATTTCGCCAGCTCCGCACCATGATATCTACTCGATTGAGGACCTCAAGCAGCTCATCTGGGCGCTGAAAGAGTCCACCAATTACACCAAGCCGATTTCCGTCAAGATCGCGGCGGTCCACAACATCGTGCCCATCGCCAGCGGCGCGGTTCGCGCGGGGGCCGACATTGTGGCCATTGACGGTATCCGCGGCGGCACCGGCGCCGCCCCGACCATGATTCGCGATAACGTGGGTATCCCCATCGAGTTCGCGCTGGCCGCGGTGGACGCCCAACTGCGCAAGGAAGGCATCCGCCACCAGGCCTCGCTCGTGGCCGCCGGCGGCTTCCGCAATAGCGCCGACATCATGAAGGCCATCGCCCTGGGCGCGGACGCCGTGTACCTCGGCAGCTCCGCCCTGGTGGCCCTCGGCTGCCACATGTGCCAGAAGTGCTACACCGGCAAGTGCACCTGGGGCATCGCCACGCAGGACCCCTACCTGACCAAGCGCCTCAATCCCGAGATCGGCGTCAAGCGGCTCAAAAACCTGCTGCGCGCCTGGTCCCTGGAGATGAAGGAAATGCTCGGCGGCATGGGCATGAACTCCATTGACAGCCTGCGCGGCAACCGCGAGATGCTCCGCGGCATTGAGATGTCCGCCCAGGAACTGGAGATCCTCGGGGTGAGCCCGGCGGGCCGCTAGGCTGCGTCCGCCACGGGAGAACTGATATGAAACGCATTTACGCTAAAGAGGAACACTGCATCGGCTGCCGTTTGTGCGAGATCTATTGCATCTTGGAGCACTCCGGCCACCAGACCCTGGTGAAGGCCTTCGCCGACGAGGAGAACCGTCCCGAGCCTGCCTGCCGCGTGGAGGAAGACGGCGCCCTTTCCTTCGCCCTCCAGTGCCGGCACTGCGAGGACGCCCCCTGCGTGGCCGCCTGCATCGCTGGGGCCATGACCCGCGACCCGGCCACCGGCGTGGTTAGCCACGACAAAGACAAGTGTGTGGGCTGCTGGAGTTGCGTGATGATGTGCCCCTTCGGCGGCATCCACATTGATATCGAGAAGGGCAAGGTCGTCTCCAAGTGTGACCTGTGCGGAGGCGAGGACGCTCCGGCCTGCGTGGCCCACTGCCCGAATGAGGCCCTGATCTATGAGTGACAAACGCTACGACTATGTGATCGTCGGCAACTCGACCGCCGCCGTGGCGGCCGTGGAGTCCCTGCGGACCCAGGACATGGAGGGGACGCTGGCCGTTATCTCGCGCGAGCCGCAGGCCGCCTACTGCGCCCCGCTCATCACCTACGTGCTAGCCGGTAAGATCCCGGAAGAGCAGCTCGCCTACCGCCCCGCTGATTTCTACGAGCGGATGAAGGTAGAGACGCTGCTGGGCGCGGAAGTCACCGAGCTGCGCCCGGAGGCCCACGAGGTCGTGCTGGCCGACGGGACGACTATCGGCTATGGCAAGCTGCTGCTGGCCACCGGCGGCACGCCCATCGTTCCGCCCCTCCCCGGCGTGGACTTGGCCGGCGTCTACACCTTCACCCGCTACGAGGACATGTGCCGCGTCCGCGAGTACCTGGAGCATCGCCAGGTCAACGAGGCCGTCGTCGTCGGCGGCGGCATGATTGGCGTCAAGACTGCTGAGGCGCTGGTCAAGCTCGGCATCAAGACCACCATCGTGGAGTTGCTCGACCGCGTGCTGGCCCAGGCGCTGGACGAGAAGGGTTCCGTCGCCGCCCGCCGCGCGCTGGCAGATGGCGGGGTCCGAGTTGTGACCTCCACCGGCGCGACCGGCCTAGGGGGCTCGGAAGTCGGCGTCGTCGGCGTCCAACTGGACAGCGGCGAGACGCTGCCCGCCCAACTTGTGATTATGGCTATTGGGGTGCGGCCCAACACCACCCTGGCGCAGGCCGCGGGTTGCGCGGTCAAACGCGGCGTCATCGTGAACGACCACATGCAGACCTCACTGCCGGACGTCTACGCGGCCGGCGATGTCGCCGAGGGCTATGACGTGCTGCTCGGCGAGTCCCGCCCGGTCGCCATCTGGCCCAGCGCGTACCTCCAGGGGCAGGTCGCCGGGGCCAACATGGCCGGCAGCGACACGGCCTACGAGGGCAGCGTCGCCATGAACTCCATTCAGATCTGCGGCCTGCCGACCATCTCGGTGGGCCTCACCAACGCCGCGCCCGGCGATGAGGTGCTCGAGTCGACCTCCGCCAACGGTCGCGACTACCGCCGCATCGTCATCCGGGACGGCAAGATCGTCGGCGCTATCTTCGTCGGTGACATTGACCGCGCCGGGATCATCACCGGCCTGATTCGCGACGCGATTGACGTCAGCGATTTCAAGCATAAGCTTATCGGGCGAGACCTCGGCATGCTGTCGCTGCCCAAGGACTACCGCCTCCACCAAGTCATGGGACCAGGGATTGAAGTATGACCATTGACGCCGCCAACTACTCGCATCAGACCCTGAATGCCGCCATCAAGGCTGGCATCGCCGCCGGCGAGACCGAGTTTGACCTGGTCAACGTCTGCGGCCACCGCTACATCGGCACTGGAATCACCGCGCCGGTGACCATCCGCATCAGCGGCATTCCCGGCAATGATCTGGGCTCCTTCATGAGCGGCCCCCGCCTCTACTGCGAGGGTAACGTCCAGGACGCGGTCGCGAACACCATGGACGACGGCCTGATCGTCGTACCCGGCCTCGCCGGCGACGTGCTGGGCTACTCCATGCGCGGCGGCTCGGTCTACGTGCGCGGCAACGCCGGCTACCGCATCGGCATCCACATGAAGTCCTACCTGGACAAGGAGCCCACCATCGTCATCGGCGGGCGCGTCAAGGACTTTGCCGGCGAGTACATGGCCGGCGGCAAGCTGGTCATCCTGGGCCTCGACACCCCCGCGGACGAGCCGTTGGTTGGTCGCTACTGCGGCAGTGGGATGCACGGCGGCGCGATGTTTGTGCGCGGCACGGTTCCCGAGGCGCACATCGGCAAGGGCGTAGCGGTAGAGGAACTGACCGAGGAGGACCTGGAGCAGCTCCAGTCGATCCTCACCAGCTACTGTGAGGCGCTGGGCCTGTCGCTAGAGGAGATCATGAGCAAGCCCTTCCTCAAGCTGCGCGCCGCCTCCGCCCGCCCCCACGGCCGGCTGTACGCGTACTAGCCAGGCCGATCTTACCCGCAAACACAAACGGCGTCCCCGAGGGGACGCCGTTTTCGTTTGGTCGCCAGTGAGTGGCCCGCGCTAGGCGCGGCCCCCCGGCCCCTTCTTTTGGTACGTGTACCGTACCTGCGGCCGGATCGGCTCATCGCTCTCGCGGGGCGACACCACCGAGGGCACGTACCAGACCAGGCCGCCGTAGGCCTGCTCGCCGTGCTGGGTTACGTCCAGCCCCTGCGCCTCCTCCTCGGCCGTGACCCGCAGCCCCATCACCCGCTCGATCAGCTTGAGCACCACTATCGTCATCACAAAGCCCCAGGCCGCGGCGACGCCCACGGCGAAAAGCTGGATGAGAAACTGGTGGGGGTTGCCGTAGAACAGACCGTCGGCGCCCGCGGGGTTCATCAGTTTCTGGGCGAACAAGCCGGTAGCCAGCGAGCCCCAGAACCCGCCGACTCCGTGGCAGGCGAACACGTCCAGCGTGTCGTCCAGCCGGCTGCGCTTCATCAGCACCATCACGAAGTTGCAGACCGCCCCGGCGACCAGGCCGATGACCATCGCCGCGTAGATATTGACGTACCCGGAGGCCGGCGTGATGGCCCCCAGGCCGCAGACCGCGCCGATTGCCGCGCCCGTGGCTGTGGGCTTGCCGACCAGGTACCAGTCAATGAGCATCCAGGCGACGCAGGCGAAACAGGCCGCCGTATTGGTGGTCACCAGGGTGTTGACGGCCACGCCGTTCATGGCCAGCGCGCTGCCCGCGTTGAAGCCAAACCAGCCGAACCAGAGCAGCGCCGCGCCCAGGATGACGAAGGGCACGTTGGCCGGTCCCGTGGCCTCCTCGGGCCCCGTGGCCCGTCGCCGACCCACGACCAGCGCCGCGGCGAGCGCGGAGACGCCGGCCAGGAGATGGACGACGATGCCGCCGGCGAAATCCAGCGTGCCGAGCTGCCGCAGCCAGCCGCCGTCGCCCCAGACCCAGTGCGCGACCGGCGCGTAGACCACCGTCGCCCAGACGATGATGAAGACCAGCACCGAGCGGAAGCGGATGCGCTCCGCGATGGCCCCCACGATCAGCGCCGGCGTAATGGCCGCGAATTTCATCTGGAAGAAGTAGAAGGACAGCGCCGGGACCTTGTCGGTATAAGCGAGGTCCGGCGCCAGGCCGATGCCGCGCAGGAACAGATGCTTGAACCCGCCGATGAGCCCCATCCCCCCGGCGGAGGGCGCGAAGGCCAGCGTGTAACCCCACAGCGTCCACACTACGCAGGCCACCGCGAAGATGGTGAAGCACTGCACGACGGTGGAGACCAGGTTCTTCTGCCGCACCAGCCCCCCGTAAAAGAACCCCAGCGCCGGGGTCATGAGCATGACCAGCCCGGCCGAGATTGACACCCAGGCGATGTCCGCCGGGTTCATCCCCTCAATGGACTGCGGCAGTCCCGGACCCAGTTCGCGCCCCAGGGCCACCAGGGCTCCCGCGACCACGACCAGCGCCGCCGCCGCCAGTAACATCTTCCGCTTCATCCTCATCCCCTCATTCCCGGAAGCACCCAGCCCCAGGCTAATGCTTCGAGTGTGTGTCACAGTCTACCGGAGGATTGTTTCGGGTTCTTTTCGAGGCCGGGCAGAAAGCGGGACCGAGCCGTTCGTCGTTTGTAGGGCGGGGACTCATATCCCGCTGTCGCCAACCTATCGTTCCTCAAGGCGAGGTCATCCCCGCGCGCCCGGCGAGGTGGGCGACGCAAAAGAAGGGATTCACTCGACTCCCAGCGCACTTTCCAGAGGAGGCTGCCCCCCGCGGCTCTCGACCGCTCCCGGTTCTCGGGAGTCCGCTTGACGAGAAAGGCAGGAGAATCGGCAATGAACTTGGGAAAGCTCGCTATGGTGGTGGTCTGCGGCCTCCTCTGTCTGGCCGGGAGGGCTTTCGCGCAGGACCAGGTAACAGTCTCTGTCTGGCCCGATAAGCTCCTCTACGATCCGGGCCAGACGGCGAACCTGGACGTGACGGTGGTCAACCCCGGAAAGCAGCCGGTGCAGGGCCGCCTGACGGTCAAGGTCCTCTGGGAGATGGCGGAGGCCCAGACCGTCCTGGACCAGCCCTTCCTGGTCGGTCCTGAACAGCAGCAGCGCGTGAGGGCCTTGTGGAAGACCCTCGACGTGCTGGGCTGCGAGGCGCGGGCGGACCTGTTCGTCGGGGACCAGCGCCTCGCCGGCGGCAGCGAGTACTTCAACGTCTGTCCCACCCGCGAAATGCAGCGCGTCGGTATCTACGCGGGGGGCGGCTCCTCGGGCAACTTCTTCAGTACCAGCCCGGCCAACCTCGATGCTCTCACGGCCGACGTCCTGCGGGGCCGGTCCTGCTACGGTAACTTCTATGAGTATTTCGGGTGGCCGCCGGATACCTACGCCAATCTGGCGCCCGCGGGGGACGAGTGGCCCAGTGTCTACGGCTGGGTGCAGAAGGCGGCGGTGCGCCACGCTATCGCCCAGGCGCACCGGCAGGGACTCAAGGTCATGTGCTACGCGGCCGGTTACGCCTATTCGCTGACCGCCGGCGAGTTGGCCCGCCGCCACCCGGACTGGTTCATGTACGGTGACGATGGTGAGATCGCGCTGGGCCCGGACATCCCGAAAATGGACTGGCAGCGGAACCCCGATCATCGCGCCACCAGCGTCATGGCCGGTTGGGCCGTCTCGGCCTTCCCTAACTTCACCCGCCGCGAGACCGTGGACTTCGGCCTCCAGCAGATCATCGCCAGCACCCGGATGTTCGGCTGGGACGGCGTGCGTTTCGACGGGCACTACCTGCTCTATCCGCCCGGCTCCTACGATGTTACCGGCAAACGTATCCCCTCCGGCGAGGCCGCCGCGGCGGTGGAGCGGCTCAACACCCGGACCGTTCGCTCGACGATCACCAAGCTCTTTCCCAACTACCTCTTCATGTACAACTCGGGAACCGATGCCGCCGACCTTGACGAGGAATGTCGCGGCGGGGGCGGCGTTGGCTACGAGCCGATCCGCGGCGCCTGGCTGTCCACCGCGCCCACCCATAGCTGGCAGGGGATGGCCGATTTCCTGAATCGGGAAGCGGACCGGGCGCGGGCGCGCGGGGGCTACACCTATCCGCTGATGCCCTGCGTCTGGGACGTGTGCCCCAACGTGGATCGTATTCAGTACCCGATTGTCTTCGCCTGCGGCAACCATCCGTGGTTCGCCGGGCCGACGCTCGACCGCGCCAGCGACCGCGGCGGCAGCCACTACCCGATCCAGAAGGACCTCTTCCGCTTCGCCACGCGGTTCTCGGCGGTGCTGTGGGGACGCGGGATCCAGCGCGTCCCGGCCCCCGAGTCGCTGGTCGCCGTCACCTCGCCTGGGGACCGGGCCTGGTGGAAGGACTTCGTCTACCAGCGCCCCTTGGCCGGGGGCAAGCGCCAGGTAGTGGTGCATCTAATCAACCGTCCCGACCAGCCCAACCTGGACGCCAATAATCAGCAACTGCCGGCGCCCCTCACCGACGTGGTCGTGAAGTTCCAGCGGCCGCCCCTGCGGGTCTGGCTGGCGACCAGCGACCCGGCCCTGACCTACCAACAGGTCCCCGTCGAAAACGGCGTCGTTAGGGTCCCCGAACTCAAGCTCTGGACGATCGTAGTCGCCGAGATGGAGGGCGAATAACATGAGACTACACCTTTCTCTCCTCGCTAGCTGCTTGCTGCTCGCGGGAGCGCTAGCGGCTCCCGCCGGGGCGCAGGTCCAGGTCCAGGAGCTAGCCAAGGGCAACGGGATCACGCACCTGCGGGTGAGCAACGGGTACTTCGACGTGGAGTTCGCGCCGGAGAGTGGAGCCACGGCCTCCTCCTTCAAGACGCGCTACGGCGATAAAGAGTGGATTTTCCCCGGCTACGGGGGCATGTTCCGCACGGTCTTCGTGGGTGTCGGCTTTCCCACCAGCGACCTGGCCTGGATCAAGCACACCTACCAGATCCTCGACCCGGGCCCCGAGCAAGTGGTCCTTGAGTTCCGCACCCTCACCAAAGAGAACGTCACCGTCTACCGCAAAATGACCTTCCCCAGCGGCAGCCCGGTGGTCCGCGTTCAGCTCGGCATGATCAACGAGGGCGCGCAGTCCACCGTGCAGGGGTTGTGGCCGGACTTCATGATGTACCTCTCCGGCGTCCCCGAGCACAACCGCTACTACCGGCCCAGTATCCGCGGGGTCAGCGAGACCGGCTGGGACGACCAGACCAAGACCATGACCGGCACCGACTACGAGAGGAACCCCTATGAGGGGTGGACGGCCGCCCTGAATACGAGCACCGGCGAGGGACTCGTCTGGCTCATGGACTACAACTGGCTCAAGCTCCTCTACAACTGCAACAACTCGTGGACGGCCGAATGGTCCTATGACTACGCGACCTTGCCGAAGGGCGGCAAGTGGGAAACCGAGTATGACATGATCCTGACCAAGGGTTTCCCCGGGTTCTGCCACGCCTCCCCGCAGGTGATCGCCGGGATGACCATGACCCCCCGGGGGGACCGCCTGGAGATCACGCACACCCTCAGCCGGTCGGTGGCGGGGAACCTCAAAGACGTCCGCCTTACCGCCCAGCTACGCGGGGTGGACAGCGGCGAAGTCCACGATCTGCCGGCGCTGACCTGCGGCGACCTGACCTGGGAGCCCCAGCGGCAGGTGCAGACGATTCCGGTGAAGATGGACCAGCGACTGGTGTGTGACGTGGAGCTAACGGGCCTCTCCGCCGCCGGCGCCAGCCTCCAAGAGAGCTATTCCTACTACTGGCCCGGCAGCCAAGGCGAGGGCTTCGATCTGATGGCCGGTGCGGGTACCACGACCTACCGCCGCCCGGCGCCCCGTAAGGTCAAGGAGTTCCTCAAGCCCCCCGGCCTGGCCTACTACCGCAAGCCCGAGCCTCGGATGCTGGAGTGCCGCGGTCCCTTCTACCACTACTTCCGGGTCCCGGAACTGGCCACCCGGGCGGGTATCTCGGTGATCGAGGACTCCTACCTCACCCAGACCTTCGCCGGTACCTCCCTGACCTACTTCCCCGGCAGCTATGAGGAGATGTTCAAGCAGGATCTGCTGGTGCTGAATAACGTTACCGCCCCGAGCCTCACGGACTTCGGACAGGATGCCGTGCGGGAGTTCGTCAAGGCGGGCGGGAGCCTCCTGGTGCTGGGCGGCCAGTTCTCCCTGGGGGCGGGCGCCTACCGCAACAGTGTGCTGGGCGACGTCCTGCCGGTGCAGGTCAGCGCTACTCCCTTTGACCTGGTGCGTCTCGATCCGCCCGGTCGGCTGATGGTAGCGCCCGCGGCCCGCGTCCTGCACGGACTCAAGCTGCCCGAGACCTCCGCCTGCTTCTGGCTCAACGCGGTCCAGCCCAAACCAGACGCGTGGGTCGAGATAACCGCCGGGGACCGGCCTTTCCTCATCTGCGGTCGCTACGGAGCAGGGAAGGTAGCGGTCGTGGCGGGCACCGTCTGCGGCGAGCCGGTCGGCACGCAGCGGGCCTTCTGGGAGACCGACGACTGGCCGGACCTGCTCTGCCCGGTGCTCCGCTGGATGCTGGGGGACACCCCGTAGGACCGACCGAGGAGGGATGTCGCTTCCCTCCGCGGAAACGTTTCGTACCTTAATGCTGCCCTGCCCTCACGACGGGGAGGCCAGCCGTAATCCGCCGTTACCTGCCGGTCAAGGAGACAACCATGCTGGCTAGCGTGTTTGCGTCTTGGGTGCAACGTCGCACTACCTTCTCGGCTGTGGGCTTTCTGCTTTGCCTCGCGTTAGGTGCCGGCGTCGCCGGCGCCCAGCAGCCGGTCCCGGCTCCTCCGCGTCCCGCCATCGATGTGTTGCTGCTGGGGTACTACATCTGGGCCCCGGCCAATTTCGCGGAACTATGCCGCAAAGAGGGCATCAACCTCTATGGTCCGCTGGGCCCTGACCCCACCGGCGCCGACCCGGCCAACTACCCGGTCGAGTTCCTGAAGAAGTTCCACGTCGTCATCGCCAGCGGGCCGCTGGAGAAGCCCTGGGACCCGCAGGTGGTCCGCACGGCCCTGAAGCCGGGCATCGTCGCGAATTTGCTGGAATACAGCCGCCAGGGCGGGGGACTGATCTGGACGCCGCTGGGCGCGGGCTACGGCGCCAACGCCTGGACCGAGAGCATCGGCCGGCGCATCGACGCGACAGCGCTGGACGAAGCACTCCAGGATCCCTCCCGCGAGGTCTCCGTCTCGCTGCTGTCCTCCTTCCGCGAGCGCATGCGCTATATCTGGACCACCGATCTCGTTCGTCATCCGGTAACCGAGGGAGTGCGCGGTCTGTTCTTTGGCCGCGACGGCGAGTGGGGCTGGCCGGGCGTCATCCCCATGAAGTTCGGGCCCTCCTGGGAGGTCCTGGTCCGCGGGATGGACACCGCTCGCACCACCCGCAATGGCACTCCGGCCGGCACGGGAAAACGCGAGTTCACCTATTCCGACCAGCCCGGCACCTACGCCACCCGTCCCGAGTTGATCGCGGTGCGGGAAGGTACCAAAGACCGCCCCGGCCGCATGTTGTTGCAGCCGATCTACACCACCTGGACCTGGGGCAACTACCAGCATCCGGCCATGAAGGACGCCTTCTTACTCAACGGCGACGGGATCCATGCCAGCGACGGGCAGCGCTTCTTGCTGAATGCCTGGCGCTGGTTGGCCGAGCCGGCGCAGGCCGCCGGCCTGGGCGGGTATCAGCCGCCCGCTCCGCCGGCCCCCCGGCCGGTGGACCTCTCGCCGGTGGTCTGGCCGGAGGCGGACTGGACTCGTATTACCCCCGGGCCGGCGGTGCGCGGCCTCTTCGGCGCGCAGAGCCAGGCGGGGGGCGGGGCCGGAACCGTGGCCGAGTGGGCGACAGCGGCCCGCGCCGCGGGACTGGATTATCTGGTCTTCACCGATGACCCCAATAAGCACACGCCGGAGACGTACGCCGCCCTGGTGGCGGCCTGCCAGGCGCAGAGCAACGCGAAATTCGCGATGGTGCCCGGCTGGGGCGGCCCGGACGTCAATGGCGTCTACCGCTTCTTCCCCGGCGCGCCGGAACTCCCCAGCCGCAAGCACTTCGATGCTCAGGGGCGCATGACCGAGCCGGTCGGCATCACCGTTGATTACGGCTGGCGCATCGGCCAGGTGGTAGCCGGTCTGGGCAAGTCGCCCTACAACCCCTGGTGGGAATATGTGATCATGGCTTGCGCGCCGCTGACCTACGAGGGGGACAAGCTCGTGGACGACGGCGTGCAGCGCTGGCTGCGCTCCTGCGAGGCCAACGACATGCATCTGCTGCCGATGTCGCTGGTGCATGTGAAGAGCCCGGCGGCGCTGGCCGCGGCGGTGCGAGGCGCGCACCTCACCGTGCTGCGCACCGACAACGTCAGCGAGGTCCCCAACTTCGCCCGCCAGGGCGCGGGGGGCGAGGACATGCCCTCCTACCTCACCAACGGTCCGGCCGTGCCGGTCTGGCGGCACGAGGCGTCGGGCGGCGAACCCTTTCGCCCGAATTCCAGTCGCTTCCGCATCCTACTGAAGGCCACCAGCGAGGTCGGCCTGGCCGAGGTATGCATCACCGACGCGGCCGATGGTTCTGTCTACCGCCGGTGGCGACCGGCCGGTGAGAAGGAGTTCACGGCCGTGATTGACGAAGCCACCGCGCAGCAGCAGGTGCTCGGCCTGCTCGTCACCGACGTCAACGGCCGCACCGCCGTGGCGCCGCCGCTCTATACCTTGGCGGGCGCCAACCGCGTCTGGCACATGGGCGACCGCCTGATGGGCATGCACCATACCACCAGTTGGAATCAGGACCGCACGCAACTCGTGCAGCACGGCTCCCAGGACGTCATCTGCTACCACAAGGGCTGTCCCGACGGCGGCGGCGAGTTCACCACCGACCATACCGACGCGCTGAAGTTCCAGGGCATTGAGGGCAGCGGCATCTACCCGCCGGCCTTCAAGCTCGGCCCGATCCTCTTCACGGATCGCGGGCAGGAGCCGGTCGGGATGGCGATGCGCTTTTCGCAGCAACTCGCGAGCCACGACCTGGCGGTGTTCGATACCGTGGGCGACCAGCAATACGCCCCCGGCCAGCGCTTTGATTTCAACGGTACGCCGCCCCTGCTCCAGGACACGCAACTAGCCGACATCAACTCCCGCCGCTGGCTGGTGCGGTCCAGCTATATGGCGCCGGTGACCATGATGGTCAATGAGATCACCGTCACCTTCAAGCAGGACGTGAATCTGACTCGCTTCCGCCTGGGACGTTTCTTCGGGCCGGACGCGGCGGGCGAGTTCAACTTCCTGGTCCTCAAGCCCGGCGCCCAGGAGCCGGCGCGGGCGTGGGATTTCGAGCAGAACGAACCCTTCTCCCGCTACACCGAGTTCACCCCCGGCGGCTACTTGTACCAGGCGAAAGCGTTGGCCGGCACGATGGCTTTCGTCGCCCTGGATGACAAAGTGGCCTGTGAGTCCCAGGCGCGCCAGCATGAGTTCATCTTGAGCAAGAAATACCTGCGCGTCTACCGCGCCGGCGAGCGCCTCACGGTGCGCATGCTGCGCGCCGCCCGCGCCTACCAGGCGGAGCAGGGCAGCAACGCTTGGCTGGAGACCTTCCTGAGCGACTACGGCCTCGGCGTCCCGCCCGCCTACCCGTACAAAGTCACCCAGGGCACGCTGCAGGGGATCGCCTACGTCGTTGATCTGGCGCAGCAGAACGGGGGCGCGACGCTGGAGCTAGGCAAGTACAACTTGCCCGAGCCGCTCCCCGTGCGGGTGTCGGGCCTGCGCCGCAATGCCGTCCTGGGCGAGTACGATCTCGACACCCAGCGCGTGCGCCCCCTGCCGTATTTCGAGGGCAGCGTGACGACCAGCGTCGAGACGCAACTGAAAGCCACCCGGCTGTACGTGGGGGAGTGGCTGAGTTGGGATCAGGAGGCCGTGCGCGTGAGCCTGGTTAGCGACGGCACTGATTTCCTGCTGGAGGCGCACAACCCCACCGGCGAGGCGCTGGACTGTACCTTCAGCGGCGCCTCCGGCTTCGCGCCGCTCCAAGGCCTGCACCAGACGCTGCATCTGCCCCCCTACAGCAGCCTCAAAGAGAAGCTGCCCAGCGCGCCCGACACCGTGAAGTTGGTCCCGTTGCGCTAGGGCGTCTGACTGGTCGCTGCGCCCTCCCCGGGCGCCTTGCGCCCCCGGAGAGGAGAGGTTGGGCCTCTCCCTCCGGGGGCGTTGCTCTACCCGCGCCGGCGCTGGATGCCCCCCTTACCGCCGAGGCGGGGGCGCCTTCTTCTCGAAGGTATAGTGGATCCTCTCCGGCCGGATCGCCTCGCCGGTATGCGGCGTGACCACCGAGGGCACGTACCAGACCAGCCCGCCGTAGGCTTCCTCGCCGTGCTGGGACACGTCCAGCCCGACGGCTTCCTCCTCCTCGGTGACCCGCAGCCCCATGATCCGGTCCACGATCTTGAGAATCACCACCGTCATCACGAACCCCCAAATCGCGGAGGCCAGCACCGCCACCACCTGGATGAAGAACTGCTTCGGGTTGCCGAAGAACAGCCCGTTGGCGCCTGCCTCGTTGATCGCCTTCTGCGCGAACAAGCCGGTAGCCAGCGCTCCCCAGATGCCGCCGACGCCGTGGCAGGCGAACACGTCCAGGGTGTCATCCAGCCGGGTGCGCTTCATCAGGATGACGAAGAAGTTGCAGATCAGCCCGGCGAGCAGGCCGATGACGATAGCCGAGGTCAGGTCCACGTAGCCCGCGGCGGGCGTGATCGCCACCAGCCCGCAGACCGCGCCGATCGCCGCGCCGGTCGCGCTGGGCTTGCCGTGCAGGTACCACTCCACGACCATCCAGCTCACCGTGGCGAAGGCGGCCGCGATGTTCGTGGTGACCAGGGCGTTGACGGCGAGCCCGTTCATCGCCAGCGCGCTGCCCGCGTTGAACCCGAACCAGCCGAACCAGAGCAGCGCCGCCCCCAGAATGACGAACGGCACGTTGGAGGGGCCTTCGTGGTCGCCCGCCACCTTGGTGCGTCGCCCGATGACCAGGGCCGCGGCCAGCGCGGAAACGCCCGCCAGGATATGCACCACGGTGCCGCCGGCAAAGTCCAGCGCGCCCAGGTTCCGCAGCCACCCGCCGTCCGCCCAGACCCAATGCGCGACCGGCGCGTACACCACGGTCGCCCACACGATGATGAACAGCATCAGCGAGCGGAAGCGGATGCGCTCGGCGATCGCCCCGATAATCAGCGCCGGGGTGATGGCCGCGAACTTCATCTGGAAGAAGTAGAAGGACAGCGCCGGTATCGTCTTGGCGTACACGGGATCCGGCTCCTGCCCCACGCCGTGCAGGAACAGGTACTTGAGCCCGCCGACCAGCCCCAAATGCGAGGGCGCGAAGGCCAGGCTGTAGCCCCACAGCGTCCACACGCCGCAGGCCACCGCGAAGATGGTGAAGCACTGCACGACCGTGGAGACCAGGTTCTTGTGCCGGACCAGCCCCCCATAAAAGAACCCGAGCGCCGGAGTCATGAGCATGACCAGGCCGGCGCAAATCGAGACCCAGGCCATGTCCGCCTGGTTGAGACCGGGCACGAGTGGCGTCGCCGGGGCGGCCGTCGCCCGCCCGTAGGCGGCCAGCACCGCCCCCAGCGTCACGATGATCCCGCCGATGATCAGCATTTTCGTTTTCATAACGTGGATTCCTCGCCTTCGGGCCAAGTCGAGATGGGAGCCGGCGGGGCCACGAGCGTCTGGGGCTTGTCCCGCGGCGGTAGGGCCCGCGGCGCGACGTACGGTCGGCCGGACCACGAGCGGCAGTAGCCCCCCACCCCGGCCGCAGCCCCGGAAGCGGAGCCGGACGAGTGCAGGCAAACGATGGTTCTCATGGGTGTGTACCCCCCTGGGCTAGTTTGCAGACTGTGACGCTACTATACCCAGGGTTTGTTTCGAGGGGTTTTCGCTATTATTGCGAGGATGTTGCGGGAGGAAGGGGTTGCGGCTGCTCCGGCAGGGGTGGAAGCGGGTGGAAAGTAGCGAGGGGAGGGCCGTTTCCGCGTAGGGGCGCGTTTGCCGGCGTCGTTTGCCGGCACACACGCCCGCTCGCTAGCTGACAGTTAGCGAACGGGGAGCCTCACCCCCGCCTCCTCCGCACCCCTCCCTATTTAGGGAGGGGCGGCGCGTAAGCGCCGGGGGTGGGTCCCGGCGACCGCGAACGGCGTCCCCGCCACCAAGCCAATCCCCCCTCCCTTTAGGGAGGGGGAATTGGGGGTAGGGCCGTTTCCGTGTAGGGGCGCGTTTGCCGGCGCCGTTTGCCGGCACACACGCCCGCTCGCTAAGTGACAGTCAGCGAACGGGCGTGTGTTGCCCGAGGACGGGCAAAACGCGCCCCTACGAGAGCCTCACTAGAGCTCTACGATCTCCCCGCTCTCGGCCGAGCGCCGGGCGGCGTCGAGCACCTTCATCACCTTATAGGCGTGCGCCAGCGGCACCAGCGGCTCCGCCTTGCCCTGCACTACCTCCGCCAGGTTGCGCCAGAGCAGGCCCGGGTCTTGCCGAGCCGAGCGGACGATCTGGACCTTGTCGTCGAGGTAGTCGCGGACCAGGAACTCGGTGTGCAGCAGCGACAGCGGGGAGCCGACGCAGCCCTCCATGCCGTACTTAATCGCGGCCCCGCGCTCGCCCAGGACGTAAAAGCGGGGCATCTCCAGCGGGGCGGCGTTGTTGTACTCCACGTCAATGAAGCCGTCGCCCTCGCACCAAACCTGCACGCGGAAGTAGTTCTCCACCGGCAGCGTCCAGCTCATCGTGCGCACCTCGGCGAAGAGGCGGCGCGGCGTGCCGGGGACCAGCGCCAGCGCCTGGTCCAGCAGGTGCGGACCCCAGTCGAGCAGGGCGCCGCCGCCGCGGGCCGGGTCCGCGCGCCAGTTCTCCGGCGTGGCGGCCGGCTCGGGCGCGTCGGCCATCAGGCACGACCGCAGTTGCTTGATCGCGCCCAGCCGCCCGGCCTGCACCAGTTCATTAAGCACGAAGAAATCGCCATCGCCGCGGCGGTTGTGGTAGATGAACAGCTCGCCCCGCGCGGCCTGAGCGGCGGCCACCATCACGTCGGCCTCCGCGAGGTTCACGCCCATCGGCTTGTCCAGCACCACATGGCAGCCCGCCTGCAGGGCGGTCACGGTGGGCTCGACGTGGGCGAAAGTGGCCGTGGCCACGTAGACCACCTCCGGCTGGGTCTTTTCCAGCAGTTCTTCCACCGTCTCATAGACGGGGAAGCCCAACTGTTCCGCCGCGATCTGCCGGGAGGCGGGGGAGATGTCGCTCCCGCCGACCACCTCCCACGGGGGCAAATCCTGCAAATAAGAGGCATAATTCCGGCCCTGACCGCCCAGGCCGACAACCGCGACACGAATGGACATGGAAGTTCCTCCTTGATTGACGCCGCGCCCCGCCCCGCCTACAATGGCTAGAGGGGACGCCTCATGGGACCAGCGTGCACGTTCCCCGTCCAACTCCTAAGACCTGCCCCGACGGATGCCTTTTTGCGAGATGCTGGGCGTCGGCAGGACCGGGACCCCCCGGCGGAGAAACCACTCCGGTCGCTGTTCTCCCGCGGAAACCAACTACGAGGTATTGCCTTTATGAGCACCACCGCAATTGACGAAGCCGTAGCCGCCGTTCTGGACGTTATGGAAGAGCGCCCGGAGAAGAACTGGCTCAACCTTTACGAGGACCTGGCGGCGGGGCGGCGGCCCCGGGGTTGCCCCTTGTCGCTGGGCCGCTGCACCCACTGGTCGGAGATTCCGGTGCTTGACGACACCCAGCTGGCCACCGAGGACCCCCTGGAGCAGAACCTGCTCAACTCCCTGCGCGGCATGGCGGGTCCCCTGGCGAGCAACAACTGCTACACCCCGGTGCTGGGCTGCGGGGTGGGCGTCCCCAGTGTCGCCTCCGCCTTCGGAGTGGTCCCTGACACCCGCCCCCGCAATCAGGGCGGGGTCGTCGCTCATCTGCCCCTGGAGGCTTTCGACGACTGCGAGCCGCCGGACGTCAACACCGCCGGCTGCTGGCCCCAGGTTCGGGAAGCCATCGAGTTTTACAAGGCGCACACGCCGCCGGAGATCAAGATCGTCTACCCGGACATGCAGGGCCCCATCAACACTTCCCACTCGATCCTGGGCACGGAGGTCTTCGTCTATATGCGGACGGAGCCCGAGCGGCTGCATCACCTGCTGCAGATGATCACCGACTTCAATATTCAGGCGCGGCGCGCGATGGCCGAGTGGATCGGCGCGGACCGCATGGTGGACGCGGTCGGCTATACCAGCCGCATCGCCGAGTGCTCGGTGGACCTGATCTCCCGCGCCGACTACCGCGAGTTCGGCCTGCCCTGCGACACGCAGATCGCTGCAGCCCTGGGGCCGATTGCCATTCACATGGATGGCGGCCGCCATGTCTTTGAGGAGACCCTGCGCGGTTTGCCGCAGATTCGCCTGACCGAGTGGTGTGAAACGGTCGCCGGTTTCGCGCCGCAGATCAGCCAGGATGAGGCGCTGGCGGAGATCGGGGACCGGCCCATCGCTCTGGGCGGCGGGGTGGAGCTGTGGGAGGGCGACTTTGAGGCCATGATTCGCGAGAAGTTGGACCGGCTGGAGGACCACCCGCTGCAGACCTTCGGCTTCAGCATCATGACCTGGCGCGAGAGCCGCCAGCCGGAGGTCGTCGCCCTGCGCGGTCGCCTGGACGACTACTACGCGCAGCGGTGGGGCTAAAAGGTAAGACGGTCTTACGTAAGATAATCTTACCTTTTGCGCGAGCCGGCTGTCCCGAAGGAGTGGTTATGACCGCACGGATTGATGAAGCGGTGGAACGCGTCCTCCGGTTGATCGAGGAGCGGCCCGACCAGAATCTGCTCAACGTCTACGAATACCAATACTGCGAGGCGCATTATGGCGAGTAAAGAGACCGGTCCGTCGGCAGCAAGGCAGCGGCGGGCCGCGCTGCTCATCTTCCTGGGCTTCCTACTGCTGCTGGGGGGGACCTTCCTGGTCTCCCGGGCGGTCCGCCCGCCGGTGGCCCTCCCGGGAGGCCCGGCGCCGCGCACGGCCCCCCTGGCCCCGCCCGCGCCGCCGCTTGCCCAACCATAATCCGAAAGGCAGCAACCATGAACGAGCTTCCGCTAGATCTGCCGGTAATCAGTATCCGCGCCCAGAACCTCGCCGAGGGCTGGGAGCGCGCGGTGCTGGCCTGCTGGGAGCAGGGCATGACCATTGAGACCCAGTACGATCGCCCCGGCGACCCGCCGAGCCGCGACGTGACCCTGTGCCTGGCGATTGCCGAGCCCTTCAGCGAGCCGCGCCTGCACCGGGCGCTGCCGGGGGGCATCTACGACCTGGAGATCTACTGCCAGGAGGTCATTGACGGCCTGCACGACCACTGGATTGACCCGGAGGCCGGCAAGTGGCAGTACACCTACCACGAGCGGCTGACCGCGTACTCCGTGCCGGGGGTGGCCGAGCCGGTGGACCAACTGGCCTACGTGGTGGAGACCCTGGCCGCCGCGCCGGAGAGCCGCCGGGCGCAGGCCACCCTGTGGAAGCCCTGGGAGGACGGCAAAACGGACCATCCCGCCTGCCTGCAGCGCCTCTGGTTCCGCCTGGTGGGCGACCGGCTGGTGATGTCGGCCCACATGCGCAGCAACGACGCCTACAAGGCCGCGTTCATGAACATGTTCGCCTTCACCGCGCTGCAGCAGAGCGTGGCCGAGCGGCTGGGGGAGCGCCTGGGTCGGCCCATCGTCGCCGGCCAGTATAACCACATCGCGGACTCGTTCCACATTTACGGGTCGTACTTCGAGGACTTCCGGGGCTTTCTGGAGACGCTGGAAAAGCGCAGTTTCGAGCAGCGGACGTACACCATGGCGCAGATGGCGCCGCTGTTTGAGGAAGCGCGGGAGAAGATTCGAGGGGAGAAGAGGTAGGGGCGGCTGGTCTCACCCCCCGGCCCCCTCTCCTGGCAGGAGAGGGGGGGGAACGGCAAGGGGGCGACCGCTAACTGGGAGTTCTCGGCAGGCGCTGGCCCACCCCGCCCTCGGCAGACCTCGGGCACCCCTCCCGCGGCGGGAGGGGCTTACGGCTGCCGGGCCTCACCCCCGGCCCCTCTCCTGGCGCTCGCCGACGAGCCCCCGCAGGAGAGGGGGGAACGGCGGAGGCGACCGCTAACCGGGAGTTCTCGGCAGGCGCGGGCCCACCCCGCCCTCGGCAGACCTCGGGCACCCC